>DASZME010000042.1:0-109330 GCA_035551995.1 Tepidisphaeraceae bacterium
GGAGTATCGCTAATGCTACACCGTCGTCACGGTCGCGGCGCATTTACGTTGGTTGAATTGCTGGTGGTCATCGGAATCATCGCGGTTCTGATGTCCATTCTTCTGCCGGCGCTGGGGATGGCGCGTCGTCATGCGCAAGACGTGATCTGCGAAAGCAACTTTCGCCAGTTTGGAATGGCCATCCAAGCCTATGTCAATAACAATAACGGAATTCTTCCGCAAGAAGGTCCCGACGGCTCTTCCCAGACTATAAAAAATTGTTTTGGTCCTCCCAACACGCCGTCGGCGACCAATCCACTCGGCGTCAAGGGATACGACGACGACAGAATATGGTTCAACGCGCTTCCTCCTTTAATCAACGCTCAGAGCTATTACGAAATGCTGCTGGATGACTATCACAACGTTACCGCCGCTCCGAGCTGGCAGAACAGCAAAAGTATTTTTACATGTACGCTGCAAGGTCCCCCGGGCACGCAAAAAGGCGCCAGCCCGGCGGATACAACCGCCGGAGACTACTTTTTACTTTACGGAACCGATTCGACCGGAACGATAAGAAACACGACGGGAATGATGCCGTCGATGCAGTTTAAATTCGCGATGACCTACGTCTGGAATTCCAAGCTGACTTCCATGATCGGACAAACGACGGATCTGACTCGTTTGAACATCGGCCAAATCAAGTCCGCCAGCTCGACGGTGCTCATGACGGAAAAGATCGCGAACTCAAACGAGTATCTCGATCGAGACGTGCAGAATTGGTGTATCGCGAACTCAAGCGTACCCACCTCCGTCAATCCACAAGGCTTCAACAAAAACGTCGCCCAGAGCAAAGCCTGCTGGACCCGTTTCACGACGCGCCACCACGGGGGCGGATTCTTGCTCTTCGCCGACGGGCACGTTTCGTGGTACTCCTGGCGCGGCGTTCAGTTCCCGGTCGACCAGATTACGCCCGCCTACACGGGAACATCCGACGCCAATCAATATGGGGAGATCGAGTGGAGCGCGATCGGACCGGTGGATTGAAATGAGTGATACAATGGATTCGAATGTAGATTTGCGCGGCACGCGAGATCGCTGGAAACGATCTCGGCCGGCGCTTCGATTTGCGTTATGGAGCTGCCTGGCGGCGAGCGTGGTGGTTTCTATACAGGCTATCCGAAGTACACTTTCGGCCACGGCGATCAGAGATTCCACGGCGGAAACCATGGTCCGGGCGATGGGAATGATCGCGCCGGCTCATAAGCGCTTGAATGCCGAGTTCCTAGACAGCCGAGGCAGCCTGCTGGCGGACCCGCCGACGTCTCCCGGCGCGACGCTCGACCCGCCAACGCTCATTCTTGCGCATATCAGCGGCGATGACGCCGAAGGCCCGGCGATCCCGTGGGAGGACCTGGAGAAGCATATCGCCGCCGTCACGGGAAAAACCGTGGAGGACGCCCCATTCGAAAACAGCCGCGGCCAGATCGACGACATTAAGAACGGGAAAATCACGATCGTCGCCCTTCATGCCGCCGAGACTCCGTTTCTGGTCAATAACTGCGGCTTCCAACCCCAAGCGGTGTACGGCGACAAAACCGGCGTCATCGGCAATCATCTGAACATCATCGTTCCAACCGACAGCCAGATCACCAAGGCCGCCGACATTCGCAGCCATTCGCTGGTCTGCACCGTTCCCAACTCGATCACGGGATATCGAGCTGCCGTCGCATTACTTATGAAGAATGAAGGTTTGCGGCCCAACGTCGACTACGCGGTGACATGGTCGCTGGGTCAGAAGAAGTCAATTCATGGCGTGATCAAAAAGACGTTTACGTCGGCGGCGGTTTCAGACGACAAGCTTCAGTCAATGGTTCACCAGGGGAAGATTAACCCCGCCGATTTTCGTACGATCTATTCCTCTGAAGTTATCCCGCGAACCACGATCGGATACTTTTACAATCTGAAACCGGAATTGGCCGCTAAAATCCGCGGGGAGATCCTATCGTTCAAGCCTGATAGGCCGGTCGCGGCGAAGGAAACCGGCGAAGCAGAGTCCGCAAACACCGACCTATCCGGCGGAACGTCAAACTCTCTCCGTTTCATCGCCATTGACTACAAAAGAGACTTTGAACTCGTGCGCCTGATCGACGATAGTTTCGATCCGCGCCTCGGCGCCAAACCACCCAAAGCCGGGCGCGTGGCCGAACCATCTACGACCGCGACAACGAGCGCGGCGCATCAAAATTAGTTCACCTCTCGCCACGGCTCCACGTCTTCGAATGGAATGCCAAAATGCATAGATTGCGATCGAAACGGCTGCAGCTTTTAGTGGCTCTTTATTTCGCGGCTTTTCTAAATCACGTCAAGTCCGGGGCGATCGCCGCGGAAGCAACTCCATTGCGACAACGAGACTGGAAGCAATATCCCGCGATCGCCGACTTCCCGGAACCCGCCATGCTTTACGCGCTCGGCGACGTTCACGGCGACTGCGACCGGATGGTTGAGCTGCTGGCGGCCGCCAGACTGATTTCGGGCGTGCCCTTGAAACCCGACCGGATTCAATGGGCGGGCGGGAGCGCCGATCTTGTGCTCATCGGCGACATGATCGACAAGTACACTCAATCCGTGCTTGTACTCGAAACGCTTCGGGCGCTGGAACCGCAGGTAACCAAGGCCGGCGGCCATCTCGTGTTGTGCGTCGGAAATCATGAGGCGGAGTTTCTTGCGTCGGGCGGCGACAGCAAGAAAAGCGCGGAATTCGGACAGGAACTGAAAGCGATCGGAATGTCCGGCGAAGACGTCGCGGCCCGCCCCGACGCGGGCGGACTGGGCGCGTGGCTGCGGAACCGTCCGGTCGGCGCCAGGATCGGCGATTGGTTTTTCTGCCATGCCGGGAACACCGGCGGAAAAACGCTTCCTCAACTCGAAGCGGAGCTGGAAACGGATCTTGCGGACAAAGGTTATGCCACTCCGTTTCTCATGGACCCGAATTCGATGCTTGAGGCCCGGATGCATCCCCGGCCGTGGTGGACGGGAACATCCGACCCGTCGCTGCATGAGTCCAAAAAGCATTTAGCCACGACCGCCGTTAATTCTCGGCGCGTCCCCGTCCCACCCACGCTCAAGTCCGACGTGACGGCTCTGGGCGCCAGGCATTTGGTGATCGCCCATCAGCCCGGAAAAATAAAATTCGAAAAAGGCGCCGAGCGTAAGGAAGGCGAAATGTTCGAGCGCTACGGCGGCCTGTTTTTCATGATCGATACGGGCATGAGCCGAGGCGTCGCCGGCGGGCGCGGAGCGCTGCTGCAAATACATACGACAGCCGCTCACGTCGTTGCCGCGGCCGTTTATGGCGACGGCAAGACTGTCATCCTTTGGCAAGACCCGTGAATCTACGTTTAAGGAACCGACGCCGCATTCGATGGTTTTTGAATTTGCGGCGAGCGAATCCCGGCGGGCGTCCGTCCGCTTCTCTTGCGAGCCGCAAGCTCGTCAAGGGCCATGCGAGGCGGCACGAGAGTGGGATCAAGCGAGATTGCCTGCAGCAACATATCCTCCGCCTGGACGTCGTCTCCTTGCTGGGCCATGAGTAGGCCGACATTGGATCGCGCCGCCGCGGCCGTCACCACCGTTGAAAAAGCGACTAGGCTATCCGCGTATCGTCGCTGGCCGGCGAGCGCGATGCCGAGGTTGATCCAGGCGCGCGTTAGTCTCGGGTTGACGGCAATCGCGGCGCGGAGGTACTTCTCAGCCATGACCCAATCGGCGCGACTTGCGTAGAAGTAGCCTTCGTCGTTGAGTATATCGGGATCGCCGGGCTGTTCATCGAGTGCTTTTCCATACTCGGCCGCGGCGCGTGCGTCATCTCCCTCCCGGTCATACAAAACCGCAAGGCGGCGGCTGATCAGCGGAAGCGCCTGGTTGAACTGCCGCGCGCGCTCGTATTGCGCGATAGCCTCTTTTGGATATCCGCTCTGTTCCAGTCGGCGAGCCGTCGACAGACAGACTGTGGCCGAGTCCGCGGGCTGCAGATCATGGACCGCGCGTTCCGAAGGTCGATCGGATACCGCCGGTAAATTTGAATTTGACGGCTGGCAGCCCAGGAGAGCCGCGATAGCGATGCCGCTCGCGACGCACGGATAGGCGAAACGCCGCATCGATAAGCGAGTGGAAGATTCTCTCGAGTACATTTTGTCAACCTCGATCACGCGCGTCTCCAGTCCATATATACAGAGGCCTATTTTCGCAGGCGCCCCCTTCCGTTCGTTATCGATCTAAAGTTATTCGCGAAGCGCCGGAGAAGGCGCCGCCGTTGCCGCCGCCGGCACGCGGAAGACTGTTATAGACATCCATCGCTTCGTCGCCGCTTGTTCCGGCGGAGATCGCGTCGCCGATCGCCACAAGCCGGCCGTCATGGCCGTGGCCGTGATCGGCGAGGTACCGGACAACCTGCGCGACGTTCCGGCAAGAAAAAGCCAGCGGCCGAGCAAGAGCGGCTCATCCGAATCCGCCGCCAGGGGCATCTGTATTCCGTCGCCGGACGCAAACAAACGCTTGCGAGACTGATCTATTCGACGCACGCGCATCGCGACCCAAAGCGCCCCGTACGCCAGGAGCAGCCATCCGAAAATAAGCAAGAGATTGGCCATTTCGTACGTTGTCGCTTCCAATATCTACCCGCGGATTTTGCTCATCGACGATTGCCAGACGATTCCGATCGCTTGGAGGATCATCGATCCCGCGACGAATCCCGAGCCGACGTCGCTTGAAACAAAGGCTTTTACGCCCGAAGGGTCATGCCGCCACATCAGGAATGCGATGCCATACGTCACAAAGATCAAAGCGATCGTGGAGGCTCGCGCCTGGGCGGTGAGCGAGCGGACGCGTCCGGCGATTTCGATCCGGTCGCGGACGATTCTCGCGACGACCGCAAGCGTCGGGGCCAGGCTTCCGCCGACTTCGAAATGAACCGAGAGCGGAACGGTAAAGAGCCGGAATGATTCCAGCGGGATGCGCTCCAGAAGGCGGCGCATGACCGATCGCGGCTCGTCGCCGTAACGGATGAGGCCCAGGGAACTTTGCAGTTCGACCTTGAGCGGTGGCTTGACCTCGTCGGCGGCGCGTTCTATCGCGTTTACGACGCTCCCGCCGGCGCGAAGGCTCGCGATCATCAGATCGAGCGAATCGGCCAGCTGCCGATCGACGATCGCCTTCTTTCTTTCGACCAAAAAAGATTCGGCTTGCGTCAAAAGCAGGCCGACCATGACGGCGATGGTGACGCAGAAGATCGGCTTCAGCCCAAGCGGATAGAAACATCCCGCTCCCGTCACGGCGGCAAAAATCCAGGGCAGCACGCGGTGGCGGCGAAACATCGACTGCGCCGGGGGGAGCGCCGGCCGCGGGCGGGCGTGAATCGCACGATCGACCTTCCCCGACAGCGGCGCGCGCAAGCGACGGCGCGCCTGCCCGCGAATTAGCGTCGTGCGCGTGAAAAACCCGACCATGCCAAGTCCCACCGCGACACCGATGATCGCCAGGAAGTTAAGCATGGGCGTCTCCCGGGACGGCATGGAAGATCGAGACCGGCAGATCAAGGCCGCGCTCGCGGATTTCCTCGAAGATACGCGGCACGACGCCGGTCGCGACGAACCGGCCGGTGATGTGCCGCCCCTTGCGGCCACGGCGCTCGAACCGGAACAAATCCTGGGTTTGCATCGTCAGGCCTTCCAGGCCGGTCAGTTCGACGATCGCGTCGATTCGCCGCACGCCGTCCTCGTAGCGGCGCACCTGCACGACGATGTGGATCGCCGAGGCGACCTGCTCGCGGATCGCGCGTGACGGCAGATCGATGCCGGCCATCAGCACCATGGTTTCCAGGCGAGAAAAAGCGTCGCGGGCGCTGTTGGCATGAATCGTGGTCAGGCTTCCGTCATGCCCGATGTTCATGGCCTGCAGCATGTCGAGCGCTTCGCCCCCGCGTACTTCGCCGACGATAATGCGGTCGGGCCGCATGCGCAGGCTGTTAATTACAAGGTCTCGCGCCGTGATCCGCCCGCTGCCTTCGGTGTTTTGCGGGCGCGTTTCCATGCGGATGACATGCTCCTGGTCGAGTTGCAATTCGGCGGCGTCTTCGATCGTGACGACGCGTTCGGTGGCGGGAATAGCTTCGGCAAGGGCGCCGAGCAGCGTGGATTTACCGGCGCCGGTGCCTCCGGAAACCAGGACATTTTTTCGAGCCAGCACGACCGCATGAAGGAACTGCGCCATCTCGGCGGAGAACATGCCAAGCCGGACGAGGTCGTCGCGGCGCAGGCGCTGCGAGCCGAATCGGCGAATCGAAAGGGTCGGCCCGTCGAGCGTGACCGGAGGCAGCGTCGCGTTTACACGGCTGCCGTCGGCAAGCCGCGCGTCGACCATCGGGGACGATTCGTCGATACGCCGGCCGATGCTCGCGGCGATTCGCTGGATGATCCGCACAAGGTGGTCGGCGTCGCGAAACTGCACGCCGGTCTTTTCCAGGCGGCCGTAGCGTTCGACGTAAATCGTGGACGGCCCGTTCACGAGGATATCGGTGACCGACGGATCGGACAAGAGCGACGCCAGCGGACCGACGCCCAGCGTCTCTTCCGTAAGATCGTCGGCGAGCCGCTTTCGCTCCCCGTCGTTAAGACGCAAATCGGTGGTGTCCAGCGCTCGCCGGACAAATGCCTTGATGTACGTCCTGAGGCGATCTTCGCTGGCGCCAAGTAGATTTGCGCGATTGATTCCGTCGAGCAGCTGACTATGAAGGGCGCTTTTGACGGCCGAATAGCTCGTGGCGCCGAACGCCGGCGTCGACGTCGCGGAATTGTCGAAAAATCGCGGCCCCGACGGCTTGGAGACTTTTCGATTCGGAATGGTGGGGATCGCGTAGGCCGATCGCGTAAGGGCGCCGCGCGCGTCCAGGCGTTTGTTCGATGCGGGCGAGCCGGCCGACGGACGTGATTGATCGTTTTGTTCCATTTTCCGTCTCGGCGATTGCGCCAGGTCACGCCTTTTTTATTCTTTTGGACGGGGGTTTCACTGCCGGCGGCGCCACCGGGGAGTCGTCGAGGACCGACTCGGTCAGTCGAATCGTGCGCGAGACAGCCGAATCGGGCCGGCGATCTTGCGGCGCAAACATTTCGGGATTGGACGGCGAGCGAGGCTTGCCGATTTCCTCGATAAGCGGCCGCATCGCCCGGCCAAACGAGGAAAACCGGCCGGCGTCCAATATCAGAGGGCGGCCGAGGTTCGCCGCGATCAAGAGCTTCTTCTCGTAGGGGATAACATGATCGATCGCGCATTCGCATCGCGACGCGACGTCGGCGGCCCTGAGATTCCCCGCGAAACTCGAATGCCGGTTCAGGATGATTCGGCGGCGCATCGAGGGAATGCCGATCTGGTCAAGCAACTGGAGAAGCTTCACCGTCGAGCGAGCGGTCGGCACAGTGCTTTCCGTGACGGCGTAAATCACGTCGGTCAGATCGAGAATCGCCGTCATCACTCGATCGACCATCGGGAACGTGTCCACCAGCACAAGGTCGTAAGCACGGCGGGCGAGTTGCATCACGCGGGAAATAACCTCGTCGTCAACTTCCGAGGCCTCCAGCGCGTCATTCGGGCACGCGAGCACGTGCAAGCCGGTGGAGTGCGTGACCGACATTCGCGAATCAAACGCTGATCGAGACGATCGCGCTGATGAGCGGCGTCGGTCAGGGTTGTCGTCGGTTCCAAATCGAGCATGCTCGCGCAGACGCCCATTTGCAGCGACGCGTCGATCAACAGGACCTGGCCGGGGTTGCGCCGGCCGAGCTCCGCGGCGATGTTGACCGACAGCATGGATTTCCCGACGCCCCCCTTGTTGGAGATCAGCGCGACGACTTTTCCGATCGAGGTCGTCGGGTGCGCGGCGAAACGTTCCATTCGACCGAGCAATTGCCGCACATCCTCGGGCGATAACGGGCGGCGAAGGAAGTCGCGGACACCGGAGCGCAGGGCATACGACACTGGAACGTTGGCCAGCCAATCCGCAAAAGGAACGGCATGGATATCGGCGATGCTGCCGGTGGACGCTTGTGCTCGAATCGTGACGGCGATGATCGCCGCGGCCATCGCAAGCGGCGGCAGCTTTTCGACTATCAGTTGCGGCAAAGATCGCCGCGGCGGCGCGTCCAGACTGACGGCGGCCGGGCCCTTACGCCATCTGCCCAGCGGCCAGTAATCCATCAACAATAACATAAATGGAAGTGTCGCCAGCGTTTGCTTGGCGAGAAGCGTAGCGGCGAATAACGCCAGGGTGGCGGCGTACCACCTCCATCTCAGCTCTTTCACGTAGCGCAAGTACGCCAGCGCCGTGAGAAGCCAAAAGAATCCCGTTAGCACATCCTTGCGTTCGACGATCCACACGACCGACTCGACGCGCAGCGGATGCACCGCGAACAGCGCCGCCACCAGGGCGCTGCGCCAGACCGCGCCGGTCGCCTGCCGAAAGACGAGATAAACGAGCACGGCGTTGGCGGTATGGAACGCAAGATTGACCCAATGAAACCCGTGTGGGCCGGGGCCAAAAAGGGTCGCGTCGAGCATCAACGAAAGCCATGTGAGCGGGAGATAGTTCCCTTGGTAAAAGGTTTTCCACGCCCACGTGAAGTTCGCGGCCGAAAGCCCGCCGGTGACATGCGGGTTGTAGAAAATATATCCCGGATCGTCAAAATTGATGAAACCGCAATGACCCGCCTCCCAGAATGCCGCTACGGTAATGGCGAGAAGTCCAAAGATGATAAACGCTTCCCGCTTCATTAGGCGTCGCATCAGTTGAAAAGGTCCTCCCGCCCTCAAAAGGGCGGGAGGACCCGGCGTTTCGGCCATTGCTGTTGACCGCTTCACATAATCCGCCGAGCGACGGTTTAAGCCGGTTAACTCTTTAGCTCGGGTCGAAGACGAGATCGCTGGTCGTGTTGTCGGCGCCCGCGGTCTCGATGCCGGTGTTAACGTCGAGACGATCCGTCTTCGTCGTGTCGGCCGCATTTGTCGAATCGAGCGAGAGGTGACCGTTGGCGTCGGCGCTGGTCTCGATCAACGAGCCGGAGGTGACCGGACCGCTGTCGGTGGCCTCGGTACCCGGCAGAATCGCGGCGACGGTGCCGAGCATTGACGAGGCCTTGTGACCCAGGACCGAGGTGGAAACCAGCCCGATGAGGGCCACGCCGGCGACGAGGATGCCGTACTCTACGAGGCCCTGGCCCTTGTTGTTGAGGGCGAGCTTTTTGGCGAACTTGCAAACCATGACAGACTCCTTTGGGGATTGACCCCGACAAACACCTTTGGCCGGCCGTCGATTCCCAACACTGGAAATCGTCATGCAACACGGCCAAGATTTGTTTCTAGTTTTCGTTTGTGAATCACTGACTTGTCGATGTCACTTATTGCAGCCGTCACAAATCGTCTGCCGAACACCCATCACTGAAACCCGAGAATAGTCGATGATTGTCTGGCAAAAATGAACGTCGCGTCTTTTCTTCGCAAGGAAAATATTTCGATCGTATTAATCCGCGATACCGCCATTCCACGACCTTCCAACAGGTCCCCGGGGCGGAACGTCATCTTTCGGCCCGACGACTTTGCAGGGTCTTACATCACGCTGCTACTACTGGCTCCGATGGTGATCGTGAAGGCCCTGGCGAAGCCAAGTCCACCTTTGTCGGTAACCTTGAGATTCACCTGATACGCCCGCGCCGTCAGGGACCCCGCGGCTGTCAGCGTATTGCCGACGATTTTGAACTTTGCGTTATCCGCCCCGCCGGTTCCAGTGGCCAGCGAGTAGACAAACGTGTCGCCGAAATCCGGATCGACCGCGCTCAGCGTCAATACCGCCGCGCCGACGGCGACCGTCGCCTTCAGTCCAGAGGCGATCGTGGCGTTTAACCCGGTCGGGGCGTCGTTGATCGCGGTGGTGATGACAGTCGTGACGTTATGCGTGACGGTCGCGAAGCCGTCATTGACGCCGATCGCGAAGGTGGTCGAAACCGTGCTCTTGGCCGTGACCTGATGGGCCGTCGGCTTGAAAACCAACTGACGAATGGCGGCGGTGGCCGCGACCGTCGACGCGCTGCCTGTCAGCGTATAAACCGTGTTGGCGCCGGACGCCACCCCGCCGTCGAAGCCGGCGGCTATCAGACTGGCGGGTGTAAACGTCCCGTTCGCCGTCGGGACGGTTACAGTCACTGTGTAGGTTTGGCCCGGGTCCACGTCGCCGATCGTCACCGCCGTGAACGGCAAAATCGTGGCGTTATCGTTTACCTTTTGGCCGGCCTTGGCGCCGGCGATGGTCGGAAGATCATTCTTGCTCGTCACCGCCACCGTCGTGGCCGAATTGGTTACGGGCGAGGAAACAAATCCGTCGCTCACGCCAACGGTGAAATGGGTGGTGACGGTGGCGCCGGGCCTCACTTCGTTGGCCGACGTCTTAAACATTTCGGCGTCGATGGCCGCGCTAACGGCGGCGGGCGTTCCCGTGAAGGTATACTTGCCGCCTACTCCGGTGACCGCTTTGAACGAGCCGACCAGCGTACCGGCGGCCGGATTGTCCAGCGTGATCGTCACGATTTCCGCCGCCCGGAAATCCACGTCGGCAACCGTGACGGCACTGAACGGCTTCAGCAGTGTCGAGCGTGACGCCCGAGATCGTCGGGGGATCGTTGACCGCCGTCGCGATAACCGTCGTGGAGACGTTCGTAATCGCTTTGCTGACGCCGTTGGGACTGTCGGAAACGCCGATCGTGAAGATCGTGGTCACTGTTTTGAGGGGGGTCGTCTCGTGAGCGGCAGGTTGGAAAACGAGCTGCGCGAGAGCTGCCGTGGCGACTTGCGCCGCGGTCTGGCCGCCGGCGGCGGCGGCATTCGTCAGTGTGTAGACGGTATTCTTAGCCGAAGCCACCCCACCGTCGAATCCCGCGGCCGCAAGACTTGCAACCGTGAATTTTCCGTTGGCGGCGAGAAGCGTAACGGTGACGGTGAGCGTCTGGCCGACATCAGGATCATTGATGGTGACCTGCGTGAACGGGGCGATGGTCGATTGGTCGGTAGTCGTTTGACTGGCGCCCACCGATACCAGCTTGCCGGCCACAGTCGTGGTTGGAATGCCGATCGTCGGGGCGTCATTGACGCTGGTGCTGATGACGGTGGCCATCGTGTTGGTCGTGGTGGCGGCGCCGTCGAAGTCGCTGACGGTGAAGTTTTCGGTCACCGTTCCGCCGGGGACCACCAGGTTCCGCGTCGGCACGAAGATCAGGCCGTCGATGGCCTTGGTCACCGCCGCCGGCGTTCCGGTGAGGGTATAAACTCCCGGGGCGACGGCCACAAAGCCGGTGGTTCCGACGGTCAGCGAGCCGTAGGTCGGCTCGGCGAGCGTGACGGTGACCGTTTCGCCGTGCGTGGCGATCACATCGCCGATGACGACCTTGGACAGCGGAGCGATGGTCTTGTTGTCCGCCACGGCCACGCCCGCCGCGGCGCCGGTCATTGTCGGCGACACTTCGATCACAGTGACGGTCACGGGAACGCTGGTGGATACGATCGTCGTCGAAGTCGCGCTGCTCTTTCCGCTGGCCACGACGTTGAAGCTGTAGCTGGCGCGATGCAGGAAATCGAGCGCGCCCGCGACGGTGATGGAGCCGGTGATGGCGAGTTGGGTGATGTTGGCGGTCGCGCCGCTGGCGGTGGCGTTGACCTTGTAGTTGCCCGCGGCCGGCCCGCTGAGCGTAATGCCCGAAGCGGTGACAGCGATCCCGGTCCCCGCGTCCTTGCCGGCGAACACCGCCGTGCCGCCGCCGGTCACCGAATCGCCCCCCACCACGCCGGCCAGCGCGTAAACGGCGCTGGCGGCGGTCGTGCCGTCGTAGGTCTTATTGTTGGCGACGATGCCCGCGACCAATGTTTTGGCGATGATGTTGGCGGTCGCGCTGGCCGACGCGCTGACCAGCGCGTAGTTGCCTGCCGACGCCCCGCCGATCGTGATACCGGTGGCGGTGACCGGGATGAAGATCCCCACGTTCGACTGCCCGAAGACCGCGCCCGCGCCGGTGACGGTGACGGCGTCGCCGCTGACCACGCCCGTCAGCGAATAGGTCACGCTGGCCGTTGTCGTGCCGTCATACGTCTTGGCCGCCGCGACGATATTCGCCGTCAGCGCCCTGGCGGTGATGCTTGACGTCGTGGTGGCGATCGAATTGGAGACGGTGTAGTTGGAGGCCTGGGCGCCGCTGAGGGTGATGGCGGTGGCGGTGACCGTGATTCCAGTGCCCACGTTCGTGCTGGCGAAATTCGCCGTGCCGCTGGCGGTCACGGCGTCGGACTGCTGCTTCCGGCGAGATATGTCGAGTCACCGGCGAAATTCGCTACCACGGTGTAGGTTCCGGCGCCGATTGGAGCGGTGCTCCCCAAATTTGTGCCGCCGACGCCGGCGTAATAAGTGTATGTAACCGTCGCGCCGCTATCGACGCCCTGGCTGCCGCTGACTGTCGCCGAGGGGACATAGCCGCTGCGGTTGTAGACGCTGTTGCCTGAAGCGACCGTGACGGTCGGCGTAAGGGAACTGGACGTGGAAATCGAAATGACATTGAACTCCGGCAAGCCGGGCGTGGGAGTGGGATAAACCGAAACGAAGCCTGTCACATCGAAGGGGCCTGTTGTTGGAATCGTCATCCCACCCAGATTTTCGACGGGAACAGAATAGGAACTTTCATAGTAGTACAACGTCATGGAATTACCGGAAGGATCGGTAATTGTTCCCGTCAGGTTCGCCGCCGAAGGTGGTGGCAGCCGGTGAGAAGGTGCTGCTGATATTCACTCCCTTCAACGTCACAAGATAACCTGCGACTCCGTTGGGCAGCGTAGTCAGATTCACCTGGGGAATTGTGTCATTTTGAGGAGCGGGAACGGCGGCCGTACCGGTCGTTGAAATAGCGGTGATCGTCCCTAATTCGGGAATCTGGTGGAACGGCGACCACGTCCCGCTGACCGAAATCGTGTTGCCGACAACCGGAACGTAACCTCCCGGAAGCGGCGCGGCGCTGGTGCTATAGATCTCGGCTGAACCGGTCGCGTCCTGAATCAAGAAGGCATAAGCGCCGGCGGCGTAGGTCTTGCCGTCGTAAGTGCCCGGCTGCGACAAGATCGCGGTGATTACGGGATTGTCGTTTAGCGTCACGGCGCCGGTGGCAAGTGTCTCGGCGGCGGCGATCGTGTGGGCGTAGGTGAGCGCGGAGGCCAATGTCGCCGATCCTCCGACCGTCGTGACCGCGACGTCCACGGCGCCATCCGTTCCGGCCGGGGCCACCGCGGTGATCTGCGTGCCGGAGACGAAGGTGACGCTCGTGGCGGGAGTTCCGCCGAAGGTGACCGTCGTTCCTCCACTGATGAAATTGGCGCCGTTGAGGGTGACGATCGATCCGCCGCCGTCCCAGGCCAAAGTTGGAGCGATGCTCGAGAGCGTCGGAAGGGCGGCATAGGTGAATTTGTCGGAAGAGCTGGTGACCGACGTACCAAGGGCGGGGGTAGTGACGGTCACATCGACGACACCCGCCGCTTCGGCCGGAGCGGTCGCGGTGATCTGGGTTCCGCCGCCATTTACGATGACGCCGGTGGCGGCGATACCGCCGAAGTTAACTGCCGTCGCGCCGGTGAAGCCGACGCCCGTGATCGTGACCGCCGTCGTGGTATTGATCGGTCCACCGAGGGGAGCGACGGCCGTGACGACGGGGTGATTGGTGTAGGTGTACGTGTCGCCGGCGGAGGTGGCGGAGGCGCCATTGGAGTTGGTGACGACGACGTCGACGGTGCTCGCCGCGCCGGCCGGCACGACGGCGGTGATCTGATTGTCGTTAACCAGTGTGAAACTGGTGGCGGCGGTCCCATTGAAGCTGACGGCGTTGGCGGTCGTGAAGCCAAAGCCGTTGATGGTAACGGTGTTGCCGCCGGCGAGAACTCCGGCCGAGGGGCTCACGCTGGAAACGACCGGCGCGCCGATCGTAATCGGGTAAAACTCCGGCGTGCCGCTATACATTTCGACGTAGCCGGTGACGTTCACCGGGGTCGTCGAAACGACGCCCGCGACCATATCCGAGTACACAGCCGAAGAGCTGGACGTGGTCGTGTAGAAACCCATCGAGGTGCTTGTGCCGCCGGCGCCCGAATTATCGCTTACCGTCGGATTGGGCGTGGGGACGGAAGTCGCGAAAGTAGTTCCGGCGCCCGCGATCGTCACGTTGTCCCAGCGTGACTGGATAACCGGTGACGCTCGCGAGCAGCGGATTTTGATTCACCATGGCGATCGTATCGACCGCCGGGCTGGGAACGGCGGCCGTTCCAATCTGCGTGGCGGCCGTGATCGTCGTGAACTCCGGAAGCTGCTGGTAAGGCGCCCAAGTCGCGGACAACTGAATGGTGTCGCCGACCTGCGGCACATAGCTCAAGTTGCTACCCTTGTCATATTGATAGACTTCGGCCGACCCTGTTCCGTCATTGATGAGGAAGGTATAGCCGCTCGTGGCGGCGAACGTCTTGCTCGCGCCGCCGATTGAGGTAACGGCGCCCGGTTGCGATATGATCGCCGTGATAACAGGATTGTTATCCAGCGTGACCGTTCCGCCGGTCAGAGCCTCGACTCCCGCGATGGTAGTCAGGGTGTAGGTGAACGTGTCGCTGGCGGATGTCGCCGACGAACCGCCAGGAGTCGTGACTACCACGTCCACCGTGCTGCCGGCGACGCCCAAGGGTGATTTGACGGTGATGGAGGTTCCGCTGACGACGGTGACGCTGGTTCCGGCGACGCCGCCGAAACTCACCGTGGCGCCGCTGATGAAGCCCGTTCCGACCTGAAAGGCAAACGACGTGACATAGGACTTCATTTTCGCGGCGACGCCGGTGATATCCGATCCGGTGGCGGCCGGCGCCTCCACGATGTCGTTTTCCGGGCATTGGAAGGGCGCATAAGTGTTGCAGAGATACAGGCAGCCATTTGTACGACTCGCGATGGTCGATCCAAGATCTAATGTAGACGGCGCGGCGCTGATTGCCGCCGCGGCAGAACCGAACGTTCCCGATTCGTTTGCACCCATGATCACGGCGACCGGAGTCATCCAATCGAAACTACTGCAGACATCCGGGCAATTGAATGCGCTGGCCTTTTTGGCCGGAGCCGTCAGCGAGGCGCCGGTAGACCAGGCGTTGCCGAGGATCGCGCCGTTGTTTGCGTTGCTATACACCAGCATCGCCAGCGTGATTTGCTTCATATTGGACGAGCAGACGATCGTATTGGCCGCGCGCCTTGCGAGCGTCAGCGCCGGCATGAGGATCGAAATCAAAACCGCGATAATCCCGATCACTACCAACAATTCGACCAATGTAAAAGCGCAGCGTCTTTTGATGATCGAGGCGCCGGGGAATTCAGAGCTTGCATGGGTCATTTGCAGTCCTTTGCTAATTTATCTGTCGTCGTCGCGCGATGTTTCGCCGTCGTGGAGAGTCCGACGGGCGGCGTATTCGTCTTCGGTGGGCGGCGGCTTTCCACCCGCATGCGCCACGGGATTTCTGCCCACCACCAGCCGTCCGCAATCCGGACAGAACGTTGCTCCCGGCTTTCCAATGGCTTCATTTAAAAGAACCCAGGTAGGCTGAGACTTGATTCGCCCGTCAGCCGTCCAGTAGCACGGCTCGCCGGGCACGCCGGTATTCTTTCCGCTATAGGGCGATACGATCGGCAGCGTCTCGCCGGGCTCGTTTCTGTGCTTGAACGCCCTTCCGGTTTCGGTGCATATATATGTCGTGTAATAAGCCTCATCTGGCGTCGATCCACGCAGATAGGATCGCACCACTAACACCGCGATCCCGACAAATAAAGGCGACACCGCGATAGCGATCACCTTTGCGCCGGATGATTTTTGCATCGACTTGAGACTATTCGTCAGCACGGGATCTCCGTCTTTCTGGACATCTTACGGTTCGTGATTCGACAGATCGGAATTTCAGATTGGCGAATTCGTGAGCCGTATTTTGCGGCGAGACTGTTAATTCCGTGTTCGCGAGATGATTAAATCTCGTGGTGTTTTCGAAAAGACATACCTCGGGAAAAAAGAATAAATGCGGACATCCGCGATTATTCACGCCGGCGAAATCAAGCGCGAATAAATGACGGGCACAATGCCCGTTCAAATGACGCCGTGGGCTCCTTTCGGAGTCCTCCCCGAATTTTCTTTGTGCCGAATATATCAATCTCCTGCTTGCTTTCGCGTAGCGGTATTTTGTGTCGACCGGAGCGTGGAGCATGCGGGAATGTGTCCCCCTGACGAATGGAGAGAAAACAATGCGCACGAAAAAGACCGTCAGTTACCGTCTTCCACCCAAGCAACGGAATGCACGATTTCGAGCGGCCATCGAGCAAATGGAGTCGCGAGTGTTGATGAGCGCCACCATCGCCGGCTGGAGCGCCCAGAGCCTGAGCGGTACAACCGCGTCACCCTGGACGGCACAGACGGTGGATAGCGGCTTGAGCGTCGCCCCCGGTTTGACGCGAGACGGCGGTCTGACGGCGGGAAGCCTCACCAAAGGCTTCTCAAGCAGCAACTTTACGGCAGGCGGCGGCGCCATAAACGGCGCCGCCTCAACGACCGATTTGTACTTTGACATGACGGTAAAAACGGGCTTCAGCCTCTCACTCTCCGAATTCGACCTTAACTATCGCTCGACCACCACCGGCCCCAAAAATGCGGAGCTCGACTACTCGACAAATGGCGGTTCTACTTAGTCGGTGATTAACAGCGCGATCGGCGGCACTGGCTTCACCACGACCTCCACCTTTCAAACAATCTCGCCGGTAGATTTAACCGGCGTCTCAGGCTTGCAGGGTATCGCCGCCGGTACGACTGTTCGATTTCGGATCGTCCCCTACGGCGGCAGCGCGGCACGACGGCGGGCGTCGCCGAAATTTCCGTTCTTCGCACCGGGTCGTTAATCGACCCGGCAAGCGTCAGCTATTCAACCGGCGCTACGGGCGACACCGCCATTTCCGGCGTCAACTATACTGGAACCAGCGCGGGAACGGTCAACTTCACCGCCGGGCAGTCGGTCGGCGTAATAAGCGTCCCGATCGACAATGTCGGCGCCCAGGCGCCGGGCGGGAGAAATCTATCCTTCACGGTAACTCTCACCGGCTCCACCCCCGGCGTGAGCGGTGACTATACCGGACTCGGGACCGCCATTACCGCCAGCGAGACGATCATCGACTCGACTCTCCTGACCAACAGTCTTACCGGCGCTCCGCTTAGCGTCACCGACGTCGAAGCCACCGGGCCATACACGTCCACTTACGCAAACGTAGTTGGCTCAACCACCGCCGGAACCGGATCGTTCGGCTACCTCGCGCTTGAGGTGTTGGAATTCTCCCCCGCGGCGACTCCCTCGGTCTATCCCGCGGTCGGTTTCACGGTCAACAGCCTGCAAAACCTCTCGATCCAGATGTACAACACCGACAATGACGGGTCGAGTAACTACAGTGGCCATGTCGGCAACTTCGATATGTATTTCATTCCCAACACCGACGCCGCCAGTCCGACAAGCGGCCTGAAATTCCTGGCCACCGACGTCGGCGGTTTAAGCACGCAGGGCGGCGCCGGGGCCGCCACGCTGCTGGGTACATTCAGCTTCGGCGACAACGCCGGATATGACACGTTCACCCCTTCGAGCATTCCGTCGGCGATCTCCTCGGCGATCGTCGCCGACCTCAATGCGGCCACGCCGTTTCGCATCGCTTTAACGCCGCAAACGACGGGCATGGCGGTGGATTGGGCCGGCCTTCCCGCTCCGACCGGAGCAATGGCGCCGACCATCGCCCTCAGCGTCGGACAGACCCAGACGAGTAACGTAGATGCCTTTTCCTTAAGCCCAAGCTATACCGTTAACGAGAACGCCGGCACGGCCACGATCGCCGTTACTCGAAACTACACCGGCACGGGGACATCCGACCCGGCATCCATACACTACGCGACGAGCGATGGGACCGCATCCGCCGGAACCAACTACACCTCGAGCTCCGGCACGCTCAATTTTGCCGCCGGGCAGTCGTCGGCCTCGTTCGCGGTCCCTATCGCCGACCTCACGACGCCGGCCGGCCAGGGCGGCAATAAATCGTTGAACATCACGCTCAGCGGCGCCACCGCGAGCGCCGGCACGATTACGCAGATCAGCCAATCCACGGCCACGCTCACGATCGTCGATAGCTATTCGAGCCCGACAAATACCTCGATCATTTCCAGTAACAGCATTTATACATCCTATGTCTCCACGACCGGCCCGGTCATCGCGCCGAACAACCCCAAGTTCCTCGACGTGCTTGGCAGCGGCAACGGCAGCGAGTTCGGCACGCTTGACTTCAATGTGCATGACGGAACGGGATTCGTCTTTGACCAGACCCAGCCCATTAGCGCGATCAACGGCATCACGCTTAGCTTGCTCAATGACGTGTATGCGGCTTCCGCCGCCGGGACGCTCGACGTTTATCTCGTCTCTAACTCGACGGTCGATGTCTCCAACGATGGCGCCAGCACCGTTAAATACAAGGCCGCTGATCCCGAAGGCATCAACGGCCAGCTCGGAACCGAGATGCTGCTTGGCACGATCAACTACACGACCAACCTCTCGACGACCGCCTATACGCAGTTTACGCTTACCACCTACAGCCAGGCCGCCGAAAACGCGCTGGTGAGCGACATTAACACCGACCAACCTTTCCGTTTTGCACTTGCCGCGGAGAGTACGACGGCGGGCGCGAGTTTCGCAGGCGGATCGAACTTCGGATCGGCCGGGACCAATGGATTGAACTCGCCGCTGCTCAGCCTGAACGTCACCCAGGCGGCTCAGACGGCCTTTAGCGCGTCAGCCTACTCGGCAAACGAAAATCAGGGCACGACCACGATCACCGTCAATCGCACCGGCTCAACGGTTGGCGCCGTCAGCGTGAATTACGCGACCAGCGACGGCACTGCCGTTGCCGGAACCGATTACACGGCCACTTCAGGCACACTCAATTTTTCCGATGGCCAGAGCACCGCGACGTTTACGATTCCGCTCCTTAACGTCAATAATGGCGCCGGGACCAAATCATTGAATCTGACCCTGAGCAATCCGAGCTTCTACGCTTCGCTGGGATATGCGACCGACACTCCGGCGCCACAAGCGACCGCCGTGCTGACTATTACTGATAACGCCGGCACGGCCACGGCTCCCACGCTGGTAAGCAGCGTCGTGGGCGATGGAAGCCGTCAGCGTTCCACCATTTCAAGCGTCACAGTGGTTTTCAACGAGAAGGTGAATTTCGCCGCCGGATCGTTCACGCTTCAGCAGTCGCAGGACGACGCCAATTGGACGGACGTCAGTTCTTCGGTCACCGCCGCCAACCCCTCGGGCGACGGCGTCACCTGGGTCATCAGCTGCAACGCCGGCGGAAGCCTCGATCGCACCGGCGCCGGAGCCAAAGGCTTCTTCTCGGATGGTATCTACCAACTGACCCTGCACGGATCAGCCATCACAGACGCCGCCACCGGCTCCGCTCACTACAACAGCGGTAGCGACCAGCTTGTCGCTTTCTCCTTCAACAACGGCGCCTCGATGAGGAACGCCTTTTCCGTCTTGTACGGCGACATGCTCGGTTCGGCCGTGGTGAATAACGGCGACAACCTGCAGTTCAAAAACACTTTCGGCAGCAACAACCAGGGCCTGGGAGTCTACAACGCCGCCCTGGATTGGTTCGGCGCAGGCGTCATCAACAACGGCGACAACCTGAAATTCAAGAACAACTTCGGAAAAACCTACACCTTTAACTAGAGCTTAGTGCCTGAAAGTTACAGTCTAGGCGATCGACGCAAATCGAGTTGTCTTGCGGATCAGTAATTCTTACGGAGCGGATATTCATGAAAATGTATACGGATCGGCTCACTATAAAAGTGCCGAAGAAGATTATCTTGACTGCAGCGCAGGTGGCCCTGTGCATCGCCGTCGGGCAAACGCGGGCGACTCCAATTACTTATGATTATGTGACGGATAAGTCCTCCTACACCGCCGCCGCCGGACAAACTGTATCCGTGAAGGTCTTTCTACAGGAAAACCTTAACGGCAATACCTCGATCATCAGCGGTCACGGCGAAAACGGACTTTATGGGGCGGCGTTTGAAGTGCTCTCCGGCTCCCGGCCGAGTCCCAATCCTTCGCTCATGACAGCCCTTACGCTCAATACGACGGACTTTAACGGCGGCAGCCCGACGGTATTCGTTAACAACCCATTCGTGAGCAATCCCAATGAAGCCGACGGGCAGGAGCAGATCAGCAACGGCAACACCATGGGAGTTCCCCTCGCCAATCAAGGCGCGCCGGCAAATGAAGTCTATCTGGGCATGTTGACGATCACTGTCGGCTCGACGCCGGGAACGACCAACTTCTCTCTGGGCGAGTACGACGTTCAGGGAAACGCGGGCTATAACACGATCACGAATCCAGACGGGTACGATTTGGACGGCAGCGGAACGGTAGGAACAACCTCTTACACAGGTGTTGGAACTATGACCACTCCCTTCACCGTAATCAGTCCCCCTACCCCCGAGCCGACATCCATGGCGTTACTTACGTTCGGTAGCCTCGCAATGCTTGCCCGGCGCCGTCATCGGGCACGTCAAAATCAGCAACCCAGCGATCACACTCCACTGCCGTCGCGTGTTTGACGAAGACGTGCCGGACACTGGAATTCGACTAAAAACATTTTTTGTCTCATCCGTCGTCGCTATCAATGAATTTGAACTGACGTAAACGAATCAGAATATCGTCGGCCACGGCCAAACTAAAACGCTCGTTAATGCGCTATTCATCTTACCGTGTCTATACGCTTCCGTCGCCCAGCGCGATACCGCTGGCGCGACAAGCGCGATAGATCGGATGTCTGTGATCAGGGCTACCCGGCCATCTCGCGAACGTGCGATACCGTCGGCGCCCTCAAGAAGACTGCATTCACTTGTCTCTTCACTTCTTCACTCCGATTCACAACGCATTGGCGACTGCCGGACATTCACGCCTAGTGTCGCCCGTCTGGTTTATCGGCGGAGATCAATTTGTCGGCACCACCGTAATATTCAGGTTCTGATTGGTCGCGGTAAGGGCCGAGCGGTCGAGAATCATGGCTGCACGGCGCTGCACCACCAGCGTGGGCGTCGGCGTCCCTACGCCACTCCATCCCTGCACCAATATATATGCCGTGAACGTATCCGATCGAGTTGTCAGAATGTTGCTTAACCTGATGATCGTGCCGAAGCGGGTCTCGAAGTCATTGGTGACGTTATCGGTGGAGCTCGGAGCCGCGGGGGCGCCTGGATGCGCGAAGGGGGACAGATCGCCAAATGGAGGGGTGAAGTCTATCGTGGCGGGATCAGCATAGAGACTTTGCAGAGTGACGGATGCATTGACGCCGAGAATGGAATTGCCTAATCCGGGAACTTTATTCAGATCGAACAATGTCTTGAACGGCCCATACGTGTTTCGATAAGCGACGATGTTGCGCGCGATGTTTTGGTTGACCTGATAGCGTGTAGGCTCATCGCTCCCGACGGGGCCGTTGCTCGCGGGATTCCATGGTACGCGCTGCAATACATAGATCGAAGCGGTATTGACATTGATCAGCCCCTCGACGCCGGCGGTGTCTTCATGGGAGGCGTTGATCTGGGTTCCCGCTGTGGCGCCAGGCGGCGGATTCAGGGCGATACCCGATTGGGGAACCGGCACGTTGGGCGGCAGGTACGCCGCTCCGGCATTAGAATATCGATGATAAGCAGGATCAGTGGCGACCGTGCTCGCATTCCATGCTCCCGCGGAATACGAATTGGGATCTACATTCGGCGTGTAATCGTCATGGGGATTGCCTATCGCCGTGAAATAATCAAAAACGTGATTGGCCCACGCGTAAGTATCTTGCATCGGAAGAACGGCAGTGGGTCGGCCGAGGGTGGGGTAGATTTGAAGGGTGGCATTGGTCGGGTCCGCCGCCGTCAGCGGACAAAAACGGCCAACCTGCTCGATGGCGTCGTCGGACGGAAGGATGGCGTCGGGATTGCCACTGGCGGTTTTATACGCGATGACCTCATCGGTGTCATTGTCGTCGGCGAATGAACTATCGGTCGTTACCGGGTTGATCTCATAGATATACGCAATGGAGGGCGGGGTCGATGGGCTCGACGGCACCAACATGGCGCCGGGCGGCGGTTGAAGGATCATGTAGGATCCGATGTACGGCACCTGCAATACATCCCCGACGCGGGCGAATCCGCCGAATGGGAACATTAAGTTGGAACCGCCGGTCGCGGACGGCGCCTTGTTAAGCGTATTCACTTTACTGGGGCCGCCGAAATCGGTGTTGTTGAGCTGTATGGCGGGAAAATTGTTGACGTAACTGCAACCAGTGTTTAGATTTTTCGCGACTACGGTCCCCGTGGTGACCGTAGTCACGCCGAAGCTCATCGGAGCTAAATAGTAGTTGCTATAAGCCGTCATCCACGGACTTGCGACGCCCGACGGCGAGGGGTCTGGATTTGCGGCCTGAAACGAAGCAGACGTCGTGGTCGTTGCGGCTCCGTTGGTCGGTGACGATAAGCAACCGGGACCGGGCGGTATATAGTTCCAGTTGTCATACTGAGAATTACCGGTGGCGCCGCTAGTGGTATTCCATACGGATACGGCGATTCCTTCTTGGCGTAATTTGATGACGCCCGCGGCGGTGATGGAACTTGTGACAAAATATTTGTACGGACTCCAACGTCCCGGATATACGAAGCGCCAGTTGTATGCGGCGCTTGGGGTGGTTGAGCGCACATAATGAAAGGCCGCGGCGAACGGCTGATTTGCCAGACCTGCCGGCAACGTCATGCCGGAAAAGTCGAACATGTCCACCGGCGCCAGTTGCGTCATTTGCAGATAGGTGAAAGGGGTCGGCGAGGCGGTCGCCGTCAATGATACCGGCGGCAAGACATTGATTGCCTGGTTCGTGGCGGCGCCGACCGCGTTGGCGGGGAGTTGGCGTAGCAGGTAGAGCTCATTGCCCGTTGATGACTCCGAACCCGTTACGGTAAGCACTTCGTGGAGGTTGGGGACATAATAGCTGACGGGATTCATGGCAGTCGGATAGGGGTAGCTCAGCCAGGGGCGATAAGTTGCATCGTTGCCCGAGGATGCCGTCGGCGAATAATTTTCCAGTAACAAAAAGCCCTTCGGCGGAATAACAGGGTTTCCCGTCGCGCTCGTGGCGAATCCCGCGAATCCTGAAATGGATTTCATGGTCATGACGGGCCCGGCGCCGACCGTGCGGTTCATGATTCCCAGCGTCCAATTGGTCATGTCAATCGGCACGTCATACGGATTATAAAGCTGGACCGCGACGTAGCCGTGCGTATTTTTCTTTGTATTGGTATTTGGTGTGGGAGTGCCGCTCTTGGTTTGGATCATCTTAGGCGCCACTATTTCAGTATTGACGTACACCTCGGTGATGAACGGCTGCTTTTCGATGCCGTACACATGAACATCGACCGGCGAGTACGTCGCATTGATGAACGCGGCCAGGACGGGCCGATTGGGCGCGGATTGTGACGGAGCGACGGCGCCGCTGGCCAGCCTCGGATAAATAGCCGCCTGAACATGGGTGACGTCGTCGTCGCTGTCGCGCAGATCCTTGGCGTTGACGGCCGCTATCAGAGACCGCAACAGGACCACCTGATTGCCGTCCATGTAATTGTTGGAATTATAAGACGTGGCGTTTGCGGCGGGAACGGGATAGTTCACGTCGCGCAGCGGCGAGCGAAACTGCCCCGGCCTCGGCGACGCCGTCTGCTGCAGCGACATTGTGGGGATAGCCTCGCCGATGGCGGGAAGAAGGTGCTGTGACTGTCCGTATACATAGGGCGTATTCGTTTGACTGAAGGCCGGACCGTAGTTGGGGGCTACGGCGTCGATCATCGCGTTGTAGAATCCCAGCCACAAGCTGGGGCCTTTGACGGGAGTAGCGTTACCGGCGCCGGGCAATCCCGCGGCGATGAGCGTGGGAATGTTCAAGTTATTGGGCGGCGGGTAGCCTGTGAGGGGCATTGGAGTGACCGGCGTTAGCGATGGGTCCTGTGACGTCACGTCCGAGGTATTCAGGGAGATTTTGGGAATGGCCGGAATGAAATCGGCGGGCGCCGCCGTATTGACCACCGGATTTTTGATGGTCGCATAATTATAGGAAGCGGCCGCTCCGGCCGGAAACGAGGCGCCGGCCATCAGGGTCTGCAGATCCTGGTTCTGCTGTTTTAATGAAGTCGAAAGCGCCCCTGCGGTGGTGAAGGAGGGCGGGGTATAATCGGCAATGCCGCTGGCGCCGGTGAGAGCGAATCCGTTGGTGTCGCGCGGCCAGAGCATGTTGTACAGCGAATGGGCGGGGATGAGATTGCTGACGGGATTGTGCGTGGTAAGAAACGCCCGCCGAATTTGCCTGTTGGGGGGTCCCGGATCTTCGCCGAAATTATTATGAAACCAGGTTTGGGTCTGTCCTGGATCCCACGGGGTGGATGGGAACGTTGCGCTGGAGGCGAGCGGAATTAAGGTGGACGCGGTGAAAACCTGTTCGACGTTGGACGGCGCCGCGTTGGCGTTCACCAGATCGAATTTGTAGGCCAACGCCGCCGCATCGCTCCAATCGAAGACTTGGAACTGAGTTGTCGTGGAGAGGAATCCGGGATATGACAACCGACTTCCAATGCCGTGCCAAAGCGCATCGCCGAGAGTGCGATAGAGGAAATCGGATCGGGCTACTGGTTTAGCGACAGTGGCGCCCGACGAATTCTGGCCCAGCGTATCATCGAACGGCATGCTGTTGTCGGTACGTTTATAGATGCCGGGGGGGAAGATCATCGGAGTGCTCGGCCAGACGGGAGGATAGGCCGATGGATTGGTATAGTATTGATTCATCCAAGCCGTATTGCGCATGCGGTATTGATTCACCGCCGCCATTTCGATGGAGAGATCGGTCATTGCATAAGGGCCGTTCGCCCTTGAAAGCGGATTGGGTTTGGTGTCGAGGATATCTTCCAGGCCCATTCCGCTCGGGAATATGCCCGGTTCGAAGCCAGTGTCGGCATCGGTGCTCGAGCCGTCGCTGTAGAAATCAGTGAACATGCCGTTGGCGGTATTGACGTTGATGGCGGAATTGTTGTCGACGATTCGCGTGGCGGCGTAATAGGTGATTCCATCGACGGCGCTAACCGGCAACCGCCACAAAAACGCGTCGGCGATCCCATCGCCCGACGCGCTGGCCGCGAGCGCTTTCTCATATCGGCTATGGACCAGGCTAAAATAGGTCAGGGCGGGATAGTTAATTCCGCCGATAGTTACCCACGACGGCTCGACATAGTTTCTTGAGCCGTCGGGTCGCATCCCATATGAACCCGGCGAGGTATTGGCGAGGGGCGCTCGCACATCCCCCTGGGGAGTATCGTTGCTAAAGGTGTATCGGGGATCTTCAAAGCTGGCCCCCACCGCCAACGGCCCACTGACGGCGGGCCAAACGCAAGGCGTCAGATTTCCTGACGAAGACGAAGTTACCAAGGTCGGGAAAGACCCGATCGCCACCCAGCCGGGATTGATCGTCGAGCCGGCGCCGTTTGGCGTGCTTTGGGCGGTGGCGTTTGCATTATTATTGTTACTGGTAGGAGGCAGCGGGTTGTTATCCACGGTGGACATGTATGTTGTACCGCCGCTGGTGACAATGCCGCCTCTTGGAAACGGCATGCCGTGCCAGTATTGCCAGGAAGTGGCCGCATAGGCGGCGAGGGGATTCTGAGGCTGAGTGACCGAGAGCGGATTAACGAGTCCTCCACCTAAGTAGACAGTGTCCGACGCAAGTCCGACCGCGTCCCCAAGAGCCACGGGATAGCGTGAGGCGAGCCATGTTTTGTCGATGCCAACAGAAGTGGTAATGGGTGTTATGACGTTCGTGGTCGACATATAATACGAACCAGGAACGATGGTCGCGACTGTTTGTGGCGGATACGCCGTCGAGATGGGGCCCGTCGCGGTCCAGTCGTCGTATCGGGTATAGAAGCCGGGTTGATTGCTGGGGTAGGGAAACGTATAAGCGGGAGGACTTGTTGTTTGAGCCAGTGGGGTCTGGGCGGGGACTGGGGCCGGGGCGAGCTGACTGCTCGGCACCGTCGAGGCGCCGGCGGTGGGGATCGTGGGGGCGGGCAGGTCGCTGACGGCCGATTCGGCGAGGTTTATAACGGCGTCGACCAGCATGTCGATTTGCACGTTGTGTTGATAGATGCGCGTGGCCACGCGGTCATTGCGGGCGGTGACGAGGTAGGCGGTGCCGAGCATGGCCATCAGCACCAGCAATACCACCACGAGGATCAGCACCGATCCGGGCCTTGAGCGGACAAAACGAGATTCGACGCGCTCGAATACTCGACGAATGCGTGTTTGAATATAGAGCATGATCTGACTCTCTTTTTCGTGGATCGATGGACCTATCTATTTTGTCGTTATCTGAATGATCACGGGGAAACTTTGTAGATGAACTCAAAGGTACGCGGCTGATTGAGGCGTCCTTCATGATCGTCCATCGCGATCGTGATTCGGATCAACTTCGGGAAGGGCATTGTCGTATCGGGCCCCCATGCGGCCGTATATTGATATCGCGACGACGACGTGCCCGGCGCCGTCGGGGCGTCGTTGGCGGCGACCATTGAGTTCCAATAGTTGAAAGATTTAGATTCCGGTTGAAGCGGAAGGTTCTGCGCGGGCGGAAACGCGGTAGGGGCCATGCCGCTGGTGATTACGATCGGCCAGTTTGTCGAGAATCGCTCGGCGTCGGCGTAATTGGTGGGAGGCGTAGCGCCGGGATTTGGTACCCACCAATAGGTTCCGGTGACGGGGTCTTGCGGACTTAACGACGCGAGCACATCCCGCAAGGGAACGACGTCGCCGTTTCGAGGATCAACATCCGGCAAACCGGCCACATTCGGATTGACCGCCCGCGGGAATCCATACCAACGCAGCCCGCGCACGACAGGCGCTAAGCTCGTGGCGGTGGTCAAACCCAGCTTGTACTGATAAAAGTCAAGCGTGCCGGCGGGGTCGGGGGTAGGACTAGTCTGGTATTTTCCGCTGCCGTCATGCTTTGTCAGGGAGGCCGAACCATCCGCGTTTTTGGTATAGTAGTTTCCGGCATATTCGACGATGAACTGCGAGCATCCGCGAATCACCGACGGGGATGCTTTCGCCATGCCGTAGGAGGTGATCTTGGGGACGCCGGTCGTGGCGCCGCCGGTGGGGCTGAACATGAGATACGGGCTGGCCTGAAGGCGATAACCGAGCATGAGATCCCACCAGTTTGGCGGCGGGGGACTTAACAGGCGCCAGTCGGGCGCGGCTTTGTAGACCTGATACAGGCCGCCGGTGCGATTGGGGTCTCCGAACGCCGCCATGCTCGTATTGGCGATATCGAGGCGGCACTGGTCCAGGGTAAATTTTCCGGTAACGGAGGTGGTTGCGTAGGCCGTGGGGGTTGGACCGGTCAGGGGCGTCAGGCCCGTCGTCGTGGAGCCACCTCCCGCGGCGACCTGGTCTACCAGATAGTTGGGGTCGATGTTCGTATCGAGAAGGTTATTGGGGACCAGCGCGATGGCCTGGCGGCCGAGAATCCAGTCGCTTGCATTGGCGTTGTTGTCGTTCTTGTCGGGGCTCTTATCCAGATCGCCGGGACCGAACCAGGAGGTCGCGCTGCCGCCGCTGGGATTGTTGATGAGATAGTTGCTTGGCTGCTGGACATGGCCATAGACGACCCAGGCCTCGTTTGCGGCGGTGGGCGAGACATATGAATTATCGTCCGACGACGTCTGCCGCTGATAGACGCCGCGGGCGAAAAACCCAAGCTTGTCGATGCGATGGCTGCGAAAATGGACAAAGGGAACCGGGCAGGTATACATCGGATTGCTGGTGGCGGTATAGAACCCGGCATACTGGAAGAGATTGGAATCGACGTAGGGGCGCGGAACGCCGGCGACGGGGGACGGGTCGGCCGCTCCTTCGCGATCGGTGTTATTGCGAAAACCGTACGTGTGTTCGCTATGGATGATGAAACCGGGCGATCCGCCAACGGCCGTGATCGGCGCCGGGACGACTTGGTTCAAATCGGCCAAAAGAGTCGCCATGACGGTGCGCGCGTCGCGGCCGGCGGACAGCGCCGAGGTTCCGGCGCCGACGGTTTGGGCGGTGGTTTTGAACACGTTGTTGACGCCGAGAATCAGGAGCAGCGCGATCGCCATCGAGATCATTAGCTCAACAAGCGTGAAGGCGCGATTTGGAAAAGAGCGTGGCATAGAAAAATCCATTGCCCTGCGAAGGCTATGGCCCTTTGACTCGAAAGAAGGAGGTAAAGGCGCTGATGTCCATCGCCGGGCCGGCGGGGTTTGAATCATTGACATTGGGATTGTTGAATCCACGTCCGACGATATAGCACCGGATTAACACTGGATTGGCTGGAAGCGGTGGGGGCGGGGGCGGGGGCGAGGGATGGAGCTTACCTTGGGAATCGACGTATGTGGCAGGCGCAGCGGGCGAGCCCGTGTATTTCACCGGCAGATAACGAGCGTTTTTGGTGTCGTTGCCGGGGGAGAGAAAAAAGGTCGTGGTGCTGAAGTAGACACCGTTATTGTCATGCGCGAGATTGCCCAATTGATAGATATAACCATTGCAGGAGGGAAGCTTGAGCGTGGAGACGCTATTCATTAGATCTGAATCGTCGGCGACGATGAGGTAGGCGCCGGGCGCGGAGCAAAAGGCGGCGGCGCCGGGAGATTGTTGTGGGGCCGGCGGCGACAAGGTGGTATGGGGACCGGGATCGCCGGTTATAAAGACGACGTCGGGTTGCGGGGATGTTCCGGGATAGAAGACGGCGCCGACCATCCGTCCCTGAAGGTTGGCGAATGAGGCGGCGGCTCCGACGCCGGGCACACCCCCCGGCGGCGTCATGCCGTTGAGGTCGTAAGCCAAAGTGCCGCTGGTGAGGTTGGCGTTATTGGGATTGGGGCCGACGAAATTCGCCGTATTGCGATCGAGAACGGGAATGATGATGGCCTGGGCAAAACTGCTGAGTTGCCCATTCGTAAAGCCCCGGCTGTAAAAAGGGACCCAGGCGTAGCGCGCGTCGTTGGGGGAGATCAAGTTGGAGGCGCACAGGTTCCAAAAGGGGGGGACGTTAGTCGGGGCCTTGGGATCCGAAAACTTGAGCCAACCATTAACCGGGGAGCTATTGGAAAAAACAATGCCGTTGGTTTCGGGAAACGTGCCGCTGGTGACGCCGGGGGCGGGGGTCGAGGAATCATTGCCCAGTAGAGCGAGGATGCCGCCGGCTTCCTTGGCCATATCGGCGGCGGCGGTTTCGTCGATCGATTCCTGCGTCTGCTTAATCGCCACCGGGAACATGGCCGCGACCATGATGAACCCGATGCCAAGGATCATGACGGCAAAGAGAATTTCGGTAAAGGAGAATCCATGTCGGCGCCGGCGCCAGGCCGTGGGCGCCGGCGGCGAAATAAGATTGGGCGAAATATTCATGTTCAATTGTTTCATGAGTCTTGCTCACTCGCTGCGAATGAGCGTCCCATTGACACGGTTGATCATAATCGGCGTGCTGTTGGTATCGAGCCAGGTCTCTTCGTCCATCTCGCTATGGATCCCGTCGCCGCCCTTGCTCGTCGGCCAGGCCGTGCTGTATGTGTTGGGGGCCTGAACGTCGGCGTCAACGTCGGTGAAACCGAGGCCTCTGAACGCGTCATGATCAAACAGCACAAATCCCATTTGAGAGAGCAGTGGAACCTTGGGAAAGAAACCGTTCCAGTTATTGGGACAGCCGGGCATAAATATGATCGAGCCGTTGTTATTCGGGTAGGCGCTGCCGATCGGGTAGAGCATGTAAGTCGCCGCCGACACGCACGGGAAAGCGATGGCGACGCCTTTGGCGTTCACGTCGAAACCCATAAGCCTGCACAGATTCGACGCGATAGGATTGCCGTTGGCGTCGAGCGAGGTCATTTGAAACGCGTATGGTCTTTGGACCAATCGCCCGTTTCCGTCGAAAAGCACGCAGCCGCCGACATAGAAAAAGAGGTTTAGCCCATGATAGGACGCGCCTTTGATGTCGTTAAAACCGAGATAGCGATCATCGGAAGGAGTTCCGCCGCCGTACGGGTTGGAGTTTTTTGCCTGGGCGATCGCCGCCACATGCCACATTTCCGCCGACCATGGCGACGGCGCTATGGTCGAGTCCATACCATTCATGATGGTCTGCAGGCCCACTCCCACCGGAAGCAGCAATGAATCATTGTTCGGCAAGGTATCGAGCACGACCGAGTTAAACCGCATATTGAAAGTATCGTTCAGGACGGCGGTCTGCACGATGGCGGCCCCGACGCGGCCGCTGATGGGGTCGAGGTAGAAAAGCACGCCGCGGATATCCTGCAAGGCGATCGCGTCTTCGCGGGCGCGGGTAATGACGGCCGCGAGTTGGTTTTGGGCGACGCTGATGCTGCGCGTTCCCGTCAGGACGCGAATGCTGGGGACGGCCATCGTGACGATCAGCACGACGATCGCCATGACGATCAACATTTCGACGAGAGTAAAGCCAATTCGGCACTTGCGCACGGGAGGTTCTCCTTGGTTGCCGACGGCATTATTCGGGTTGTCCACTGTTTTCTTCGTAGCTGTAGAGGTTATCTTCCTGAGTCAGAAATCGGCGATCGGGCCCGGCGGAGAAAAAGAACCGCCGATTTTGCGGCGCCATACCGATCGCCGGGTTCATTGCCGGCATGAAAACGATCGGGGTTCCCCACGCGTCGCGCATGGTGCTGACGTCGTAAACGGCGTAGGGCAAGCCATTAAAGGCCTGCGGGGAGGCCCCCGCTTCCTGCCGCAACACCGCCAGCACCTGGCGATTGTTTTCGATCGCCGCCCGCTGGAGGGTTGTTTCGTCGGGATCGGGCGAATCGGGACTAATGAACGGCGCCACGTTGGGCAACTGGTGATGGTGGGCCTGATATTCCACCATCAGCCGATCGAGGCGCCGTAAAAGCGTCTTGGTCAAGTCGACCGCCGATGCGTTGCGTACCCACCGCGCAAGGCTCACCATCAATCCGAGAATAATGACCAGGGCGCCTACGGTGGTCAACATTTCCAGAAGCGTATAACCGCGATGTCCGGACGATGGATGCAAAGTCGGCACTTAGTAGGAAAAATTGGTTGCGTCGTCGGACGTGGAAACGTTGCGAAAGACGCCGGAGATGTTACCGACGGTATTGGGACCGGATTGTGGATCGGTGACGTCAAAACCGAATAATTCGTCGGGGCCGGCGCTCCAAATGAGATAAGAGGCGGTGGAGTTGGGGATTTCCGGCAAGCCGTCGGCTTTGGAGGCGGTGTCGATCATTCCGCTGTGATCTTTGTCGCCGAGCATCATTTGAAAACGGAGCAGGCTAAGGCTGTTATTGGCCTCATTCGGCCAGCGAAAGGCGACGGGGTTGTCTTGATAGTTGTAGTAGGGATAGGATCCGCTGCCGGGTCCGACGTCGGCGGCGAAGCCACCGCCGGTGATCGTTGTCGACGCACTGGTGTAGGCCGCGTTTGTGTTGGCTTTGTAATAGAGAATCGGATGGCTATAGCGATCGGCCAGACAGAGATTCGATTCATGATTACCGGCGGCGTTGGTTTGGGTGGGATCCATCGTGGGATCGGTGATGAATTTGAAGCGGCTGACGTCAATATAAGGCCCGTACACCTGCCCCTGGGGCCTGATGGTGAAGCCGGGGGACCCCATAGGAATGTTGGTTCCCGAGGTTATTCCGGTGGCCCCATATCCATCGATGTTAAGGCCGCCGGGACCGACAAGCGCGGTGCATAAGGTGACGGCGCCGGGGTTTGACGCCGCCGGCGCCAGGCCGCCGGGAGGGCCTGCGGTACTCACCAACGCCGCGTCGGTGTAATCAATGTGCGGATAGTCGCGCATGTCGGCCTTGTAGGATTCCATGGCCGCGACCAATGTCTGTATGTCCAGTTGCATACGTCCCCGAATCGCCCGCGTATGAACTTTGTTGATCGCCGGCAGGAGAATCCCGACCAGCACGACGATGATCCCGACGACCACCAGCATTTCGACGAGCGTAAACCCGCGCCGAAATGACCGGCGTTGATTAGTTGTTATTGTTTTGAGGCGGATAAACGATGTCATCTTTGGTCCCATAAAGGCCGTCGTACCCGGCGGAAAGCAAAATAAACGCGTCTTTCGCACGCGGAACCGTATTGGGGGGGTTGTCGAGTACCTGGTTCTGGAAAAAGAGAAGTCCATATCCATATCCAGATCCAGGGGCCATCCCGGTATAGAGGGTCTGGTAATTGTTGTTACGATCGACTTGCGAAAAAAAGTCAGGGGCGTAGGGTCCCATCTCGGCCGAGTAGTACTGAGAGCCTGCATTGCCGGCTCCGCTGGTAATATCACAGGCGCTGGAGGCGCCCGCCCTGGCGCGAAAATAGATGATGGGATTGGCTTGCGGATAATGATCCATGAACTCGGGAAGCAGATAGGTACCGGGTGTGGGACGCGTATGGCCGCCGGGGGTCAAGCCGCCGGTGGCCATAATAATGGCTGTGGCCAAATTGCCGGTTCCGTCGGAGGAGATGTCGTATTTGCTTGGATCGATGTAAGGAGGGATCTGCTGGGCCGCCAGAACATTGAGGACTTGTGGTCCTTTCGGGATAAGCGTGACATCGTACGATGGAGAGGTGGCGCCCGTCGGAAGAATAAGGCCGCCCAGAAGCCCCAGCACTAGATTTTGTGACGACGTCACATCCGAAAACGGTGAAGCGCCCACGGGATTGATCGGCGTCGTGGTGATGGCCTGCGGCGGACCGGCAAAACCGGGTGCGGGGGTATTTGGCGAATCGTTCGCCAGACTTGTATTATATCCATGGACCGCGGTTTCCGGTAACGGCCCCGGATAGCTGCGGAAATCCTGGTAATAATTCTGACAGGCCGTCGCGATTTTCGTCAGGAAATGCGTCGTATCCGTATTTAGCGAAATCTGCCGCACCTTGGAAACAACCGGGATCAGAATCGACATCAAAATGACGATGATCCCGATTACCGTCAGCAATTCGATCATCGTAAAGCCGCGGCGATCGCCTGGACGGCGGAATAGTTTCGACATCGCAAACCTCCTGAGCGTGATGAATTACTTCTTTCCGTTGGCCTGGTTTGTGATGCCTTCAATCAGCGAGATCATCGGCATGAACAGCGCGATGACGATGAACCCGACGATTACGCCGAGCACCACCACCATCACCGGCTCAAGAATGCTGATTAGCGAGCTGACCAGCACGTCGACGTCGTTGTCGTAATTGTCGGCGACTTTCATCAACATTTTGTCCAGATCGCCGGTTTCTTCGCCGACGTCGATCATATTGACGACGATGGAGTCGCAGACCTTCGTGGCGCGAAGCGGGTCGGCCATTGATTCGCCTTCGCGGATGGCGTCGTGAACTTTCACCAGCGCTCGAGAATACACCTCGTTGCCGCTGGTTTCCTTGGTGATGTTGATGGCGTCGAGGATCGGCACGCCGGCGCTGATCAGCGTTCCCAGCGTTCGGGTAAATCGGGCGATCGAGCCCTTGCCGATGATAAGCCCCAGCACCGGCACCTTGAGCACGATCACGTCCGTCGCAAAGCGCCCGCCGTCCCCCATGCGAATCAGCCGCCAGATCAACAGAAAAATAATCGGCGAAAATAAGACGTACGCCCAGCCGTATTGCGTGGCGAACCATTCGCTCATCGCAAGGAGGACCTTGGTCGGCATGGGCAATTCGAGGTGAAAATCGAGAAAGATCGTTTTGAACTTGGGGATGACGAAGATCATGATCATCGACACCACGCCGACGGCGATCGTGATGACGACGGCGGGATAAATCATCGCGCCGATGACCTTTTTCTGCAGCTTGGCGGCCTTCTCCATGAAATCGGCGAGGCGATTGAGGATCAGGTCAAGCACGCCGCCCGCCTCCCCGGCGTTGATCATGTTGACGTAAAGCTTGTCGAACGCCTTGGGATATTTGGTCATCGCCTCGGAGAGCGTGCCGCCCGATTCGACCTCGTCGCACACGCCGCCGACGATCGCCTTGAGAAGACCCGGCTTTTGCTGCTGTTCGAGAATCTGCAACGATCGCAGGATCGGCAGGCCCGCGTCCTGAAGGGTGGACAATTGGCGGGTGAAGTTAACGAGCTGCTTTTTGGGAACCCCGCCGATCGAGAGGGGCATCTTGCGGGAGCTGCCGCTCTGCCCGCTTCCCGACTTCTTCATCACTTTCTTTTTCAGGGCTTTTTCGCGGATGGTGGTGGGGAAATATCCTTTGGAACGAATCTGTTTGATCGCGTCTTCCTTGGAAGCCGCCTCCACTTCGTCCTTCACCTCTTGCCCGGACGAATTCATCGCTTGAAAAGCAAACGTCGGCATGAAAACTCCAAACTGAAGATACCATCGATGCGGGATATTCGAAAACCGATTTAAAACATTTAAGCCGTCGCAAAGCCGGGACGCAAACCGCCACGTCTATTTTGCGCCATGTCCAGCGAATCGGTTATATCATATGACGGAAAATTTGCCGCCTGGGTTCGAGGCGCTGGTGATATAATGACGGCACTAACGGAGGACGAAGTTGGGCAAACCATTTGACGCAACCACCAAAAAGTTGATCGAGGGTTATCCCGCTGACTGGATCGCGTATGCCGGCTTGCCGCCCGGCGAGACGATCACGGTCGTTGACGCCGACCTGTCGTCTTTCTCGTTTGCGGCCGATAAGGTAATCCGGGTCGGCGGTCCTTTTCCTTATGTCGCGCATTTTGAATTCCAATCGAGCATCGATCAGAAGTTGGATTGGCGAATTCTGCTGTATAGTGTGCTGCTACGTTATCGGCATGGGCTGCCGGTGCGAAGTATTGTGATCATGCTGCGTCCGGAAGCGCTGTCGCCATCGAATACCGGCCGCGTCGAGGACTCGGGATGGCCCGATAATCGCCTCGACTTCAGCTATAAACTGGCGCGTGTTTGGGAACAACCGGCGTCTGTGCCGCTGAAGGGCGGCCTGGGAACGCTTCCGCTGGCGCTCATCAGCGATCTGCCGCCGGCCCAACTGCAAGAGGTCGTCCGGCAGGTCGAAGGGAGGCTGGATGTAGAGTCGCCCTCGGACGCGCGGGAAATCGAGACGGCCGCCTATATTTTAATGGGTCTGCGATATTCGCGCGAGATGATCGGCCAGTTGTTGAAAGGAACAAGGAAGATGAAAGAATCAGTCACCTATCAAGCGATCTTTGAAGAGGGCGAAGCTCGCGGCGAAGCTCGGGGCGAGGCAAAGGGCCAGGTAAAGGGCGAAGCGAAGGGAAAAACGGCGGGCGAACGCAATCTGGTCATTCGCCTGGCGAGCAAAAAATTCGGCCCTCCCGATGCAAACGCATTATTTACGCTCCACGCGATCACGGACGTGGAACGCATCGAATTCCTTGCCGAGCGTCTTCTCGAAGCCGCAAGTTGGGAAGATCTTTTGCGAGCCTGATCGCGCCCACAAACGCATTCTTGACATCCGTCCCACTGCTCGAAATAAATAATAGCGCCAGGCCGGGGCCGCAAGAATCGCTCGCGGAATGGAGGTCGCGATGCGCGTGTTGATCGCGGAACAGGCCCACGTCGGCCATTACTACACCTATGTGCGCTATCTCCTCCAGGCCATTCGCGCCGTCGGCGCCGAGGTCGTGCTGGCGGTTACACCGCAGGGACTTGCTTCCGAAGAATTTCGGGTCCATTTGTCCGGATCCATCGACGGCGTGGAAATTCGCCCCATCCTTTCCCCCGTTCGTTTTGGCGCCCGCGGAATAGCCGCCGCGATTCACAATCTGCGACGGGCTTGCATTGAACTCAAGCCCGATGTGCTTTACATCCCCAGCGGCGATTGGATTGGCCAATCCGCCGGCTTGGCGCGAATGGCGGGATTTTCACCTGTCCCCCGGCACATTCACAGTGAAATCCTGATTAACCGCCTTAGTTTCACCTATCCCCAATACCGCACGCATCCTCTGATTCGCCGCCTCTCCCTTGCCGCTTTGCGAAATTCCCCGTGGAATACGATTCACCTCACCGACATCCTGGCGTTCGATTGGCTGCGAAGCTTGAGTGACGGCGTAAACCCTCGCTTTGTCTTTACGCCCGATCCGATCGAACAATTCCCGCTTCTCACCCACGCCGAGGCCCGCGGCAGTTTGCGGATTCCCGAGGACGGCCGGTATGTCGTTTGTGCCGGCGTAATCGATGGTCGCAAGGGAATTGGACCGCTGCTCGGCGCGTTTAATTCCGCCGCCATCGCTCCCACGGATCGGCTGCTGCTCGCCGGCCCACTCGCCGACGACGTGCGTCCGTTACTGCAATCGCCGGCGGGTCGCGCACTGATCGAATCGGGTCGGCTGCTCATCATCGACCGCGTTCTTTCCACCGCTGAGATATCCACCGTCACTTCCGCCGCCGACGTCATTGCCTGCGCCTATCCCCAACAGCCGCACCCGGTCAGCATGGCGATTCGCGCTCTTTCGCGCCATCGTCCCATTTTGGGATCCGACAATTATTGGCTTGGCCAGATGATACCCAGATTTGCGATGGGTTGGACGGTAGACGTCGCCGACGCCGACGCTTTCGCCGCTATGATCCCCCGCGCCCTTGACGGCTCGGCGCAATGGATTCGCGGCGATCCTGCAAGGCGCCTCGTGGAATCCGCTTCCATCGAAAATTTCAAGGCGAGTTGGATTTCCGGACTCCGCGCAAGAATGAAATTTTGAACCTGTCGGCGGGAATCGGCTTAAATTGCGATGGGGATAGCGACGGGGATCTTTGGAATATTCGCAGCATAGCCGTTTCGGTTGTGTCTTTGAGCGCGTGCTCCCCGCCAGTCCCCTTGCGCCGACCTGTTTCACGAACTGCTGATATGTCTTCAATCCCGAACCACGACTTTGCTCTTTCCGTCAACGAGCATATCGAACAGCATGGCGATGTCTTCATGTCCCAGGCGGATGCAGCCGAGGGAGGCTTGCTTGCCGATGGAATCGGGGTCGAGGGTGCCGTGGATGCCGTAGGAATCTTTGGAGAGGGCGTTGCCGGAGACGCCGGTGAGGCCGATCCAGTAGCCGCCGAGGGGATTTTTCGGATCGGCCGCGGCGATGACCCCTTCGCCGCGGGGGCTGTAGTAGGTGGCGGGGTGGGCCTTGGCGCCGGACTGGACAATCCATGATCCCGTGGGGGTGGAATTATCTTTGCCCAGGCCGACGGGAAAAGCGGCGACGAAAAGACTTCCCGGTTCGGCGGGGGAGCCGAGGTAGACGTCGAGCCGATAGACGCTTTTGTTGATGACGGAGTGGAAGGGGCCGTTGGGAATTTTGAGCCATTGGCCCGAGCGCATCTTGCGCGGATCGCTCAAGCCGTTGATGCGGCAAAGCAGTTCCCAAGTCACCTGATGACGATCGGCGATGCGGGCAAGGCGATCGCCGCTTTGCACTTGGTAGAGCGTCTGAAACGGGTCGTCCTTGAATCGGGTTTTGGAAAGGAGAACGGTCTGGCTGATTTGCCCGAGCAGACGCCGGGCCGAGTCGGCCGAGGCGCCGGTCAGGCGGCCGCCGACGAGGGCGTCGTTGAGGGGCGCGCGAGCGCCCAAGGGATCGCCGGCGGTTAATTTTGCGCTAGCGTCGGCGATGATCCGCGATTGCGAACCGGCCGAATCGGGCGCCGGCGGCGAAAGCGGCCGCGGAATCGACGGAGTAGTCGCCGGCCCGGGAACGGCCATCGGCGTCGCGGTCTTCGCCGGCGGCGCCACAGTCGTGATCGGTCCCAGCGACGCCACGGCGGTCACCGCGCCATGCGAGGCCGGCGTCACGTCCATCACGCCAGGAGCGACCGCTTTTAACTCGACGATGGCTTGGCGCTGGATCTGTGCTTGTTGACTTCGATGAAGGTAAACGCCGCCGCCAACCGCCAGGGTTAAAACCAAGGCTGCCATCAGTGGTCGGCTTACGGTGGAATGTTTTTGATGAGCCATGAGAACCTCCATGTTCTCGCGAGGAAACATCCGCGGCGCATCATTTACTCTGAATGAATTGCGACGCGAATCGCGCGATTCCCCGGTCGGTACTCAGCATACTCAATGGCATGTCGTGGTCAAGTACGGGAACGTCGTCAATCACTTGTTCGGCGAAAGCCAATCCGCATGAAACGCCGCTGAAATCCGGCAGGGCGAGGAAGCGGTCGTAAAATCCCATGCCCCGGCCAATGCGATAACCATTTTTGCTGAAACCAACGCCGGGAACGATCACCATGTCGATCAAATTGGTGGGGATCGGTTTACCGGCGATCGGCTCGCGAATGTGATGCTCGCTGGTGGTAATCCCGGTTTGCAGGCTGTTGATTTCCACCGGAAGCATTCGACGCTGGTCCCAGCTCACCTTCGGCACGACGACGGTCTTGCCCGCCTGCCAACACTTCAGCGCCAGCGGCGCCGTGTCCACTTCCTCGGGGGTCGCAAGATAAAGCATAACGACATGAGCGGATTGAAATTCGGGGGTTGCGATGAGATGTCCACACGCGGCGACGCCCTTGCGATGTCGATCCGCCGGGCTTAAAGCCCCAAGCAATGCTTTAAGCTCGCGACGCACCGCAGCTTTACTCTTCATATCATCCATACGCTGATCCTCGTTCCCGGTTTGCCGAGCCATGCACATCAGTTGGCAAAAAGGGCGCCCCGATGAGGGGGAAAACAGAAAGATCGAAATATTGCGACGCATTTCCGCTTACGGCGGCGTGACGGCCTCATCGCCGCCAACTGTTGAATCCGCTTGGTCGGCATCATCGCCGGCGCGGAGAGCATCCATTCTCTGAGTGATGACCGCCTCATAACCGCGGTCGGTCGGGTGATAGTACACCTTATCGACGCCAAGGTAATCTTGTTTAACGAAACCGCCAGCGAAGTCATGGGCGTTTTTATACCCCGACGCATTGCCAAGCCGCTTCGCCCCGGCGTAATGTCCGTCCCGCAGATGCCGAGGCACGGGAATCGTGCGGCCCTCGCGCACGTCGGCCATGGCCGTCCAAATGGCCTGGGCCGACGCGTTGCTCTTGGGCGCCGTCGCCATATAAATCGCCGCCTGGCTTAGCGTCAGTTGCGCTTCGGGCATGCCGATGCGCTCGACGATCGAATATACCGACGCGGCGACGATGATGGCGTTCGGGTCGGCGTTTCCGATGTCCTCGCTGGCGAGGATGGCGATCCGCCGGGCGATAAATCGCGGGTCCTCGCCGGCTTCGAGCATTCGGGCAATCCAGTATACCGCAGCATTGGGGTCGCTGCCGCGCATCGATTTAATTAGCGCGCTGGCGGCGTCGTAATGTTCGTCGCCGGTTCCGTCATAAACGATCGCCTTGCGCTGCATGGACTGCTCGGCGACGTCCAGCGTGATATGGAGCGTGGCGGCTTTTTCATCCTCGGCCGCTCGCGACAACACCGCCACCTCCAGGGCGCTCAGCGCACGTCGGCCATCGCCGTCGGACATCGTCGCCCAGAGATCCACCGCCTCGGGGTCCAGTTTAATCGACAGTGCGCCAAACCCACGTTCTTTATCGGACAGCGCCCGGTGGATTAGTGAACGGATCTCCTGTTCGGTCAGCGGGGCAAATTGGAAAATCTGGCTCCGGCTCACCAGCGGCGCGTTCACCGCGAAAAACGGATTCTCCGTCGTCGCGCCGATGAGAATAATAAAACCCGCCTCCACGTCCGGCAGCAAAATATCCTGTTGCGCACGATTAAAACGATGGATTTCATCGAGAAACAGGACTGTCCGCTGTCCGCCATGCGCGAGGCGTTCCTTGGCCGCGTCGAGAATGGCGCGCACTTCCTTCACGCCCACCGCCGCGGCATTGACCTGCTCGAAATGGCTCCTGGTGTAATTGGCGATGATCTGGGCAAGCGTGGTTTTTCCGGTGCCGGGCGGTCCGTAGAAAAGCACGCTGGTGAGGCGATCCGCCTCGAGCATGCGCCGAAGCAGCTTACCGGGCCCGAGAAAATGGTGTTGGCCGGCGAATTCGTCGAGGTTTCGCGGGCGCATTCGGGCGGCAAGGGGAGCGACACGGTCGAGGTTTTTCTTGCGAACGTCGCCGAAGAGGTCCATCGGGGGATTATAGCCGTTTTCATGGGAGTGAACGCTTTGTTGCTCGCCGGGTAGGTGAGGTTGGTGGAGTAAAGAATCCGGCGCTCGCGCCATCGGCTACAAGCGAGCGGCCAAAATTGAACACCTGATGGCCGAGTACCGGAAGCCCGGTTTGCCCCAAGAAACCTCTCAACAAGGCGACATTCCTTATGTCCAACCGTTTTCTGCGCTTCGTGGGACTACTGACAATACTTCTTGCGTCGGTCAAAACGCTTCGCGCCCAAACCGCCGGCCCCACCGTGATCGATGCGTCAAAATTCGTGATGAAAAATGCCGTTGTCTATCGCGACAAGCGAACGCCGGGAGGCAAGGCGGCGGTGTTGATGTTTCCGCGCGGCCCAGCCGGCGTCGCCGAGTTGATCCAGGGGAAAACGCCAATTTTACCTCCCGGCGATTATCGGGTGACCGCCTGGATCGAGGCCGTGCCGGTTTCGTTGCAGCCGGGATTGTCCATTCGCATTTCGGCCGGCGGCGCGTCGCGAACGGTCGCCGCCGTCCATTTGCAGCCGGCGGGATATACGCCGATCACGTTTCATTTACTGCATCGCGGCGGCGCCGCCTCGTTCTCGATTTCGGCGTCGAGCGATTCCAGTTTCCCCGGCATGCGCGCCGGGCAGGCGGCGGAAGAAAAAGCGTACGCCGGCGCAAAGCCGAAGATCGAGGAGTTCAAGGAACGAAAACCCGACCCCGGCGTGGACAATCTGGAAATCGAGGAACTCAAGGATCTCTCATCGCTGAAATTTGACGACACCCGGCTTGACTGCGATCGGCTGGAATTTACGCCGATTCGATTGTCGAACGCGCTGGTGACCGACGTCGACGTGGACAAAGTCCATTACCTTCCCGGCGAAACCGTGAACGCCAACTGCACGATCGAATCGTTTTCCGCCGATGCCGCTGGGCCGGCGAAACTGATCGCTGAACTCGTCAACGAAGTCGATCATCACAGGACGGTCTTCGAGAAGGATTTGCAGCTCGAGTCGGGAAAGCCGCTGGCGGTGACGTTTAATTTCAAGCTGGACGACACGACCGAATTCGGCCACGAATTGCGCTGTACGTTGACGAGAAACGGCCAGGCGATCCACTCGAATGACCAAGTTTTCGGCGTCAGCAAGAATGTGTATCGCGTGGGGATTACCGGCTCGGCCGGTCCGCAGGATCGATCGCATTACACCGAAAAAGACGCCGACGCGACGGCCCGGGCGAACAAGGCCGCTTACGCGAATTACTTCGAGTGTTTCGCTTGGGCGCCCTGCGATTATTGTAACCTGACGCCCAAGACGGAGAGCTTTTTCTCCGGCCAGACCGAATATCACGGATCGGTCAGTGGATTCAAAAATCTGCTCAGCGCAGCGCACAAGTACGGAATCAAAGGATTCACCTACGGCAAAAACGCCGCCTGCGGACTCTCCGGCGCCGAGATGTTCATGCGCCACCCCAACTGGTTTGGCGGCGGGTCGGGAGACTTTGACTCGTTCTATATCGAGCGCATGTTCTACGACGAATATCTGATGGACGACGGCGAAGGGCACGTCATCAAATGGCAACACTGGCCCAATTGGTGGGTTGACGCGGAGGTTCCCGCCGCCCTGGATTTTGGCTGCGATGAAATCGTGCGCTCCTCGCGCATGCTGGGATGGGACGGGGTGCGCTGGGATGGCCATCACGTCGGCCATATGGATCACTTCAACGCTCGCCTCACCGGCCAAATTCCGAATTTCATTAGCGGCTACAACATCGCCCTGGCGAACATCGGGTCGCCGGTTTTCCTCCCGACGCTGCCCGTCGCCGACTTCCACCAAATCGCCAAAAACCATGGGATGATGATGGACGAGAGCGTCCGCGACTGGACGTTGGGCGGCGGTCAGACGCGGCCGTTTTACGATTCCATCTGCCGCGAGGCGGACTATGAAAAACGGATCGGCGGATTGCCGTTGTTCATCATGTTCGATCGCGCGTCGCGGCAGGATTCGGTCTACAACGTGCTCTGGGGATTGGCCGCCGGCGAGCGGTATACCTATGCGACCACGGTCGGCGATTTTGCCGCCGGCCCGCTCACGCGATTCCTCACGCGCTATTCGGCCTTCATCTGGGACGACACCGCCCGCGTTAAAGACCCGGCGAAAATCGTTCACCTCGCGCCGAGAGCCGACGAGGCGGCGAATCTAAAACCCGATGCGATGGGCAATCCCGCCGGTCCGTGGTTTGATCAATCGACCTGGCTGCGAAAGTTGCCGGACGGGCATCAGCAGTTGCTGGTGAACATCGTTAATCCGCCGAACTATCCGGCTTTTTGCAACCGGGTGCAGACGCCTTCCACGCCGTTACATCATCTCGGGGTTAAAGTCGATCTCCCGGCCGGCGCGAAACTGGTTCGCGCGATGCATGTATCGATCGACAATTCCGACGGCCTCACGATGCTCGACGCCACGGCCGACGCGCAAAGCGCATCGGTCGTTCTGCCGGAGCTACGGCTTTGGTCGATCATCATTTTTGAGTTTGCGCCGTCGGGAGAAAAAGCGCTCGCGTATCCCGGCTATGAGCTGACGACGCCGATCGAAGACGCCGCGAAGTTTTTGGCCGATCAGGATAAGAAGGCGGCGATCGCCGCCGATCAAGCCGCCAAGACCGCCGCCTCGGGCGTCGCAAACGCCGCCGCGCCGGTCATTGCCTGGCAGGACGATTACGCCCACACGCGAAATATCGATCTTGAGAATGAAAAGAAGGTCGTGAAGCCGTTTCAAACCGCCGTCGTTCGCAACGGGGTTCTGGACGTGACGCACGTCAAAGGGATGTACGGCTGGCTCAACCCCGTCGACAACAGCATCGGCCTGCTCGGCGGCGGCAATCTTCGCAGCGTCTACGCCAATCACGCCGGATGGCGCGTCGGTCCCGAAGGATGTTTGGAGAACTTTCCCGCGAGCTACAACGAGCTTCTCAGCCAGGACGTCGTCATTCTCGATAACAGTCTGGCCACCGACGTCGGGAACTCCAATCGCGTCAGGATCGCCGACTTTGTCCGCGACGGCGGCGGCCTGCTCGTGCTCGGCGGGGGCAACAGCCTTTCCTGCGGGAACGACCACAACACCTACGTCGGCGACATCCTCCCCATCAAAATCACCGGCCGCCGAAATACCTTCCGCGACGACAAGGGAATGGCCTTCGCGCCCGTTGGTAATGACATCTTCAGCCCCGGCATCGAATGGGGAAAAATTCAGGCGTTCACCGTCGATATTTCCGCTCTGAAAGAAGGCGCGCAAGTTCTCGCCACAGTCGCAGGGCATCCGGCCATCGTCGCGAGCAAGTACGGCAATGGCCGCGTGATCTGCGTCCTGGCCAATACCGAGGGTGACTATGGCGCCGGCGCCCATCCCTATTGGCTTTCCGGTCAATGGACGCAGATTCTCGCCGATGCCATTAAGTGGACGGCGGGCGATTATCGTTCCATTACAAAAATCGCCGCGACCAAGCGCGTGACCGACCCGACCAAAACCATCCCGATGGATTTGCTGCTCAATGCCGATTCCATGACCGGCGACGAATTTACAAAACGCCTGAACGAAGCGAGAAGCAACGTCGTCGATGCCCAAAGCGCCTCGACGTTGATTCAGGCCGCCGCCGACAATTCGCTGAAGATCATGGACAAGGATCTTCTGCAGGCGATCGTCGAGGAAATGGCGCCGTATATCGACGATTCATTCGCTCCGCTGGCTGAAAAACTGCTGGCTCTGAAGCTGGATTATTTCCGCGTGGCGGGGTTTACGCTGCTTCGGCACTGCCGCAGTCCGCAATCGCGCCCGTTGCTGGAAAACGGGTTGCGCGAAGCCGATCCCGTAATGGTCCGCGAAGCCCTGGCGGCACTGGCGTACGCCAGGGATCCGGCGGCGATTCCCGCCATCAAGCAGTATCTTGCACAAGGGGGCGTCGAACGACTGCTCGCCATGACGGCGCTGCGCACGATGGGCGACCGCATCGACATGAGCGCCTCGCTTGCCGAGTATGTGAAAGACTTTAATCGCGTCACGGCGCTGATGGCTTATCGGAAATCCGTTTTCGAGCATCTCCACGGCGGCACCTCCTTTAAGCTGACGCCCGCCGAGCGCCGCGCCGCCGAGCGCGAGTTCGCGCGAGCCCGGCGCAAGGAAGCCGAGGCGATCTTCGACGTGACCCAGTTCCGCGCTACGCTCGCCAATTTCACCGACGCCCAGGCCGTCGAATTTACGCAATATGTGACGCAATCGGACAACCGCGCCGCCGCGTCGATCGCCTTCGCGGCATTGCCGAACCTGACCGGCGAACAAGCGAAAAAATTTCGCGAGTCGATCGCGCAGGCGAAACTGCCGCAATTGAGGATGCTGGCGGAGAAGTGAAATTCTCGCATCGGCGTATTCTCGAACCACAATACACCTTGCCCGTAGTATCATTTGACGATACTATGAAAGCGTGGGCAAACGCGGGAACACATTGCAGGCGATCTTTGCCGACCCCGTTCGAGCCAATATCAAGTGGTCGGAGATCGAATCTCTGCTCAAGCACCTTGGCGCCGAGATCGGTGAAGGCGCCGGTTCTCGCGTGAGAATTGCCCTCAACGGCGTTCGGGCGGTTTTCCATCGCCCGCACCCGCGGAAAGAAGCCGACAGGGGCGCCGTGAAATCGATGAGACGGTTTTTGACCGAAGCCGGAGTAAAGCCATGATGGAATACAAAGGTTATATCGGAAAGGTCGAATTCGACCCCGACGCCCGCATCCTCCACGGCGACGTCATCGGAATCCGCGATGTCGTGACGTTTCAAGGCCGAACCGTCAATGAAGTGGAACAGGCATTTCGCGAGTCGGTGGATGACTATCTGGCATTCTGCAAGGAGCGCGGCGAACAACCTGACAAACCCAGCTCGGGCCAGTTTGTCCTTCGAATCGACCCTGCGCTCCACAGAAAGGCAACCATGCTGGCGACCGCGTCCGGCAAGAGCCTGAATACCTGGGTTGCCGAATGCCTTGACAAGGAGGTTAGTCGTGAGATGCCACAGCGGCGAGACGCACCTGATATACCGTTTCGCAAGCGGTAATATACCTAATTAATCGTTGCGGGCGTGTCTTTCGTTCCCAACCATTCCACCGCAATTATTCCACCGCCCTTAACCGCGCTCCCGGCGGCCATTTGTGCCCGCGGCGATAATCGACCAATGACATGACATTTCCCCCTTCCGGCTGAAGCGTCAATATCTCCAATCCTCCGGAGCCGGTCTGGACGAAGCCATCTACCATGATCTCTCCGGGCTCCCAGCGATCCCCCTCGGTGGGACCGGGCCGGGCGCGGGCAAGACGCAAACGGGTGAGTTCCGCGCCGGCCGCGTCGCACATCGCCACCCGGCAGCCGGGCCACGGGTATAGGCCGCGAATCCGACGCGCCAAGTCAATCGCGGATTGAGAAAAGTCCAGCCTGGCGGACGCTCGGGAAAGCTTGGGCGACAGCGTCGCCAGGGTTTCGTCCTGCGGCGATTCGACGGCCGTGCCCGATTCGAGGGAGGCAATCGTTTTCAGCGCCAACTCCACGCCATCGTCGGCAAGGCGGTCGTGAAGCTCGCCTGCGGTTTCCGTGTCGCCGATCTTCAGCGATGATTGGCCGAGAATGGCGCCGGCGTCCATCTTTTGAGCAAGGCGGATGACGGAATTCCCGGTGAACTCTTCGCCGCGAATAATCGCCCAGTTGATCGGCGCCGCCCCCCTGTATTTCGGCAACCGGGAGGCGTGAAGATTGATGCTGCCCAGGCGCGAGTGATGAACGACGGCATCGGCGATCTTCTGCCCGAATGCGATCACGATCATCAGATCGGCCGGCGGTAATCGTTCTGAATTGATATCGCCGGTTCGCAACAATGGAAGATTTGCTTCCGCGGCGACCTGCGAAATCGCGGTGGGCGTCAATCCCCGGCCCCGCCCGGCGGGCCGATCGGGCTGGCTGATCACCTGGACAATCCGGTGAGGCGTGCGCAAGAGCGCGCGGAGGGTGGGAACGCCGAACTCGCCGCTGCCGGTGAAGATTACATTCATGGTGTTGGATGGCTGGTTTGAAGCATCGTCGCGTTTTCGCCTGGGCTCGGACACGCCCCGCAGGCATGTCATTGCAATACAACTCCACACTTTGACGGATTTCAATGATCGGGTTGATTTTGCTTGTTTTCGGCTGCTCCATGCCTGACTTGATGCGCCCTCTAATTTCTCGTCGAAGTCTTCTGAAATCTCAATCCCACTTCATCGGAAATAAGCTTTTTCGCGCGCTTCGAGCGTTTTTCAGGTTGCTGCAGCGTTTCTGCGTTTAGCGGCCCCGCTTGCCGGGCGTATTTCGTGACCAAAACTCGCGTCATCAACATGGTAAACGCGCTAGCCGCCCCGCTCGCAACGCCTCTTCCCCGATCTCCGCTCGCTATACCCATCCAAAAAAAACGATCGATGACCGAGTGTAACCCATAAACTTTTCGGCTCGGGCACTCATCAAAAAATTTCGGTATTTGAGTTTCGAGATTCACCGCGGACCCTCTGTTACAATCGTACGACGCAGCGGGTATTGGATTTTCTTCATGCTCTTCGCCGCTCCCCTTTGGCTTTTCGCAATGCTCCCGTGGGCCGCGGCGGTCCTGTGGATTTTGTGGGGACGGCGTAAACGCACATATGTTCCTTTTTTGGATTTGTGGCGAGGGCCGGCCCTGCACAAACCAACTCGGCGCGCGCTTCAGCCGCCGCCGATTTTTCTGGCCGCCGCCATTGCCGCGACGCTGGCGGCCGTTCTGGCGGCGGCGCAGCCGGCCATCCGCTCAAGCCGACCGGCCGCGATACACCCCATCACCGTCATCCTTGACCGGGGCATCACGATGTCCGCGCTCGATCATGGCCAGCCGCGATTTCGGGCGACGGCCATGCAAGCGGTCAAAGCGCTTTCCGCATATTTCAAGCGGCCGCGAACGCCCGTCGACTTGTGGACCCTTCCGGGAAAGGGGCCCAGCGATCGTGAACTGGAAAACCTCGACGCCGCCGTCGCGAATCTGCCCGTCACGGCGTTCGATACCCAGGCGAGTTTGGAAGAGACGATTCGCGATCGGCTGGCGTCGTCGCGCGGATCGATCGTGGTGATCAGCGATCGCCGGCTCGCGTTCGACGATCCACGACTGATCCGATTCGCTCCGGCGGGGCCGATCGAAAACGTGGGCATCGTCAGCGTCGCGGTTCGGGAAACGCCCCTGGCGCAGATTATGGTCCGGCTGCGGAATGATTCGTCGCGAAAATCCGTTTCCCTCAAAATTTCGACGGCGGGGTCGATTATCCAGCGGACGGTCGATCTGCCGGGACGGGGAGAGCGGCGGGATTTTTTTCTCGATCCGGCGCGCTTCGGCGACGTCGTCGAAGTCGCGGTCGACGCGACCGATGACCTGCCCGCCGACAATCGGGCATGGCTGGTGCGGGAAGGAAGCTACCCAAAGTTAGAACCGCGCACGGCGCTTTCGCCGGAACTTCGGCGCATGATCGACGTCTACGCCAGGACCCGCCCGCCGACGCCGTCCTCCCAAACCGTGGCTATCGTCGCGGCGGAAGGGGACCTGCCCAGTCAAATACCGGCGGTGATCGTCGCGCCGGCGACGGGCCAGACGGCTCGCGGGTCGGTGACGGCGCGTGCCGATCCGATCGCCGCGAATGTCGATTGGGCGGCGTTTCCCCGGCAAGTCGAAGTCGCGGGCATGGCGCCCAAAGGATGGACGCCGGCGGTCAGCGTCGGGGATCGCGCGATCGTCGCCTATCGGCGCGATCCGATACCGCAGGCGTGGGTCGGATTCGACGCGCCGGCGGCCTGGTCGGCCACCCCTGATTTTGTGATCTTCTGGGCGAATATCTTCGCGTGGGCCGGTCAGGGACGCGAACGGTTTGCGTCCTATCCGCTGACGGCGATTGACGCGAGTTGGAAACGAGTCGACGCCGCCGTCATCCCGTCGGCGGCGCCCGACACGTGGCCGGGGCTGTATCAGCGATCCGACGGCGTCATGCGAGCGTTCAACGCACCGGCAAGCGCCGAATCCGACGAGGTCGCCACGACGACGGCCGACTGGCGACAGCGCCTCCTGGCGAGTGAACCAACCACCCCGAGCACGATCGACGCGACGTCGTTCGCACTTGTTCTTGCGACCGCCTGCATGTTTACGGCGGCGGCGACGTGGAAGCGTCGCGTCGCGGCGGGAACATCTAGTCCATTTCTCACAAGGCGGCGGCGTTTTTGTTTTTAGCGGCTCCGCTTGCGGGGCGTGTCTCGCGACGGAATGCACTGCATCGAACTGAAAAATGCGATGGCCCGTCCGATAATCGTCCCATGCGCGCTTCATTAGCGCGAGACGCCGGGCTCCTCGCGTGTCTCGCTTGACACTCACTTCCGGTGGGCGTACTTTTGCGATGGAGTTATTGTAATGTGAAGGGACGCTGGCATGGCCGACTCTACTCCGCCTCTTTCCGTAAGTCAGTTGAAGGACGTACGCATCGTCGAGTTCACGAATAACCGTATCCTCGACGAAGCGAACATCGCCGAGATCGGTCAGACCCTGGCCACGCTGATCGAGGAGCGGTCGGGGGTGAAGCTATGTCTTGATTTTGCCGCGGTCGATCATTTAAGCAGCGCCGCCCTTGGAATGCTGATCAACGCCAATAATAAAATCCGCGAATCCAACGGACAACTACGGCTGACGAACATCAAGCCGCAGATTCTTGAAGTATTTAAGATCACTCGCCTGGACAAGCTGTTTAAAATTTTCCCGACCCGGGCGGAGGCCCTGGCAAGCTTCAATCCGTAATCGCGAGGCGTGCATGCCGGTTGCCGATCGGGAGCGAGCCCCGGAATCGGGCAATCCGATCGGTAACTGGTTCAGCTCTGGAAGCAGAATGGACGTCGGCGGGTCGAAACGTCGCAAGGGCAGCGGTTCTGAGCCGTCGCGCCGCAAGAGCGTTGTCGCTCCGAGTCGAGGCGCCGCCCCGCGCAAGCCTTCCCGTTCCGCCGACGGGGAAGCGTTGAAACTCGCCTTTACATTTCCCTCCGATTACGCCAAGGCTCACACGGTTCAAAAGCAAATTCTAGACGCCGCCGAGAAACGCGGATTCGGCGGCGAAAGTTTTTTCGCGCTGCGGATCGCGCTGGAAGAGGGGCTGGTCAACGCGATCAAGCACGGCAATCGCCTTGACCGCGAAAAGCTGGTGCGCGTCGCCGCGAAAGTCACCCGCGCCCGCGCCGAGATCACCGTCGAAGACGAAGGCGCCGGTTTCGAGCGCCACACCGTCCCCGACCCGACCGCCAATCAAAATCTCCACCGCTGCAGCGGCCGCGGAATCCTGCTGATCGAAGCCTACATGAGCGAAGTCAAATGGGACCACGGCGGAAGGCGCCTGCGCATGGTGAGGGAGAATAGAGGATGAGTCGCCGGCCGTAATTTGCCGGTGTTTGTGAAGGGGATTGCAGACTGTTCGGGGGCAGGATCAGTTAACGGGGCGCGCTTCGATCGCCGAAACACGCCCCGCAAGCGGGCAACGACCGTCGGTCGCGTCAACGGGCAATTGCGCGCTTTCGAACGCCGAAACACGCCCCGCAAGCGGGGCCGCCAAACGCAGAAACGGTACAGCGACCCGAAAAAACTCAATTTCCGCCATGATCATCCCGCTTCGCACAGACAGCCCGCTTCGCACGACTCCCTACATGAATTGGGCGATCATCGCAGCCAATGTCATTGTCTTCGTCGCGACGTTGTCCAATCCGCGCGTCACCGACCCGTATGCGTTGTCCGCGCGCTCGCCGCAGTTGTACCAGTTTTTCACGTATCAGTTTCTGCACGGCGGATGGATGCACCTGATCGGCAACATGCTGTTCCTGTACATTTTCGGCAACAACGTGAACGATCGCCTTGGCAATGTCGGATATTTGGCGCTCTATCTCGCCGGTGGCGTCTTCGCGGGCATCAGCTATATCGTCACGTCCAACGGCGAAACGGGCCTCGTCGGCGCCAGCGGATCGATCGCGACCATTACCGGCGCCTATCTGGTGCTGCTGCCGCGGTCCAACATCACGATCGTCTATTTCTTCTACCTGATCGGCGTGACCGAGATCGCCAGCATTTGGTTTATCCTCGGCTTTTTCGTGTACGACATTTTCTTGAATTTTTCAGCGAGGGATAACGTGGGCCATACCGCCCACATCGGCGGAACGCTCTTTGGCGCCTTGTTGTGCATCGTGCTGCTGACCACGCGGCTGCTGCCGCGCGATCCGTTCGACGTCGTCGCGTTGATCCAGCGATGGAACCGCCGCCGCCAGTACCGGGACATGGTGGCCGGCGGATATAACCCGTTCGAGTACACGCAACCGGTTCGCGCCGGTTACTTCAACGCGGCGACGCCCGCGCCGGCGCCGAAAGTCGATCCGGCGGCGAACCGAATTCTGGAGCTTCGTTCGACCATCTCGCAAGCGCTTTCGGCCCACGATCTTGATTTAGCCGCGAAACAGTATGTCGAATTGAAGACGTTCGATCCCCAACAGGTATTGCCAAAACAACAGCAGCTCGACGTCGCCAATCACCTGGCGAGCCAGCGGCTTTATCCGCAGGCCGCCGAGGCGTACGAACTTTTTCTGCAGCAATATCCCAAGGCCGATCAGATCGCCCAGGTCGAGTTGATGCTCGGATTAATCTATGCGAGATATCTCAACCAACCTGATCGCGCCCGCAGCTATTTATCGCGAGCGGCGGCAAAATATCATGAAGGACGCGAACTTGAACTGGCGCGTGAAGAACTGGCAAAACTGCCGGAGGGCAATATATAGACGTCGATCCGCCGCTCCAGATCAGTAAGGAATGCCATGATCGCCGCGACCCTTTCAGAGTCGACGCAAGGATCGATCGACTTGCGGGGCTGCCGCCGCGCTCAGCCGCGATGGGAAAGACGATCGCTGTTTAACGGGAAATTGTACTAGAAAAGGCAAAGGAGAGGACCGAAATGTCGCCGCTTCAGGTCTTTGCCCGTGGCGGCGGCTATTGTAGTATGCGCACGACTCGCAGATCGCGTGTTGACGCGCCGAGCCGTTCACGACAGGAGAGACATGTCAGATCCGCAAACTCCAGGTTCCTCGGGCGGCGACGAGCTGCCCAAGCCGGCCGGCGCCGAGGAGGGAACCTATACCCAAAAATTCAGCCACGCCCCGGTGGCGGCGCGCGTTCCGGAAAAAATCGGCAAAGGGGTCTTCAGCACCGGCGTGCTCGTGCAGGACGGACCCAGTGAATTCGTCATCGATTTTCTGCAAGGCCTGGCCAAACCGCCGTCGATCGTCGCGCGGGTGGTCCTTTCTCCGCCGGCGATGAATCAATTCGTCAACAGCCTCAAGGAAAACCTGGGCAACTTCACCAAATCGTTCGGCGCCCCCGCGCCGCTCCCCAAGCCCCCGACGCAGAATCGCCCGACGATTCAGGAACTGTACGATCATTTCAAGCTGCCGGAAGAGTTGATGAGCGGCGTCTATTCCAATTCGTTCCTGATCGCCCACGGCCCGTCGGAATTCGTCTTCGATTTCATCACCGGTTTTTTCCCGACGGCCGCCGTCGCGTGCCGGGCGTATCTGTCGGCTCAACAGATTCCGCGGCTGCTCGATACGCTTTCGACATCCCTGGTCCAACATCAACAGCGTTTTGGCGGTGGGCAATCGGCCCCGCCGGGCGCGTTTCAGGTTCCACAGCCGCCGCAGATTCCGCCGCCCACCGGTGAACCCCACGGGTGACGGCGATCGAACCATACCGCGTCGGGGAGACCCAATGATCGCGCAACCTCTGGGCGATAGCCCGCTTCTTAGCGCCCGCCTTGCCTATGGGTGTTGGCGCGTGGTCGACGTGGAAGGCGCCCGGCTCGTCAGCCAAGAGCGCGTCGACGCCGGCCGTCGCGCCATCGCGACGGCGTACGAAGCCGGCTACACCCTTTTTGACAACGCCGACATCTACAGCCGCGGCGATTGCGAAACCGTTTTTGGCCTGGCACTCGAAGAGATCCGCGGCATGCGCGACCGCATCGCGGTCTCCACCAAATGCGGCATCGTTTTCCCCGGCGATCCCCACCCAGATTCCCCGCATCGGTATGATTTTTCCGCCGGCCATATCGTTCGGTCCTGCGAGGGATCCCTGGCACGGATGCGAATCGATACGATCGACCTGTATCAACTCCATCGTCCCGATCTTCTGATGAACCCCAACGAAGTCGCCGGCGCCTTCGATCAGCTTCGCCGCGAGGGGAAGGTCAGGGAGTTTGGCGTAAGCAATTTTTTGCCGTCCTCCGTCGAAACGCTTGCCGCGTTCTGCCCGATGCCGCTGATAGTCAATCAGATCGAAATCCATCTCGGCCGGCTCGATTGCTTTTATGACGGAACACTGGACCAATGCCTGCGCCGGAACATGACGCCGATGGCATGGAGCCCGTTGGGCGGCGGGTGGATCGGCTCGGGCAAGGTCGCGACGTCCGATCCCAAACACAAAATCCGCGCGAATCTAATCGAACTGCTCGACTCGATTTCCACAAAGTACGGCGTTACGCGACCCGCGATCGCGCTTGCCTGGCTGCTGAAACACCCGAGCCGGATCATTCCGATCATCGGCTCGATCAACCCCGTCCACATCCGCTCGGCGACGAAGGCCGACGAGATTGACCTCTCCCGCGAAGATTGGTACCGCCTGCTGACGGCGGCGCGCGGAGAGCCGTTGCCGTGACCGAGAAACCGCGCGCTCGAATCACGCGGATCATTCCGATCCGCGTGCGAAACGCTCACGAAACGCCATCGCATGACCCGCCGGATTTTTATCACCGTCGCTGAAGTGAGTGGCGATAAGCATGCCGCTCAGCTTATCCGCGAACTACGCGAACTTGATCCGCACATCATGATCGAGGGCCTGGGCGGTCCCGAGATGGAAGAAGCGGGCGCGGTCATTCATCGCAATACGGTCCTCAAGGCGGCCATGGGATGGCGCGGGTTACTGCGGGCGATTGAGGTTTACAAACTGCTGAAATGGACGGGCGCCTACTTCGACGCCAACCGGCCGGATTTGTGGATCGGCGTTGATTCGCCGTCGATGAATTTTCATTTCGCCAGGCTCGCCCACGATCGCGGCGTTCCGACGCTGCAATACGTGGCCCCGCAGCTTTGGGCGTGGGCTCTATGGCGAATGAAGAAGTTGCGACGATGGGTCGACCAAGTCGCGTGCATCCTGCCGTTCGAGGAGAAATTCTTCGGCGACCATGGCGTGCACGCCAGCTTCGTCGGCCATCCGCTGTTCGACGAGTTGCCGCCGCGTTTAGTGAAGCCGCCAGGCGAGCGGTTTCCGAATCGGCCGCCGGTGATTGGCCTGCTGGCGGGATCGCGCAAGTCCGAGGCCCAGGCAAATTTTCCGGGAATGCTGAGCTGCGCGCGGCAAATTCGCCACGCTTTTCCCGCCGCGGTTTTTCTTGCTCCCACGACGCCGGCGACGCATCCGATCGTTACCGGGTTGCTTGCCGATGACCGATGCGCCGCGGCGCTCGACGTGGAAGTCGGTCTCAATCGATTCGACGAGATGGTTCCGCGTTGTGACCTGTGCCTGACCGTCTCCGGCACCGCCACGTTGCACGTCGCTAGTTTTAACGTGCCGATGATCGTGGTCTATCGCGTGAGTAAAACGGCGTGGAACCTGGCGGGGCGGTGGCTGGTGCCGACGCGCACGATCGCGCTGGTGAACGTGCTGGCCAAGGATGCCCGGACGGGGGATGTGCGGTCGAGGGATGGCCATATCGTCCCGGAGTTTATGCCGTGGAGCGACGCGGGCGAGGCGGGGGATTTGGCGCTGGAGATGCTGGAAAATCCGGAAAAATTGGCGGCGCAGCGAGAGAAACTGCACGGCCTGATTGCATCTCTGGATCAGCCGGGGGCATCGCGCAAGGTCGCGGCGATGGCGCTGGAGATGATCAGGCGGTCAGGTTCGCGATCTCCTGGAATCGTTCCTTGAGATCGAAATAGAGTTTGCCGTAGGTGCGGTAATACGTTTCGTACAGGGCTGAACTTCGCTTATTAGGGGCGGTCTTTACGGTCTGCTTGATGCAGGCCGTGCAGGCCTGTTCGACGCTCGACCAGACGCCGGTCCCGACGCCCGCCAAGAGGGCCACGCCATACGCGGGCCCTTCGCCGGCGTTGGTGAGGACCAGTGGAACGTTGTAGATGTCGGCCTGAAGCTGGCGCCAGAAGTCGCTTCGCGCGCCGCCGCCGCTGGCGCGGATTTGGGTGGCGGGGATGTTCATGCCGCGCATGATTTCCAGGGCGTCGCGCATGCCGAAAGTAACGCCTTCCATGACCGAGCGAATGAGCATGTCGCGCGTGGATCGGCTGGTGAGTCCGATCCATCCTCCGCGAGCGGCGGGATCGGGATGCGGGCAGCGCTCGCCGGTCAAATAGGGGAGAAAAAAGAGCCCTTCGCAGCCGGCCGGCGCCTGCTGGGCGCGGGAGACGAGCAGTTCATACGGATCGATTTTTTGTTTTCTAGCCGCGGCGGTTTCCTCGGCGCCAAGTTGATTGCGGAGCCACTGAAAACTGCCGCCGGCCGACAGCATACACCCGAACACGCACCATTTGCCCGGCGCCGCGTGGCACATGGTATGAACGCGGCCTTGCGGATCGCGCACGGGCTGATCGCTGTGGGCGAAAACAACGCCGCTGGTGCCGAGGGTGGCGCTGACGATGCCGGCGGTAACGATTCCGTTGCCCACCGCGCCGGCGGCTTGATCGCCGGCGCCGCCCACGACGGGAATGCCGGCGGCCAAGTTCAATTCGGCGGCGGCTTCGCGGGTGAGCGTGCCGGTGATGTCGGGCGATTCGTGCAGGCTTGGCAGCAATGCCTTGTCGATTTCAAGCAACCCAAGAAGTTTGTCCGACCATGTGCGGTTCACGACGTCCAGCAGCAAGGTGCCGCTGGCGTCGCTCACTTCGGTGGCGTATTCGCGCGTCATCCGATGGCGGATGTAATCCTTGGGGAGCAGGATGTGCTTGGTTTTCTCGTAGATTCGCGGCTCTTTCTCGCGAACCCACAATATTTTCGGCGCGGTGAATCCAGTGAGCGCGGGATTGGCGACCAGTTCGATCAGCGCTTCGCGCCCGCCGGCTTTTTGTTCGATCTGGGCGCATTGGGCGGCGGTGCGCTGATCGTTCCACAGCAGGGCCGGACGAAGGGCTTTTGTGCCGTCGCCGAGGAAAACGCTCCCGTGCATCTGCCCCGACAGTCCGATGGCGGAGATGTCGGGCCCTTTGACCTTCGCTTTCTTTAAGACGGCTTTGGTCGCCTGGATGGTCGCCTGCCACCAGTCTTGCGGATCTTGTTCGGACCAGCCGGGCTTTGGGGAAGAAATGGGATGCTCGGCCATGCTTGTCGCGAGTACGGTTCCGTCTTCGTCGCAGATGAGGGTTTTGGCGCCGCTGGTGCCGATGTCGATGCCGAGCAGGTAAGCCATGAACAAAGTCTCCAAACTAATGATCGAGGGTGAGCGGTATTTTTGCCTTGGACGAGGCGAGAAGCAAGCCGAACCAAGCGCCGGCTTCTTTTTTTCACCACTCACTTTGCAAACGGATCGCCGCGTATCTCGTCCGGATGCGAACGATGCGACGTGATGCGACCGAAACAAATTCCGTAGCCGGCTAATTTCATTACCCGCCCGGACGCGAAGCATGATTGTGGGATAAGCGATAAATTGGTAAACAGATTCCCATATGACGGCAATTCCCGGCTACATCGCATTAGGAGCCTATGTCGGATCGGCGGCGTATGTACATTTTCGCGGCAAGGTTCGCCACAAGTTCATGCGCCAGCTGAGCGATCATTCCACGTTTCTGGCGCCGTACAACCTGTTCGTCTATTTATTCTCGAAGGTGCCCAACACGCCGATGCTCGATATCAAGGGGTTTCCCGAGCTTCTGGCCCTTCGCGACAACTGGGAAATTATCCGCGACGAAGCGAAAAGGCTCTATGAAGAAGGGCATATCAAGAAATCCGAAACCAACAGTGACATCGCCTTCAACAGCTTTTTCAAACGGGGTTGGAAGCGATTCTATCTGAAATGGTACGACGATGTTCTTCCGTCGGCGGCCGAGCTATGCCCCAAAACGGTCGAATTGGTGAAGTCGATTCCATCGGTCAACGCCGCGCTTTTCGCGTTGCTTCCGCCGCGGAGCAAATTGGGAGCGCATCGCGATCCGTTTGCCGGGTCGATCCGATATCACCTGGGGCTGATGACGCCCAATTCCGACGACTGCCGGATCTACATCGACGGCGATCCTTATTCATGGCGCGACGGGCAGGATGTTTTATTCGACGAAACGTACATCCACAGCGTCCGCAACGATACCGATGAAGTCCGCGTCATTCTATTCTGCGACGTGGCCCGCCCGATGCGGACCGGCTTCGCGCGGCTGATAAACGGTTTCGTCATCAATCGCCTGGTGAAAGCCACCTCGGCGCAAAACGCGTCGACGGAAAAAATCGGGGTGGTCAACCGCGTTTCCAAGTACGTCTTTGGCATTCGCGAGGTGAGCGAGAGGCTGAAGAAGAAAAATCGCGCCTTGGCCAAGGCGCTCAATTACGTGGCGACGGCGGCGGTGGTCGCGTTGGTGGCGTTCCTCTTTTTATATCATCGAAAATGAACCGCCCGCGCGGCGAAATCCGAAAATCGCCGCCGTGGCCAAACCGCAAGCCATCGTCTATGGAAACCGGCCCGGCAAGCGCGATCATGAATGATTGAATCTCCCACGCCTTTCCCGATAATCGCTCGTCCGCGGGTCGCGGGTTTGCCGGCCGGCGGAGAGAATCGTTGGATTTAGGAAAGGATACATCTGAATGCGTCGCGCGAAAATCAGCATTATCGGAGCGGGGAACGTCGGAGCCACGGCGGCCCATTGGGCGGCCAGCAAGGAACTCGGCGACGTGGTTCTGGTCGATATTCCGCAGGTGGACGGAATGCCGCAGGGAAAGGCGCTGGACCTATACGAGGCCTCGCCGATCGAAGGATTTGATTCAAAGATCACCGGCGCCACCAGTTACGAACCCACCGCCGGAAGCGACGTGGTTATCGTGACCGCGGGCATCGCGCGCAAGCCGGGAATGAGCCGCGACGATCTCATCGCCACCAACACCAAAATTGTCCGCGAGGTGGCGGAGAATGTTGCGCGACATTCGCCCGACGCGGTCATGATCGTCGTCAGCAATCCGCTGGACGCGATGGTGTACGTGGCGTGGAAGGCCTCGGGTTTCCCGACCAAGCGGATTATCGGACAGGCCGGGGTCTTGGACACCGCCCGCTACCGCTCGTTCTTGGCGGCGGAAATCGGATGCAGCGTCGAAGACGTGCAGGCGCTGCTGCTCGGCGGACATGGGGACGACATGGTCCCCCTTTCGCGCTACACGTTTGCCGGCGGAATTCCCATCACCCAACTCGTGAAGAAAGATCGGCTGGACGCCATCGTCGATCGCGCGCGCAAAGGCGGGGCGGAAATCGTGGCGCTTTTGAAGACCGGCAGCGCGTATTACGCCCCGGCCGCCGCCACGGTACAGATGGCCGAGTCGATTATTCGCGACAAGAAGCGAATTCTTCCGTGCGCGGCTTATTGCGACAAGGAATACAATGTCGGCGGTTATTTCGTCGGCGTGCCGGTGGTTCTGGGAACCGAAGGGGTCGAGCGAATCATCGAAATCGAGCTGGATGCCGATGAACGGAAGATGTTCAACGGCAGCGTCGAGCATGTGAAGGAATTGGTCAAAAGCGTCAAGATCTGATTGCATCTTGCGGTTTGAAATAAAGCACGCCATGTTAGGAGACCGTATGTTCCAAGCCGTGCAGGCGCAGCGAAAGAGAATTCGATTCTCGCGTCTGGCTGACGTGCCGATGGTTCGATTTGGCATGGCGCTGGCGGTCGCGGGGCTGGTGGGCGGATGCTTGCCGCCGCCGCGCGTGTTGACGCCCGACGAGCAGCACACGATCGATCGCCAGCAGGTCGAATATCCGGCCGGGTACGAGCTGCGCCGCTACGCCACCGGTTTCACCGCGCCGACGGCGATGGCGTTTGACGCCGACGGATCGCTCCTGGTGGCCGAGGGAGTCCGCGGGGAAGAGCCGCGAATTTGGCGCGTGACGGCCAACGGAAAAAGTCCGACCCTTTTCTATCCGCGCGACGACAGCCTCCTTCCCTTCCGCATCCCCCGCACCGGCTGGAGAATGTACGGGCCGATCGGCGGAATGGTCGTGCATGACGGAAACGTCATCGTCACCCACCGCGACGGGAACGATCTGGGAGTCGTCACCGCGCTGGATTCAAAGGGCGGTCATAAGACGATCTGCGCCGGCTTTCCCGCCGAGGGGGATTATGGACTGACTGACCTGGCGATCGATCCGCGGACCGGCCGGTTATGGTTTGCCTGCGGCAGCGTCACCAACAGCGGCGTGGTCGGAATGGACAACTGGGCGGCCGGATGGGTGCGCGAGCATCCCGACGCCCATGACATCCCGTTCCATGACATCGAAGAACTTGGATATAAGTTTCAAACCACCAATCCGCTGGCCGGCTTGTTCGGACCGGCCGACATCGCGGTAACGGCGGCGTTTCAGGCGTTTAATCAGAGCTTTGCGATCCGCGTCAGAGGTTCGCCCGACGGCAAGCCGAGCGGCGCCATTTATTCGGTGGCCGCCGACGGCGGATTCGCCACCGTCGAGGCGTATGGCGTTCACCATGCGCGGGGAATCGCCTTCAACGAATTTGGCCAGCCGTACATCACCAACGACGGCATGGAAATGCGCGGCACACGCCCGATCAAGAACGACCCCGACTCCCTGGTTCGGCTCCCGCCGGGCCAGCCCTGGCTCGGATGGCCGGAATTCAGCACCGACTTCGAACCGATCGGCGACGCAAAGTTTCAACCGCCGGAATGGATGATCGCGCCGACCGGCTATCCGCAGGTGCGATCGCTGATCGACCAAAAAGCGAGCGGACTGTCGTCGCCGGTGCGTGAGACGCTCCTGGAGACCGCGTTTCCGTCGCTGTCCGGCGCCGCCAAGATGACCTTCGCCCCGACGTCGGGACCCTTTAAGGAATTTCAGGGAAGCGTGATTATCGCCTTCAGCGGCGATCGCACTCCTTTCGCCAGCGGTGGCATCACATTGCCGCGGCCCGTCGGCTTTAAGATCGTCCGCGTCGATCTGGACCGCCACGTCACCCGTGATTTTATCCGCAACGTCGGCGACCTGCCCGGCAGCAAGATCGACGATCACAACCATTATCTCACCGAACGCCCGGTTGACGTTAAATTCGGACCGGACGGCGCCCTTTATATTTTGGATGAAGGCCAGATGGAGGTGAAACACGCCCAGGAGCGTTTTAAGGATAGCTCCGGACAGATTTTCCGCCTCATTCCGATCACGCCCACGGCGGCCACGCGCAAGTGATCGGCGTCGAGCGACCGAGGAACCGGGATGCCGCAGATAAGCGTCGATAACGCCATCGCGCTGGCGCGACAGCATTGCCAGGCCGCGCGATTCGCCGAGGCGTCGCGCATCCTCGACGAAATTCTCGCTGAAAATTCCAATCAGTTCGATGCCCTGCATCTGCTGGGCCTCATCGCGCTTCAGGCCAAGGATTACGACCGGGCCCATGCGCTCATCGCGCGGGCGATCCAGGCAAATCCCGCCGTTGCCGCGGCGCATTATCATCTGGGAAACACGCTGGTCGCGCAGGGTGATCCGCGAGCGGCCGAGCACGCATATCGGCGGGCGATCGCGCTCGATCCGTCCCTGATCGAAGCATTTCTCAATCTCGGCGACGCCCTGGCGCGGCAGGAAAAACTGGACGACGCGATTCGCGTTTATTCACAGGCCCTCGCTCGGCGCCCGGAAAACGCCGACATCCTCACCAACATCGGCAACGCGCTTAAAAGACAGGGGCGACTCGACGAGGCGGTGATCGCCCATCGCAGGGCCGTCGCGATTCGCCCGAATTTCGCCAAGGGCATCTACAACCTGGCCAACGGGCTTCGCGAACAGGGGAAATTCGACGAGGCGATAAACGGCTATCGCCGGGCGATCCAGCTCGAGCCCGATTTAATGGAGCCGTATAATAACCTCGGAAACCTTCTGAAAGATCGCGGGTTTCTTGACGAGGCGCTGGCGTGCTACGACCAGGCGATCCGCCTGGCGCCGGCCGATCCGGGGCGGCACAGCAATCGGCTTTACGCCATGCTTTTTCATCCCGCTTTTTCCGCCGCCGATCTGTATGACGCGCATCGCGAGTACAATCGGCGCCATTCCGAACCGCTGCGAAGATTCATCCAGGCGCACGGCAATAATCGCGATTCCCAGCGCCGATTGCGGATCGGCTACATCTCATCGAATTTTTGCGATCATGTCGTCGGGCGCAATGTGCTTCCGCTTCTCAGGGAACACGATCGCGGCGGGTTTGAGATTCACTGCTACGCCGACGAATTAAAAAACGACCTCTTCACCGCGACTTTCCGTTCGTATGCCGACAAGTGGCGGAATGTCGCCGGGCTCACCGACGAGCGGGTCGCCGCGGCCGTGCGTGAAGACCGCATCGACATTCTCGTCGATCTCACGTTGCACCTGTCGAACAATCGGCTGATGGTGTTCGCCCGCAAACCGGCGCCGGTGCAAGTGACGTTCGCCGGCTATCCCGGCGGCGCCGGGCTGGACGCGATCGACTATCGCCTGAGCGATCCTCGCCTCGATCCGCCCGGCGCCGCCGATCGCTTTTACGCGGAAAAAACGATTCGCCTTCCTGAGACGTTCTGGTGCTACGACGAGGTTGCGATGATGATGGGGCTGAACGCCGAGCCTCGGATCGGCCCGGCGCCCGCGCTCGCCAATGGCTTCATCACCTTCGGCTGCCTGAACAATTTCTGCAAAATAAATTCGCGGGTCATCGCGGCATGGGCACGCGTGCTTGGAGCGGTGGGAAACGCGCGGCTGATTCTGCTGGCGTGGGAGGGAGATCATCGCCGGGTGACGCTGGAGCGATTTGCGTCGCACGGGATCGATCCTGGCCGGATTGAATTCGTCCTCAATCGCCGGCGCGAAGAGTACCTGATCTATTACCATCGCATCGACATCGGCCTCGACACCCTTCCGTATAACGGCCATACCACCAGCCTCGATTCTTATTGGATGGGCGTGCCGGTGGTAACGCATGTCGGACAGACCGCCGTGGGCCGTGCGGGCCTGAGCCAGCTGACGAATCTCGGATTGCCGGAATTGGCCGCGGCCAGTGAAGACGAGTTCGTGGCCATCGCGCGAGACTTAGCCGGCGACCTAACGCGCCTCTCGGCATTGCGCCAGGGACTCCGCGAGAGAATGCGGCGGTCTCCATTGATGGACGCCCGTCGATTCGCGAAAAATATCGAGTCGGCCTATCGGGATATATGGCGCCGATGGTGTACGGGCGGGTAGTTGCGCGTCATCACGGAAGGGATATATCGCAAAAGAGCCGGAAAATCGGGGAAAGAGTTGTTTGGCAATGGGCAGCGGCTAAAGTGTGCCCTGTAGCTGGCCGTTAAAATGTAGGTGGTCTCGCCCGGTATTTGTATGCTTCAATCGCTCCCAACCCAATCGCCTCTTCGGGGAGCGCCCATCGCCGCCGCCAAGACACCCGAGACGGAGCGCGGCGGCCCCGCGGGGTTGCGAATCGCCTACATGAGCGCGATTTACCCCAGCATCACCCATACATTTATCCAGCGCGAAATCGCTGCTCTGCGCTTGTCCGGCGTGCATGTCGAAACATTGTCCAGTCGAAAGCCGCCGGACAAGGAAAACGTCGGGGCGGAACAAAACTCCGAATGGCAGAACACGCGATTTATCCTGCCCGCCTGCCGTCCCTGGAATCTGCTCAAGACGCATTCGCGGCTGTTGCTGAAGTCGCCTCGACGCTACTTCGGCGCCCTCAAGACAGCCCTGCTGGTTCGACCGGCGGGATTGAAATCGATCGTCTGGCAGATGGCGTATTTCGCGCAGGCGGGAATCGTGGCGGGGCATCTGAGCGATCATCGTCTAACGCACCTGCACAACCATTTTGCCATGTCCAGTTGCTCGGTCGCGATGCTCGCTTCGCAAATGGGCGGCTTTACGTTCAGCTTTACGATGCACGGGCCGACCGAACTTTACGAGCCGAAATTTTATCAGCTCCAGGAGAAGATCAAGCGGGCGCTGTTCGTCTGCTGCATCAGTCATTTTTGCCGAAGCCAGGCGATGGCGTTTTCCCCGGCGGATCAATGGGGAAAGCTGCATATCGTCCATTGCGGCGTCGATCCGACTTTGTTCAATCCCGTGGAGCATTCGGGCGAAGCGGGCCGGCTTCTTTTTGTCGGGCGCTTCGCCGCCGCCAAGGGGTTGCCGATTCTTCTTGAGGCGATCGCCGAACTGAATCAGGTTCGCGGGCGATCGTGCACGTTGACCATCGCCGGCGGCGGCCCGGACGAGGCGGCGATGAAACGACAGATTAGCGAGCTTGGCATCGGCGAGCATGTGAAATTCGTCGGCTATCAATCACAGGCCCAGATTCGAGAACTGATGAGCGACACCGACGTGTTTGTCATGGCAAGTTTCGCCGAGGGCGTGCCGGTGGTGTTGATGGAAGCGATGGCCGGTGGCGTGCCGGTGGTGGCGACCGCGATCGCGGGTATCCCGGAATTGGTCGACGACGGCGCCAGCGGATTTCTGGCGCCGCCGGGAGACGTCCATTCGCTAGCCCAGCGGATCGACGAGTTGTTGGCCGATCCGCAACTGCGGCGCCGTTTTGGCCAGGCGGGCCGATTGAAAGTCGAGGCGGAGTTCAACATCACGACCGAATCAAAACGACTGGTTCGCATCATGACCTCGGCATTGGCCGGCCGGCCTTGCGCCATCCGGCCGGAACCCGTCGCCGACCGTTCCGAACCGGCTTCTTGCGGAATGTGAAATGCCGTCAACCCCCACCGATTTTTCGCGGCGATCTTCCCGCCGTTATCTGCTTGTCACGCCTTGCCGCGACGAGGCCAAATTCGCCCGGCGAACATTGGATTCAGTCACCAACCAGACGATCCCTCCGATATTATGGATCATTGTCGACGACGGCTCAAAGGACCAAACGCCGGCGATTCTCGCGGAATACGCCGCGAAATTTCCCTACATTAAAATCATTCGGCGCGAAGACCGCGGCTTTCGCAAACTCGGCGGGGGGGTGATCGACGCGTTTTACCACGGCTATGACACGATCGATCCGAATGACTTTGATTTCGTCACGAAGCTCGATCTCGATCTCGATTTCCCCGCCGGGTATTTCCAGGCGATGATGGAGCGAATGGAAGCCGAGCCACGGATTGGGACGTGCAGCGGAAAGCCGTTCTTCAAGGACGCGGCCGGGCGATGCATCAGCGAAATGTGCGGCGACGAAAACTCCGTCGGCATGGTGAAGTTCTATCGCCGTCAGTGCTTCCAACAGATCGGCGGATTCGTCCGCGAGTTGATGTGGGACGGCATTGATTGCCATCGCTGCCGGATGCTGGGATGGATCGCGGTGAGCTGGGACGACCCGGCGATTAATTTCGAGCACCTTCGGCCCATGGGAACCAGCCACAAAAACTGGTGGACGGGTCGAGTGCGCCATGGCTTTGGGCAATATTTCATGGGGACGGGGATCACCTACATGTTGGCCAGCGCGGTTTTTCGGATGTCGCGCCCGCCGATCCTGGTTGGCGGCATCGCGATGCTCTGGGGGTATGTGAAAAGCATGATCCAGCGCCGCCCGCGATATGGAGACGCCGCCTTCCGAAAGTTTCTCCGCGCGTATCAGTGGAGCTGTTTGATTCACGGCAAGTCGCGCGCGACCGCCGATCTTAACGCCAAACAAGCACCGACGTGGAACCGCGTAAACGCGAACAAGCGACCCTAACGGCCAAGTCCGGAAGACGGCGATGAGCCGGATCATACCCAGATCCGTCGCGCGCCACTTAGGGGCCTTCCTCATTCCCCCGGCTCTGCCGGTGGTTCGTGATTTTTTGACTTATTCGGTAGGAGCATGCGATGATCTCGCCTGAAGAAAAGAATGCCGAACCGACAATTTTAGACTACCGTACTCCCTCGCTGTTCGTAGAGAATGGCTTGCAACGCTGGACAATGTCATTGTGACTTTGACGGCCTCGGTCACGCAGTGTGCTTATACCACAATCACTTCGTCGCCGTCGCCAATTGGTAGATCGAGGCGCCGAGTCCCGAGGAATACAGCAGGTTGTGTTTGGCATCCCAGCCGAAGTAGCAGTAGATTGAATTGCCGTGGAAAATGTCCGTAGCCTTAAATAGGGCAGCAAGTTTATGCCATGTCTTGCCGCCATCCTCCGTCTTCAGGAACGCCTTCGAGGTGACGACCACGAATTCCTGCTCGTTGGCGCCGAAATAGGGGCCGTAACAGGCATCTTCCGCTCCCGGTCCAGTCAGTGTCCAATGTTCGCCATCGGAGGTAACGATCACGCCTTTGGCGGTGTTCCAGTATATATTCTTGCCGTAATGCACCGGACGGCGTGCGATGACCTTATAGTCCGCCACGAGCGTCCAGTTCTGACCGGAGGCAGTCGAAAGCTCGATTCCGCCGCGTTTAGCGTTATAGCGCGCGAATGTCTGGTCATTGATGACGCCCAGTCTACAGCTTTTGTATATATCAAGTTCGCCCGCCTCGTTATCTTTGTAGAGTTTTTGCCAACTCTTTCCGCCGTCGACGCTGAGGACGGTGCGGTATGGCTCGTGCGTCATGCCTAAAATCGTTTGAGGATCCCGCACGTTCCAATCGATATCGGCGAACTCCACTCCACGTGTTATCTGCAAGAAAGAACGCCAGGTATTGGCGTGATCGAGCGAGATGCCGCCGGAGCGAGCGCCGAAGCCGTCATAGCAAAAGAATGCCATTCGTCCGTCATAAGGATACGCGAGCGAGAAGCCGAATCCGGTTTCGCAGCGGCCCTTGATATTGTTGTTTTCGATCGCTGACCAGGTGGCTCCCTGATCCTTTGAAACGCAGATGCCTTTTACGGCAGTCTGTATCACAAGTTCGCCGCTGGGCGTGACGATCAATCCCTGGCAGCCGCGGAGATAGGCTGGAGTAATGTTGTCCGCTCCGATCCGCTTGATGAAGTTCTCGGAGACGTTTACCCAGTTTCCATCCTGCCCGGCATTCGGCGCATTTTGTTCCTCCGCGAGCGCGGCTTGCGGAACCGCCGCCAGTAACGGAAGGGCGCTCACGATTAGCAAGTACACGGCTCGACGAACACCGACCGACATCTTCCATCCGCCGGGATGACGGGGACGGCCAACCGAACAATTAATCTTATTTATCATCAAAAGCCATATTACCCATCGCCTTGTACCGCGCCTAGAAGTTTAGCGGAGCAGGGTCCGCAGGTACGCCCGGTACGCCTGCGGACCATTTTCACTACCAGAACGATTCGACCGGGTCGAGAGAGGGTCTGTAGGAGTCCCTGCGGACCCTGCTCCGTTCGAACTTTCCCCCAAATCGGCGTCGCCGGTAGTAAGAATCGACGACGGGCCTGAGGCTCTTTTATCTTGGATGGCATGAATAAGTCGAATGTGACGGCGGCGATCACCGGCGGAGCGCCGGGCGGCCGCGCGGACGTACAGACGCGGCCGCTTGCGACAGCCGCGAAAAGTGTCGCATCGTGTCGCACGGCGTATCTGCCGTGCGAAGCGGAGCTTAGGCGGAAAAATGCCGCGGCGCGGCGAAGGTGAAAGTGTCGCATACGGCGAATAAAGCCGGACAGGTCCTCCTGCCGCGGCCAGAGCGGCGGATGCCAGTGATTGGGCATCGAGCAAAAGGCAAGGTCAACAAAGAAAATTCGCTCTAAGCTTCGAGTGGGGCGGGCGGGGACTTCGGCGGCGGGAGACGAAACGGGGGCATTCGGTGACTCCCATTTCCACAACTCACCGTGTCAGCCGGTGTACTACTTTCTGCCGGTCGAAAACTTCAGGCATCGCGGCGCACGAGGAGCTATTACGAATGCGGTTCTTGATCGTCACTGTTTGTCTCATCGGCGTGGTCGTCGGCGCCGGCGCCTGGTATTGGCAGTCTAATTCGCAAGGCCCCATCGACTATCGCACCGCCGCCGTTATCCGCGGCGATCTGCTTGTTTCGATCAGTTCCACCGGAACGATCGAACCGGAAAAAGTCGTCGATGTGGGCGCGCAGGTGGCCGGACTAATCCAGTCGTTCGGCCAGGACGCCAACGGACATCCGATCGATTATCGATCGCCGGTCGAGGCCAACATGGTTCTGGCCCAGATCGACGACGCAGTTTACAAGGCCGATCTCAACACCGCGCGCGCGATGCTCGACGAGGCGAAATCCAATCTTCAAAAAGGGCAGGCCGACGTGGCCGAGGCCAAGGCCAAACAGCGGCAGGCCCAGGGAAATTGGGTGCGCGCTCAGAAGCTGGGGCCGTCCGATGCGCTGTCGCAAACCGATTACGAAATGTACCAGGCGAATTTCGACACGGCCACCGCCAACGTCGCGGTCGCCGAGGCGGAAATTACCCAGGCCAGCGCGGCCATCGCCGCGGCGCAAGCCGCGCTGGACAAGGCGCAGCGGAACCTCGATTTCTGCGTAATACGGTCGCCGGTCAAGGGAGAGATTATCGATCGTCGCGTGAACATCGGGCAAACCGTCGTGTCGAGCCTCGACGCGCCGAGCCTGTTCTTGATCGCCAAGGATTTGTCGCGAATGCAGGTGTGGGTGGCTGTAAACGAAGCCGACATCGACCATATCAAGCCAGGACAAAAGGTGACGTTCACCTGCGATGCGCTGGACGGTGAAACCTTCACCGGCAGCGTGAACAAAGTCCGCCTTAACGCCGCGATCACGCAAAACGTGGTGACCTATACGGTTGAAGTGGACGCGGACAATTCCAACGGCCGCCTGCTTCCCTACATGACGGCCAACGTGGAATTCACCGTAAAAGAAGACGCCAATGTTCTGCGGGCGCCCAACGCGGCATTACGGTGGTATCCGAGCCAGGCGTCGGAAGTGGCGCCCGACGCTCGATCGAAATGGAAGCCGGCCGAGGCCGACGACCCTTCATCGGCGACGGGCGACGCCACCCCCGCGCCCGCGCGAAACAAGAAGCGAGAAGCTCGACGGTCGATCATCTGGATCAGGGATGGACAGTTCGTTCGGCCAGTCGACGTGTCGCTCGGTCCCACCGATTCGAGCTTTACCGAAGTATCCGGCGAAAATGTGAAAGAAGGGATGGAAGTCGTCATCGGAGAAAATATCGACGCCAACTCCGGCGACGAGCGTGATCCGTTTCTTCCGAAGGTACAACGCCGGCGGTGAAGCGCTAAAGAGCGAGTCTTGAAGCATCATTCGGGTTGCTGCAGCGTTTCTGCGTTTATTAATAGCGATAATACGGTTCACTTAGGAGTTTGAGTTGAACGCCGAGACGCCGAGCCGCCGAGACTCAGAGAAGAAAGAAAGAATGAGAGAATTTAAAATGGGTATCATCGAAAACCAGTGAGATTCGTTCTTCTTCTCTTCTCTTTTAATCTCGGCGACTCGGCGTCTCGGCGTTCAACTCAATCTCTTAAGAACCGTATTGCCGCTATTATAAACGCAGAAACTACGGCGAACTGAGAAACGCTCCTAAACGATTTTGATCATTGAAACCGATGCATAACCTTCTGGTCATTTTCCGCACCGCCACCACCGCGCTTGGGCGCAACGTTGTCCGCTCGTTCCTGACATGCGTGGGCATCATCATCGGCGTGGCCGCGGTCATCACCATGATGGAAATTGGCCGCGGGTCCTCCACCAGGATTCGCCACACCATCGCCCTCATGGGCGCCGACAACATCGTCATCTGGCCCGGCAGTTCGACCGCCAACGGAATCAGCCAGGGCGTCGGGACCGAGGTGACCCTCCACCCCCAGGATTGCGACGCGATCGCGCGCGAATGCAGTTCGGTCCGCAGCGCGGCGCCGTTGATCAAGACCTGGCCGACCCAGTTGATTTACGGCAATCGCAACTGGTCGCCGAACAATTTCAACGGCACCACGCCGGCGTACGTGGATATTCATACCTGGCCGATGGGAGAGGGCCGGATGTTCAACGACAGCGACGTCCGCAGCGGCGCCCGCGTTTGCGTGATCGGAACAACCATCGCCCGGGAACTGTTTCAAGGCGAAAACCCCGTCGGGAAGATGGCCCGGATCAATAACGTCGCGTTCAGGGTAATCGGCGTATTAACCACCAAGGGCGCCAGCGTGACCGGCGCCGATCTGGACGACGTACTCTTGGTTCCGTGGACAACCGCCGTGCATCGAATTTCCGCGCAGTCGACTCCAAGGACGGCCGTTTCGGCCGCCCCGGCCGCGGGGACGCAGAAGGTCAATTCGCTCAGCGATCTTTATCCCGCGGTGCAGACCAGCCTTTATCCCGACGTCTCCCCGACGCAGATCGCCGACGCGCCCCTGCCCGTAAAATTCGCCAACATCGATTCAATCCTGCTTGCCTCGCGCGGCAGCAAGCGCGTCCCGCAGGCGATCCACGAAGTGCGCCTGCTCCTTCGTGAACGCCATCATCTTCACTCCGACCAGCCCGACGATTTCTACCTGCACGGCCTGACCGACTCCGCCAACGCCATGTCGTCGATGACCCAGACGATGACCAACCTGCTGCTGAGCGTGGCGATGATCTCGCTGCTCGTGGGCGGCGTGGGCATCATGAACATCATGCTGGTCAGCGTGACCGAGCGCACGCGTGAGATCGGCCTGCGCATGGCCGTCGGCGCCCGCTGCCGGGATATCCTCCGCCAGTTTCTTCTCGAAGCGATCATCCTCTGCCTGCTCGGCGGCGCCGTGGGCATTCTCCTGGGCCGCGGCGCGTCGCTGGCGGTGCGGCGATTCCTGCACTGGCCGACGCAAATCTCAATCCCCGCGATCATCGCCGCCGTCGCGGTATCCGCCAGCGTGGGCGTGATTTTCGGATTCTACCCCGCCTGGAAAGCGTCGCAGCTTAACCCCATCGAAGCGTTACGGTACGAATAAGGGCGACCGGCTTTTAAGCGATCGCAAAAGATTGCTCGTCTGTTTTTTTCGACGATCGCGTTTGCGGGATGTTGCGCGGTCGTTTTCGCGACGTCGGTCACGATCGAGTTAATGCGGCACGAGATGGACATAGCGAATGATGCTCCCGGCTAGGAGCATTTCAATGCGTTATATCGAGATATGGAAAGGTTGCCGAAGATTATCCGGCGGGGGCATCGTGAAGGCCGGCGGAAGATGTCGGCCTTTGGAACATGCTCGTCAACGATCTGGGTTTGACAGGGTTGCGGCTTGAGGCGCCTGCCGGCAACCTTGTCGGACAGGCGTCGTGGGAAGCCACTCCGGCGCAGGACCTGAGCACGTTCGCCAAAACCGGCGCTCCGCCAAATCCCGCGTTCTCCGCGTTCAATACCGCCAGCACCGACGCGGCCGTAACCAACGTCGTCATCCCCTTCGAGCAGGCGGTCAATGCGCGCCGAGCCAACGCCTTCCCGCTCTATACCAGCCAGGCGTTTTACAATTTTGGCGGAACGGGTCACATCCCCACCTGGATGGCGGGTAATCCGGGCGAATATGCGGAAAACCTGGTTTCGCTTGACCTGTACTTGAAGAACAAATTCGGCGTCGTTCGCAACTACATGACGATTTTGAACGAAGAGGACAATGGCACGCATATGACGCCGGCCCTCAACGCCGCCGTCATCAGGGCGGTCGGTCCCTTGCTTCAGAAGACCGGGCTTTCCACCACGATTTTGGCCGGCGAAACGGTCACGCCGGCCGACGTCGTCCCGACCGCGCAGCGTTTCCCCAACTGAACCCAACGAGCGGCGTGTTCGTCAGCGGCATCGTGACGGTAGATTGATCGTCCACTTATTTTGTCGCCGCCTGCATGTATTCTTCACATGGCCACGCCCTTTTCTCGACAGTTCGAGCATTTCTCATGTTGATGAAGCGACCTTGCGCGCTAAACACGCCCCGTAAACGCGGCCGCTATTATAAACGTAGGAACGCGCCAGCAACCTGACAAACGCTGAATCAGCGAAACTATCGACGGACTGGGTCGGAAATCTTCGTGCTACCGCTCCGGCTAATTGCAATTAGCAATAAGCCTACAATCGATAGCGCTACCCCGCAGAGTTGAAATATTCTTGCCAAACTCACATGCGCATCGCTTAACGCTCCGCCGACATAGACCATCGCGCCGCCAGCGGCGCAACTCACCATGTTAACGATACCAAACCCCGTCGCACTGTATCGATCGCGCGTAATCTCTCGTAAAACGGGCATGTGATTGGCGTCGAACGCGCCACGAGCGAGGCCGAAAACGATCAGTCCCATGATCGCCAACGGCAGCGCATGCGTGGAAGCGGCGGCGAAAAGACACGGACCGGCCACCATGTAGAACACGCCAGGCGTGAGGCTTCGAGCGTGTCGGTTTGTCCTGATCCAGCGATCGGCGATAAATCCGCCGGCAAAGACGCCGACAAACGCGGCCGCCTGAACATAGCCAGTCGCCGAAAGACCGGCGGCACCGAGGCCGAGGCGAAAATGCTCTTTCAAGTAGGTTGGCAACCATCCGTACAGCGTCCAATTCGACATTCCCACGAGAATATTCACGACAAATAAAATCTGGAAACCACGTTTCGCTAGAAGCCAGGTTAGCATCATCGCTGCGCCTGATTTGTCTTCTACGTCGCCCGTGGCGCTTGCGGGGAGATCGAATTTGGAATCTGCGTCGCGCAGCGTCATGAGAACGAGCAGACCATACGCCAATCCCGCGATACCAAGTCTCTCGAACCCTGCGCGCCAGCCGATACGCTCGGCAAGGTAGCCGCCGATGCCGCCGAGGGCGGCGCCGACGCTCAGGCCGGACATATGCACGCCGGTCGCGAAGGATCGCGTGGGTCCCGGATGATAGTCACAGATCAGGGCAAGAGCGGCCGGTAAATAGCACGCCTCGCTGACGCCCATCAACGCGCGAGCCCAGAGGAGTTGATGAAAGGTATGAGCGAGTCCGGTCAGAAACGTCGCGGCCGACCAAAAGAGCAGGCTCGCCGTAATGACTCCCCGGCGAGTGAAGCGGTCGGCGACATAGCCGCCGAACGGACTGACAAGCGCGTAGACCCACAGGAAGACTGAAGTGAGCAAGCCGAATTGGGCATCGGTGATGGAGATGTCGGCGCGGATCGGATCGCGCATAGTGGTGATCATGAGCCGATCCACATAGTTCAGCATCGCCACGAGCCAAAGCAGCGCGACGACGAACCAGGCGTAAGGGGACGGCGCCATCGCTCTTTTGGTGAGATCGGGAAGATGAGAGGGCTTGAAGAGCGTCACGATTGGATGTAGACGGAAGTGGTTAAGGCTGTAAGACGTTCAGGAAGATCAGGATGAAAACGACTATGAAAAACAGCATGAGAATAGCGACAGGCACGACGAAAACGAGCGCCCACCTTCCCTTCCGCGGGAGACGCGGGTCCGGCGATCGATAGTCGAGAATCCGATTACACATGTTCGATTGGGCACGCCGTCGCGTTTAATCGTCTATGCGAAGACTCCAAACCTCCGGCGATCGATACCCCGGCCTGGCCTCGCCATTGGGAATGACGATCCGATCGCCCCATTGCGCCACGGGTACGGTGCCGCGAGAGAAGGGCGCGTGGCCCATCTCGTCCCACTTATCCGCGATAGGATCATAAGCGAGGACAGTCCGCGGAAATCCGGGATGCTCCGTTTCGGGTTTGAAGTGGATGTTGGCTCCGTCGTCGCCGCCGATCACGAGAATGCGGCCGCGATGCGATACGGGCGCGGGCGACGGCGCAGCCACCGCGGCGCGGGGCATGTCGGCCAGACGCTTCCATCCGCCGCCCGGCGTATAACGCCAAGCGTCATGAAGATAGTCTCGGACAGGCTTTCCGTCGGCGCCCGGGAAAAGGCGGGCGCCGGTGAAGCGGTAGAATGATCCACCGGACGCCGCCGCCACGGACAGCATGCGGGCGGGGGAACCCGGCGGCGGTTCCAGTTCCTTCCACTTTGCCTTTGGGTCGGCGCAATCGAGAGACCAGAACGTGTTCAGACATTCGGTCGCGTCGGGCCTGTCGATTCCGCCGGTGACATAGATCGTCCCGTTGACGACGGCGCCGCACATGAAGGCGCAAGGCTTTGGAAGGTCCGCCAGCGGCGCGGCATGAATCGTCGTTCCGTCCCACGTCAAACGGAAAACATCCTGGAAATGACGTTTGGCGTCGCCGCCGCCGATGCAGACGATGCCGTCGGGCGTGTTGACGCTGACGCCGTACGCGACGGGGCGGGGAAGCTTGAATCCACTTTTCCACATTTGATCGGGAGCGGCCAGCACAAAAACGCTGTCGTACCACATTTTTGTGCCTCCTTCCCACGGGCGCTTGTCGGGAAAATTCGCGCCGCCGGCGACGATCAAGGCGCCATGATGGCTTCCGGCGAATGGAGACGCGAACCCTTCGCGATCCGGGATGGACGGCAAGGATTCCCAGTGAAGCGGCGGCGCTTCGGCCCGCGCGATGGATGTGGCGGAGGTAACTACCATAGCGGTTACGACTATACTCGAGAAATAAAGAGTAGGACCAATCATTGTCGTCCATGACGGATAGGACCACGTTCGGCGGGCGGCCCATCAGAGTCATTCTCATTCCGAAAATCTTCACATCCGGCTCTTTTCAGCTGTCGCATGCCCGCGACTTCATTTTAACTTGGATGTACAGGATGAACAGGATGGATGGGAACGCCAGGTTTGCTTAGTCTTATCCTGTACATCCTGTGCATCAGTGTATGGTTTTTCTTTCAGGCCGATCGGTGAACCGTGCCGGTATCATCGCGGGGACGACCATTTGAGAATTCACCATTCTCCCTTGCGTGAAAACTGTTTTTTCGCAGCTTCGCCGAACGCGGCGCCCGCGTCGTCGATCCGCCGGAGCAGTTCTTCTCCTGAACATCCCGCGGCGCCTCGGGCGGCCGGGATCACCGTCTTGCATTCGTTGGTGTCCATGAACTTCGCCGCTTCCAGCAGATTCGCCTCGTCCTCGGCCGGCACCGCCAAAAAGCCGTGCTTGTCGGCATGAATGAGCTGCCCCGGATCGATACGCCTTCCAAATACCTCGACCGCGCATCCCCACTTCACCGGATGCGAAAAAGCATGCCCGACGCATAACCGCCGGGCCAACGCCTTGAAACCCGCGTTGGTCATTTCGTCGAGATCGCGAATAGCGCCGTCGGTGATCGTTCCGACGCATCCCAGCGCGCGATGAATGTTACTGTTCACTTCACCCCAGAAGGCGCCATATACCGCCGGCTTATCCAGATCCTGCACCACGACGATTTTCGGCCCCGGCACACTCGCCAGATAACTTCGATATTCGCTCCATCCTTTCGGATTGGCGTCTTTATGCTCCCTGCTTCCGGGCTGAATGACCACTGTCACCGCATAGCCGACCATGGGCCCCATCTGCGGCATGAAGTCGCGAACCTCTTCAAGGTTAAATCCCGCCCGGCTTGCGTCTTGCCGGGTGATCTGTTCCCACCCATTGTAAATCGTCGGCGTATTCCATCGCTTCATCTGAAGCAATTCGCTATGCGAAAGAGATTGACGCGCGGCGGGGACGGACGGCGGCGATGCGGTATCGTTCATTCACACATCATCGTTCGGCGCGACGATTTTTCAATCGATCGCGCGGAGCGGACGCACGAAGATGTCCATTTCCCGCACGTCTTCATATAACGCCGCCGTTTGAGCGCGATCGAGCGGCCGCAGCGGACTTCGCGGCGGCCCGCATTCCACGCCCATCATTTGCATGATCGCCTTGGCGGCCGCAATCTCCCCATAACGCCGAAGAATAGCGACAAGGCGACCGACCTGTTTTTGGCAATCGCGGGCGTGCTGAAAATCTCCCGCGCGATAGGCAGACTGAAGCCTCCGGTAAATCGGCGCCGCATAGTTATAAGTGCTTCCCACGGCGCCGACCGCGCCGATCTCCAAGGCGGATAATAACAGTTCGTCCCGGCCGAAGAGAATATCGATTTTCCCGTCGGCGATCTGAAGACAGCGCTGAAATTCGACAAGGTCGTTATGTGTGTATTTGAGTCCGGCGAATGTCGGGATGGCGTCGCGTGCCGACTGAATGAAATCGACCATCGAAAGCGACACGCCGGTCATCGTCGGCAGGTGATAATAGTAGAACGGAATCCCCGGCGCCGCCGACGCCACGCGCGCGCAAAAATCCACCAGATCGGCGATGGTATTGGGCTTAAAGAAATAAGGCGCCAGCGCGCTGATGGCCAGGGCGCCGATCGACTGCGCGTGCGCCGCCAGCGCGCGAGCCTCGGCCACGCTGGCGTGTCCGACGTGAACGATGACCGGCAACTCCCTCGGCGCCGCCTCCATCCATCGCGCGGCCACCTGCATTCGCTCCGGCGTGGAAAGCGACATTCCTTCGCCGGTTGTCCCGCAAACAAACGCCGCCGAAACGCCCCCCTTGACAAGGACCGCCGCCTGTTGTTCGACGGCGGGCAAAAATAATTCGCCGTCGCCACGCATCGGCGTATGCGGCGCGGCGACCAGGCCGGTGATGTGCGGACAAATCATGCCCAGATTTTACGACCTAAGTTTCAGTATGAAATAGACCGGCGACTCTTGTTTTACTCGGCACTCCTTACGCTGCATCCAAGCTGAAATATCCCCTTGGCTTTCGTCGCACTTGGCACAGTGGGCTTCGGCGCGTCCACGGCGGGCGGTCCAGTCGCACTCTTTCGTGGGAATACAAACTCCGGATCGGCCCACACGCCGCCGACGTGGGCCCTGGATTCGCGACAGACGCACCACCAACGATCGTGCCAGTGAATCAAATCGGTGAAGGCGTTATGCCCCCCCGGCGTCCCAGATTTTGCGAGCATCAAGAAGTTGCGCCTCGGCCGGCGTGACCGCTAACGACGATTTCAACATCGCAAGCGCAATGATCGCCGCGCTAAAGAATTTTGTTGGATTCAATGGCTGGTTCCTCCCGGCTCTTTGCGCTGGCTCATCGCGATTTGACAATAATGGATGAGCGGGACGTTGGAGTTGAATGCAACGTGCTACTAAAATTACCGCCGCACTCGATAGCCGTTGCGTTTGCTGAGGATGGCGAAATCGGTATGGGATTTGCCGCGTGGTTTCGGGGACCGGAGTATTGATTATGGTAATCCTTGTCTGTCCCAGGTGCGGCGCGAAAAATCGAGTCGATGAGCGGGGGCAAAATCTCCAGCCCGTGTGCGGAAGATGTCATTCGCCGTTGAGTATGGATGGCTCCGAAGTTGACCTCGAACCGGTGGAAGTGACGGATGCCAATTTTCAAAGCGAAGTGCTGGGGGTTCGTGGGAAGCCTGTATTGGTCGATTGCTGGGCCGAATGGTGCGGACCGTGTCGAGCGATCGCCTCGGCGATCGAGCAAATCGCCGCCAATGCGGCCGGACGATGGCGGGTGACGAAGCTGAACGTCGATTTCAACCCGGCAACCGCCGGCCAATACCGAATCGAAAGCATTCCGACGTTATTGGTCTTCAAGGACGGCAAGTTGGCCGAGCGGATTGTGGGGTTGCAATCCAGATCGGTCATCGAAAGCCGATTGGGGGCTCATGCAAGCCGATGAGATGCAACCCGCGATAGCGTTCCGCTTCACCCTTTCCGGACCGTTCGGCATGGCCTGCTCAACTTGGTCAACGGTTGACAGTATACGGCCGAAGCGGATATTGTCCGCCCGCCTGGTGTAATGGGATATTCCCCTGACGGCAGGCTAACAAACGGCACGTATGCAAACAAAACCCGCCGTCTCTCGAGCCAAGGCGTACCTCAAGGTCCGTCACAAGAATGTTCGCGACGCGATGAAGGCGCTGAAGCTCGATGGGCTTCTGCTCACTCATCCGCCGGACCTGGCTTATTTGACGAATTTTACCGGCGACGATTCCGTCGGCCTTATCACGGAAAAGGGCTTTTTTCTCGTCACCGATTTCCGTTATCAGGAGCAGGCGGAACTGGAAGCCGGGTGGCTGGATATCAGCGTGCGCGAAGGGAAAATGGCCCAAACCATCGCCAACGCGATGAAGGCCGCCAAGGTGGTTCGCGTTGGATTCGAAGCGAACTTCACCACCTTCGGCCAGATCGACGCCATCGATCGGGCGGTCAAGGAATTGAAGAAGAATTCCGGCAACGGCGATATTCGGGAAGTTGAGTTGGTGCCGCTCGAAGACGTGATGTGCAGCATCCGCAAGGTCAAGGACGACCACGAGGTGGATCTGATCCGCAAATCGATCGTGCTGGCCGAAGAGGCGTTTGACGCGATTTTGCCGGAAATTAAGATCGGCCAGACGGAAAGCTGGATCGCCGGGCAGTTGATCGCGGAGATGCGTTCGCGCGGGGCGTCGTCGGCCAGTTTTCCGGTGATCGTGGCGACGGGGTCCAACAGCTCGCTGCCGCATTATCGGCCGGGCGATCACGAGGCGCCGGTGCAAAAGGATCAGCCGTTGCTGATCGACTGGGGCGCGGTTTATCGCGGGTATTGCAGCGATCTGACGCGCACGCTGATGATCGGGCGGGTCAATCCGAAGATTAAACAAATCTACAAGACCGTGCTGGAGGCGCGCGACGCGGCGATCAAGTTTCTCCGGCCCGGCGTCACCAGCCTGCAGGCCGACCGCATCGCCCGGGACGTGATCGAGGCGGCGGGGTTCGGCAAGGAGTTTGGCCACGGGCTGGGCCATGGGATCGGACGCGAAATTCATGAGCTGCCCCGCATGAGCAAGTGGGCGGCCGAGGAAGAACTGCGGCCGGGGATGATTGTCACGGTCGAGCCGGGAATCTACCTGGCCGGCGAAGGGGGCGTTCGCATCGAGGACGACGTACTCATCACGCACTCCGGCTGCGAAGTTCTTTCGAGCCTCGACCGGAGTTTCGAGGGCTGCCACATTGAGTGAAAAACGAACCACAACGAAAAAAACAACCGCGGGCGCGAGCGATTCCGTACGGTCGCCGATGGACGTGAAATTGCTGGAGCAACTCGTCAAGCTGATGGCCGACAACGGCCTCAGCACCGTGGAACTCACCGACGGCGACCGTCGAATCACGCTCAAGCGCGGCGGCGAGACGACGGCGACGCCGCAGATGTTTTCTTACGGCCCGCCCGCCGGATCGTCCGCGCCGCAGTCCGCGCCGGCGCCGATTTCCGCGCCGCCGGCCGATGACGACAGCAAGTTGATTCCGGTGAAAAGCCCGATGCCCGGCACGTTTTACGCGGCGCCGGCCAAAGGCGCCAAGCCGTTTATCACCGTCGGCGCCAAGGTGGAAGAAGACACAGACGTCTGCATCATCGAGGCGATGAAGGTCTTCAACACCATCAAGGCCGAGGCGCGGGGCATAATCGCTAAAATTCTCGTTCAGGATGGCCAGCCCGTCGAATTCGGGCAGGTGTTGTTTCTGGTAAAGCGGGATTGAAGTAAAGTTGTTAGTCGTTAGAGCGAGTGTCAGGTTGCCGGCGGTTTCTGCGTTTAGCGGCCCCGATTGCGGGGCGTTTTTCGCGACGCAAGGTTGCTTCACCAACATGCGAAGTGCTCTAGTTGTTGGTTGTTAGAGTATTTTTGCTGTTGTAGGGCGCGCGTTGGCGGCGAGACGCGCCCCGCAAGCGGGGCCGCTAAACGCGGGAACGCTACAGCAACCTGACAGGTAGTGTGGTTGTTAGTGTGCATGCAGAATAAAGTTCGCGATGATTGCCGCCGCTTTAATTCCAACGAATAACCGATAACGAACGACCATCGGCTTGCCCAAAAAATGTTTTCCAAAATTCTCATAGCAAACCGCGGCGAAATCGCGTTGCGGATCATTCGAGCCTGTAAGGAAATGGGCGTTCAGACGGCGGTGGTTTATTCCACCGCCGACCGCGACGCGGCGTATCTGAAACTTGCCGACCAGTCCATCTGCATCGGCGAAGGCCCGCCGACGGAAAGCTATCTCAAGATCGACCGGATTATCGCCGCCGCCGAGATCGCGGACGTGCAGGCGATTCATCCCGGCTACGGGTTCCTGGCGGAGAATTCGCATTTCGCCGACGTCTGCCGGGAGTGCAAGATCCAATTCATCGGTCCTCCCGCCAGCGCGATGGCGGCGGTTGGCGATAAGGTGGCGTGCAAGAAACTGGCCCGCAAGGCGAAAGTCCCGACCGTGCCCGGATCGGAAGGCGCCATCGACGACGAAAAACAGGCGTTGAAAATCGCCGGCGAAATCGGCTATCCGATCATCATCAAAGCCGCCGCGGGGGGTGGCGGAAAGGGAATGCGCGTCGCCCACAACGACATCTCCCTTCGCGCCGGCTTTCGCCAGGCGCAGGCCGAGGCGGAAAACGCGTTTAAGGATTCGACGGTCTACATCGAAAAATACGTCGAATTCGGCCGCCACGTCGAAGTGCAGATCATGGCCGATGGTCACGGCAACTACGTGCATCTGTGGGAACGCGATTGCTCGATGCAGCGGCGCCATCAGAAACTTGTCGAAGAATCGCCCTGCCCGGTGCTTTCTCCCAAGACGCGCGAGGCCCTGTGCCAGTCGGCGGTTCGTCTGGTCAAAGCGGCGGGTTATCAAAATGCCGGGACGGTCGAATTCCTCGTCGACAAAAATCAGAATTTCTACATCCTCGAAGTCAACGCGCGCATCCAGGTGGAGCATCCGGTCACGGAAGCGGTCACCGGCATCGACTTGATAAAGGAACAAATCCGCGTCGCCGCCGGCGAAAAATTATCGTTTAAGCAGAGCGATGTCGTGCAGCGCGGCCACGCCATCGAATGCCGGATCAACGCGGAGGATCCACAGCGAAATTTCGCCCCCTTCCCCGGCGTCATCCAGGAGCTCCGCCTGCCCGGCGGTCCCGGCGTTCGCCTCGACACGCACGTGTACGCGGGCTATCGCATCCCGTCGAATTACGACAGCATGGTTGCCAAGCTCATCGTCCACCGTCCCACCCGCGCCGAGGCGATCGCCACGATGCGCCGGGCGCTGGGGGAATTTCACGTCGCTCCGATCAAGACGACGATCCCGCTGCAATTGCAGATCATGGACAACCAGAATTTCCAATCGGGAGACGTGGATACGGGATTCCTGGAGCGGGTCATGTTGAGTAAATAATCGCTGTCGATTTATCACTTGCGAGTCTATACTCCTTGCCGGTTCATCGCTGAATTTCAATCCTTTCGCAGGCGCGCGTATGATATTGGATGAAGGAATTCTCCATGACGACATCGAACTATTCTCCGGTGAAAGAGCTGCGATGGACGGTTCGCAAGTACGATCAGTTACTCGCCAACGGACTCTTTAGAAACGCTCACGTCGAACTCGTCGCGGGGAGGATCATTAAGATGGCGCCGAAGTTGGAGCCCCACGTCGCGAGCGTGAGTCTATCGGCCAAGGCCGTCGAGCGTTCGTTCGGAGATGGATACTGGGTTCGCCGGCAAGACCCTTTGCATCTCGGAGCCTACTCCAAGCCGGAGCCGGACGTGGCGGTGGTCGCTGGGACCGAGATCGACTACGTTTTCACCGGAGCGCCACGGAGTGCGTTGCTCGTAATCGAAGTCAGCGAGTCGTCCCTGCGATATGATCGGCTGCGCAAGGCGAGCCTTTATGCGCGATTTGGGATCGCTGACTATTGGATCGTCAATCTCGTCGATCGGCAGCTTGAAATATATCGCGAGCCGGTCGCCGATCCTCTGCACCGCTTTCGATTTCGCTACGGTGAAATGCGGGTGGTAAAACCGGAAGAATTCGCGACTCCCCTTGCGTCGCACATCCCGATGGCGGTATCAGCGATGCTCCCGCCCCACGCTCCGACGCCGCCGGGACCTTTGGGCACAATAATCACGTAACAGGCTTCCTCGATCTCCTGGTCTGTTAGGACCAACTCGAATGTATCCGTTCATGCCGTGCGGAGTTTTATGATGCAACTCGGCTTTGTCAGCGCAATTCTTCCCGATCTCGATCTCGAACAGGTATTGCAATTCGCCGCCGAAACGGGCTTCGCGACGGTGGAGATCATGTGCTGGCCGGCGGGTCGGGCGGATCGTCGCTATGCGGGCGTGACGCATTTGGACGTATCCGCGTTATCCGCGGAACGGGTTGGTCAGGTCAGAGAACTGAACCGCCGATATGGCGTGTCGATTTCGTCGCTGGGCTACTACCCGAATCCGCTTTGCGCCGATGAAGCCGAGGCCGGTGTTTATATCGACCACATGAAAAAGGCGATCACCGCCGCCGGGGCGCTCGGGGTTGGGCGGTTCACGACGTTTGTCGGTCGCGATCCGAAGCTGATGTTGGATGACAACTGGGAGCGATTTGATTCGCGCTGGCCGCAGATCGTTCGGCACGCCGAGTCGGCGGGCGTGAGCGTCGGCATCGAAAACTGTCCGATGGTGTTTTCCCGCCACGAATGGCCCGGCGGAAAGAATATGGCGGTCTCGCCGCGCGTCTGGCGCGAAATGTTCCGCCGGATTCCGAGCCGAAACTTCGGCTTGAATTACGATCCCTCCCACATGATTCTTCAGTTCATGGACCCGGCCAAACCAATCCGGGAGTTCGCGGACCGAATTGTGCACGTGCACGCCAAGGACCTGAGAATCCTGCGCGAAAAGCTGGACGATTGCGGCGTATTCGATTTAGGCTGGAACGAACCGAAATTGCCGGGATTAGGCGACGTGAATTGGTCGTCGTTTTTTGCCGCCTTGACCGACGCGCGGTATCAGGGACCCGTATGCGTCGAGGTCGAGGACCGCGCGTTTGAAGGGTCGCTGGAAGATCGTAAACGGTCGCTTCGCCAGTCGAAAAGATATCTGGAGAATTACGTTTGAAGAGAGTTGTTAGTTGGTAGTTGCCGGTTGTTAGTAGTTGTGGGTTGCTGGCTGTTCGTAAGGGCGAAGTCGAATGAGGGTTGTTTGTTCTACCACTCCGGTACGTTTCAGGTGTTTTGGCGATTCCTAGTTTTAGCGGCCCCACCTGCGGGGCGTGTTTCCGCGACGGAAGCGCGCTACACCCACATGAGAAACGCTTTAAGCACCCAAGCGTTACGGGTAAACCGCGACGTGCAGGCGAGCGTTTCAGCCGCGATGAATGAAACGATGTCGACGCCGGGGCGTTAACCGTTCAGCGAGCCCTTTGTGCTGGGGACGTCGTTGTTGCGCGGATCGTGCGCGACGGCTTGCCGGAGCGCCCGCGCGGCGGCTTTAAAGATCGCCTCGGCGATGTGGTGATTGTTGGTTCCGTAGGGAACGTGAATGTGCAGGTTCATTTTGGCGTTGACGGCAACGGACTTGAAAAATTCCTCGACCAGTTCCGTCGGAAAGGCGCCGATGGATTCGCCGGTGAAATGAACGCTAAAGACGAAAGCCGGCCGGCCGGAGAGGTCGATCGCCACTTGCGCGAGGCTTTCGTCCATGGGAACGATGGCCCAGCCGTAGCGGTGAATGCCGCGCTTGTCGGCCAGGGCCTGCTCGAGGGCCTGGCCGATCACGATGCCGACGTCTTCGACGGTGTGATGCGGATCGATTTGGAGATCGCCCTCGGCCGCCACGTTGAGATCGATCAGACTGTGACGGCCGAGCAGATCGAGCATGTGGTCAAAAAAGCCAACGCCGGTGCGCGGCTCGGTACGACCTGCGCCGTCAAGGTTCAGTTCGACGTGAACCTTGGTTTCCTTGGTTTGGCGAGAAATGGTTGCCCGGCGATCGCCGTTGTTTTTTGTCATGATAAATCTGGGTGAAATCCGGAATTGGATCAATCTTCAATTTTCAAATTTCTAATCAAATTCCAAATCTCAAATCCGAAGTTTCAAAGTCCAAATTCACGGTCGGTTTTTGACGGGCCGGCCGTGAGGGCTTTGATCCCGGCCAACAGCGCATTGTTCTGGTGGTTGGATCCGACGGTGATGCGAATTTTGTCCATCAATCCCGGCTTATCGAAATATCGAACCAGGATTCCCTGTTCCTTCAGCCCAAGATATGCCGTTTGACCGCGGCCGTCGGGCGCGGTCGCGAGAACGAAATTCGCCTGGCTCATCAAAACGGTCCATCCCATTTCTCGCAGTTCCACCGTCAGGCGTTCGCGCTCGCGTTTGAGAAGGTCCCATTTCTCCTTGTAATACGCCTGATCCGAAATGGCGGCGGCGGCCGCGACGATCGCGATGGCGTCGCAGTTGTAGCTGTCCTTGACCTTCATCATCTCGTGGATCACCTGCGGCTGCGCGATCGCGTAGCCGAACCGTAAACCGGCGAGGCAATACGCTTTGCTCAGCGTTCTGGTCACCACGACGTTGGAATATTGCCGCACGAGATCGAGACAATTGTCCTCGGCGAAATCCGCGTAAGCCTCGTCGATCAGCAACAGCCCCGAAAACTGACGGGCCAGTTCCGCGACCCTGGTCGGCGAGACGAACGTGCCGCTGGGCGCGTTGGGATTGGCGAGATAGATCGCGTCGGGTTTGGCGGCCAATAGCGCTTCGGTCGGCAATGACCAATCGGCTTCCCACGGAACGGACACATACCCGGCGTCTTCCAGTTCAGCGAGCACGGGATAAAGCGAATAGGTCGGATCGGGCGACGCAAGCTTCCCGCCGGGGGGGACGAAGGCGCGGGTGGCGATGGTGAGGATGTCGTCGCTGCCGTTGCCGGCGAGGATCATCTCCGGCGTGATGCCATGGGTGCGGGCGGCGGCGACGCGGAACGCGTCGGCCGTCGGGTTGGGATATCGCCGTAGCGTTTCTTTGCTGATGCCGGTGATGGCCTGCAAGACCCGATCGCTTGGCGGGTATGGGTTTTCGTTTGTGTTGAGTTTGACGACATGTTCATCGGAACCCGGCTGTTCGCCGGGCGTGTAACCGGACATGGCGCGAACTGTCGCACGTACGAATGACGGAGCCATGCGATGATTATACCGCGTCGTGGTGGATTGACTACGGGGCGGTTTGCGCTCGCGATTCGGAAATTCAAAAATCCAAATCGGAAATCCGAAACAAGAATGAAGTCAAAGAATGTTCGATGCAGGCATTCTTCCCGTGCGCGTCGCCTGGCGATCCTATCTTCGATCCGCGGCGTTTCTGCTTTCAGACGGCCCGTTTTTGCGGTGCGTGTTCCGCGACCAAGCCTCGCGGCGCCGACATGAGGAATACGCGACGCCGACTACACGAATACGGGGGAAGGGTCTTTGGGAAGTGACGAGGTCACGGCGCCGCTGACGAAGACCTTCAGCCCTAATTCCAGCGCGCCGATATCCGGCGCTGATCCGACATAGCCGTTCGTGTAGGGCGGAATTACCAGTCCGGCGTCGACGGCGGGGGCGTCGGACAAAAGCGTGAAGTCGCCGGCGGCGGCGTCGACGAATTTGCCGCCGTTGCTGATGTTGTCGCTTTCCTGCACATTGGGGCCGAACTGTACGGGGGCGGTGATGATGTTGTTTTCGATGACGGTGGTGGACCAGTCGTCATTGCCGCTCCCGCGGTCGATCCCGTTTTTTGTGGCGCTGAGGGTGTTGTCGTAGATCAGGTTTCCGCTCTGAACCTCGTTCATGCGCATCGCCGAATCTACGTCCCATATGATGTTGTGATCGACGGTGAAATTGGAGCCGCCGTTGTCCAGCATGATTCCGACATCGCCGAACCCGCCGGAGTGGGCGCCATAGATGCGGTTGTAGGCGATGACGGTGCCTTGGCCGTCGTAGCCCGACTCGTAAAAGCCGCCGAGATCGGCGGTCTGAAGGCCATAGTGATAGATGGTGTTGTAGGTGATGGTGTCGTGGGCTCCGGAGAAGAGAAGCCCGCTGCGGCCGGCGTTATAGGCGGTGTTGTGTGTGATGGTGTCGCCATATCCGCCGATGCGGACGGGGGCGGCGTCCACGCCGGAATAGTCCACGTCATGAATCAAGTTATTTTGAACAGTGACGTTCGTCCCGGCGACGTAGACCCCGTCGCCGGCCGACCAGGCGATGACGCTGTTTTCCAACACGTCGTTTTTTCCGCGCAGCATGATCCCGCCCGCGGCGGGAGGCAGTCTGCCATCCGTCGAATATGAAAAGTGCTGGAGGTATTCGTCGGTGATTTGATTGATCGTGACGTTCGTGGAATTGCTGGAAGTATTGATCGAACAGGCGAAAAGATGGATTCCCTGAATCCGAATATTCGAAACCTTCGACGCGTCGATTCCCCACAGCCGGGCCTTGGCCTCCACGACATGATTCGCCGGATTGTCGCTCTTTGGAGTCCAGACGGAGAGCTTCCCGTTGGCGTCGAACCATTCGCCGGCGGAATCGAGCGCGCCGGCCTTGCCGAACAAATAGAATTTATTGCCGACGATTGGGGTCTCATACCTCGCGTTTCGCAGGAAGTACGAAAACGTCACGAATCCTTTGCCCGACGCGGTGATCGTGCCGGTCTCGTTGTGCCAGTTCTGGCCGGAACCGATTCGGATCGATCCCCCAACCCAAAAGCCGGCCGACTGCGTGAGGGCCGAATCGGTAATGGTCGCGCTGTTCGGACCGACTACTTCGGACGCGGGGGTGGCCGTGGCGACGCGTGCAAGGGTGGGGTGGGACAAATCCAAGCTCGTATTGGGCCATCGCGCTTCGTTAATCATCTGGCCGTCGACAAAGATCTGGTTATTGCCCGCGCCTAAATTCTCGGACATGGGGGCCGTCCAGATGTCGCCGCCGGCGCTTTTCCAGCCGGTGATCGGGTCGGCGCCGTCGATGGTGACCGATTCGTTGTTGTAAGGCTGCAAAGTGATGGGCTGGGCGGACGTGCCGGAATTGTGAAGCGTAACCGTCTCGTGGTAAACGCCCGCGCGGATATCGACGGTGTCGCCGGAATGAGCCATGTCGGCGCCATGCTGAATGGTGCGAAACGGCGCGCCGATGGTGCCGGGGTTGGAATCGGAGCCGGTGGGCGCGACGAACCAGGTGGTGCTGAGGAGCGCCCGGGATTCGAGCGGTTCGAGACGAGGTCGGGCGGTTATTCCTCGGGCGGTTCGGCGTTGGCGCGAGGATGAATTGCAGAATCCCGAATTGCCGAATGATTCATGAATCATACGGACTCTCCCGTGTTAAAACGTAGCATGCGCGGCCCCGTTTCCCCCGAGGCCGCGGCCATTGAAAATGACTTGCCACGGCTTGCGGCCGCGACGGAGCGAGTGTTCGATTGTCGACCGCTCAACCGGCTTACCAGTTCCAATCCAGTCCGCCGCGCAACTCCGGCCGCTTTTTCTTTTTCGGCGGCGGGGCCACCGGGGCGGCTGGGGTTTCAGGAACGACCGGCTCGGTCGCGCGCTTCAGCGACAGCGAAACACGCCGGGCTTCCTGGTTCACCTCCAGTACGCGGACCTTCACCTCCTGGCCCGGCTTGGCCACGTCGCTGGCCGCTCGAATGCGGTTGGGCGCCAACTCGGAAATGTGAATCAATCCTTCAAGGCCCGGCTCCAACTCGACGAAGGCGCCGAAATCGACGACCCGCGTTATCGTTCCCGTCACCACGCTGTTGACGGGATATTTATCGACCGCGGTCGACCATGGATCAGGGGCGGCCTGCTTGAGGCTAAAGGTCATCTTGCGGGCGACGGGATCGACGCCGATCGTTACAAGTTTGATCGTGTCCCCTTCTTTCACCACGTCGGCGGGATGACGAATCCGCTGCCAGCTCATCTCACTCACCGGCAGCAATCCTTCGATGCCCTCTTCAACCTCAATGAACGCGCCGAAAGACTCGACCCGAACCACCCGGCCCGTCAGCTGCGTCCCCGTCGCGTATCGGTTCTCGACGCCGGTCCAGGGGTCGGCCATCGCCTGCTTGAGGCTCAGGCTGAGCTTTCCCGTGGCTTTGTCCATCTTGATGATTTTGACTTCGACCAGATCGCCGACCTTGACGAACTCGCTCGGATGACGCCCGCGGCGATGGCTCATTTCGCTGACGTGCAGAAGGCCGTCGACGCCCCCGAGATCGACGAACGCGCCGAAATCCATCACGCTGCGAATGACGCCCTTGCGAACCTGCCCCTCGGCCAATTCGGCGATAAGCTTCAGACGCTGCTCTTCCTTTTCTCGTTCGAGAATATGGCGCCGGCTGACGACCAGGTTTTTCGCGTGGCGATCGAACTGCGTCACCTCGACGACCATCTTCTGGCTGAGATGGACGGAGATATCTTTCTGGAAATAAATATCGACCTGACCCGACGGCATGAACGCCCGCATGCCTTTGATGTCCATCTCCAGGCCGCCCTTGTTCATTCCGGTAACAAGGCCTTCGACGATCTGACCCACTTCGAGATTGTCCCAGTTTACGCCGGTGGTGAGCACGCCCTTGCGATTGAGAATGATGACGCCTTCGCGTTCGTCATATTTATCGACGTTGAAATCGAATTCGTCGCCGATCTTGACTTCGGTGAACTGAAGCAGCGAGCAGATGCCCTGGCTCTTTCCGCCGAAATCGACAAAGACGTCGTCCTTGCCGATCGAGACGACTTTTCCGCGGCGCACCTGAGCGCCGCCGGGCTGGGTGGAGGGCGCCTCCGGGGCCGACTCGCGCGGCTTGTCGGTCGCCATCAACTGGTCGAATGACATGCCGGCCATTGCGTCTTCCACCTGCTTGTCCAGCTCGGGATCGACGTCGAGGCGAAACTTTTCTTTGTACGGATCAACCTGCTGCTCTGCCATAATCGATTCTTCCTGCAATAAGAGGAAGTATCCTAATCCCCCGCGCGGCAAATCGAAAGGGGTTCAGTGCCGATAGAAGAAATCCGACGTATCCCGCAGCACCGGCGCCACCCAACGGAACGGCCAATCGAGCGCGATCACCAGCGCCCGATGCCCCCGGCAACGGTATTCAACCAAGCGCGACTCCCCGCCCGCGGCCTGTATCGCATGCGCGAATCGCACGGCCTCTCTTGGATCAACCGTCGTATCGTCCATCCCTTGAAGCACCAACATCGGCGGCGAGTGACCATTGACGAAACACATCGGCTCGATTTTAGGATTCGGCCAGTCATCCGGTCCCATGCCAAAGACCGGACGATCGCCGGGAGACGGGTCAAAACAATACGGCCCGGCTAATGCAGCCGTCGCTCGAATGACATTGGTGTTCAATCCGACGTCCTTGAGGTAATGGCCGTCGAGGGTCAGCAGCGCCGCGATGTGGGCGCCGGCGGAGTGACCCATCAGATAGAGGTAGTTTGGATCGCCGCCGAAACGGGAGACGTTGTCGTGTGCCCAACGCACAACCCGCGCTCCGTCTTGCACGAACGCGGGAAACATCGCCTGCGGATAGAGCCGATAGTCCGGCAACACCACGAAAAAACCCCGGCCGGCCAAAGCGGCGGCGGCGAAGCGGTAGTCGGCTTTCTTTCCCGTTTGCCAATCGCCGCCGTAGAAAAAGATGACCACGCGCGCATCGGGCGCCGCTCCTTTGGGTCGATAGACGTCCAATGTTTGCCGCGGCTGATCGCCGTAAGCGATATTCGTCGTGCGCACATATCCGCAGGAACAGACCGGAGCGTTGAGAATCTCGAAACCCGTGCAACCCGTGCAGCCCAGTCCCAGCGCGATCAGGCAACACACTCCGAAAATCGAACCTCTCATTCGGATTCCTCCAATTGCAAGCCTGGCGCGGCTCTGCTTCAATGCCGTCATGGCTGACGCGACAGAATCTTACGGCTCTCTGGTCACCGCGCTGAAACAAATCGCCCTGCTCGGCTCCATCGGTTCGGTTCTCGGCTGGGACGAACGCACGCAGTTGCCGGAAAAGGGGACGGCTCATCGCGCCGACCAGGCGTCATTGCTGGCCACGATGATTCACGAACGGTTCACGGCCCCGGCAATAGATCATCTTCTGGCGGAAGTTGAAACGTCCGATCTGATGTCGGATCGCGAAAGCGACGCGGCAGTGAATGTGCGCGAAACCCGCCGGGCGTATGACCGGGCGCGCAAGCTGCCCGGATCGCTGGTCGAGGAAATGAGCCGAACCGAGGTGCTCGCGCAACAGGTGTGGGGCGAAGCGCGGGCCAAGTCCGATTACGCGATGTTCCGGCCGTGGATGGATAAATGGGTCGATCTGAAACGGCAGGAGGCCGAGTGCGTGGGATATGCGGCTAACCCGTATGACGCGTTGCTTGACCAGTTTGAGCCGGGGGAGACGGCGGCGGGCGTTCGCAAGACATTCGAGTCGCTGCGCGAGCCGCTCGTGGAACTGGTGGCGCGGATCGTGAACAGCGGACGTCAGGCGCCAATTGAAATTCTCCGTCGCGATTATCCGGCGCCCGCGCAGGAAAAGCTGGCGAAGCTTGCGGCGGCGGCGGTGGGATTTGATTTTTCCGCCGGCCGGCTCGACATCAGCCTGCATCCGTTTTGCACCGGACTGGGCCCGGGGGACACGCGCATGACGACCCGCTATCGCGAGAAAAATTTCAGCGACGCCATCTTCGGCGTTCTCCATGAAACCGGGCATGGGTTATACGACCAGGGGCTGAATCCCGCCCATTACGGCACGCCGCGCGGCGAAGCCATTTCGCTTGGAATCCATGAATCGCAATCGCGCATGTGGGAAAATCTCGTCGGTCGAAGCCGTTCGTTCTGGCGGTATTTTTTGCCGATCGCAAAATCGATTTTTCCCGCCGCGTTGACCGACGTGAGCGAATCGGATTGGTATTTCGCCATCAACGACGTGCGGCCATCGCTGATTCGCACCGAAGCCGACGAGGCGACTTACAATTTACACGTGCTGCTTCGTTTTGAGCTTGAAGAAGCGATGTTGAAGAAGGATCTATCGCCGGCCGATCTTCCGGGCGCGTGGACGGAGAAGATGCGGAAGTATCTTGGGCTGACTCCGCCCGACGACGCCCGAGGATGTTTGCAGGACATTCACTGGTCGGGCGGCGCGATCGGATATTTTCCGACGTACACGCTTGGGAATCTCTACGCCGCCCAGTTTTTTGAACAGGCCCGAAAAGACGTGGGCGATCTGGACGAGCAGTTTGCCCGCGGGGAGTTTGCACCCCTGCTTTCGTGGCTGCGGCGCAATATCCATACGCAGGGCAAACGATATCAGCCGCGCGAACTGGTGATGAAGGTGACCGGCGCCGACCTGGGCGCCGAGCCCCTGCTGCGGCACCTGCGAAAGAAAGCGGAAATCTACGGGGTGTAGGCGCGTCCGACGGCGTTGCGCTTGATGGATCGCATATTTCGAATCGCTGTCGTGTTTCTGCGTTTAGCGACTCCGCTCGTGGGACGTGTTTTTCCGATTGAACTTTGCTCCGTCAACATCGAAAAAACTCGATGTTACCGGTGGCTTAAAACGCCTGCGGCGGTCTTCTTAAGCACTTCCAAATCCGCCTCCATTTCCGAGAGATGACGTTGCAAAACGCCCAGAACCTCCGCGTCGGTTCCCACGATTTGTAACGCGTTGCGATATCGCTGGATCATCAGTTGCTTGGCGTCGACCAGTTTCGGCAATAGGAATTGCAGCGACAGGAACGAAAGATATTGATCCTCGGCTTTCGGCGCCGGCGGATTGGACGGCCGGCCGCCCAGTCGGCGGATTAGCTGGGCCAGCTCCTGCGTGTGCCGGTCGAGATGGTGTCCCATCTGTTCCAGTGGCCGGCGAACCTCCTCGCCGGCGCGCTCGAGCAAAGGAGAACCTTCGCCGACGAAATGAAAGATGCTGTTGACCTCCGCCTCGAGCAGACTATTGAGAACGTCGATGGTGGCGGCCGAGGGAGTGGACATAAGCATGTATTTACCATAACGGCGCGGAGAATCGCGAGAAATCCACGGCGACGCCGAAAATTCCGCCCGCCGGATTGTGCCGTCGTTCGGTCGATTTGCAATGCCGATCCTTCGCCGATACTTTCCGGTCTTACCGCGAAAAGGACGATCGGCATGGCTCACTTGCATCTTCTCTCTCCAAAGGGGTTTGTCGCGACCGGCGTATATGCGGGCATCAAAACCAAGCATACGCCCGACATCGGCCTGCTGGTCTGTGAAACGCGCGCGACGGCCGCCGCCGTATTTACAACCAACAAGGTATTCGCCGCGCCGGTGATGGTGGGCCGGGAACATGTTTCCGACGGGCGGCTGCGGGCGGTGGTCGTCAACGCCGGCAACGCCAACGCCTGCACCGGCCGCCAGGGAGACAAGGACGCCTATCGCATGTGCGACCTCGCCGCGCAAGTCGTGGGTTGCGATCGCCAGGACGTGCTTCCTTCTTCGACGGGGATCATCGGGCGGCCGATGCCGATGGATAAAGTCGAGAGCGGCATTCGGGATGCGTCGCAATATCTCGGAAATAGTCTCGAGCACGCCTTGCTCTTCGCCGACGCGATTTTGACGACCGATCTAAAGCGCAAAGCCGCCGCCGTTGAGTTCAAGGTCGGAAAGGAAATCGTCACGGTCGCCGGCGTTTGCAAGGGGAGCGGCATGATCGGCCCGCGCATGGCGTTGCCCGCCGCGGGAAAATCTTCGTCAAAACGAACGCCCAAGCCACTTCACGCGACGATGCTGGCGTACCTGACGACCGACGCCAAGGCGCCGTCGGGGATGCTGCGGAAGCTGATGGGAGAGGCGAGCGATTCAAGTTTCAACGCGGTGACGGTGGATGACCACACGAGCACCAACGACACCGCCGTCATTCTCGCCTCGGGCTTGGGCGCCGCCCTCGATTCGCCGCGAGCGATCGCGAATTTCAAGGCGGCGCTGGATGAAGTTTGCCGATCGCTGGCGTACCAGATCGCCGCCGACGGCGAGGGGGCGACGAAGGTGGTCGTGGTGAACGTGAAAGGGGCGGTGAGCACGGCCGCCGCCGGCGCGATGGCGCGGGCGATCGCCAATTCGCCGCTGGTGAAATGCGCGATGCACGGGAACGATCCGAACTGGGGCAGAATCGTATCGGCGGCGGGCCTGGCGGGCGTGCCGTTCGATCCGAACCGCTGCACGCTGACGTTGCAAGGGACGGTGGTTTTCCGCAATGGCCAGCCGTTGCCGTTTGACGATGCGAAAGTCAGTGAATCGCTCAAGGCGCCGGAGGTGAAGGCGGAGTTGTCATGCCGGATGGGAAAAGCGGATGCGACGGTGTGGACATGTGATTTGTCGAAGGACTACGTGACGATCAACGCCGATTATCACACTTAGACCGTTTTTCAGTTTGATAGCGCGTGCGACGTTTTGTTAGCGATCGGGTGGCGGAGCGTTTGACGGTGACGGCCGGTTCTGAGGTAGTCCGAAGAGCCGGATTCCGCGACACTTCGATCCGGCTTTTTGGAGTACCTCAGAACCGGCGTCGGGTGATGAAAACTGGTTCCCACGCACGTTGGACGCGGCAGCAATCTGAAAAACGCTCTAGAGCATTTATTCCAGTTGGTGTGGCGAGCGTGGATTGCGCAACGCGCCCCGCAAGCGGGGCCGCTATTATAAACCCCATACGGCTCACCTCGGAAATTGAGTTGAACGCCGAAAATCGGCCTGCGCCGGCTACGGAATCTTTTCGTGCGGATCAGATAGCGACGGCGGCCTTCGCGATCGGTTGGCTCTCCAGCAGTGAAAATGGCTGGCGCCTGTGAACGAGGGGAATCAGGCGATTGGTGTGGAGCAGCGCGGTGAATAGCCACAGGCGCCAGCGCAAGCGCCAAGGGATCGTCGGAAAGATTTGGCCGGCAAGCACGGACAAGACCGCGCTGTGCACGCGCAAGGGGCCTGCGCCGTTCAGGAACAGTTCGCGGAAGGAATGCAGGTAATATTGGTTGATGAGCCGGAAGAAGATGCCGGTCCCGCGCTCGACGAATCGGATATATCGGCGCCGTGCCGCGACGGGGGATGATTCGCCGCGCAAGATCGACGCCACATGCATCGCCGCCTCGTTGCCGCTCATCATGCCCAGGCAGACGCCGGAGGAAAAAATCGGATCGAGAAACGTGGCGGCGTCACCCAGCAAAAAGTAGCCGGGTCCGGCGAAAGGTCGGCAGGAATAACTGAAATTGGAGATGACGTGGTTGGTATCCGGACCGACGGCGTCGGCCGCCCGCTTCATGACCGCCGGGCAGCGCTCCATCCCCCACGCCAGCATGCGATTCGCCGGCACGCCCGCCTTTTTCGCCAGGTCGGCGTCGGCGACCAGCCCAACGCTCGTGAGCGTTTTTCCGATCGGAATGAGCCAGAACCACCCCTCCTCGCACATCACGATAAACGGATGCCCCTCTTGTTTTCCCGGCGGGCGCCGCACATTTTCGAAATGGCCGAAGTAAGCGACTTTCTGAAGATGACGGCCGGCATAATTCTTCCGCGTGCCCAGATGCCGAGCGACGACCGTTCCCTGTCCGCTGGCGTCGAGCAGATATTTGGCGCGGAGGCGCGCGCCGTCTTCGGTCGCCACGCAGACGCCGCCGTCTTGAAGCGCAAGAATTTCACTGACGGCGATTCCCTCGCGCACGTCCGCGCCGGCCGAACGCGCCTCGCCGAGTAAGGCTTGATCGAACGGCGCCCGCTCGACGTTCAAGGTCGGCGAACCGGGAATCAGTCCCCGATCAAATCCAAAGCTGATGTTGTTCCCGTCCCCATTGGCGAATTCCGCGCCGAATTTCGGCGTGCTGGGGACGCCGGCCATCGCGCCCTCCAGCCCTAAATCGCAGATGAGCGGGAAATTCCGAGGCAAGAGCGATTCGCCGATATGGAACCGCGGAAAACTCGCCTTTTCCAAAACGACGACTTTGAACCCGGCTCGCGCCAATACCAGCGCCGCCGTGGCCCCGGCGGGTCCGCCGCCGATCGTAATCACGTCGAATGAATCGGCGTCGGGCATGCGACCGTTTATACACCAAATCGCGGGAACGGAAAACTCAGTCGGCGAACGCGACATGACTCACCGTGCGAGCATAATTCGCCTTCTCCCGGTAACATGCCTCGAAGTATAGTCCGGTCCGCGAACGGAGCGCCGGAATTCGCTTGGCGGGTTAAGCCCAAATGTTTCGGTTTTGCGATATGCCCACTTTTGATTCCGCCCAGCATATCCTCACTGGTTTCACGCATCAGCCAACAAGCCGCGGCAAGCTTTGGTCGCTGCTCTTCGTCTGTTTGTGCCTTTGCGGCGGATGTACCACCATCCGCGTGGTCGATTCTCCGCGCACGGCCGACCTTGACTTCCTCCTGACCGGCGCCGCCACGCAGGCCGTGGCGCAGCTTTCTACCGACGCCTTGCGCGATCGAGTCGTATATGTAGACACGCAATGGCTCGTTCCCACCGTTAATCCGTCGGCCAATTTTCAGTTGGAAAACGAACTGGCCCGCCAGCCCGCTCCTGAATATCTGTTCCTGATCGGCGAGCTGCGCGCCAAGCTGCTTAAATCCGGCGTGAGATTGATCGACAAGAAGGACAAGGCGCAAGTGGTTGTTGAAATACGCGCCGGGGCGCTTAGCGCCAATCATCTTGAATATTTGCTCGGGCTTCCCGCCTCCCTCATTCCCGCGTCGCTCGCGGGCACTGCGACCGGTACCGGCACCGCCGTCACCCTCAATACTCCGGAATTGTCGATCCTCAAGAGCACCAAGCAGTATGGATGGGCCAGCGTGGCGTTTGTCGCCTACTGGCGGGACAGCGGCGAATTGCTTGCCGTCTCCGGCCCATTCATCGGCCGAACCAGTCGCGAAGATTATTGGCTCTTCGGAACCGGACCCCGGACGATCGGAAATATTCCGCCGGCGAACAAGTGATCACGCCAGGCCATATCCCGCTTTGCTATTTGGAACGATTTGACTAACTTTCACACGCCATGCTTTCTCACGACACACTGCTTGCCGCTCGGGACGCCATCCGCTCGAAGAAGATCTCTTCGGTCGAGCTGACGCGACAGGTTTTGGACCGCATTCAAAAACTCGATCCACGGATTCTCGCTTACAACAACGTCTATCCCGACCTCGCCCTCAAGCAGGCCCAGGCCGTCGATGACGGCAAGCGCAGCGGCCCGCTGGCGGGCGTTCCCATCGCCCTCAAAGACAACCTCTGCACCAGCTTTGGCGTCACCACCTGCTCGTCGAAAATGCTGGAAAATTTTCACGCGCCTTACGACGCCACCGTCATCCAAAAGCTCGAGCAAGCCGGCGCCGTTTTCCTGGGAAAGACCAACCTCGACGAGTTCGCCATGGGCAGCTCGACCGAAAACAGCGCCTTTCGAACCACGCGCAATCCCTGGGACACCGCTCGCGTCCCCGGCGGATCGTCCGGCGGATCGGCCGCCGCCCTCGCCGCCGGGATGTGCTGCGCGTCCATTGGCTCCGACACCGGCGGGTCGATCCGCCAGCCCGCGGCCCTTTGCGGCATCGTCGGTCTCAAACCAACCTACGGCCGGGTGAGCCGCTACGGATTGGTCGCGTTCGCATCCTCGCTCGATCAGATCGGTCCCTTCGGATGGAATGTCCCGGACGTGGCGCTCTTGATGAACGTCATCTCCGGCGTCGATCCCAAGGATTCGACCAGCGTGCCGGGCGATGTGCCGGACTATCTTGCGAATGTCGAGCAACCCATCAAAGGACTTCGCATCGGCATCGCCAGGGAGTTCAACCTCGTCACCGGGATGGACCCAGAAGTGAAATCGGCCGTAGACGCGGCCATGAAAAAATATCAGGAGCTTGGCGCGGAGCTGGTCGACGTATCGCTTCCGCATACGGAATACGGGATCGCCGCTTACTATGTGATCGCGCCCTGCGAGGCGTCGAGCAATCTTGCCCGCTACGACGGCGTACACTTCGGCCATCGCACGAAAGAGCCGGTCAAGGATATCATCGAACTGTTTTCCAAGTCGCGGGCCGAGGGTTTTGGCGAAGAAGTTCAGCGCCGAATCATGATCGGCACGTACGCCCTCAGCAGCGGCTATTACGATGCGTATTACGTTCGCGCCCTGAAAATCCGCACGTTGATTCAGCGGGATTTCGCCGACGCGTTCAAGAAGTGCGACGTGATCCTGTGCCCAACAAGTCCGACCGCCGCGTTCAAGGCCGGCGAAAAGACGGGCGATCCGCTGCAGATGTATCTGTGCGACGTTTTCACGGTGACGTGCAACATCGCCGGCATCGCGGGAATTTCGCTGCCGTGCGGATTCACCGCGGGAGAAAAGCCGCTGCCGATCGGCTTGCAGCTTCTGGGGCCGAATTTCAGCGAAGAACGATTGCTGCGAATCGCGCGGATGTATGAATCGGCGACGGATTGGCATAAACGCCGGCCGAAGGTTGAATAATTTCATCACATTGTCATGACCACCGAGTTATACCGCGCTGTTTGCGAGGCTGAGTTTTTGAAATCTCTCGCTAGCGGCCGGCTCTCGCTGATCAGCAACTCCCTTGAAGGAAAATGGTTCGCCGAAGATCTCCAAGACGCAGTTTTGTCGGGGGTGGAATTAACTCGCCTTGGGGGCAAATCTCAGAATAGAATCCTTGCAGTTCGATTTCCCAGTGAAGCCGCCGATCGATTTTTTAGAATTGCCCTACTTGATGGGATTGGACCGGCCCGTTTTGCAGAAGCCAACGAATTGAACCTGAGCGTATCGATCCAAGAGGCGAAGCCATGATTAATCGCCAAGCGATGATCAGTTGGATTTCCGCTGAAGCGGGTGGTCGCGCGCAACTGCCGACGGGCCCGACCTATTCAACCGTCGCCCGGTTCGAAGAAGACGAACGATGGCCGGAATCTGCCTGGAGCCTTGTGGTGGATTTCCAGAAGCGATTTAAGGATCCGCGACTGGTATTGGCGACGGTGCGATTTCTCAACCAATCGGCTCCCGGAATTCTGCTGCATGCGGGCAGCCGATTCGAACTCTTTGAGGGCAGACGCCGTGTGGCGAAGGGAATCGTCCTTCCCGGGGCCATTTCGATTCCCGAAGAGATCAACGATTTCGAAGCGGCACTGATCGGATGAGGATCGTCTCCCACGCCGTTTGCGTCGCGCCGCCGATGACAGTCGCCGAATGCCTCCGCTTATACATCCAAATTCTTCACCTCCAGCGCATGCTCCTCGATGTACTGCCGTCGGCGTTCGACGTCTTCGCCCATTAGGATGCTGAACATTCGCTCGGCCTCGGCCGCTTCGTGCAGGGTGACGCGCATCAGAGTGCGCACCGTTGGATCGAGCGTGGTTTCCCAAAGCTGGTCGCTGTTCATTTCGCCCAGGCCCTTGAAACGCTGCACTTCCATTCCGGTTTTGCCGATCTTCAGCACCTCGGGAAGAATTTGCGCGACGCCGGCCACGTCGTGGTTGGCGCCTTCGTAAACCAGGGCGTACTTGGTCGGCAGCTTTTCGCCGCTGACCGATTCTTCCTGCGTGAGGTAGTAGTCGTCGATCGACAAGCCAAAATCCATCAACTGGGCGAACAGGCGTTCCAATTCCTTCACCTCGTGCAACTCGTGGTTTTTCTGCATTCGGCGAAGCCGATCGTCGGCCTTCCCGTTTGACCCCGGCTTGCCGATGGGCTTTGCCGCGGCGGGGGCCGGCGTTTCGGGCGGAGCTTCCACCGGCGCCACCGCCGGCAATAGATCATTGTCGAGCAAGAATTTGTTGCGCTCCTCGCCGGTGCGGAAAAACTGCTCCTTGCCGTCGACCACGACGCGATACGTCGGCAGATGGCCGCTGGGATCACGACGCGAGAGAAACGCGCCAAAGTCGATTCCCCGCCGCTCGACGATGCGAACCAGTTCGTCGAGTTTGTTAAGCGCCTCGATCAACTTGCCCAACTCGGGCCGCAGCAGGCGGCGGACCTCCAGGCCATCCTCGTTGCGGATCGCCAGCTCCGTCGATTCCAAACCAAGACCGGTTAACACCTCGCGCATCCGTCGTTCGTTCAATACATACTCGGCTTTTTTGCGCCGCGTGACCTTGTACAAAGGCGGCTGCGCGACATACACCCGGCCGGCCCGGATCAGCTCCGGCATATGCCGAAAGAAAAACGTCAGCAGTAAGGTGCGAATATGGCTGCCGTCCACGTCGGCGTCGGTCATGATGATCAGCTTGCCGTATCGGCGTTTTTCAAGATTAAAATCCTCGCGAATCCCGCACCCCAGCGCTGAGATGATGGTGCGAATTTCCTCGTGGCCGAGCATCTTCACCAGATTGGCCTTTTCGACGTTCAGCAACTTACCGCGAAGAGCGAGAATCGCCTGGAGGTTTGAATCGCGCCCCTGCTTGGCCGAGCCACCGGCGGAATCTCCTTCGACCAGGAACAATTCGGTGTCTTCGTTCGATCGGCTCCGGCAATCCGCCAGTTTGCCGGGCAGGCTTCCGCCTTCGAGACTGTTTTTGCGGCGCGTGAGTTCGCGTGCCCGCCGGGCCGCTTCGCGCGCCTCGGCCGCCATCATTCCTTTCTCGAAAAGCATCTTCGCTTCCTTGGGATGCTCCTCGAGAAACGAGCCGAGTTTTTCGCTTACCGCCGACGACACGAATCCTTCCACTTCGGGATTCAGCAGCTTGTCTTTCGTTTGACTTTCAAAGCTCGGCTCCGGGATCTTCACGTTGATGATGGCGATTAACCCCTCGCGCAGATCGTCGCCGCTGGGGCGGGTCTCCTTGATCCAGCCCGCCTGCTCGGCCCGGCGGTTGATCGTGCCGGTCAGGGCGGTCTTGAAGCCGCTCAAATGCGTGCCGCCGTCGTGGTTGTTGATGTTGTTGGCGAAGCTCAGCAATGTTTCGTTATAGCCGTCGTTGTATTGCAGCGCGATTTCGACATGAAGCCGCGTGGCGGGTTCTTCCTTCTCGAAATAAATCACCTCATGCAACGTCGTTTTGCCCTCGTTCAGGTAGCGGACGTATTCGACCAATCCTTCGTCGAACTTATAGGTGTCGCTTTTGTTGACGCGCTCGTCGATGAAGATGATTTCGACGCCCTTGTTCAGGTAGGCCAATTCCCGCAATCGCTGCGCGAGGGTTTCATGAACAAAATTCACGTCGGTGAAGAGGGTAGGGTCGGGCTTAAAGCTGACGACCGTTCCGGTTTTTGGGGCTTTGCCGATGATCTTGAGATCGCTGCTCTTGCGGCCGCGCGTAAACTCCATGTGGTAGATGTTGCCGTTGCGATAGACTTCGACTTCGAGCCATTCGGAGACGAAATTGACGACCGACGCGCCGACGCCGTGAAGTCCGCCGGAGGTTTTGTAGGCGCTGGCGTCGTCGTGCGCGAATTTTCCGCCGGTGGCGAGGCTGGCGAAAACCATTTCGACGGCGGGAAGGCCGGTATCGGGATGAATATCGACCGGGATTCCCCGGCCATCGTCGGTGACGGTGCAGCTTCCGTCGGGATTGATGCGGACCTCCACATTGTGCGCATGACCGGCCAGCACTTCGTCGATCGAGTTGTCGACCACTTCGTAGACGAGATGATGCAGGCCGCGCGGGTTGTAGCCGCCGATGTACATTCCGGGCCGGGTGCGGACGTGGTCGACGTCGTCGAGCGATTTGATCATCGACGCGTTGTAATCGCCGGAGTTGGGCGTGGACTTGGCGTTTGAGGGATCGGCGATCGGGCCGGGGGTGGCGGCGTTTTCCTGGACGGCGGACTGGTTATCGACGGCGTTGGACTTCTCATCAGGCATGTGCGGTAGCTCCAGTAACAATCGAACACCAATCCGCCGTCCTTCGCTTGGAAGGGTCGTGAATCGGCCGTTTTGGCCCCATTACAGGGCACGATCAAACGTGTGAAATGATTATCGCGAAAATCGGCAAAATTGCCATATTCAAGGCGGCATAAAGTCTATAATCCACCACATGTTTCGACTCACGCGGGAAGTTCGTTTTGCCGTTAATCATCCCGCGGATTATTCTCTCGCTCACCATCCGACCAACAACTACGCCGGCTACCCTTCACTGAGCGGTTTCGGCTCGTTTTTGACGCTCCAGGCGACTTTGGTGGGCAACCTCGATCCGGCCAGCAATTATCTCGTCAACATCAAGCGCATCGACTCCGCCGTGCGCGAGCGCGCCATTCCCTTTGTCACCGCGGTCTTTGGCCTGGCGCCGCTCACGCCCGAACAAACGGTCGCTCAATTATTCAATCGCCTCACCGGCGCCTGGCCCGGTTTGGAACTGCAATATCTTAGGCTCGCCCTGTCCCCTTTTCTCTCTTATTCGGCCTCTGTTTCGGAGTTGCCCATGGTTCGTCTCAGCCAGAAATTCGAGTTTTCCGCGACGCATCGGCTGCACAATCCCGCCCTCTCGGAAACCGAAAATTGCCGCATCTACGGCAAGTGCAATAACCCCCATGGACACGGGCATAACTATGAAGTGCAAGTGACGCTTTCCGGAACGCCAAATGACGACGGCATCCTCATTTCTGTCCCCGCGTTCGAAACGATCGTCGCCTCCGCCGTCATCGATCGATTCGATCACAAGAACCTGAATGTCGAACTTCCCGAATTCCGCGAGCTGATTCCGACCGTCGAAAATATCGCCCGCGTCATCTACGGCTTGCTCAAACCCCGCTTTGACGAAAGCGCCTCCAGGCTTGCGGGCGTTACGGTTTGGGAAACGCCCAAGACCTTTTGCGAATATTCCGAATGACCACCCTGACGGCTTATGGCGTGCCGGATGGGAGACGCTGACCGCCAGGACATTCAGAGGTGGCTCTGCAAAATTCGCCCTTCCCTTGGCACGGGGTTTTGGTAAAATCGCGCGATATGAACTCGCAGCCCGCCACCAAGCGTTCGGTTGTTCTGGTAATCGTTCTGGCAGTGGTGTCCGTGACGTTTTTGGCGATTGCCATCAAGGGGGATGTCAAGAAAGGCGACACAAGAAAGCCCCCGGCCGGCAATTTTCTACAGCGGGCGTTGGATGTAAAATGATCGGCTGTTGCAGGATTTGAATTTCCCGCCTAACATACCCGCACGCAATTCATCGGCTTTATTAGGCCATTACTGAATTTGCATCAATGAAGAGCAGCCGTAGCTCAATTGGATAGAGCGGCGGTCTACGGAACCGCAGGTTATAGGTTCGATCCCTATCGGCTGCATTGTTTTCCGCCCCGGTTGGCCAGGAGCGGATCGTTTTATCGCTCGAATTTTCAGGGGCACCCGTAGCTCAATTGGATAGAGCGTTCGCCGTCGAAGCGAAAGGATGTAGGTTCGACTCCTATCCGGGTGCGTTCGTACTTTCCGCCAAACGCCCCGACCACCGAAATTCAATTTGTCAGCTCTCTGATGGCGGCGAGCAGCGACGGGAAATGAAACGGCTTCGCCACGAATCGGCTAAATCCGGCGCGCCCCGCGCCGTCCACTCGTTCTCTTGAAGTGTGACCGCTGACCGCTATCCCGATCAACCCATATCGGCTGTGCAGTTCACTCATCAAGGATTCCCCTGACTCATCCGACAGCCCCAGATCGCTTACCAGCAAGTTATAACGATTTGATTCGGCCAGTCGTCGCGCCTCATCGGCCGTTCTGGCTTCATGCACAACAAACCCCTGCAGTCGCATCAACTTAGCCATAGCCACCCGCGTGTCATCATGATCCTCAGCCAATAAAATCGATATTTTGGTTAAGTTATCCATGTTTCGAGCGCCTTGTACTCTTAATGACACCTAGCATGCGCCGGGCGCCGTTGGAAAGAAACCTTACCAAATCTAAGGAATTGCGTCGTTCAGCGGGGCAATACCGTAGGCGAGTGCCATGGTTTTCTCCACGGCAGCAATCGCACTGTTCAATTGAATCGTCGCTGTCTAGCGCTCCAACCAGAGCAGCGGGAACGTGCCGCTCACGGACAGCGAATTCTTCAAAAAACAAAAGACTTTACGCGTAATATCATTCGACAAGGCACGCGTATTTTATTTGTGGTCGGCGAAATTGCCATGGCGACATGGCAAACAGTTGTAACGCGAGGTCGAAGGGGCAAGTTGAGACTCCGCGCTTTTGGATAATTTACGAGTCTACTCAATTTTCGTCAAAACGGCCGCCTTTGGCGCGTATACGGCCGTTCTCTGCTCCGTTATGGATCCGCAAAAAAAGTCGCAAATGCTTTGCGAACAAAGTACGCATATCGTCGCCGAATATCCGATGTGCGGTCAGCGCCGTATATCCTCTTTCTTGAGCCGCTCTATTACTGCAATCTGGATTGTCCGCTTTGCGATCGCCAAGTTTTCCCCACGGCGAGGGTGAAAGATGCGGGAAAATTATCGTTGGAACTCTATGATCGCATTTTGGATGAAGTTGGAGATTGGCTGTTCCAGTGCCAGATTTTCGGGCAGGGCAAGGCAATGCTTGATTGGAACCTAACCCGTCAGATCATCGAGCGCTCGCACCGTCGTCGGATTTTTACGCTGGTCAGCACCAATTGCACGCTCATTACGCCGCGGATAGCGGAGGAGGTTGTTTCCTGCGGCCTCGATCACCTCGTGTTTGCGATCGATGGTATCACCCAGCAGAGCTATGAGGTGTACCGCACGGGAGGGAAGCTGGACGATGCGATGGATGGAATGCGTCGTGTCGTGGACCAGAAGCGAAAACAGAAATCGAAGATAGAACTTGAGTGGCAATTCCTTGTTCATAAGCATAATGCGCACGAGATAGACGCGGCCCGGACACTTGCTCGCGAACTGGGCGTTTTTCTTCGTTTGGCGCCGCTGCGCGGGATGGAATGGGATAAAGACCTGGAAAAATTTTGGCTGGCCGGCAACATTCCAATTGCCGCCCGTTCCGTTAGCGCGGGTATGACGATGCAGGACATTCCGTGTTATTTTCTGTGGAGATCACTTGTTCTTAATTCCAACGGGAAAATCGCGCGTTGCCTGATTTATCACAACGTCTCGCAGTACGTGAACCTGCACGACCACTCAGTTCTTGAAGCTTATAATCATCCGAGCATGCAACGAGCACGGCAACTGTTCAGCAAACAAGCCGTTCCCGCCGGCGATTTTCCATCGCCATCTGGTGATTGCCCTTATTTCGAGCGTCATCACGGCGGGCAAAACCGCAAACAACGAACGCCATTGCAGTTGGCGACGGTGTAAATCTCGGCTCGCGTACATGCAGATTCCATCCTCGCCATTAGCGCCCTTTTCGCAGGCGCAGTCGGTACGGATGCACCGCTTCGGCGTCAATCAATGCGATTGATATTCACTGTCATTGCCTTGCTGGCGTTGATGATGGACCTGAAGATATCGAAGAGGCGTTGGCTCTGTGTCACGCACTGGTCGCCGACGGAATCACTGTCGTGGTTGCCACACCCCATCAAATGGGGCCATATGAAGGTCGAAACGCTCCTCCGCAGGTGCGTGCGGCGGTGCAAGAGTTACAGCGAAATCTAGACGTGCGGCAGATTCCATTACAGGTCATTCCAGGCGCTGACGTTAGAATCGACCACCGGCTCGAAGCGCTTTTTGATTCGGATGCCGTCAGCAGCATCGCCGATGCAAAGCGATACTTGTTACTCGAGCTTCCGCATGAGACGTACATCGAGTTGCGGCATTTAATCGCGAAGTTCAGCCAGTCCAACCGCACGTTAATCATTACACACCCCGAGCGACATTCAGTCCTCCGGCGAAAATCCGACCTAATGGCGCCGTGGCTTGACGAGGGGGGGATATTGCAGATTACAGGCGGGAGTCTTTTCGGAACCTTCGGCAGAACTTCGGAAGAGGCCGCGTGGGAATGGCTTCAGCGCGGACTGGTGCATCTTGTGGCGAGCGATGCTCACGGCGCCGTCTCGCGGCCGCCGACCATGTCCGATGCCATCGATGAAATCAGCGATCGGCTTGGCGAAAAGATCGCGGGACGTGTCTGCGTCGAGAATCCACTGCGTGTGCTCCGTGGTGAACCGCTGCTTTCGTGCGACGAAGTCTTATAGGGAGTAAATCCCATTGTGAAATTGTTCGATCATTGCCGCGACAGTGGGGTCAGGCCAAATTTCCCGTCCGCAACGTGATGTGAACGATCTCCGCGGGGGAATTGATTCGCAGCGGAAACCAGTTGCCGATGCCGTTTGAAACGAACAGTTGCGAGTTGGCGTTCTTGTATAAGCCGGTCCAGTATTTATATCGCAACGGCCCAGCGCCGATTCTCTTCGTCAGCATGATTTGACCGCCGTGGGTATGGCCGGAAAGTGTAAGGGGCAGGTCAGCTTCGGTTGCGTGGTCGAATGCATGGGGGTGGTGGGCCAGCAGAATCGGAAAGGCATTCGGCTGACGCTGGCCAACGACGGCTTTGACGGATGCCGCCCGCGCGACGTCACTGGGCATGCGAAACCGGCGATTGGCTTCCTTCCCGGAACGGCCGATATCCGCGCCGTTATAAAAGGGACCCCAACTGATGCCGAGAAACTGGATCGGCGTTTTTCGGCCACTGACATTGAAGGTCTTCGTTTCATCCCGCAGCAACGGAAGCCCCGCGGAAAGCACTTCGCCTTCAAACCGGTCCACGTCCACCATCACATCGTGATTTCCTTCGATCATCACCAAGCCAGATCGGGAATGCAGGCGACGAATGAAGTCGATGCCGTCCGTGACGCGTGGGCCGGAGATGTCGAGCAGGTCACCGGCGAAGGCGACGACGTCCGCTTCCAAAGCATTGGTCGCTTCGGCGACGCGTTCGGCCATGCCGGATGGCAGAAATTTGCCGATGTGCAAATCAGCTACATGCGCGATCGTAACGCCGTCCAAATCCGACGGCAGGGTCGGCAGATGAAGTTCGACGCGGCGAATTCTGAAATGCTCGATCTCAAAAGTCGATCGGCCTGCGATTCCGATAGCTGCCAGGGGAGGAACCATCGCAGCGGCTCCGGCGAGCGCTTGGCGCCGGGAAATCGAATGAGATGCGCTTGGCTCGTTGAGCATCGATGTGCGGGCAGCAAGTCGTTGCAGAAGACGATTGCTCGCAGCGCCTGTTCGGCTGATTGCCAATTCGAGAATAGCGATAGGCAAGATCGAGAGATGCCATACATAGACTGCGATAGGCCAGATCATTGGCCGAAAATTCGGGACATGCCCGATGATCGATCCGACAAAAATCGAAACGATGTATGACAGTTGCACGAGCATGAATCCGCCGACCGACAGTCGCCATAGACGCGAGAGTCGAAGACGTTGAAGCCGCCGATCGGAGACGCGCCAGAAGATCACATCGCCGGCGATCATGACTGCAAGCAGGAGGAGAAATCGGCTCATAATTAAGTCTCGGATCGACGGGCATCGTAAGCGATTTCGATCACGCGGGAAGCTGTCGTCGGAAAAATCCGAATCGCGGAGTTCTCGATTTATATACAATTCATCGACTTCTCGCCAGCGAGTAGCAGTTAAGCGAAGGCGCCGTGTGACGATTTGGAGCCGCACTTCCACATGAAACAGGCATGAAATCATGCGCGTGAAACTAATTAGCAATTGACAGTCGATCGCGAAAGTAGCTATGTCATTTGAATATGATAAGTCCAATCGTTTATTGTAAAACTGCATTCTTATAGAATTTAGCGGTTGCGAAATGTCAACAGTATGCTCTAATTCGGCGCACCGTCGGCTTGGCAATGGGTAGTCTCCACGAATCGGAAGATTGGATTGGAGAAAGAGCGTCGCCTGACGGTTTGGTTTCGGTGTTAGAACCCGGGCTGAGGGCTATTCATTTCTACCGGGTCATATTGATATTCGCGCAGGTGGCAGTTGCACCTTGCACAAAAGCTTGCCGTTGGGCTTGCGAAGAGTAGTGGTTTAATTGCGAGGAGGTAGCAAAATGGCGACTCCGCTCGGCGTACTACAGAACCGGTTCCGCCGCAGTCAGCGTCAGCTTTTTATAGCGGCTGCGGCTTTTTCGCTTTCGTGCGGAGCCTCGTCCGCCCTTGCACAAGCAACCGGTCCTTATCTTGATTGGGGGACGACGGTAGGTCCATCGGCTCCGGCAGGTTCCACCTTCACTCCCGCTCCCTTTCTGTACGACGGCAACGTCGCAAGCGTGCAAGCCTATTTGCAGTCGCAGCAATCATCGGGCGGCATCACGGCCGTCCGAATTAACACGCCCATTTCCGCCGCCACCGCTTCGGCAATATTTGATAATTCCAGTTTCACAGTCCAATATGTGTTTGCCGATCTGGAAGGCCCAAGCAATCTTACCCAAACCCAAACTCTCGTCGGCCAGATTCAAGGGGACGGCAGCAATAAATCGGCAAATGCGTTCATAGGAAATTATTCGTTCTCCACGGTTGGATCCGATCCGACGCTCGCCACCGCGCGCGGATTCTCGGGCGCCAACATTAACACGTTCCGCGCATCGGGCGCGAATATGGTCAACCCCCAGTTGTATCCGGGGGCGCCGGACTACCGTGACCCGGCCAACGGGGACACCACGATTTCCGGCGGGAATTTTCCGAATCTTCGTTCTTCGTTATTCATCCTCCCGATTGAACGATTGTCTTACGCCGCTCAAAGCAACGCGGCGGGAACGCCGCTCATTCCTTATGTGTCGCGATTCATGAATTATGGCAACGGAGCCCTGCAAAATGGCAATGGGACTAACGGCGGCCCGGTCGGCAGTTTTGTTCCTGGCGTCGCCACCCAAAACCTCACCGCCACCCAGACGACCAATCAGATGCTTTCGCGGGATGATTTCCAGGCGCAGATGCTTCACTATCGCCTTCGCGGGGCCACCGGCTTTCATCTCTTCGACGGCGGCGTCGTGGGTTATACCGATACCCAATTCCAGTCCGACGCCACGACCGGCTTCAACTTTCTAAACAGCAGCACTTACGGATTTGCGGCGACCACTACGACCCCGCTTACGTTCGGATCGTCCGGCAATTTCGGCGGCGTCGCGAATAAGTCTTCAGAAGACGCGGGCGTTATTGTCTCGGGTGTTACCAACAGCAACAGCAAAATGGCGATCCTCGTCAGCAATTTAACCGATGCTGGGACTACCTATCAACTCCCGTCTTCGATTGCAAATGTCTCTGTTCCTGCCAACGAACTTCTTACGGTCGGTCCCGATAGCCATGACCTCTTCGAATTCAGCGTGATTTCGGGACAGTGGCACTTGGATTTATCGCAAATCGTCTTCGACGATACCGGCTTGACCGCACAAGACGAGACGGGCGTCCCTGAACCGGCGGCGGTATCAATGCTGGCGATTGGGGCGATCGGATTGTTAAGACGCCGAAGCCGGCGCGTACGCTGAATTTCGTCGTGGGTGGCGCCGAGTCACCGAGCGGGCAGCGATCCGGCAACTCGGCGGCGAAACAAGATAACCGTTTATTGCTGTATTTGGCGGCTCGAAGTCGAGTAGTCCCGGGTGGGGAGGAGAACTGTTATGTGGCTGTCTTCGATAACTAGGCAAGCTGGATTTTCGCGAGTGGGAAAAAAAGCCGGACGCGCCGGCGCCGATATGACCGCTCGCAGGTCCGCCGCCCGGCATGGCGCACTGGCACAAGCGGTGGTGGCGGCCGATTTGAAGATCGCCGAACGCTTGGAGAGCCGACTCTTGCTCACCGCGACGCCTGCACATATTTTCAACTTCAATTCGAGTTTCAACGATTTTGCCACTCTCGGCAACACTTCAATCGTAGATTCCAGTTTTTACGCGCCGGTTCCGTCGGGCGCTACGGCGCAGGCTTTAATGGATACTGGAGCTGCGTTCAACGGCGGATCAACTCCCGTGTCGGCTGCGGTGCTCGAATCAGCGTTGGGTCTTACCGCCGGTAGTCTCAGTTCCCGTGGCTTCGGAACCGCAACCAATGGCTCCGCAATGATTTTGCCCGGCACGTTTGTCGCCAGCGCCGGCGAGATTGTTACGTTTAATGCCGATTTCCTCACGTCCGAAACCAGTGGCGGCGCCGATGATTTTGGTTTTGCCGTCCTAAAAAGCGCCAGTGGCGCAACAACCACGACGATTGGCCATACACAAGGACTTCTCACGGCAACGTCAACCAAGAACGCACAATCGAGCAATTTCAGCTCAGAAACAGGAACGCATCTAGTCACTATCACGATCGCCGCGAGCGGTGTGTATTCACTCGGGTTCGGTGTGGTCAACGTCGGCGATAAGTTTGGCGCCTCGGGTTTGTTGATCGACAATGTCGCCATTCCCGATCCAATTAATTCCTTTGACTTCGGAACGGCCACCTCGCCCGTCGCGGCAAACTACGTCCCAATTACCGAGACGGCGGTCTACACTGTTGATCAAGGCTTCGGTTGGCAGCCGGGGGTCAATACGATCGGCAGTTTTGACACCGGGATCACGAGCTTTGCGGCCCCCGACCCAAAGGTGACGCGCGATTTTAATTACACGACCGGCTCAACCTTCGCGGTCGATGCGGCAAACGGACTATATGATGTAACTCTAACGCTCGGAGACGGGCGTGGCGGTAGTTATAGCGATACCGTGTCGTTCGGTAATCCAACGAGCCCGACAGACATGGTCAACACCGGCGGCTCCGATCCCGCCATTGTCACAAAAACATATTTGGTCAATGTCACCAACGGCCAAATGGACCTCACCATTGGAGGCGCCCCGGCTGGCTCGTTTGCCGCCATTGATGGCCTTCAAATCTCCAAAGATCTAACTCCATTCGCGGTTACCGGCGTTACGCCGGCTAACGGCGCGAATTTGTCAGGGGCGCTAACCACGATCCAAGTTAACTTCAATCACCCCGTTAATGCCGCCACGATACTTAATGCCAACAGCATCTCCCTGACCGATCCCAATCTCCACGCGGTCGCTATTACCGGCGCCGCCCAGGTGAACACCTCGACGATTAATCTGACTTTCGCCGCTCAATCCATCTCGGGCGCGTACACCCTGGCAATTGGAGCCGGCACTCTCGACGCCGCGTCGAACGCGCTGGGCATCAACTTCTTCAGCGAGACGTTTAATAAGATCGCCGTCACTACCGGGAGTTTTGACTTTGGGACTTCGATCTCGCCCGTCGCCAGCGGTTATTCCCAGGTGACCGATGCCACGGCGTATACTCTCGCGCAGGGATACGGCTGGCTTCCGGGAGGCGCCGCGATCGGAAGCTTTGACACCGGAAATACCTCGTTCTCCACCCCCAATTCAAGCGTTACGCGCGATTTCGACTACAGCTCCGGTGCAACATTTGGAGTCGACATCGCAAACGGTCTGTATGACGTGACGTTGACCCTCGGCGACGCGCGCAGTCTTGGTGGTTACAGCAATCTCGTATTCTTCCAGGGCGGCACGACGCCGACAGATACCGTCGCCACTGGTGCTTCCAACGCTGCGGTAATCACCAAGACCTACCTCGTCGGCGTAACCAATGGCCAGTTGAATGTCGGCATCGGCGCCGCCACAGGCGCGGCGGTCATTGACGGATTGAGCTTCCAAAGGGATACCAGCCCCTTCGCGGTCGCCAGCACCAACCCGGCCAATGGCTCGACGGTTAACGGCAACTTGACCCAGATTTCCGTTGTGTTTAGTCATCCGGTCAATTCAACTGCATTGAACGCTAGTAACTATACGTTGACAGGCCCTGGCGGTAACATCCAAGCAACGGGCGTGACAGCCGTGAACGGCCAGACGGTGAACCTAGCCTTTCCGGCGCAGTCCGTGTCGGGTTCTTACACGTTAAACATTGGGGCTGGTGTCCAAGATACGGCTCTCAATACACTCGGGCCCGGTGTTTCGGAAACGCTCAACAAACAAGTTGCCATCTCCGGCGCGTATGATTTCGGGACGGCGGGTTCTCCGGTCGGCGCCAATTATACTCAGGTGACCGAAGCGACCGCCTACAGCGCCGCGCAGGGTTACGGTTGGCAGTCTGGAAGCATCGGCAGCTTCGATACGGGGATCGT
>DASZME010000043.1:0-3140 GCA_035551995.1 Tepidisphaeraceae bacterium
CCCAGGCCGCCAAAAAACTCGGTCATCCCGACGCCGCCCAAAACGTGGCGCGCGTGCTGATGCAGATCATCGACGCGGGCCGATGATGAGTAAGAGACGGAATCGAATCCCTATTGCGAAAGCCGAAAGAGAGAAATCAAATCAGGCGGCAACGGCGGTGTGCGGTGATTGAACGTGAAAACCACGTCGCGCTTCATTCAGGTTAACGCCGTGGCTGATCCCCGTGGTCATTTGCGCATTGGAGTTTGATTCGGCGTTGGGGTTTGGGATTTCCTCTCGACTTTCATTATTCGTGTCCGGGAGTACCATGCCTCTTGTCATGCAGGATGTATTCAGCGAGAAGCGAATGGAATCGCGCTCGGCGACGGTCAGCCGATTCGCGGGGCGGCGCGTCCACTTCATCGGCGTCGGCGGAAGCGGAATGAGCGGACTTGCTCACATCCTTCTCGACGCGGGCGCGATTGTCAGCGGATCCGAACCCAAACCCAATCTCCAAACCGCCGACCTGCAACGCCGAGGCGTGCGAATCAGCGCCGGCCAGGACGGCGAACTTCTTTCCGGCGACGTGGATCTGGTCGTGCGGACCGCGGCCATTCCCCCGACCAATCGCGAATATGTCGTCGCGACGGAAATGCAGTTGCCGCAGATGAAATATGCCCGCCTGCTCGGCGAGGTGATGGCCGAGCGTTTTGGCGTGGCGATCGCGGGGACGCACGGAAAATCGACCACCACCGCGATGACCGCGTTCGCGCTGCTTGAATGTGGCGCCGACCCGAGCTTCGTCGTCGGCGGAACCTCGCCGCAGCTAAAAGGAGGAAGCCGTTCGGGCGCGGGGCGCGCGTTTGTCGCCGAGGCGTGCGAGTACGATCGGAGCTTCCATAACCTGCGCCCCACCGTCGCGTGCATCACGAACATCGAGGCGGACCATCTGGACTGCTATCACGATCTCCACGATATCATCGGGAGTTTCCGGAAGTTCGCCGAGCTGACGCCGCTCGACGGGCTGGTGCTCGCCAATGGCGCGGACCCCAATGTCGCCGAGGCGCTGAAGGGGATTTCCGCACCGGTGCAAACCGTCGCGATCGACGCGCCGGCGACATGGTCCACCCGCGTCGTCGGCCATGAATGGGGCTGCTATAGCGGCGAGGTCTCTTTCAATGGAGAAGTGGTCGCGGCGCTGAAGCTTTCGGTGGCGGCTTTGCATAACCTGTTCAACGCCACGCTTGCGGTGGCGGCGTGCGCCGCCTGCGGCGTCGCGCCCGACGCCGCCGCCGAGGCGATCGGACGATTCACCGGCGTCGATCGGCGCATGACCGAAATGGGCTCCTTCAACGGCGCCATGATCGTGGACGACTACGGCCATCATCCCACCGAAATCCGCGCCACCCTCGAAGCGCTGCAAAACAAGTACAGGCCGACCCGGCTGCTGTGTGTTTTTCAGCCGCACCAGGCAAGCCGAACCCGGCTGCTGTTCGACGATTTCGCCACGAGTTTTCTCAACGCCCAGGAAGCGATCCTCGCGGATATTTTCTACGTCCGCGACAGCGAAGACGAACGCGATCAAGTCAGCAGCGCCAAGCTGGTCGAGAAAATTAAGCTCAACGGCCAATCCGCCCGCCATCTGGCCGATTTCTCGCAAATCAAGGAATATCTGCGCCAAGAAGCCAGGACCGGCGATCTAATCGTAACGATGGGCGCCGGTCCGGTTTGGGAAATCGGGAGAGATTTGGTAAACAAGGCGCATGCGTGACGTGGGTTCGGTCGCAATAGCGCGTCGGCTTGACCGCGACGCGGCCAGACCATGCTTTGAATCCCGCGTGAAACGCGGCTCCCGCTTCACCGCGACGCCCGGCGGAGCGTTTTTTGCGACACGAAAAATACGCTTTGCCTGGCGGCGTGGCGGATCGATTTGGTCGAACGGAATCAGGCTCCGAGCGTAAAAATACGCGGGGTTCTTGCAACATGACGACGATGCGCATCGGTACCGCCAATCCTTTCCAGGGCCTCGAGCCGATCGTGACGGAAAACGTCTCGCTCGCCCCGCGGACGTGGTACAAGATCGGCGGTCCGGCGCGCTGGTTCATCCAGCCCCGCAACCCCGAAGAATTGAGCGAAGCCGTCCTGCGCTGCGCCGAGAACGGCGTTCCGATTTACGTTCTGGGTCTCGGCGCCAACCTCCTGGTAAGCGACGCCGGCGTCAACGCCGCCGTCTTTCGACTCGACGCCGAGCACTGGCGGCGGGTGAAGTTCGATAACACGACGGTCGAAGTCGGCGCCGGCGCCGACATGCAAAAACTCATTCTCCGCGCCGTGCGTCAAGGCCTGGCCGGCATCGAATGTCTCGCGGGCATCCCCGGCACGCTCGGCGGCGGCGTCCGCATGAACGCCGGCGGGAAGTTCGGCGACATCGGCGCGGTCATCACGGCCGTGCAGGTGATGGACGCCGAGGGAACGATTTTCGAGCGGACCAAAGACGATTTGGTTTTCGATTATCGCAGCACCAACATCATCGCTCCGTTCATTCTGAGCGCGACGCTGGAACTCGAGGAAGAGGATCCCGAGCGGATCATGCAAAAAACCAAGGAAATCTGGATGTTCAAGCGGAACAGCCAGCCCCTGAATACCAAGAGCTGCGGCTGCATCTTCAAGAATCCCCGCGGCCTCAGCGCCGGCGCCCTCATCGACCAGGCGGGCCTCAAAGGCATGCGCGTCGGCGGCGCCGAGGTCAGCACCAAGCACGCGAATTTTATCATCGCCCATCCCGGCTGCCTGGCCGACGACGTGCTGAAGCTCGTGAAAATCATCCGGGAAAAAGTGTACGAGAAGAACCAACTTGTGCTCGAAAGCGAAGTTCGGATCTGGCCTTAGGGCTGTATGCCGCCGCCGGTTCAATGATGAGCGAATCGTTTTGCATGAACCCCGCAGGGGTTGCAGCGATTAGCCGGTGGCTGAGCGCAGCGACGCCACCGGTTTTTGTACCGAAGCCGCGCCGACCCCGGAGGGGTCGCAGCCATCTTTCGGGCGCGGCGATTCTTCTTCCGCGACGACCGCTGCGACCCTTTCAGGGCCGGACAATATCGTTAAACGTCCGGGGGTGTCGCTGCGCTCAACCCCCGGCTAAGGGCTGCCATCCCTCCGGG
>DASZME010000044.1:0-58843 GCA_035551995.1 Tepidisphaeraceae bacterium
CGACGACGAGCTTCTGGGCTTCGGCTTGCGTGACTTCCGGCAAGGTTGGCTTCCCTTCTGATACGCGTGGCGGCATTGTGCCTGAGTTGATGCGGATGCCATGTGTGCTCCTGCTGCCACTCCGTCAACTCCTTCCATCCATCCGGCCCGAGGCGTTGCTTCCATTCATTCCACTTCTCCCATCGCCTCCCCTTACACCCTTCGATCCTGGCTCGTGCCAGGTTCGCAGGAAGCGGAAAGGCTCGTTCGCACGCCCGTGCTATCGCACGACGGTAGCTCGTCACCGTATAGCAGTCATTTGGCATCCTGCGAGGATCGGATTTCCTGTTCGTCCCAACTTGGTTTCCACAGGACAGAGGCGTCTTTCGCTCCTTTGTCAAATTCTTTCTTCGTTCTTCTTCAGCCTCGGCTGGGCTGAAGAGATAGGTATGGATCGCACGTGCTTTCAAATAGGGGTCAATGATCCTCTTGGCCTGAGGGCCGAATCGGATAAACCGAGAGTGGCCATGGTGGGCGGTCTTGTGCTCGCCAAGTTGACTGACCCATACGTCTCCACGGGTGTCGATGTCCATTGGACGGAGCTTCACCAGTTCCCCAGGACGTGCTCCCGTCAGCAGCTGCAGTTCGATCATCGCCCAGACTTGGACACTTACGAAGGGCTCGATCGCGTTTACATACGTCTCGGGTACAGGACGGACAGGCTCTGATTCCACCACCTCTCCACGTCCTCGCTTGAGGCCCTTGACGGAAATGAGTGCGTGATAAACCGAACCGTCCACCAATTCTTCCTCGGTGCCCCATCGAAACATGGATTTGATCCGAGAGACTTGGTGGTTGATATGGTTTTGGCACCACTTCAGCTCAACCATCCTGCCGCGGACCACCTTCAACTTGAGCGGTCCGAATTCCTCAACCGGGGTGTCGCCATACAGCGCAATAAGGGGCCTCAGAGCCAGGCGGTACATTTCCAGTTCCCGGCTGACCGTGCCATCAGGCTTGCGGTAATACGTCTCCGCGTGTTCCCAGAAGTGGGTGATCAGGGCATTGATTGTCAGGGTCGATTTTTCATCGGCGGGTGCATCCATCCTCCTGCCGTAAGCCAGCCAAATCTTAATCAGCCGGTCGTATTCCGCTTTGCTGGAAGGATCGGCATAGGGGCCACAGTAGTGGTCCTTGCCATCAAGGGTGACGTAGCCTCGACCAGATGCCTTGTGATTGCAGTACTTCGGGATGCGACCATTGAGCTTGGGCATGTTACGGCTCCAAGAATGGAGAAAAACCGTATGTACGGTTTTTGTCGTGCTCTCTTGGCGGCACTCCCCCGAGGGGGGGAGGTTCGCAACATGCGATGTCGGCAGGATTTACTTCAATGGGCGGTACAGGGCTCGAACCTGTGACCCCCAGCGTGTCATGCTGGTGCGCTAGCCAACTGCGCCAACCGCCCGTGATTTGCAGAGTCCCCCGATGATATGCAAGACCCTCGCAGTTGCAAGCGGCGACGCCGAGGTTTTTCATAATCGGAGCGATTGATCCCTTCATCTCGCATCAGCAAGAAAATCTCGGATCATTTTGTCCGCTTTAGCCGGCGACCGCCTCCCCTGCGCCATGAGAACCATGGCGCGTTCCGACCATTTATCTGCGGACTGTTTAATGGATATTAAATTATCGCCCTTGAGCGATTTTATGCCGGCCCTGACGCGCCGCGCGAGAAGGTTTGGCGATTTACTGGCCGCTCGTCTATACAACAGCTTGTGTACATGGAGAACCAGTGAACAAGAGGCAGCATAAACACCACATCGACGTTCTCACCGAGGAAGAGATCGTCACCGTCACGATCGGCAGCGATGGAGGCGTGCCGGGGGGATTCGCGAAATTGTTTAATCGGGTCGTCGATTCCGAGGCGTGGGCGCGGTTGTCGGATGCGGCCAGGGCGGTTTATGTGCCGCTTGTGCGGTTCGCCGATCACCGAAACCAATTCCGCGTGCAGATCGGGCGGGCGGGGATGATGAAATATACCGGCCTATCGCAATCCAGCATTAAACGAGCGGTAAAGGATCTTATCGCAAACAGGCTCGTCATTGTGATCGAACAAGGCGGCGTCAGCGATCGAGGCGAAAACGAATCGAACGTCTACCAGTTGCTGGCGCCGACCATTGCTCGCAAACAGCCGGGGGTGGGCGCCGAGGGGAACCCCCGGGGGGTTCGGCAGCGAACCCCCTCGCAGGTCGTTGCCGAACCCCCCGCCTGTTCGATGCCGGCCCCCCTGCCGGTCCGAGGGAGAACCGCCGCGGGGGTTCCGGCGGCCGCGGTACCGGGGGTCAGTGGCGGCCCCCAATTAAGAAACTCTAGTAAAGAAAACAGACAGACAGCCACTACTCCCCGTTTCGTCATCGAACAAACGAACGTCGATCGTGCTGCTGTTCTTTTGGAAGAGAAGGGAGTCGAAGGCGCCATCGCCAGGCAGCTGGCGGCGGCTTATCCATTTGACCGAGTGGTCGATGTGATCGCCGCCATGGAGTGGCGACGGTCGCGCGGCAAGTGCGACAACCCCGGCGGGTTCATTCGTGACGCACTGGTCAAGCAATGGGAAACGCCCAAGGCCGTCATCGACGCCCGCACGAGAGCCGAGGCGCGTGCCCGGGCCGAGGAAGCCGAGCGCCAAGCCAAGGCATCGGCACAGCGCGAGATCGCCCAGGTTGGCGCCGAAGAAAATCGGATCGAGCGGCGTATCGCCTCGCTCGATGACGACGAGCTGTCGATTCTTGCCGAGGCGGTGTTGGATAAGTATCAGGGTAACGCCGCCGTCATCGGCGTGCTGACGCGGAAGCCGCCGCGCGAATGCCGGCTGATGAAAATGGAAATCGCGGCGATGCTGTCGGCGGTGTGAATTATGTTTGTACGTCGCCAAAAAAGAGCGCGTCATGCTTGGCCGCCTGACGCGGCTGGGCCATCCACGGCGCCACCGCCTCTTTCCATCGCGCGTAATGAGCCGTGGTCTGATGCTGGGCAAAACCTTCCTTGGCGTGATACGCCTCGTACAGCAGAAATCGGGTCGGATCGTCTTGCGTTTGCAAAACATCGAAGCGCGCGTTGGCGGTCTCCTGGCGCGTGTTTCGCGCGTTGTCCAACGTGGCCTCGATAAAGTCCTTCACATACTCCGGCTTCACATAAACGGTGACGGCGACGACATACATCAAAATGCTCCATTCCAGTTACGGTCCCATCTTCTACTCAAAGGTTTTGACGATCTCCACGTTCCGATGGGTCATCGTTCGGAAAGCGTCGTCAATGGCCCTGGCATCCTCAAATCCCGCCTCCTGAAAGACGCGTATGCGAATGTCGTCCCAGCTACCGCGGTGAAAGAGCATGTTACCCGCCAGCGGAGCGACGGCAAACGCCGGGCTGCCCTTGAAGATCCATGTCCGGCAATTAGACCGTACCATTGCGATCTTCGGCGTCGGGCTCTCATGCGGTACCCGCCAGGGGCCGACGAATTTCACCGCCAGCGTGCGATGCGAATGCTTCTGCACCAGCGATGCCAACTGCAAGCCAAGGCCTATTATCTTGACCGGGTGAAGGTCGCATCATGTGTTCAAGAAGCCGGGCGTATTGGACGAATCGGTGGCCGCACATAACGGATCGTTGAAACATGGGTATGTCCGCAAGGTCGAAAAGCTCCCGTGAAGCCAAGGCGGTGGATCGGCCGTTCGTCCGGCGATCGAGCGTCCGGCCGGCGAGTTGGCGCCGCTGTATCAGGTGATTGTCCGGTCGCATCCGGAGAACCAATGCTTTGCCGGCCGGTGCCTTGAGTTGCCCAATGCGGTGGGGCTGCCCGAAACCGAAGACTGCCGCCGCGCGTTACAGCACGGTAGTCGACCATCAAAATCACCTTGGCGCATTTTTGCGTTCACTACTTTTTCTTGTGGCCACTCCTCTTCTGACTTTGACTTCCATCGGGCTTATCCAACGATCGAAGACGCGCTCATGCAAATGTCCGCATCATTCGAAAACAACTTCGTAATACGGCGTCTTATCGAGCGCTCCGTCGATCGTGAAGGCGCCGTCTTTGGTAGTCAGGGTTTTTCCGGTCTGGCGGCCGTCGTGGTCGAGAAGATTCACGGCTTTAATGTGCCGGCCGGCGATGGTGAAGGTTGCCTTGACAGGTTCCATCAGGATGGGGCTTGTGCCGTTGTTCGTGATTTTGTCTTCCGGGCCGAAGACGGTAAATCCGGTGTTGCAGGTTCGGGCGATGGCGCTCAGGAGCGCGGTCTTTCCCGTCGCCAGCGACGCTTTCGGATCGGTCGCGGTCAAGAGGATCGAGACATAAGGAGACTCGCTCCGGATGCGGACGTTGCCGAGGACAACTTCGTTGCCGGAATCAAAGCCGACCAGCGCCTTGGCGGACTGCGCGTCGAGCGTGAAGTAACGCTTGGCGGCGTCCCATTTTAGTTGGCCGGTGGATGAGACGATGGCGTCGCCCTGGCGATATTTGGCCATGTCGGGGAAAGTCGATGGCGCCGGCGCGGGGGTAAATTCCACGACGCACCGGCCCGCCGCCAGTGCTTCGGGAGGGACAGTGCCGGCGAAACTCTTGATGTCGCCGTGCTGGGTCACTTTGTCGGAAAAGGAGAATTTTCCCTCGCTCAAATCGGCATCGCTCACCCGGCGCACGGAGATCACCGGCGATTCCTTGACGTCGCCGCGATAGATCATGCGGGCCAGCAGCGGATACTGGCCGATCTGCGTGGGCGTGTCGGCGTCCCACACGCCATAGGGAAGATTCCCGGCGATATCGGCGAAGGCGTGCGCGCGGGCGCCGGATTGAAATTCATATGAGGCGTCCCAGCCCTGCAAGCCCATGCCATAGATGGCGATGATGTCCGGGCCTTCGGCGCTGTAGAGCGAGGGGTATACGTGAATCCATTCGGAGAGGCCGAAGGGGCGATCGATCACCTGCTGCAACCCGCTGGAAAAATCACCGCTGCCGGGTTTGGCCAGCATGGTATCGGAGAGTTTTCCGCCGAAATAATTATGCCGATCGATATACCCGGCGGCATAGTCCGACTTGAGATTCAGATAGTGCGGCAAACCCGACGGCGCCTGCCAGGGAGAGCCGTTGATCGGACCTTTGTAGCCGGCGTCGCGAATCGCTTTTACGTATCGGCCGTAGTATTGGTCCTGAACCGCGTGCAGAAACAGAGCCGTGTCTACCAATCTTTGATGTTCGCCGCCCCTGGTTTGCGGAAGATGATCTTCGCCGAAAAACCATGGATTGAGTTGCAAGGCGATATTGCCGTCGGCAAGGGATTCATTCCCCTTGAGCGCTTCTCGCCATGCTTTCTTGAGTCCCTCTTCAGAAGCATATTTGGCTTTCAGCCACTGGGCAAATCGGCCCATAAACTGCTTTCGATAGGTTGGGCTGGCTTTCAGGGCGCCGTCTGATGTATAGAAGAAAATATCGTCTTCGTTCTGAAGCTCGATAAAATTCAGCGCGGGTTCCTCGGCATAAGTAAGGCCGGTGTAGGGATTCTTGTGTTTCAGCAGATTCACGACGGATTCGATCATCAGATCCTGTACGTCGGGAGCGAAGTTGATGAAGGCGTAAGTGCTGCCGCCTTTGTAAGCCATGACTTCGTCGTATGCCAGCAAACGGGAGCGGTCGCCGGGACGGACCTGGAAGCCATAGGTGTGTGACCACCCGAAGTAGACGCCGTTGTTCTTGAGTTGCGACGAAAAGTAGTCAAGGCGATCGAGGCCGGCGGGATCAAACTTGGTGGAATCGTTGCTGTCGCCGATGCCGTTGCCTTGCTTTGGATAGGTGAATTTGTGCAATCGCACGGCATTGACGCCGTACTTTGCAAAACGGGCGGCGGTGAAGTCGGCGATTTTTTTCTCCGGTGCGCAACTGCTTCCATATGCAAGGTTGGTTCCCCAGAATTTGATCGGCGTTCCGTCTTCGGACTGGAAATGATCGCCGACCATGCGAACGCCGCCGCGTTTACCGGCCGGTTTTTCCAGCCAGTTTTCCATGCCGATGACGCTGGGAGAAAGATCATTGGTCGGCTGAAATTGATACCAGTCCGGTCCCGCGAGCGGTTTCTCATAGTTTGCCATCGCCGTGGGCGAGGTGACCAGCGCCACGTCGGCGCCAAACGTCAGCGTGACGGCAACGCTCTTATGGCCGGCTTTGAATTCCCCCTGGGCGAGAATCATTCGGGCATCGCCGTCGATGCCGACGTCAACCGCCGGATCGAGATCGACGGCGACTTCGCCGACGCCGATTAATTTGTAGGTTGCGTGAGAGGTTGCGTTTATCTGGCCGCGCGTCAGCGGCAGTATGAGCGAAGTCTCTTTCCCGTCGCCGGTAGCTGTAAACTCGCCGGCGAGCGATTTGTCGAACCCAATCACGGCCGCGAGCAGCGTGAGTGGCACATCCTTGTCCGCGGTAAGATCATAGCGAAAAACCACCGACCGCGTACCCTTCGCCGCGACGTCGAGTTGAACGGCAATGACCTGGCCCGCCGCCTTGTTTACCGTAAACGGAGCGGAAACAACGAATGGCCCCTTCGGCTTATCCTTTGATCCGATTCCCGCCCAAGCCCACTTCGGTCCCCAACCCGCCATCCCGATGTGCCCCACCGCCCGCTCGGCGCCTTTGGGACCATGCAGGATAGAAAACGAAAGTGAATTTCCGGGCTCTACCACGACGATCCACTTTCCCTCATCCGGCGCCGGACCGGCAAGCACGCGCGAGGAAGGAATCGCGGCGGCACACGTAATGATGAAGAAAGCCAGCGCATATGCCGCCCAGGGGCGGCGAATGGCCGAACCGATCACGAAGCCTGAATGTTGATTCCGCATTCAAGGCATTACACGACATTTACAGGATCGTTTCCAGCGGTTGTCACGAATCGGTAGGTCAGCGACAGGGCGATCGTTTTTGAATTTTCGCCTCTCCGGTTCCCTCCCCCGGCGTACCGTCGGCTTATCGGGAGAGGGGGTAAGACGGCCAAAAGCGATTGCCATGAGGTCGGCGAGCGGCGCGAAGTTTTTTGGTTTTTTATATTGAGCGAGCCGGCGTTGGGCATCGGCGAGATTCGTGAAATCGAGAAGCGCATCGCCGAGCGCGAAAATCTCGGCGTCGTCGACGGCGCTCGACCTGCTTTGTCATTTTCGCCGGGACGAGTCCCAAGTACCGCCGCAGCAAACGAAGACCAAATCGCGACCCTTTGCAAGCCTTCGTGACGGCCTTGGTCGATCCATTCATTTGTCCATTTCATTCGAACCTCCCGCGTTTTTGGTTTTACCGATTCCAACATATTATTATACAGCGTCGTCCAGCTTCAGCGTCGCCGGCACGCGCCGGCATTCCGGTTTCGTTTTGTACCGACGCCGATGCGCTAAGGAGGTCACTGGCGAAGACCCCGAGCGGGAAATATAGTCGCACGCAAATGGAGGCTTCATGCACGTGACGATAACGGGCGCCGGGGGATTCATCGGACGGCGGCTTGTCCGGCAATTGCTTGAGCGCGGGACCCTCGTCGATTCGACGGGCGCGCATAAGCCGATCGAAAAGATCGTGGCGTGCGATCTTTCGCTGGCTGCGCTGGACGCCGATCCGCGCGTCGAACGAGTCGAGGCCGATACGTCCGATCCCGCCGTCATTTCTCGGATCGTCACCGAAAAAACAAGGGCCGTATTTCATCTCGCGGCCGTCGTCAGCGTCGGCGCCGAGGAAGATTTCGAGTTTGGCATGCGGGTCAATCTCGAGGCGACGCGCGCGCTGCTCGAAGCGTGCCGGCATATCGCCAGAGGGGCGCATTTTTTATTCGCGAGCTCGGCGGCGGTGTACGGCGGCGAGTTGCCGGCGGTTGTCGAAGACGGAATCGCGCTGGCGCCTCAAACGTCGTACGGCACGCAAAAAGCGATCTGCGAAATGCTCATCGGCGACTACAGCCGGCGAGGATTTATCGATGGCCGGGCGCTTCGGCTGCCGACGGTCGTGGTGCGGCCGGGCAAGCCCAACAAAGCCGCCTCGACGTTTGCAAGTTCCATCATCCGCGATCCGCTGGAAGGGCGCCAAGTCATATGCCCGGTGGCGCCGGAGACGACGATGTGCCTGATTTCGCCGCGGAAAGTGGTGGAGGCGTTCATCCATGCCCAGTCGATCCCCGCCGCCGATTGGGGATGGACGCGGGCGGTGCAGTTGCCCGGATTCACGCTGACGGTCCGCGAGATGCTGGCGGCACTGGAGCAAATCGCCGGGCCAAATGTCGCCCGGCGTGTGCGATTCGAGCGCGACGCGCGGATTGAAAAGATCGTCTACGGATGGCCGGCGGCCTTCAAATCGGCCAAGGCCGCGCGGCTGGGGTTTACCGCGGACAACTCGATGCAGGATGTCATTCGAGCGTTTATCGCCGATGACTTGAACGGGGAATTTATCGCATGAAAACAACCATCGCATTTTTCGGCACGGGACTCATGGGCCAGCCGATGGTTTCGCGCCTGCTCGCCGCCGGCTTCGCGGTCACCGTTTGGAACCGCACGCCTGAGAAGGCTGATCCGCTGTTGGCGTCCGGCGCGCAGTGGGCCCAAAGCCCCATCGCGGCCGTCAACGGCGCGAATGTCGTCATCACGATGTTGACGAACGCCGACGCGGTGGAATCGGTGTTGTTCGATTCCGGCGCCGCGGGCGCCATGGCGGCGGGAACGACCGTCATCGACATGAGCACCACATCGCCCCCCGTCGCGCGGGACCATTGCGCGCGTCTGGCGTCGCGCGGCATCGGCTATGTCGACGCGCCTGTCTCCGGCGGAACGCGCGGCGCCATCGCCGGCACGCTGGCGATCATGGCCGGCGGCGACGCCGGAATCGTCGCCGGCGCCGCTCCGATCTTCGCTGCCATGGGAACGGGTCGGCGGGTCGGTCCAGTGGGATCGGGGCAGCTTTGCAAGCTCGCCAATCAGCTAATCGTGGCGGTGACGATCGGCGCCGTCGCCGAGGCGCTGGTATTGGCCGAAAAAGGGGGCGCCGATCCGGTGGCCGTGCGCGAGGCGTTACGCGGCGGGTTTGCCGAGAGTCGAATTCTCGCCGAGCACGGCCAGCGCATGCTGACCCGCGATTTCAAGCCGGGCGGCACGGTGAACAATCAGATCAAGGATTTGAATGCCATCAAGGCTTTCGCCGGCACGGCGGGCGTAAGTCTGCCGCTCCTGACGACCGCGCACGGATTGTTCGATCAGCTTCGCTCTCACTTCGGCGGGGACATGGATCACAGCGCGCTATTTCTCGAAATTGAGCGATTGGCGTCGGACGGTAAGCATTCGTAGGCCGGCGGCGCGCTCTTTAAGAAGATCGGCTATCGGATCGTCGTCGACTCTTAGCCATCGCCGACCCAAACCCAGTAGCGCGCGTGCCCTCTCCCCGCGACCCGGCACAGCCTTAACCGCAATCACCCCGCCCCCGGCGTCGGTCGATTCCAATCGCGTGCCTTCACGAATTCCGAAGGCCGTCGCTATTTCCGGCGGAATCGTGGCGACGTTATTTCGCTTAACAATGGTAGCCGTGCCGATGTGATTTTATGCTCCGCAAATGCGATACCAATTTGAGCGCGTCTTGATGAAGGGACGGGGCTCGCGAGAAGGTTGCGATGGCAAGTGAAACGCCTCACTGCCCGCGGGGCGATGGTTTGCCCTCTCCGGTAATTTCTTTGATCTCGATCACGTCAACCTGGAAACTGGTTGATGTGCTGAACAGGCCCAGGGCGCCGTCGCCGATATATGTTTCGTTGAGCGGCGTGAGATTGCCGTAGTTGGTCTTAAAATCCGCCACGAGCTTGCCGTCCACCGATACGGCCACCGATCCGTTGCGTACATATCCGACGATGTCCATCACGCGATTGGTCTGAAAGACCGAATCCGATTTCACCGTGGTGGGATTGCTGTCGGCGCGGCGGCCGTCAATTAATTCCAATCCACAAATTCGATTGTCCCACCCGCCCATCATCCAATGGAAGTTGTGCAGGCCGTGAGACATGATCATGGCGAAATATTGTCCGCCGCCGGTGCGGTGTACACGAACGTGAAAGTCGTACTCCTCCGGCGGATGGTACGGAATGCGCAGTCGCGCTTGCGATCCGTCTGAAGCGATCGCGTTTTTGTTCACCCGATACCAGCGCCCGCCGACGGTATCGACGGCGGGATTGATCAGCGGCATCAGGTCGACGGTCCGCTGGGCCGTGTCGTCGGGCGGCGGCTTGGAAAGCGTGGGCAATTCCACATGGGCCACCGTTTTACCCTGGCCGCGAATCTCGTGAATTTCGATCGCATCAAACTGCACGCGCGCTCCCTCGCTGGCCAAGCCAAGAATGTTTTCGCCGACCAACCAGTCGCCGGGAAGATTCATGTCGCTTCCGTTGGTCTTGTAGTCGGCGACAAGCTTGCCGTCCACCGACGCGCTAAGGCGGCCGCGCCGCACATGAACGACGGAGGTATAAGGCCGGTCGTTTTGCAGGATGACGTTGTTGCGCACGGTCGTGGAATTGTTGTCGATCCAGCGTCCGGCCAACTGTCCGAATCCGGAGGTGTTGTTTGAGTTGGCCGCGAGAATCCAGATGACCCCTTTCCCGCCGAGCCACGCTATCTGACCCATCCAGCCATCTCCGTTCACCCTTTTGAAAACGACGCGGAAGTCGTATTCCTCGGGCGGCTGATAAGGAATGCGAATCCGGCATCTGCCGCCGGTGGACATGATTCCGCCATTTGCGGTTTTTTGCCACACGCCGTCGTTGGCGTCGCGCGACACGTCGATCAGCGGCATGAGGTTTACCACGCGCGAGGGAATATCGGCCGGCGCGGGGATCGGCAGCGCGGGGATTCCGGTCGCCGGGCCAAGGGCCATCGCCGAGCCGCTTTGGCCGATCTCGGTTACCTTCATCGAATGGATGACTATTGCGTTCCACGTTCCCATGCCCAGGGCATGATCGCCGACCCACCAGAACCCGCCGTTATCTCCCTGATTTGGGTTCACCACGCAACTGGCGCTCAGCGTGCCGTTCAGGTAAACGGATATTTTTTCCTTGCGAACCTCGATGCGAATTTTGGTTTTCCGATCGTCCGGAAGCGTTGCGTCCAACCGGGTGTGGACGGCGTCTCGGTCGGATGATCCGGAGATCCAGGTATCGCGGTTGCCTCTGTCGCCGACCACGATGATGTATTTGTCGCCAGCGTGCGGGCATTCAAAGGTGACTATCCCGTTATGCCCCTGCTTTAGTCGGGTCAACTCGATATTGACGTCGTATTCCGCCGGCGGATCGTAGGGGAATCGAATCTTCGACACCTCGTCTTTGTCGCTAATGCCGCATTTAAGCTCTTGGGCGTTCATCGTCCACGGCCCGCTGATTGCGTCCTTTTTCAGATCGATCAATCGCAACAGATCGACCGTTCCCGGCGGGCCCGCATGCCCGACCGGGCGCGCCGCGATCGCCGCCATGATCGGGCTGCTGCCGCCGGAAAATCCAAGCAAAACCGCCTGGTTCAAGCGTATTTCGACGACCTTCGCGGCCAGGCCGCTCGCCGCGCTTTGTCCGAAGCGATACCACGTCGCGGCATGCAACTTAAGTGCCTTGGCGTCGGCGTCGCTGGTCCCCGTCTCCTCGGCCCGATCCCACCATCCCGCCGCCAATGTCAGTGCGTCGGCCGGGTCGGACGTGGCGGCAAGTTCCGCCTTGGCAAGTTCCTTTAATTTCGCGTCTGATCCTTTCGCCAGATAGGCAACTCCCTTGTCCCACTGGCCAAGCTTGAAGCAGTAGTGATTCGCCAGCGACTGATTAGCCGCCTCGTCGCTCGGCGATGTTTTCAGCTTATCGAGATACGGTTGGATTTGATCGTAGGCGGATCGAGCCGACTCGATCGATTGGGAACGCTTGAGCACCTGCGCCCGCATTTCGGGATTATCCGCGGCCAGCGGCCGGGCGATGGCGACGACGCGAGCGGCGCCGGAAAAATCCTCGGCCGCCACGAGTTGATCGGCAAGTTCGAGGTCCGCGCGGATATTCTCGGCTGTATCGGCGGGGGAAGGCGCCTTGAGAACCATGGTGGTCGCCGCCTGCGTTTTGAGCTTGAGACCATCGACATCGAACAACTCGGCGATTTTGTCGGCCGCGGTAACGCAAAGCCGAAGACTTTCGCCTTCCTTGGCCGCATCGATGGCGCCGGCGAGGAGCGCGAACTGGTCGCTGGGGCTGTTGCCGGGTTTCTCGGATTCTTCCAGCAGCGTCTGGACGAGCGATCGCCGCGCCTTGAATGAACGATCCTTTAACAGGTCGCCATACGCCTCGCGCAAGAGCTTTCGAGAGCGGGTCAGGTCTCCCTTGGCTGGTATTGGGCGCTTGGCGACGATCACGGGCGCCGATAGTTCCGGCGGTAAGACGCCGGCAGACTGATTGGCGCCTGGCGGGGCCGTTTTCGGTTGTGACGGGCTCGGGGGCGCGGTCGGCGCCGTTGTATTGGCCGGCGCCGGGCCGATTTTTGGATGGTCGGCGGTTTTGGGCGGGGTCCAGTTATCGTCAAAAATACTGCCCGCGCCGGCGGATACCCCCATTATCGCCACGAGCGCGATAGCGGCCAACGGCGTCGATCTCGCGCGGCCACCCGCAGACAAAACACACTTGATTACTTGGACGATCCCCATGATCCATCTCCTCTCAGCGTGAAACTCCCGAGTCGAATTGGGTTGGGAAAAGAAAAGGATACCGATTCGGAGTCCAAATTACCAAGCCGGCGGTCGATAACGATCGCGGGCGCCGCAAACTTCTAAAAACATTTCGCTAGTGAAGGTATTCGCGGCGGTTTATAATCCCGAGTCAGTCACTTTAGCCCATCCGTTTTCTTGAGGAGCTTACCATGGCGGCGCGTTCGATTCTCATCGTATTCATCTGTGCTTTGACTTCGATCGCCATCCCCCGCGCCGGCCGATCGGACGACTCTAAACCGGCGCCGGCCAAGAAGGTGATCGTGGCGGGGATTTACTGTGATCGGAAAGACAACAAGGCGGACACGCTGACGTTCATGGCCGACGGCGAAGATGAGCCGCAGCAATACAGTCTCGAAGGCGCCGACAAGAAAACGCTGGATGCGATGAAGAATATCTTCCCCGAATGCCGGATGAGAATCGCGTACAAGCAGGATGGGGACGTGCGGAAAATCATCGGGGTCGAAAAGATCATCGGAAGGCCCACCGGCGTTTTTATCGGCGAGGTGATGTTCGTGCGCGACAATTTCTGGGTGGCGGTAAAGCCGAAGAACGGGCCGCCGGACGCGTTTGCGCTGGGCTCCGATCCGAACAAGGGCGGTCCGATCGTGGAGACGCTCAAGTCGCTTCAAAAGGGAGACGTTGTCGCGATCCGGTTCACGACCGATTTCGAGCGGCGCCGGATTGCCGACCTCCAAAAGAAAGGCGAGAAAAAGTAGTCGTCGCGACCGCGCGCCGCCTTCCCGTTCCAGTCCGCTAGAATGGAAAGGAAGCGAAAAGCGGCTTTTTCCCCGTTGTTTTCCCCTGCCGTAGGCGACGAACTGGAATTGAATCCGCCGATGTGTATAAGCGGCGGCGATGAACGCAAAGATCATCGGGCTGGGCGAAGTGCTGTGGGACCTGTTGCCGACCGGCAGGCTGATGGGCGGCGCGCCGGCCAATTTTACCTGCCAGGCAAGGGCGCTCGGCGCCGACGCCAACTTGATCTCGCGCGTCGGCGACGATGATCTCGGCCGCGAAATTCTTCGATCGCTCACTCGCGCCGGCATCAACGTCCAAACCGTCGGCGTCGATCCCGAACTTCCCACCGGAACCGTTTCCGTAACCCTGTCCGGCGACGGCCAACCGCAATTCACCATCAACGCCAATGCCGCCTGGGATCGAATCGACGCCGGCGACGTCTGCCTGCGCGCCGCCGAAAAATGCGACGCCATCTGCTTCGGCACGTTGGCTCAACGCAGCGCCGCCTCGCGCCGGGCCATCATGAAAATCCTGGATCATGTGCCCGCCCGAGCGCTGCGGATATTGGATGTGAACCTGCGCCCGCCGTTCGTGGATTCGGCGATCATACAGGCGTCGCTGTTGCGGGCGAACGCGCTGAAGCTCAACGAGCACGAGCTTCCCGCGCTGGCCGGAATGCTCGGCCTGACCGAAGCGTCGGCGGCGGGACAGCTTCGCGAACTGGGCGATCGTTTTGGGCTTCGCCTGATCGCGCTGACGCGCGGATCGGCCGGAAGCGTGCTTTGGTCGCCGGATCAGGTTGTCGAGCGTCCGGGTATCGCCGTCAACGTCGTCGATTCGATCGGGGCCGGCGACGCATTTACCGCCGCCATGACGCTTGCTTATCTGCGCGGCTGGGACCTTGATCGGATCAATCAATTTGCCGGCGAGGTGGCGGCGTTTGCGTGTTCCCACGCCGGGGCGACGACCGCACTCGATCAGTACGAGACGTTTCGCCGGCAAATCCTGCAATAAGATCAATGGATTGGTTGGCGTCATCCGAAGCGCTTGCGAGCTTTTTGCAGAACAGGCGCCTGACCTGTATTCTCAGTCGAAAAACACAGGTGAGACGCCTGTGCTACGAAAAAATTCACCTTACGGATATTCCACCTCCGTCGTTTCGCGAAGCGGGCACAGCCGACTGCTTTGAGACGTCGCGGTATTTCTTAAGCCGTCGGTGGGTATTTGTCCGATTCTGGCGCATAATCGATCGGCCGACTCACCGCCGCGTGCGTATTGTCCAAGAGACGCTTTACTCTAAAGATATTCCGGGATTGTTCATGTATTGTAAATTGACCCCTTTCGGCAAGCGGATCGTTAAAAAGGCCGTCGAAGGCCTTGAGAGCCGGGTGTTGTTGTCGAGTTGGTATGTGGCGGCCAGCGGCGGTCTGGACGCCAATCCCGGCACGCTCGCGCAGCCATTTGCCACCATTCAGGACGCGGCCAATGTCGCCATGCCCGGCGATTCGGTTTTTATCGAGTCCGGGACGTATCACGAAACGGTTAAGCCGGTGAACTCCGGAACGGCCGGCGCTCCGATAACCTACGAGCCCTATAACGGCGCCACGGTCACGATCGACGGCGCCGATCCGATCACCGGATGGACGTTGTCCAGCGACTCGACCTATGAAGCGCCGCAAAGCTGGGATTTGGGCGACGGGAACAACCAGGTCTTCGCCAATGGCCAGATGCTCACCGAAGCGCGCTGGCCCAATACCAGCCTCGATCCGATGAACATCACCACGGCGACCATCACCAGCACCAACGCCGCCCCCGCAACGCAGGACACGCCGACCAGCGCCACCATCTACAACGCCGCCCTGAGTCAACAGGCCGGTTACTGGGTCGGCGCGACCATTCATGTCTCGCCGGGACAGCAATGGATCTGGGAAACGGGAACGGTGACTGCGTCGGCGCCGGGAAGCATCACCTATTCCTACACGCAGCTGACGCCGTCGGAAGTGCCGCAGGCCGGCAACCCGTTTTACCTGTCGGGCCTTTTCTCGCAGCTTGACGCCCCCGGCGAGTTTTACCACAATTCGGCGAGCGACATTCTTTACGCCTGGATGCCCGACGGGTCGGCGCCGACCAACGTCGAATCCAAACAGCGGCAATATGCTTTTGATCTGAGCGGCCTGGGATATATCGACATTCAGGGTTTGACGATCCATGCCGCCTCGATCGACACAGACTCGGTTTCCAATCACATCGAGATTTCCGATTCGACGTTTACCTTTGTTTCCCAGCAAATGGATAACGCCTATCCGTGGGGAGCAAAGTACGTCGCCGGAACAACCGGCCTGCTGATCAACGGCACGAACATCACGCTCAGCGATCTCACCATCACCGATAGTTCCGGCAACGGCGTCTATCTCGGCGGCTCGAACAATACGGTGCAGGACTGCACGATTTCTCAAATCGACTACGCCGCCGGCGACGAGGCCGCCATCAATATCCGCGGAACCGGCAACGTCGCTTCGCATAATCTGATTTTCGATACCGGCCGCTCGGGAATCACTTTTTACTTTTCGCCGCAAACGCAAATTTTCAACAACGTCATCCACGACATCGGGCTGCGCGGCAGCGATTCGGGCGGCGTCTATGCGTGGAAGACCGACGGCATGGGAAGCGAAGTCTCGCAAAACATCATCTACAACGCCTACCAGGGCGGCTACGGAAACTCAGGCATCCTGCTGGACAACAATGACCTGAACATGGTCATCGACCACAACATCGTCTACAACGCCGACGCGGCGTTGAAAATGAACGGCGTCAGCACCGACGATTTTGTCTACGACAACACGCTGCTCTCGGGCATCAATCCAAATCCGCCGACCGTCGCCCTCTTAAACCCGCCAAGCGCCCTGATCGAAGGGGCGTCGCCCTCGATGCCCGGCAGCAAGATCATCAACAACATCATGATCGGCTCCGTGATGTATTCCACCGGCGTCACGCATACCAACAACCTGACCTCGGCGGTCTCGGCGATGTTCGTCGATCAGGCGGACGATAACTTCCAGCTTCTGTCCGGATCGGCCGCCATCGACGCCGGCGCGCTGATCCCTCCCTATACCAACGGTTTCGCCGGCGCGGCCCCCGATATCGGCGCCGACGAATTCGGCGGGCAACCCGTGCAGGCCGGCCCGTCGCAGTCCCCGCAGATTGTCGCCACCCCGGCGTCCGCGCAGTCGGCCACGCAGAACACCCCGGCCACCATTCAGCTCGGCTCCTTCTCCGCCTCCGGAGCGACCGGCCCATTCAGCGTCACGGTGAACTGGGGGGACGGGTCGGCCAACAGCGTCTTCTCCGTGAACAACGCCGGCTCCATCCCCGCGATGGCGCATACTTTTTCGGGCGCCGGGAAATTTGACCCGGCCGTCACCGTTTCCGACGCCGCGGCACATACCTCCAATACCGTCAGCTTCGTCGTCACCGTGGCCGTGCAAGTCATCGTGGTGACGCCGACGCAACTGGCCATCGCCCAGCAGCCGACCGGCGCGATCGTGGGCGCCGCCATCAGTCCCGCTCTGACTGTCGATATTCAAGACGCGAACGGGAATACGATTTCGCCGAGTGATCCACAGTTCGCGAATGTCACGCTGTCGATCGCCAGCGGCCCCGCCGGCGCCGCGCTCGGCGGAACGACAACCGTCACCCAGCAAGCCGGGGTGGCTACTTTCGCCAATCTGTCATTTTCGTTGCCGGGCGCCTATACACTGACGGCGACGGATGGAAGTCTGACCGCCGCCACGACCGCTAGCTTCACGATTATGGCTCCCCCGCCGCAACAACTGGCGTTCGCGCAACAGCCGACCGGCGGCGCCGCCGAAAGTACCATTGTCCCAGCGATCACGATCGACATCGAGGACGCGGGCGGGAATATCGTCGCTCCCGCCGACGCGCAATTCTCGAACGTCGTTCTATCCGTCGCCGGCGGTCCGGCCGGCGCCACGCTGGGCGGCGCCACTACCGTCGCCGAGCAGGCCGGCGTCGCTACGTTCAGCGACATCTCGATCTCGCTCCCGGGAACTTACGCGCTCACCGCTTCCGACGGATCGCTAAAGACCGCCGTCTCGCACAGCTTTACGATTGCCCCTCCCGCCAAGGCTACCGTGAATGTGACTGTAAGCAGCTCGAATCCGGCAACGGTCCAGTACCAACTGGTAACGCTGGTCGCGACGGTCGCGCCGGTTACGCAGACCGGCGCCGTTCCGACCGGCGCCGTCAACTTCTACGACGGCCAGACTCTTCTCTACACCGGCGCCGTGAGTTCCGCGGGGACGGTGCAATTTACGACCTCGACATTGCAGCCGGGCGCGCATTCGATCACCGCCAGCTATGCCGGCGACAGTGCGTTCGCCTCCGGCGTCTCGCCCGCTTTGTCTCAGACGATCAACGCGATCGCCCCTGACGCCCCGCTTCTGTCGCCCAGTCTCGCCAATGCGAAAATTCCGGCGTCCGTGGTCGAAGGAACGCCGATTAAGAGCGTTCTTCCGGTCGTCATCGCAAATCATGGCGGCGGCTTATATGCGAACGCCGTCTCGATCACCGTTTTCGCCAGCCAAAATCAAACCTTCGATCCCACGGCCGTCCAAATTCTCAGCCTCACTCATGCAGTGAAACTGAAACCCGGCGCCGGCAAGATCATTTCCGTCAAGCCCGGCTCACTTCCCACGACTCTCGCGAACGGCAGCTACTACTTCATCGTGCAGGTGGTGGACCAATCCGGTTCCGTGACCCAGACGACCGCCGCCGCCGCGATGCAGGTCGCCGCGCCGTTTGTTTCATTGGCGGCTTCGGTGGGAGGCGTCACGCCGGGAATCATTCCGCCGGGCAAACATGGCGCCGTCGCCGTCACGATCACCAACACCGGCAACGTGATCGCCGCGGGATCGGCGACGATCAATGTCGGCCTCTCCGCCGACGGCAGCGCCGTGGCGGCGTCGCTGGTTTCTTTGGTGAAGAACGTGAAGATCAAGCCCGGCTCGGCATTGACGCTTCACCTTCGTTTCACGCGGTCCGCCTCGCAAGCCGCCGGTACCTACTTTCCGACAGTTTCGGTGAGCTTGAACGGACAAGACGCGTCGATGATCGGCACGGTTCCGTTCATGTTAACGTAAGCTATCATTCTTGGCGGCGTAAACAGAATGGCGGATTCTCCAGTTTTCTGGTCCGGCGGATATGCAATGACCATCGCCCGGCGCTCTTTGATAGTCTCACTCTCTCTATTATCCCTGCTTGCCGCCGGCTGCGAAGGTTTGGATCGCCCCCCGGCCAACGTCGATCTTTCCACGCCAAAATCGGCGGCGCTTGTCTATCTCAAGGCGATCCAACGCGGCGATTCGACGTTAGCCAGAAAAGTCAGCGTCGGCTCAGCCGACGAAAAGCGATGGGTTGACGCGCTGGCGGTCATGGTGGACGGGATGCGTTCGTTCGACAACGCGTTGTACGCCAAGTTCGGCCGGTATAGTCATCAGGTCCACACGGACCTCGGCAACTCGCTGATGATGATGGCCGACGGCCCGATCGAATGGATCGGCGAGGGATCGGTCGCCGCCGACGACATCAAGGCCCGCATCGATCCAAAGCGCCATGGATTTGCATCGAAGTTTCAGCCGTCGCTCTACCTTCTGCTGGGTAAATATGGGTGGCAGGTGAACCTGGAACAAACCTACGCCTCGGGCGCCACCCCGGCGCAACTTCGCGAAATGTCGGCAAGTTTCGCGATGTATCGACAGTTCGGACAGGCTTTGCGGGCCACCGCCCGCGAGGTTATGGCCGGAAAATTCCGTTCGATCGATCAAGCCAACGACGCGCTTGGAGCGCGCACGGCGGCGATAAAATCCGACGCGGCATCCGAGTGAAGTCTGTACTTGCGGCCTTTTTCGCGATTGACATTCTACTCTGTGCCGCGCGCGATGATTGAAAATTCGTCGTCCGAAAAGTGCCGTCAAATCTTCATCAGGCTCTCGATCTTCGCCGCGCAGATGAAATCACTTTCCGATAACCCGCCGACGGAGTGCGTGCTGTAGCTGACGCGGACTTTGTTATAGCCGACCTCCAGGTCGGGATGGTGATCTTCCCGATGCGATATCCAGGCGGTGGCGTTCACGAACGCCATCGATTCATAATAGTTCTTGAAATGAAAGGTCCTGGCGATCCGGCCGTCGAATTGTTCCCATTCCGGAACATCGCCGAGCAAGGTCGCGATCTGTTTGTCATTGAGCTTTTTGGCGTCGCCGGCGCAATCCTTGCAGCTTTTTTGTGCCAGGGCGTTTGCGGTATCAGTCGGCATAGAGACTCCTTTTGTTGGACGAATTATACCCGCCTCTTTCATCCGTGCCCGCGCGGATTTATGATAAAGCGATCCAATGGCTCAGCTTTTCTTCAAAAAACATCTTCAAGAAGCGATCCGAGCCGGTCGCAAGCGGACGACGATTCGGCGCTGGCCGCGCGCGATGCTGGGCGCGGGGGGAAGGGCGTGGTCGCCGGGCCTGGGATTTTTGGCGATCGACGCGGTCGAAGCGGTTGACCTCCAGAAATTAACCGACGCCGACGCGATCGCCGACGGTTTTGAAACCGCCGCCGAATTGCGCGGCGTTCTGGAAACGCTCTATCCGGAGCATGCGACGGACGGGAAGCATTGGTTTCGTGTTTTCTTCCAAACACCGGAGGCGAAAGCGCCCAAGGCGGACGCGCAAGGGTCACTTTTTTAGTCGAATCGGCCATGGGTTCGTGCAATCGCGTCTCATTTCGGTCCTTTAGAAACGGGAGGTAAATCCGATGATCTGGGAAATCCGCGGTACTCGTAATGGGAAGACGATCCGGGCGAAAGTCGCTGCCAGCAGTGAAGAATCAGCCCGCGCCAAAGCCCACGCAAGCGGGGTTGAGGTGACGGCGGTGCTGATAATGAGCGATCAAGCCGCCGCCCCCGCGACGGCATCCGCTTCGCCCATTGCCGCCGCGTCCGCCGCCCCGGAGCAAGACGCGGCGCCGTCCCCCGGCATGCCCGACGCCGGCGAACAGTCGCCTGGATACGCCGCGCAACCGATTTCGTATGCCCACGGCGCCGGCCTTACGCAACAACCGATCAGCGCGCCGTTTGGCCTTGGGCTGGCGTCGGTGATCTGCGGCGGCGTCGGTTCGATTTTGTTCTGCATCTGGCCCGTCGCCATCCCGCTGGCGATCGCCGGCATCACCACCGGCATCATCGGCTGGGTCTTGGCCAGGAAGCGGCAGGCAAAGCACCTCCTGCCGATGATCGGCACGTTCGTGAGCGTCATTCCGTTCGTGATTTACGGCGTCTTGGCGATTGGATTGGCCAGCGTGTTCCATTCGGCGAGCAAGGCAGCCGCGCTGGCCGCTCAACGGGCGGCCGCCCAGACGCAGGCCCAGGCGAACGCCGCGCAATCACAGGCCGTCGCAATCTCGCGGCCCCATGCCAATCCGCCCCCGCAACCGCCCGCCCCGCCCGCGCCCGACCCCACTATCGAAAACCCGATCTCAATTGCCGCCGACGATCTGATTAGTGCTTATAACGCCAACCCCGTCGCCGCCGACGCGATGTACAAAAATCATTGGCTGAAAGTAGACGGAACCATCACCCAGATTCATCGCGCGTCCATCACCCTCAATGGCGTAGAAAAACAAAGGGGCGTACAATGCACCCTGACATCGGGAAATCTGACGGCTTCCATGGCTCTGCAAACGGGACAGCCGACCGTCGTGAGAGGCCGCTGCGCCGGCGGATCGCCGCGGAGCGTCAATCTCCGCGAGGTGACCATCGCAAAATGATCGCCGGCGCTGTGAGGATCCGCCGATCGATCATTCCGCCACGGCTTGCATCACTTTCAACGGCTCCGACGCTTGCCCGAAATCTCCCCGAATCGCCTTCAAGGCGTAGCGTTCCCGCTCGATCTCGTATTGCGTCCTGAATCCCAGCCGGCGAAGCATCGGCAACGGCGGGCACCACCCCTGAAGCGCGTGCTGCATCAAAAACCCCTGCACGGCAAGCGAAAGCAACAGCCATTTGCGATCGCGGGCGATGCCGAGGATTAAACCGGCGAGCGTCAGCGTCGATGAGCCGGTTTCCAGCATGCGCTCGACGTCCCATTCCGCGTCCAACTCGTCCAGCCGCTGCACGATCCGCTCCGGATGGCCGGCGAAATAGGCCACGTTTTTTTCGATGTGGCGGCTGATCGATTCGTTGATCGCTTCGTCGGTGTGAATTCTGACGCGCAAGGCGGATTTAGTGGGCATAGTCAACTCCTGCCGTGCAGGGTATGCCATGCAAGCGGACTGAGGAACTCTGAAAATCCGGCCACGAAGACGTACTGACCTTTGGCTACCTGGAGTCTGGCACGTTTTCTTGTGTCGGATCTCCTTCCCCGACGGCCGAAAGCGTTCGGGGGAAACTGAAATGTGTTGGGCGATCGGCTATTAACGCCAAGCACCGTCCGCGAAGCGCCTTCCATTTCTCCAAAAACCGGAGCGTATTGCATGCTGGCGGCGCGAGTTTCGGTCACGAAAACACGCCCCGCAAGCGGAACCGCTATTAATAACCGCGGAAACGCCGTGATAAGATGAGAAATGCTTCAGGTGGGCGTCGGCGCGCGGAAAAGAAGAGCGCGCGGGGCTTTGACGGGGCCGACGCGCGTTATCTCGCATGGCATGTTAGTCGGCGTATCATTTGCAACAATCGTGGATGTGACGTACGTTCCAACCCCTCTCATTTGTATTAAGGAATCAAGCGTGTCCGAATCTCATCCAATGCCAAAAGCGGGCGATTCCGCCCCAACATTCATCCTTCCGGCCAGCACGGGCGAAACGATCGATCTCGCCTCGGTGGTAAAGAAAGGCCGGGTCGTTCTCTATTTCTATCCGAAGGCCGACACGCCCGGCTGCACCACGCAGGCCTGTGGTTTTCGCGACAGCATCGCGGACTATCGGAAGGCAAAGGTCACGGTCCTGGGTCTTAGCCCCGATCCGATCGCGAAGGTGAAGAAGTTCGTCGATAAATTCCAATTGAATTTTCCCCTGCTGGCCGATGCCGATCATGCCGTCTGCGACCGCTATGGCGTGTGGGTCGAAAAAAGCATGTACGGCAAAAAATACTGGGGCGCCGCCCGCGTGACGTTCATCCTCGCCAAGGGCGGCAAGATCGAGCACGTCTTCGAAAAGGTGAAACCAGCGGGGCATGAGGCGGAAGTGTTGGCGTGGATCAACGCGAATCCGTAGTCACCGCGAGTAGCAATTGAGTCGCTAAAGAATTTTCAAGTTGCCGTAGCGTCTCCGCGTTTAAGCGGCCTCGTTTACGCGGCCTGTTTCGCGATCGAACCTCGCTCCACCAATATGCAAAACGCTTTACGAAAGACCGGATCGTCCACGAAGAACACGAAGGCACACGAAGGGAATTCCCGATTCTTTCTTTTTTCCTTTTCCGCGGTCCGTCGCGGCCTTCGTGGATGTTGCGTTTCCCGTTGACCAGCGGTGTCCTTTGATATCGACGATCCAAAGCGACGACGATCGTTCGTTTTTTAATAAAATACTTGTGGACGGTCACCCATTTTGTTTATTAAAATTCCCCTATGAAGGTCCGGGCATTTCGTTGGAATGAATGGAACCTGGAAGATGCAACCCGGCATGGATGTTCCATTGGTGAAATCGAATCCGTGGCGCGAAAGGAGGTTCGCGGGAATCGCCAACGCAAGGCCGGTGACGAGAAGTGGATCATGCGAGGCCGCGGCCAAGGCGACCGCTTGATCCAGGTAATCTTTCTGGAAGACCGCGACGGCAACGACACGGTTTTCGTGATTCACGCGATGCCGGTTTCGACGGGCGGGCGCGGAAGGTGAGTCTTTTATCGCCGGCTTGGCCGGCAGAGGCACGCAATGAGCAAGAGCAAACCTAAGAAACTGACCGGCCTTGCGTTTGAAAAGTTATCGGCAGCGGAGAAAGAACGCATTTATCGAGCCATCGATGCATCGCCGCCCGAAAAACTGTGGGCCGAATCGAAGCCGCCGACCGTTGGCGACCGCAAGCGGTTTGCTCGCGTCGCGAAGAAGATGGGAGGACGCCCCAAAGTGGGCAAAGGCTCCAAAGTGGTGTCGATCAGCGTCGAGGCGGATTTGTTGAAGAGCGCCGACGCGTACGCCAAGCGGCTCGGCATCGGCCGCACGGAATTGTTCGTCCACGGTCTGCGAGCGGTGATGGCGGGACGTTTACCAGCCCCATTTAAATCGACGGGGTTGGCAGGATAAGTCGAGACAAAAGCGCAGCGGCACGTGAACGCGGGCCCAAGATGATGCAATTGAAACAATATTGCGGACGAACGTAAACCCGCGCCGGGAATGACTGCGACTTCGTTTATATCGACAAGAATCGTCCAAGAAGTATGGGCCCGAAAATCCGAATCGCCGCTGACGTCGTTCCGGCGGTTCAATTGAAAAACCGAGAGGACCCGAGGATGCCGCCAAGACCTTATATTCTTCACGAAGCGAATCACAAACAGCTGATCGCTTACGCCCCGAACGTGGCGATATTGCCGTGGGGCGCCACCGAGGCGCATAACTATCATCTGCCGCATGGGACCGACGTGATCGAGGCTACGGTCCTTGCGGAACGATCCGCTCAAATCGCTTATGAGGCGGGAGCGAAAGTCATCGTCCTTCCCGCGATCCCGTTCGGCAACAACGCCCAGCAACAAGATCAGACCGCCACCGTCCATTTCAGCACGGCCACCGCCGCCGCGATTTTGACGGACGTGGCCAAGTCGCTCATGCGGCAGAAGATCGACCGCCTGGTCCTGCTCAACGCCCATGGCGGAAACGATTTCAAGCCGCTCATCCGCGACGTGCAGCTTGAAACGGACATCCTGATTATTCTGGCCAATTTTTATCAGATGTGCCCCGACGCCGAGCGGCGGATTTTCCCGAATCCAGGGGATCATGCCGGGCAGTTGGAGACGAGTTTTTTGCTTTACGTCTGCCCGGATCTGGTTCGGCTCAATGACGCCGGCCCGGGAGATCGACTGCCGTTCGGCATCGAGGAACTAAAGCAACCCGGCGTCTGGACGCCGCGGCCATGGCGCCAAAGCCACCCCGACACCGGTTCGGGAAATCCGGCCGGCGCGTCGGCCGATCGGGGGCGGGAATATATCCACGCGGTCTCCGAGGCGCTGGCACGAATGTTCATTGGACTGTCGAGGGCGGAGAAGGGGCGAATTCCGTATCTTTGAGAGGTTGCGATGTCGTGGCCGCGTTGGGTGGAACAGAGCGGTTTCACGTTGTCGCAGCGAGTCTGGGTCGCCAATCACTCACCGCATGCGTGATCGCGAAACGCAGAGGTCGGCTGCAGCACGGCGCATCGCTGTAAATAGCGTTTTGTGAAGAATTTGCCGATCCCGTCACCCTTGATGGGCTCGATATCATCAATATTTCCACGCGCCTGACGTGCGTCTTCGTTGGATTCTTCGCCGCGGGTGGGGCATTAACGAGAATAACGGTGGGATGGGACATCATCGTCGCCGGACACGTTCCGGACACGTCCGTCGCGACGAAATGTCGTTTGACAACAACCGGTCGTGGGTTATGGTTGATTCGATAGCGAAATTGTTTAATTTTACGCGACATCCATACGTGCCTCCACTCGGGAAGCGGCGTTATTGTTATGAACATGCCATATTTCAGACGTCAACAGGCAGAACATGGCAGCCGGGCGCTGGCCCGCGCCGCCGGGCAATGGTTTGAGACGTTGGAAAGCCGCCGGCTTTTCAGCGGGTTTGCAGCCAACATCAGTTTTGAGCCCGCCAATGCGCCGGTTCCAACCGGTTATCTTGCCGACACCGGTATGGACTACGGCGATCGCGGCAATGGTTTTACGTATGGGTGGAATGGAACGCATGCGGCACAAGTGGTCGCTCGGCATCCGAAAAAGCCGTCCGACGGCATGGACAATCTCGAAGACACGTTTGCCGCCATGCACCCCAAAGGCAACGCCAGCCAATGGCAGATCGCCGTTCCCGACGGCAACTATCAGATCAGCATCACCGCCGGCGATCCGTCGCAAAGCAGCGGGGAATATGCCATCGATGTCAACGGCGCCGCTTTTCTCACGGGCAAGGTGAAAGGACGCGCCGCGCGCTGGATTACGGCATCCAATGAAGTCGCCGTCACTGACGGACTGCTGACGCTCACCGTCCCGAAAAACCGCCAGGCGAAAATCGATTTCATCGGCATTTCACAAATCGTGCCGCCGCCCGTCGTCACCCCGCCGCCCACGCCGCCGCCCGTCGTGACGCCAACGCCCACCGAGGCGCCGTTCACCGGCACGGCGTTCAGCACGGGCCAAGCGATTCCGTTTGCGCAATATGATCTCGGCGGGCAGGGCCTAGGCTTCAACGTCGCCACGACGACCAATCCCGGAAACGACGCCTACCGCGCGCCCGATCCGGTCGGCATCGACACCGGAGGAACGACCGGAAATGTCATTGCCGAGACCACCGCCGGCGAGTGGCTGAATTATACGATCGACGTCGCGACGGCCGGCGCGTACGCCCTCAGCGCATCGGTCTCCAACGCGGCGGCGGGCGGTAGTTTCCATGCCGTCGTCGGCGGCGCGGATGTGACCGGCGCCCTGACCGTGCCCAACACGGGCGATCCCACCGTATTCGCCACCGTAACCTCCGGCGCCTTCAATCTCGCCGCCGGCACGCAAACGATCGGCATCTACTTCGATGCCATCGCGTCAAACGGGACGGCGGGCGACTTCGATACGTTTACGCTGGCCCCGCCGGTCGTAACGCCGCCGCCGACCAATCCGGTTCCCGTCGCCGAAACTCCGTTCCTGGGAACGGCTTTTACCGACAGCGAGAACATCCCGTTCGCCGACTACGACTTCGGCGGGGAAGGCGTCGCCTTTCACGACACCACCGCGACCAATCTCGGCAACGACGACCTACGCGATCCCGACGCGGTCGATATTGAGGCCGGCGGAAACACCAGCGGCGACGTAGTCGGATTTACCGCGGCCGGGGAATGGCTTAACTACTCGGTGAATATCGCGACGGCCGGCGACTATCAATTCACCGGCTCTGTCGCCAACACCGCCGCCGGCGGATCGATCCACGTCGTGGTCAATGGATCGGACGTCACCGGCGCCATCGCGATTCCCAATACCGGCTCCTTTACCGCCTACCAGACGATCACGTCCAACGCGTTCAACGTCTCCGCGGGCGTTGCGGTCGTGCGCGTATCGTTCGACACGGCTTCGTCAAACGGCGCTCTGGGAAATTTTGACTACTTCCAGCTAGTTCCCGCCTCCACCGTCCCAACCACCACCGAGGCGCCTTATCTAGCTGCGTTCACAACCAACGAGACGATTCCCGCCGTCCAATATGACAAGGGGGGCGAGGGCGTCGCCTATCACGACACCACGACGGCCAATCTCGGCGGCGACAACTATCGCGGCAGCGACGGCGTGGACATTCAAGCCGGCGGCGCGACCGGAAACGTGGTCGCTTACGTCGCCGCCGGCGAATGGCTCAACTACACGATTAACATCGCCACCGCGGGAAACTACGTTCTCGATGCGTCGGTGGCCAATCCGGAAAGCGGCGGGAGCTTCCATGCCGAGGTGGCAGGCGCCAATCTCACCGGCGCCCTGGCGATCCCCGCGACCGCCGATTTTACGACCTACGCCACCGTAACGTCGTCGTCGTTTTTCCTGTCGGCCGGAACGCAGGTCCTGCATGTCGCGATGGACGCGGCGGCGAAAAACGGAGGCGTCGCCAATTTCGACTGGTTCCAGATCGAGCCGGCCCCGACGACGCCGACCTTGCAGGTTCAGCCCCTCGTCTGGACCACCGCTCACAACGCCAACGAAGGACTTGCCGAAGCCAAATCGGTCGGCGTGAATGGCTTACTCTACGTTTTCGGCGGCTACTTCACGACCACGCCCGAATACCAGGCCACCACCTCGTCGGAAGCCTACAACCCCGCCACCGATCAATGGACGGAACTGGCGCCGTTGCCCGTGCCGACGACGCACATGGGCATCGCCACCGACGGAACCTATATCTACATCGTCGGCGGCTATCTCTACGACCCCAAGACAACCTACCAGACCTTCGGCACCACCAACTCGTGGCGCTATGACATCGCCACCAATACGTGGAGCGCGTTTGTTCCGCTTCCGGCGGCGCGCGGCGCCGGCGGCATGGAACTGCTCGACGGGTATCTGCATTTCTTCGACGGCCTGGCGCCGCCCAACAAGACGCCGGAGAGCGATCATTGGATGCTTGACCTGAGCAGCGCCGATCCGCAATGGGTCACGGCGGCGCCCACGCCCTTCTCGCGCAACCATTTCTCCAGCGCCGTCCTTGACGGAAAGATTTATCTCATGGGCGGCCGTTCGCTCGGCGATGATTTGGCGGATCCTTCCGCCGAGTGCATCACCTGGGATCCGACCAATCCCGACGTCTGGACGCCGATCGCCAGCCTCCCGCAGATTCGAGCGCTGGCGGTGTCCGCGGTGATCGACGGCTACATCTTCCTGGCCGGCGGAACGACGACGTCGTACACGCCGATCAACACCGTGATCATGTACGATCCGACGACCAATACCTGGTCAAACCAGACGCCGATCCCCGCGCAGCGCCTGGCGCCCTGCGGCGGCGCGGTGGGCAATCTCCTGGTGGTCACCACCGGCTTATCCCAGACCCTTCAATCGACGACGTGGGTAGCCAAAGTCAGTGTGTAATCGTCCCACAAAGTGATCGCTGAACCGGCTGTCGAGCCAACGTGATCTTTAGTACAGCCTCGTTAACTGCGTCCTTTTTTATCAGCCATCGCTTTGCGCGCCTTTCGCGTCCCTTTCGATTCTTCGCGAGAAGAAGCCCTCACCCTGCCCTCTCCCGGAGTAGGACTTGTCGATTTAATCGGTTTTTCGCGCGTTTTCACCCTCGTTTTCCGCGAGAAAACGAAGTTTGTAAGACGGAAATCGGATTAAATCGACAAGCCCAGTACCGGGCGAGGGTTTGATTAAAAACACGCGTGATCGCGCAAGGTGATTTGGGGCGGTCAGCGAAAGAAATCGTCATTCACGCGGATCATCTATCGTTATTTCCATATCGAGATGAGCTCCACCGCTCCGGACTGTCGTGGCAAACGCGAAATTGCAGAAGTCGCCGATCGGAGTAGTCACGGATCCAACGGTTTCGTCGCCGACCGTGACTGCGAATGTGACATCCGTATCCGTTCTGGAAACCGACCATGTGTACATGGCGCCCATCTTGAGACCCAGCAGCGAGAATCGTGTGCTTCCTTTTCTGTCGATCAACATGATGTAGTACCTGTACGCGGCGCCGCCGTCGATTGCCGAGACAGTGATCGTGCCGCGCGCTTCGGGCAGGCGGAGCAGCACCGCTTTGCCGAGCCATCCGCTGGGCCTTCCGAGCACGGCGGGGGCGTCCCCGTTTACTTTCTTAATGCCAAAGATGCGAAACTTTCCGGAACGGATGTCGACGGTCAGGACATCGGGAACGTCAGGGCTGTCAATTTTGAAGAATGGGCCATGGTCGTCACCAAGAAATTCGCCGACGAATTTCTTGATGATAGTTTCCTCTGACCCCGGCGGGAGTGGGAGACGGCGCGCCGCCGACGCTTCGGCAATCCGCCGCTCCAAAAGGGAATGTTGCAAACCCGTACTGTTTTTCAACGCGGATTTGTAGAAAGAGGCAGCGTGCTGCCGGATCGCCGTGCGGTTGGCATCAGGCTGGTGGGCGGCGGTTTCCCACCAACCATCACCAAGCTGAATGATATCGTCGAGCTTGTCGGGCCGGGAGATTTCCATGGCGGCCAGTCGCTTCAAATTCGCTTCGCCGCTGCGGGCGAGGAGGGGTACGCCCCCTGTCCAGTCGCGCTTGCCAAAACAGAGGTAGGCGCCAACGACCAAATTCGCCGCTGGGTCATTGGGCGACGATTTTAACTTCTCGGCGGCGATCTGCGCGCGGTCGTGGGCGACACGAAGCGTCTCAACCGCCTTGGCGCGCCGCTGAACCAACGCCGTCAGCTCGGCGTTACGCGTGGCCGCCAGTCGGACCTGCACAATGATGCGCTGGGCGGTGCGAAAATCATCGTCGCTGACGAGATGATCGACCAGATCAAGAGCTGTGCGAACATTTTCGGCCGCGGCCTCGGGCGAGCCGCCACGCAAGTCCGTCTTGAGGGCGGCGTCGGCTTTGACGCTCAGTCCGTCAACCTGATATTGCGACGCCATCGCGTCGGCGGCCTTGAAACAAAGGTCAAGATCGCCCGCCTCCTTCGATGCATCGATCGCGCCGCCGAGCAGAACGTATTCGTCGGACGCGTTGTCCTCGGTCTTGGGAACTCCATCCAAAAGGGCCACGGCGAGCTTCTGGCGGCCTTGGATTGATCGATCCTTCAGTTGGTCGGCGAAAGTGGCTCTAAGCAGTTTGCGCGACCGCGCCTGCGCAGAACCGGCGGGGATCGGACGTCGGGAGGTTTCGGCAATTCCATCGCCCGAACCAATCGGATTTGGATGAGGAAACTGCCGAGCTGGTTGAGTGACGCCTAAAGGCGGCGCCGAAGCGTCCGTCGGCGATAAGGGAGCGGGATGGGTCGGACCGGTCGGTTTGGGCGGCGTCCAGTCGTCGTCAAAGATGCTCCCGCCCCGAGCAAGCATCGCTGGACATAACCCGGCGCACACGAGGCAAAGTACCGCAACTTTTCGCAGGCCTCCCTGAACGGCAATGGAAGATTTGTTGCGGGCTCGCATATACACTCCGTTAGAAAATTTGCAGTGCTGAAGCGGCCTAAACGCGCGTCGGAATTATCGTGATGTCGTTTATTTTCAGCAAGAGGAGAGTTCGATGAGAGTTCGAATTAGCCGGATCACGTTCATCATCCATCAAAAGGTGAAAAGGTGACATTCATCAAATTGATTTCCGAAACGGGAAATCCTTCGGCGAGCGAAAAAGCTTAGATTTCCCGGCGGATCGATTGACCACATGATAAACAATGCCGCCGGGCGTGACGCGTGGCTTCTTAGCCATGGACGCGGTTATATTCGACGCGCGAACGAAAAGAAACTAATTGCGAACAGTTGCGACCCCGTTTTCCGGTCCCCCGTTTTTCCGGTCCCGGCACGGAGGCTATATTCCAAGCCGGGGTTTAACGCGCTATACCCAGGCTGTTGAATCACAGGATTTCTCATTGGCGCACGCCGTGGCGTTCGATATATTATGTAAACAAATCTGGTGTTTCGGCGGAAGTCCGGGAGGACTACATGAAATCACATCCCTTTGTCTTGCTCGTAGGGGCGGCGTCATTTTTGGCGTTGGGCCTGTCGGCGCAAGGAGCGGTCGTTTTCACAAGTCAACTGCGGGAAGTGGACTTTTGGAGCATCGGTACGCCAACGGTTTACGGACTTGCCAATGGCGCCACCCCGACCGCCAACGAGTCGGTCTACACAGTTCCGGATTTTTCGAACTATTCGGTTGGGCCTCTCGATAATTCGTCCGGCAACGTTTACACGTCAGCGTTGACGACGACAGCCGGCGGCGCAACGATCATTTTTTCCTATGCTGGCGTGCAAGACCATAGGCCCCCCGGAAATCTGATGTCCTATTTTGATTACACCACGATGGAAACCCGCGTGTCACTTCAAATCGACCAGCCGCAGACCGCCACTTTCACTTTTTTTTCGCCCCTTGGATCCGCGTCTTTTGGGGGAGCCACATGGAGCGCTCCAATTGCCGTCGGCAACTTGTCCCAGGAGACGGCTATGCTGGCGCCGGGGAGCTATACGCTGGATTATAAGGAAAGCGAACAATACGTGCCGTCATTCGGTGGCGGGCAGGATGCCACCTTCGCTCTAATCCCCGCCCCCGAACCATCGACTCTCCTGCTCGCGTTGTTCGCCGCGCCGGTTTTTATCCGCAGACCGCGCTTGCGGCCGCGCCGGTCAGGCATGCCGCAAGAAAGGTCGTAATCAAGCCGCGCCTTGCCGTCGTTTTGGTATCCCCTAACGAAGGCAGGAAACATCCCGCACACCAGACATAAACATCCACAATATATACAGATGAACCGCAATTGCGCCTAAGAATAGTAACGGATGGAATTTCCAGTCGATTATTTTGTCATTTAGTCCTACCTTGCCAGCTACGATCGCTCGGAAAATGCGCCGCGCAAGCCAACCGGCCATTAGTACACCGAAGAGCATCACCGGCCACTTCATCGAACACTCCAAGCGCAAGCGACGTGAAGACGGACTAAATGACGAGAGCGAAAAGGAATCGCATCCTCGCCCGTAGAGGCACGCTTTCGATTATCAAGAACAGGGCGACCGAAACCGGCGCGCATCTTGTTGCGTTCCCTTCGCGTGACTTATTTCTTTTTCCCCATCGCCGCTTTAGATTTGGCCGCCAAGTCCTGCTTCTTTTTCATGTCGGCGCTGTTGGTCTTGGCTTGTTTCTGAGACGCTTGTTTCTGGGCCGCCTTCGGGGATTTGTCTCCCATTGTGATTCACCTTTCGTATATGAGTTGGTTGCTTCGTGAGACACGTTAGTTCGTTGCGGGCAAAGAAACAACCAATCAATCCCGCCCGCAATCGTCATCCGGACGCGTGGACGAACCCGAGCCGAAGGATTTGGCGTCGTGGTTCTTCAGGCACACTTTGCGACAACGCTCATCATTTTTGCTGGAAAGACCCGCCGGTCCGGTTCTGAGGAAGGGAAGGCCGGAACAGCCGGCGTTCCCTTCCCCTATAACTCAGGACGTGCACTCGGACAAATTATTGAAGTTTTTTCTTTAACGCCGCGTTGACCGCGCCCGGATCGACCGCCGTTCCGTGGGCTTTCATGAACATCCCCATCGCCTGGCCGAACTGCTTGGCGGTAAACGTGTTGGTTTTCAGGAATTCGTCAACCAATTTCTCGGTTTCTTCCGGCGAAGCCTTCTTTGGCATGTACTCTTCGACCACGCCGATCTCGTATTTCAGGCTTTCGACTTCGGCGGCTTTGCCGAGCTTTTGATATTCTTCGAGGCTTTTGCGGAGCTTCTTGCAGTAGGCCGCGACGGCGTCCTCGGCGGTCGTGGGTTTGGGAGCCATGTCGATGATCTTTACGTCGCTGATGAGCATGCGGATCACGTCCAGGCGTTTCTGGTCGCGGGCCCGCATGGCGGTCTTCATGTCTTCCTGTAATTTTCCGAGCAGTTCCATGTTTTGACACTCCAGTAGAAAGGACTTATGCTTGGTATTCTACCGTGGACGGAACTACAAGACACCTGTGAGTTCCATTTCCCAGTCAGATTGACGAGAGCAGGCGCCGGCCAGTCAGGCGGACGCGCGGATTGAACAACCGATGACCAACGGAATTGTCGAAGGACTTTTGCAAGTGGCCGACGAGCGCCAGGACGGCCAACTGCGCGATCCCGCCTACCCCTTGCGCCCGGCCAAGGGAAATTTTCTGGTCTCCCGCCAGATGATCCGCGACCTGCGCCTCCGTCCCGGCCTTCTCCTCACCGGCACTCCAAAGGGGCGGATGCTCGGCAAGATCGAAACAATCGAAGGCCGGCCCATCGACGAATATGGCGAGAAAGTCCCCCTCTACGACGCCACCGCCCTCGACCCCCAGCCGATGATCCGGCTCGAGCACAACCCCGCCGAGCTGACCACCCGCGTCATCGATATCCTCGCCCCCATCGGCTTCGGGCAGCGCGGGTTGATCGTCGCCCCGCCGCGAACCGGCAAGACGATCCTCATGCAGAACATCGCCAAGGGAATTCACGCCAACTATCCCAACGTCGAACTGGTGTTGCTTCTGGTCGACGAACGGCCCGAAGAGGTGACCGACATGAAGCGCAACGTGCCGGGCGACGTGTACGCTTCAAGCAACGACAACCCCGTCGAAAAACATCTCGATCTTGCCCAACTGGTCATCGAGCGCTGCAAGCGCAAAGTGGAATTTGGCGCCGACATCGTGGTGCTGCTGGATTCGCTGACGCGCGTCGGCCGAGCCTTCAATACCGGCGGGCCCAGCGGCGGTCGAACCATGTCCGGCGGATTGGACAACCGCGCGCTGGAAATCCCCAAGCGTCTGTTCGGCGCCGCCCGCAAACTGGAAAACGGCGGCAGCCTGACCATCCTCGCCACCTGTTTGATCGACACCGGCAGCCGAATGGATCAGATCATCTTCGAGGAGTTCAAAGGCACCGGCAACATGGAACTGACGCTCGATCGCAATCTGGCCAACAGCCGAATCTACCCGGCATTGAACATCGCCGAGTCGGGCACGCGAAAGGAAGAGAAGCTGCTCGATCCGCCAAGTCTGGAAGCGGCCAATAAGATCCGCCGGCATCTGATGACCATGCCGCCGCCGCAGGCGATGAAGACGCTGATCGATGTGCTGAGCAAGACCAAATCAAACCAGGCGTTGTACAGCACGATGAAAGTATAACCTCGCTCGGCGCCCTCGGATTTTGAATGTCGAGGCCGACGCCGGGGCCGATCGGGGGCTGCGGGGGCTGATTTCTCCGATTTGCCTTTACGAATTTCGCCGCCGATAATCGAATAGATGACTTTGCGCGTACTATCTGCACGGCCATTCGAGATCGGCTCGTCGGGTTGGACTGCCGACGATCTTCGCGATCCTCATATCGAGCGCCAGTGGGACGAAGGTCGTTACGAAATTATCGAAGGGACGCTGACCAAGATGGCCGCCGCGCGATATGACGGAAGCCGCCGGCTCAAGCGGCTAACCAGCATCATCGAACACAATCTGCGGTCGCTGGGGCGCGCCGATGAATTCGTTTTTGAAGTCGATTTGATCCTTTCCCCGATACGCGTCCCCAAAGCAGACGCCATTCTGATGACCGCGGCCGACGAACAACGCCAGCGAGAGGAAAACGCACGTCGAGGCCAACCTCAATATGAGTTTGGCCGCATTCTTGTTCCGCCGACGATCGTTATCGAATCTCTCAGCGAAGGACATGAGAGGAAGGATCTCACGTTTAAGCGACAGTGGTATGCGGAAGCGTCGATCGCCAATTACTGGATTCTGGATCCTCTTGGGCGCTCGCTTCAGTGTCTCGTGCTCGACGAACATTTTTATCGACTCGACCAATCCGGAAATCGCGACGCTGTTTTGCGTCCCGCCGCGTTCCCGGGACTTGAGCTTCGACTCGCCGATATTTGGAAATAGCATTGATCGTCGCTTGGAGTTTGGACCGGTTATTTTTTCCCTTTAGCGCATTTTTCATTGCTGTATCGTCCTTGCGTTTAGCGGCCCCGCTTGCGGGGCGTGTTTCGCGATCGAAGCTCGCTTCACCAACATTAAAATTGCTCTAAATGAACTTGCGCGACGACGCGCTCTACTTCCTCGCGCGGTAATCCGGAAGAGGGTTTTTCGAAACGTTGCAAGTCATATAAAATCGACCTGTCAGGAAACCCTCTCCCTGCCCTCTCCCGGAGCACCGGGCGAGGGTATGAAAAAAAGCGTGTGATCGCGCAAGACTCTTTTAAGTCACCGGGGGGTGTCTTATCGGACTTTCTCCCTTCGGTTTTCATCACGTCTCTGATTTGGATTTCCATTTTTGCACGGTTACTTTCGAGAACGCTTCACGCGCTTGGTCAATCTGCCGATTCTGCCATGTGTAGCGAGCTGCGCACGCGGCGCGCCTTTAACGACATCGGCAGGTGAAAATGCGCCCACAGTCTCATTCACGCAAGCGATTGGAGCGCCTGTATCGGCGGCTGATTCGCCGAATGCGCGGCCAATATCGGCTGGCGCGGCGGCGACTCGACGACGCCGTCCCGATGCGCCTGCACGTCGAGGCGCTTCAGCCGCGGCTGATGATGAGCGCGACGTATGCGCTGACCGCGTCGGGAAGCGAAACACTGGTCAATACCACAACGATGGGAAACCAGCAGCTTCCGGCGGTGGCGATGAATCCTTCGGGCGCGTCGGCGGCGGTGTGGGCCAGCGACGCCGACGGTGGAGCGGTGTTCGGGCAACTCTACGGCGCCGGTGGCGCACGCTCCGGATCCGAATTTCAAATCAGCCAGACTGGCGCCGGGGCGATGAATGACCCGTCGGTGGCGATGGACACGGCCGGCGATTTTGCCGTCGCATGGGACGTGGGCGGCAATTCGGTTTATGCCCGGCTTTACAACGCCGCCGGGACGGCCGTTACCGCAGAGACGCTGGTGACCAACTCGCGCGCCGGGCCCGGGCGCGCCGCGATCGCGATGGCGGCGAACGGGGCGTTTACCGTCGCCTTTGAAGGCAACGCCGCCGCCGACAACGACGGCGTTTATGCCCAGCGGTTTACCGCGGCGGGCGTGGCGTCCGGAGCGGCGACGCTCCTGAATTCAACCACCGCCGGCAAGCAGACCAATCCCTCGATCACCGTCGATTCGACCGGCGGCGACATCATCGCCTGGACCGACCAGAGCACGCCCAACTGGACGATTAAATCCGCTCGCCTTTCGACCGGCGGCGTGGTCTCGGCGGAAACGACGGTCGGGGCGGTCGCCGGCAAATCGGCCGATTTCTCGTCCATCGCCACTTCGCCGACGGGCGCGCTGATCGTCGCCTGGCAGACCAACGCCGACCCCAATCCCACCGACGTGATCGCGCAGCTTTATAACGCGTCGGGAACCGCCGTCTATGCTTCGCCGATCACGGTGAACACCTATGCCACCGGCATGGAGACATCTCCTTCAGTGGCGATGCGCGCCGACGGAAGTTTTGCGGTGGCGTGGCAAGCGCAGCAGGAAGACGGCGCCGGTTGGGGCGTTTACGGGCAGGCGTTTGATTCGACGGGCGCCGCGGTCGGTACGGAATTTCGCGTCAACACTACGACGAACATGGATCAGAAGGATCCTGCCGTCGCGTTTGTCGGCAACTCCATCGTCGTCGTTTGGGACGGCGCGGGAACCGGAGACATGAACGGCGTCTTCGTTCAGCGATACTCGGCTACCGGTCCCGCCAACGTGGCGCCGACGATATCGCTCCCTTCGGCGCGAACGACCGACGTCAACACGCCGATCACGCTTTCGTCGGCCAACGCCGATAACCCCAGCGTCGCCGACAGCGACGCCGACGGGGGAATCGAGCGACTGGCGGTGACCGCGACCGACGGTGAATTTTCGCTGGCATCGACGGCGGGCCTCACCTTCAGCGCCGGCGATGGATCATCCGCCGCCGCCATGACCTTCACCGGCACGCTGGCCAATCTCAACGCGTCACTCGACGGCTTGCAATTCACGCCGACCGCGAGTTTCACCGGGTCGGCGAGCCTCGCTTTCACTATTGACGATCTTGGCAACAGCGGAGGCGGCGGAGCGAAAAGCACCTCGGCGTCATTAACAATCCACGTCCAGAGCGCCCCCAACGGCGACGTCGCGCCCGGCGCTCAGCGGACGATCGAAAACACAAACCTGGTCTTCTCTCCCGCCGACGATAACGCGTTTTACCTTTCAAGCTCCGACAACTACGTGGAGATTTCCGACTCGCACGGCCTGCTGACGCTCTCGACCACGTCCGGCATCACCTTCGGTAATTCCACCGCCAACGGCCAGGCGAATATTTCTTTCAGCGGGTCCACCGCCGCCATGGACGCGGCGTTGAAGGGGCTGATTTACGCCCCCACCGCCAACTACGTCGGCGCCGACACCCTCACGCTCGTCACCACCAATTCCGGGCTGCTTGGCCTGGGGCTGCTGGGATCAAGTTCGAGCTATCCCGTCTCCATCACCGTCGCGGCCACTGCGCCGCATGTCAATCAGGCGCCGGCCGTCTTGGCGCCGGGCGCGCAAGTCGTCGCGGAAAACGGTTCGCTGATGATGTCAACCGCCGCGGGCAATCCAATTGACGTCAGCGACTCCGATGCCGGCGGCGCGTCTGAGCAAGTTACCATCGACGCGACCAGCGGCACGGTGCAGCTTGCGTCGACGGCCGGCCTCACCTTCGCTCCGGGGTCGGCGGTTGGGCAAAACCTTGTTTTCTCGGGGACGCTGGCGGCGATCGATTCATCTCTGGACGGCATGGTCTACAACCCCGCGAGCGATTTTTTTGGCGCCGGCGCCGTCTCCATCACCGTGAACGACATGGGAAATACCGGCATGGGCGGCGCGAAAACCGCCACCGCGACGATCGCGATCAGCGTGTCGGAAGTGAACTTGGCGCCGGTCATTACCTCCCCGCCGACGGCGAATGTCGATGAGAATACGTCGATCACTTTTTCCAGCGCCGGCGGCGACGCCATCGCCCTGACCGACTCCGACGACGACGGCGCCGTCGAGAAATTTACGCTCTTTAGCGCCGACGGCACGTTCACTCTCGCCGCCACGGCGGGGCTCACGTTTAACGCCGGCGCCAATGGGCAAGGCGCCATGACGTTCACCGGAACGTTGACGGCGATAAACGCCGACGTCGATGGGCTGGTCTTCACGCCCACGAGCGGATTTTTCGGAAACGCCGCCATCACCGCCGGCGCCGATGATCTGGGCAACACCGGCGCCGGCGGCGCGCTGACCGCGTCGGCCGTCGTGATGACCGCGGTCGCGCAGGTGAATCAGCCCCCCGCCATCGCCGCTCCGGCGAATCAGGTGACGCTTAGAGGAATGGCCATCCCCTTTTCGACGGTATATGGCAACGCGATCACCGTTTCGGACGTGGACGGCGGCGCCAATATGGAAGAAGTAACGCTCGACGTCGATCAGGGCAAAATCGCGCTGGGAAGCGCCGCCGGGCTGACGTTCCCCGGCGGCATTGACCCGTCGGGCCGATCGATCACGTTCACGGCCACGCTGGCCAATATCAACGCGGCGCTGGCGTCGCTTGTCTTCACGCCCAACGGCAACTCGCCGGTTTCCGCTTCGCTGCAAATCAGCGCCGACGACCTTGGCGCCACCGGCGCGGGGGGATCGCGGACGGCGTCGGCGACGATCGCCATCGGCTTCGTCAATTCCCTGAACGTGACGACGACCTCCGACGTCGCCGACGGAAACACCGATTCGATTCCGGCGCTGCTTTCCGATCCCGGCGCCGACGCGAAGATATCGTTGCGCGAAGCGATCCTCGCCTGCAACGCCACCCCCGGCGCACATGAAATCGACTTCGACATCGGCGGCGGCGGTCAGCGGGTTATTTCGCCGGCGACCCTGCTGCCGCAATTGAATAATCCGATCGTGATCGATGCAACGACACAGCCCGGATACGCCGGCACGCCGCTCATCGACCTCGATGGATCGGCCGCCCCCTTCGGCGTCGACGGATTTAACGTCGCGGCCAACAACTGCGGATTTTTCGGGATGGCGATTTACGGGTTCAGCGGCAACGGTATCGACGTGCTCCCGTTGAACGCCAATCACATCACCATCCAGGGAAACTATATCGGCATCAATAGCGCGGGGACGGCGATCTTCAACGGCGCCGGGGTCGTTCTCGTCAACTCCGCCGACGACACGGTGGGCGGCGCCGATCCAAGCCAGCGAAACGTCATCTCCGGCAACTATACCTACGGCATCGACATTCGCGGCGCGGCCTCGACCGGCATCGTCGTCAGCGGAAACTACGTCGGGACCAGCCCCGACGGATCGACGGCAATCCCCAACGGCCAGTCCGGAATTTATTTGGACAACGCCGGCGGCAATCTGATCGGCGGAGCCTCCAGCGCCGCCGGCAACCTGATCTCCGGAAACGCCGGCGACGGAATCGAATTAACCGGATCGACCGCGACCGCCAATGTGATCGAACGAAACAGGATCGGGATCAATGCCGCTTTGACCGGACCCCTGGGAAACGGGGGAGCCGGTATTAGTCTCAGCGCCGGCGCATCGTCCAACGTCATCGGCGGCGCGGCCGGGATCAATTCGGCCGGCAATACGATTGCCTTCAACGTCCAGCGCGGAATCGACATCATCGGCGCAAATGACGACGCCATTCTCGCTAACGCGATTTACGCCAACGGATCGCTCGGCATCGATCTCGGCGGGACAGGAACGGTACTGCCCAACGGCGGCGCCGAAAATCCCGGCGCCGCCAACGACGCGATGAATTTTCCTGTCTTCACGCGCGTCGATCTGAACGGCTCGACGCTGCAAATCGCGGGCTTCGTGGGATCGGCGTCGGACCAGTCCGCTTTCGCCGGCGCCCGCGTCGAACTGTTCAAATCCGACGCGTCCAGCGGCAACGGGCAGGGCGCGGCGTATCTCGGCGTTGTCTTCGCGGACGCTCACGGGAATTTCAGCGGGTCGATCTCGTCCGGCGCCCTTTCCGCCGGCGACGCCATCACCGCCACGGCCACCGACGCCGCCGGGAACACTTCGGAATTTTCCGCGAATTCGATCGTGACGCGCGTCGCGCTTCCGGCGTTCACCGTTCCCGGCACGCAATCGACGCATGTGGACGTCGCCGCGAATTTCTCCGGGATAAACACCATTTCGATCGCCGACCCGTACGCCCTGTCTCAGAGCGTAAGCCTCGGGATCAGCGCGACAAACGGCACGCTTGGTTTGGCGGATCTCACCGGCCTCACGTTCGTCTCCGGCGCCAACGGACGGTCGGCGATGATCGTCACCGGCACGCTTTCGGCGATCAACGCCGCCCTCGGCGGGCTGACTTTTACGCCGACGCCGCGTTTCACCGGCGGCGCTACGATCGGCCTGGCGTTCAGCGATTCGTTCAACGACGCCACGGCGGGCGTGGCGATTCTCGTCACCCCCATCGCCCATACGCCGGCGCCGGCGATCAGCGTCCCGCCGCCGCAAGCGATCGCCGAGGAAATGCCGCTGGTTTTTTCGGCGGCGAATTCAAATGCGATCGCCTTCACCGACGCATACGCCGTCGGCGCCGGGGATGAAGTGACTGTCAGCGCGATCCACGGCGCGCCGACGCTGCGTTCCACGGCCGGCTTGATTTTTTCCGCGGCCGCGACCGGGACCTTGATCTTCAGCGGAACGGCGGCGAACTTGAACGCCGCCCTTGACGGCCTCACCTTCAGCCCCGATCCCGCGTACATCGGCGCGGCGGCGCTGCAGATCACTGTGGCGAATCCGGCCATCGTCGAATCCGGGGCGGTATTGATGTCTAACGCGACGATTGCAATCGATGTCACGGCGGTCAATCACGCTCCGGTCTTATCCGCCGGGGGCGCCGCTTCGCTTTCGTCGATCATCGACACGAATAAGAATCCCGCGCCGATCGACGTTGTGTCGGCGGTGAGCGCCGGCGGGTTCGATCCGATTTCCGATATCGACGTGGACAGCGTTCAAGGCATCGCGGTCGTCGGCCTCTCGGATCCCGGGGGCGGGCAGTGGCAGTTCAGGCTCGCGGGCAAGGCGTGGATCGGATTCGGCGCGGTCTCCGATTTCGGCGCCACGCTGTTGCCGGGGAACGCGCAGCTTCGATTTGTACCCGCGGTCGGAGCCGACGGGCGGGCTGCTCTGTCGTATCGCGCCTGGGACGAGACGTCGGGTATCGCCGGCGCGCAAAACGTCGACGTGTCGGTAAATGGAGGCCATACCGCGTTCAGCGCCAATGAGGCGGCGACGTCGCTTCAGGTGGCGCCGCCGACCGCCCCGCCGCTGCTTGTCGCGAACGACGGGCTCACCTCCGACGGCGCTTCCATCGCCTCCATCACCGCCGCGGCGTTGAAGGCGTTTGAAACCGGTTCGACATCCGGCCAGCTCACGTTCACGATCACGGCGGCGCCCTCCGCCGGAATGCTTGTCGTCGCGGGCCACGCTGCGCGGTCCGGCGATCAATTCACGCAGGCCGACATAGACGCCGGCCGGCTGGCGTATGTTCCGGCCGCCGGCGCGGGGGTCGCCGACGCGTTCTCCTTTGTGGTGACCGACGCGGCGGGCGCGTCGCTGCCGTCGGCGGTGTTTCACATCCGCATTAATTCCGCGCCCGCGATTCCTTCGAAGCCAAGCGCGGTCCCGGCGTTGACGGCGCTACCCCTTTCTTCTACTCCGATCGCCCCTGCCGGCGCCGTCCCGGTGATCGCGGGCGCATCGCAGATCGATTCCGCGTTCGCCTTGGGCGCCGCGACCGCAGAGTCGGATATTTCCATTCCCGATGCCGCCGGATCGTCCGACGCACAAGGGGTCGCCGGCGGGATTGGTGCATTCGCCGGCGCGGCAGGTTCGGCGGATCGCCCGAGGCAGCAGGCCGGCGCCGGCGTTCTGGTCACGCCGTTGATCGGGCGGCCGGTCTCGCTTCCATTGGCTCATGCGGTCGAGCGCGCGGCGATCGAAGTCAACGGCGTCAGCGCCCCGGTCCAACGCCGTCGCGTCGAAACAAGCGTAACGCCCGGCGAAAGCGATCTTCAATCGTCGCGACCAGACGAACTGGCGCTGCTGATTCCCGATCCAACCGGCGCCGGCGCAATCGGAAAACTCGCCAACCTTCTCGGACATCATGACACCCGCGGCGTCGACCCTCTCTCGGCCACGTTCAATCACGACAGCCCGCTCTGGCACGACCTGGACAAGCTTCAGGATAACCTCGCCGCCAATCACAAGCTCCGCGTCATCGCCGGCTCGGCCTCTCTTGTTTCGGTTGGGATGTCGGTGATGTATTTCGTCTGGGCGGTGCGGGCGGGGTCGATCCTGAGCAGCCTGATTTCATCGATGCCGGCCTGGAAACTGGTCGATCCCCTTCCGATTCTCGATCAGATGGCGGCGAGCGGCCGGCGCCGAAATAAATTCGGGGAGGAAGAGGATGACGAAACGCTCGAATCGATGGTGGACGGCGCCGCCAGGGCGGCATGAGAGAAAGCGCGAACGCCTTTGAGCCTCGTGGAGAATCGACTATGGCCATCAAATCCGCACGGCGTCTGAAATCGTTTTCGGATCGGATCTCCGCGCGCTCGCGTATCGCCATCGGGCAGGTCTTCCTTTTGATCGGCGTCATGTGGATGGCCATCGCGGTGGGCCTTGTGCCCAGCGAGCGCAACGCCGTCGTCGCGGGGCGAGCGAAGTTTTGCGAAGCGATCGCCGTCTACGGATCGATCTTCGTCGAGCGGGGCGATCTGGAAGCGTTTGACCAGGCGTTGCGCGCGGGCCTGAGCCGCGATCCGGATGTGCTGAGCGCCGGAGTGAGAAAAGCCGACGGCGCGATGCTCATCGAAATCGGCGACCATGTGGCGCAGTGGGGCCGCAAATCGGCCGGCGCCACGATCGATTCCAATATTTATGTTCCCATCTATTCCAACGGCAAAAAATGGGGAACCGTCGAGGTTCGATTTCAACCCGACGCCGATCGCGGGTTCATCGGCTATCTGCGCTCGCCGCAGGTAAAGCTGATCGCGTTCGTGGCCGGCGCGTGCATGGTTTTGTACCTGGTTTACCTGCGAAAAATGCTTCAGCATCTCGATCCGTCGAAAGTGGTTCCGGGGCGCGTTCGCTCGGCGCTGGATACACTTTCCGAAGGGCTGCTGGTGGTGGATAAGCATGAGCGGATCGTGCTGGCCAACCAGGCGTTCGCGTCAACGGTCGGGCGCAGCGCCGAGCAGTTGATGGGATCGCGACCGGCGAATTTGCCCTGGGTAACGGAAGCGGGGTCCGCCGAGTTCCCGTGGACGACGGCGATGCGCGAGAGCCGGCCGCAGCACGGCGTGGTGATGCGAATCGTCGATCATCAATCGCGCCATCGGACGTTTACAGTGAACTGTTCGCCGGTGCTTGGGCACGACGGATCGTATCGCGGCGTGCTGGCGAGTTTTGACGACGTGAGCGAGCTTGAACAGAAAGACATCGAGCTGGGCAAAGCCAAGGACGCGGCCGAGGCGGCCAATCAGGCCAAGAGCGAATTCCTCGCCCGCATGAGCCACGAAATCCGCACGCCGATGAACGCGATCCTCGGCTTTGCCGAAGTGCTTCGCCGCGGCTACGAGGAAAACGAATCCGAGCGCCAGGAATATCTCGACACCATTCACAGCAGCGGCCAGCATCTGCTGGAATTGATCAACGACATCCTCGATCTCTCGAAGATCGAGTCGGGCAAACTTGAAATCGAGTTGAGCCGCTGCTCGCCGCATCAGATCATGGCCGAGACGTTGTCGATTCTGTCGGTGCGCGCCCGGGAGAAGGGCCTTGAGTTAAAGATGCGCTGGCTCGGCCCGGCGCCGGAAACGATCGCCACCGACCCGACGCGCCTGAGGCAAGCGTTGACCAACCTGGTCGCCAACGCGATCAAGTTTACGGAAGCCGGTTCGGTGAGCCTCGAGGCGCGGATCGTCACGACCGAAGAAACATCGACGCTGTCGGTCGATGTGATCGACACCGGCATCGGGATGAATCCCGAAGCGCTCGAGCGGATTTTCCAGCCCTTCGCGCAGGCCGACACGTCGATCACGCGCCGGTTCGGCGGAACGGGGCTTGGGCTGTCGATCAGCCGGCAGATCGCCGACGCGCTTGGCGGGGGCGTGACGGTGCGCAGCGCGGTCGGCAAGGGAAGCGTCTTCACCCTGGCGATCAACGCCGGCTCGCTGGACGGCGTGCGGCTGCTTGATCCCGCGGAGATCGAAGCGGTGGCGCGGGCGACTGTCAAGGTCAAGGCGCCCGCGATCCGCGTGCCGGGCGTTCGCGTCTTGCTGGTCGAGGACGGCGTTTCCAATCGCAAGCTCATTACACTGGTGCTTCATCGCGCCGGGGCGATCGTGGAGTTTGCAGAAGACGGGCGCGGGGGCGCGGACATGGCGCTGGCCGGCGTCTACGACGTCATCCTGATGGACATGCAGATGCCGGTGATGGACGGCTACACCGCCGCCCGTCTGTTGCGCGACCATGGCGTGCAAACGCCGATCATCGCCCTGACCGCTCACGCGATGCATGGGGACGAGGAAAAGTGCCGGGAGGCGGGATGTTCCGGGTTCCTCACCAAGCCGATCGACATGGACTTGCTCATCAAGACGATCGCAAACTCGGCCGCGCGTGAAACCGGCGACGCCGAAGCGCCGGCCACGGCAATCGTTCCCGCGCCCGCCGATGCGATGCAAGCCGCCGCGCGATTGTCGCCGCCCGAGGGTGATCTGCGGGAACATCTCAAATCGAGCCTGCCGAGCGACGATCCGGAATTTTGTCAGATTATTCTGGAGTTTATCGATCGGCTTCACCAGCAGCTTGGCGCGATGGAGGAGGCATGGGGCAAGCAGGATCTTTCGGAGGTGGCGTCGCTGGCGCACTGGCTGAAGGGGTCGGGCGGCACTGCCGGTTTTGCCGCGCTAACCGCTCCAGCCCGCAAGCTTGAAGAACTTGCGCATCAGGAAAGGCTCGATGAGATCGGGGGAGCGATCAAGGAGTTGCAGGTTCTCGCCGACCACATTGAGGCGCCGGTAGTCGGGGCCAGCGAATCGCGGCACGCGACGCCCTAGAAGAGACTTCGGAGGATATTTGAAATGACGTCCGTTTCCGACCCCGTTGTCATTCAAACGGGAATTCAGCCTCTTTCGGTTCCCTGCGCCGATCCCACCGGCGTCGTCGCGGAGGCCGCGCGCCAAGCGCGCGCCCTGGCCAAGATCGCCATTATCGACGACGAGCCGATCAACATTAAGGTGGTCCGCAAGCATCTGCAGGCCGAAGGTTATCGGAACTTCGTCACCACCACCGACGCATCCACCGCGCTGGAGTTGATCCGCCGCGAGGAGCCCGACGTGGTGTTGCTGGACGTGATGATGCCGGTCGTCAACGGGATCGATATTCTGCGGGCGGTTCGGGCCGACGCGAATCTGACGCACATTCCGGTGCTGATTCTGACGGCATCGACCGACGCGCAGACCAAACGCCGAGCCCTGGAATCCGGCGCCACCGATTTTCTGGCCAAACCCGTCGATCCCAGCGATCTGGCGCCGCGGATCGGCAACGCGCTGATCGTTAAGGCTCACCACGATCATCTGGAACAATATTCCGAGCAGTTGGAACAGCAGGTTCGCCTGAGAACCGAAGAACTGGAGGTATCGCGCTTGCAAGTCGTACTTTGCCTCGCTCGTGCAGCCGAGTATCGCGACGACACCACCGGCCGTCATGTCATCCGCGTCGGCAGATACGTAACCATCCTCGCCCGCCAGTTGGGCTTTTGCGAAGCCGAATCGCAGATGCTGGGCCTGGCGGCGCAACTTCACGATGTCGGCAAAATCGGGTTGCCCGACGGCATCCTCCTCAAGCCCGGGAAATTGACGCCCGGGGAATTTGAAGTGGTCAAGCGACATTGCGAGATGGGCCACAAGATCGTGCAGCCAGTGCACGACGACGATTTGGAATTCATCAACGGCGTTCCCGTTCCCCCGCCCGGCTCCGACGTCGGGGCGCCGCTGGTGGCGATGGCCGGCCGGATCGCGCTTTCGCACCACGAGCGCTGGGACGGCAAGGGATATCCGCTGGGTCTAAGCGGCGCCGACATCCCGATCGAAGGCCGCATCACCAGCGTGGCCGACGTCTTCGACGCCCTGACCAGCGCCCGGCCGTATAAGGACGCCTATTCGCCCGCCCGATCGCTGGAGATCATGGAAGAGGGCCGGGGAAGTCAATTCGACCCAGCGATACTCGATGCGATGCATCAACAGCTGAACGAGTTCTTAAGGATCTGCCATGAGCAGGCCGATCCGCTAACCAAGAAAGCGGCGTGAAAACAGACGTGGGCGCTCGAGCCGGCCTCAAGGCCTCAAGTCGAACAACCACGCCGCTTGCTCCGTTTTAACCCATGTGGGATAGTTAACCTCCGTAAGCCGTTTATGGCGGAGGCGTCGCCGTTCCCTATGGCAGCCGACGGAGGCGGGACTATGAAAACTCGACTGATCCGCGTGACGATAGCCGCCCTGTGGCTCATGGGAGGCGCCGGCGCCGTCGCGGCGCCTCGAACGGCCGGAGCGGACAAAACCGCCGTCCCGGCGGCTGAAATTCCGAACGCGTGGCCCAAACGCACCCCCCAAGAGCAAACTGAAACCGTAGCCGAGATCACGAAATTCGCCGAAGAAACGGCGGCCAAAATGGACCTGCCGCTCAAGATTTACGAAACCAAATATTTCATCTTCTCGTCCAACATTCCCCAGAAAGAAGCGAAAAACTGGGCTGGCCTGCTCGATCGGATGTACGCCCGGCTGGCGGAAATTTTTGCCGTCCCCAAGGGGGAAAACATCTGGCGCGGAAAGGCGATGGTTTTCGTCTTCACCAGGAAATCGGACTACCAGCGCTACGAGCAGGAAATCAACAATACCGACCCTGGCCCCTCCGACGGCATGTGCCATAGCTTCCCGAACGGTTTGGTGACGATCGCATTCTATCGCCAGCCGGACGAATTGGTTTTCGCCCATGTATTGGTTCACGAATCGGTGCATGGTTTTATCCATCGCTACCGCAGCCCGGCGCGCGTGCCGTCGTGGGCCAACGAAGGATTGGCCGAAACGATCGCCACCGAGCTTGTTCCCCAGCCGACGCGCGGCATCTCCACCATGAAGGATTTTGCGCGCCGCGAAATCCAGCTTCACAACAATCAACTCGGCGGCTTCTTTTCATTGGAGCACATCGAACCGTGGCAATATCCCGTCGCCGAGACGATGTGCACATACATGATCACCCAGGCGAAACGCAACTACGTCGATTTCATCAACGGGATCAAGGAAGGGCTGACGCCGGAAGAATCGCTGGCCAAGCGCTTTAAGGCCGGGCAGGATCGGCTGGTTCCGAAATTCGGGGAGTGGCTGGGATTAAAGAGACTCAGGGAGTAAATAATTTTGGCGGCGGTCAACCTGGAAATGCGGTCGCAATCACTTTCGTGGCTCGTCGCAACGGGTTAGCCGCGACAGGCAGTGGAGCGTTCGCCGCGCTCCGAACGCGTTCCCAATGAAAGCAAAATCGCTCCGTGTCGCGTCGCGGCTGACCAAGACCACAAAATGCGGAACTTGGAGCAGTTTTCAGAATGCTGGCGCGTTTCTGCGTTTAGCGGCCCCGCTTGCGGGGCGTTTTTCGCGATGCAAGGTCGCTTCACCAACATGAGAACTGCCCTTTATCGGACGCATCCCTTGATGCAATTCCCCTTCCGAATGTAGAGGCTTCCGACGGCGCCACGCCGCCGCCTCCTGTCCCTGCGACCATTTGCCACATTCGTCGGCGATTGACAGTTTAAGTTTATCCGCCATGATTCCTCGCACTTGATGGATGAGGTAGCCGATACTCTTTCCATTCGCCGGTTTGCATTATGGCTCAGATCACTACACCAGTTGTTTCTCGATTCATGTTTCCGCGGTGGGCGAATTACCTGCTGCCGGTGATCGTGATCGGCGCCGTTGGGGGCGGGCTTTATTTGCCGGTCGCGCTGGGGTTTGGGGCGTCGCCGAAAACGCTGGCGGTCGGATATTCCCCCAAGCAGCCGGTCGGATACAGCCATGCGTTGCACGCGGGAAAGCTGGGGCTGGATTGCCGATATTGTCACAACACCGTCGAAAAGGCCGCCTTCGCGGCACTTCCCGCCACGCAAACGTGCATGAACTGCCATACCAATATCAAGAACCAGAGCGACTTGTTGAAAGTCGTTCGCGACAGCTGGCAGACGGGGCAGCCGATCCCGTGGGTGAAGGTTCACAATCTGCCCAACTATGTTTACTTCAACCATAGCGCTCATGTGAGCCATGGCGTGGGCTGCGTGGAATGCCACGGGCGGATCGACCGGATGGACGTCGTCGCGCAGGCCAAGCCGCTAAGCATGGGCTGGTGCCTGGAGTGTCATCGCGATCCCGGTTCCCACCTTCGGCCCAAAGACGTCGCCGTCACGGACATGAACTTTAAGCGCGACGACAGCAATCCCGATCAGGCTCCTGAAAAGCTGATGAAGGATTATGGCGTTCGCGATGTCGCTTACATGCAAAGTTGTTACACGTGTCATCGATAAACCACCACGTTACCGGTCTTGAGTATTGGCGCAGCCTCGAGCAACTTGCCGAGACTCCGGAAATCGCGGAGTTCGTCGCGCAAGAGTTCCCCGGCTACGACGTCGATACCATCGCCGCATCCTCGCGCCGCGGATTCCTCAAGCTAATGAGCGCCGCCTTGGCGCTGGCCGGCGTTACGCTGTCGGGTTGCCGGCGCTGGCCCAAGGAAGAACTCGCCCCTTATTCCAGCAACCCGCGCGGCATCATCCCCGGCGTTCCCGAACGCTACGCCAGCCTGATTGAAATCGCCGGCGTCGCCGCCCCGCTGCTGGTCACCAGCTACGATGGCCGGCCGATCAAAATCGAAGGCAATCCCGATCATCCCGCCTCTCAAACCAAAAAACGCGACGACGGCAAAGGCTACGGCTCGGCCGACGCCTTCGCGCAGGCCAGCGTCCTGGAAATGTATGATCCGGACCGTAGCCGATACGTGGTCGACCGAACCCGCGGCGCCGAAGATCAGCCACATACGGGCTGGGAACCGTTTATCGCCGTCGCCGGCCCGTTGTTTTCCGGCTTGAAAAATTCCGGCGGCGCGGGCTTCGCCCTCCTCAGCGAGGCGACCTCCAGCCCGACCGCCATCGCACAGCGCGACGCGCTGCTCAAGAATTTTCCGCAAGCCAAATGGTACGAATACGAGGCGCTTTCCCGCGATCACGAGCGCGAAGGCGCCAGGCTGGCGTTTGGAAAACCGGTGCGGACGGTGCTTCATCTCGAGAAGGCCGACGTGGTCGTATCGCTTGACGCCGATTTCCTGCAGGACCATCCGAATCACACCCGCCACGCCAGCGACTGGGCGCACAAGCGCCGCTCGGCCGACGTCGATAAGACGATGAATCGCGTCTATGTCGCCGAGAGCGCAATGAGCGTGACCGGTTCGGTGGCCGATGTTCGCGTTGGCGTGGCGCCGTCGCGACTATATGTTCTGGCGCGCGTGATGGCGTCGAAATTAGGCGTCGGCGGGGTTCCCGGCGACGACAAACTAAACGACGCCGAATCCAAGTTCGTCGAGAGCGCGGTTCGCGACCTGAAGGAAGCCAAAGGCAATGGCTTGCTGGTCGTCGGTCACACGGCGCCGCCGGCGGTTCATGCCGTCGCGCATGCGATCAACGCCGCGCTGGGCGCCGTGGGCAATACGCTGACGTATATCGAAGCGCTCGATCCCAATCGCCCGACGCATATTCAGGCGATCGCGGAACTCACGAAAGGGATCAAGGACAAATCCGTCGCTACATTGTTGATCATCGGCGGCAATCCGGTTTACGACGCCCCTGCCGATCTCGATTTTGCCGCGGCGCTGGCGTCGGCGCCGACGAGCATTCATCTTTCGCTCTATGACAACGAAACCTCGCGGACCTGCAAGTGGCATTTGCCGCGGGCGCACTATTTGGAAAGCTGGGGCGACGCGCGGGCGTGGGATGGAACCGTTACGATTCAGCAGCCCTTGATCATGCCGCTCTTTGGCGGTAAATCGCCCGCCGAGTTGTTAGCGATGATTAACGGCGACAGTCATGCCGCCGTGGATAAATTGATTCGCGCCACAATGAGCGAGCCGGGCGGCGATGCCGACATTAACGCCGTCGAGACGTTCGAGAAGGGTTATCGCAAGACGCTGGAGCATGGGTTTGTCGAGGGAAGCGCATCCAAAGCGATCGCCGATCTCGCCGTGAAACTTGCCGATCTCCCGGCGCCGGAGTCGGCGGTTGACGGGTTTACGCTCTGCTTTGACGGCGACTCCCACGTTTACGACGGCCGTTTCGCCAACAACGGTTGGCTTCAGGAAACACCCGATCCCCTCTCGAAGCTGATGTGGGACAACGCCCTGCTCATCGGCGTGAAAGACGCCCGCGGCGAAGCGCTGAATCTCGATCTGGATACCGGCGACATCGTCGAGCTGACCATCCCCGGCATCAGCAAGCCGTTTTCGATTCCGATCCTGCTTTTGCCGGGCCAACCGGTCGGGGTGGTGCGACTGTCGCTCGGGTATGGCCGCAGCGCCGCCGGGCCGGTGGGCAATGATCTTGGCTTCAATGCCTACCCGATTCGCACCGCCGCCAATCCGTGGTCGGTGGCCGGCGTGAAGATCAAGAAAACCAGCGATACCTATCGCCTGGTCGCTTCCACCGAGCATCATCTTCTAAGCCCGATGGCCATGGACGCCGAGCGGTATCGCGTCGGCGAAAAGAACAAGACCGGCAAAATCATTCACGAAGCCACGCTGGTCGAATACAGGGAAAATCCGAAGGATCTCGGCTTTATCCATCGCAGGGTCGCCTTGCAGCTTTTTGCCCCGCCGACGGAAAACAATTTCCGCGATCTGCACGCCTGGGGCATGAGCATCGATCTGTCGGCCTGCATCGGGTGCAACGCCTGCGCGTTGGCCTGCCAGGCTGAAAACAACATTCCGATCGTCGGCAAAGCCCAGTGCTATCGCCATCGCGAGATGAACTGGATCCGCATCGACCGCTATTTCAAAGGCGATCCGGAAATCGAGGACCCCGAGGTGGTCTTCCAGCCGATGACCTGCCAGCATTGCGAGAACGCGCCGTGCGAGCAGGTTTGTCCGGTGGCGGCGACCGTGCACGACGCCGAGGGGCTGAACACGATGGTCTACAACCGGTGCATCGGCACCCGGTATTGCTCGAACAACTGCCCTTACAAGGTTCGACGATTCAACTATTTCGACTATCACGCGCAAGACCCGCGCTTCGGCAACGAATGGCTCAAGATGCCATGGCCGAACATACCTGATATGCAGCAGCGCGACCCGGCACTGGTGAATCCGATCAAGCGGATGGTCTTCAATCCCGAAGTGACCGTCCGCATGCGCGGCGTGATGGAAAAATGCACCTACTGCGTGCAGCGAATTCACGGCGCGGTCACCGCCAAGCGGGCACAGGGGTCGGACATCGAGGACGGCGACATCATCACCGCCTGCCAGCAAGCCTGCCCGACGCAGGCGATCGTCTTCGGCAATCTGATGGACCCCGAAGCGCAGGTGACACAGCTTCATAAAAATCCGCGCGTGTACGATGTGCTGCACGAAGAACTCAACACCAAGCCGCGCACCCGTTACCTGGCGAAAATAAGGAACCCCGTTGAAGCGTAAAGCGACTGGCAACCAGCAATCGGCAACTTTGAAGCGTGAGGAGATGCTGAAAGAACTCCTTTTGTCTTTTCTGACAACTGACAACTAACAACTGGCAACTCATTCCCATGACCACGCTGAACGCCATCTTCTCGACCGAATTGTCGCCCGACGAGACGGACAATACGTTTGACGATCCCAAGCATCGTTCGCCGCTGGTGCTGCACAACCGCGATTTCAAGTCGGTCACCGACGCGATCGCCAACGTGGCCGAGCGCCCGACCACCCTTGGCTGGAAGATCGCCTTCGCCGTCAGTCTTTCCATGCTCGGGATGCTTGGCGCCTGCATCGGCTATCTCATCCTGACCGGCGTGGGCGTGTGGGGAAACAACCAGCCGGCGTCATGGGGCTTTCCGATCGTCAACTTCGTCTTCTGGGTCGGCATCGGCCATGCCGGCACCCTGATCTCCGCCATCTTATTTTTGTTCCGCCAGAATTGGCGCACGGCCATCAATCGTTTCGCCGAAGCCATGACCATTTTCGCCGTCATGTGCGCCGGACTCTTTCCCGGCATTCACGTCGGCCGGGCGTGGCTGGCCTATTGGCTGTTTCCGATTCCCAATCAGATGAGCATGTGGCCGCAGTTCCGCAGCCCGCTGCTATGGGACGTGTTCGCCGTCGGAACGTATGCGACGGTCTCGGTGCTGTTCTGGTACGTCGGCATGGTTCCGGATCTGGCGACCTTCCGCGACCGCGCGACGGGCAAGGTCAAGCAGTTCGCCTACGGCTTGTTCGCGCTCGGCTGGACCGGGTCGGCACGCCATTGGCATCGCTATGAACGGGCGTATTTGCTGCTGGCCGCGCTGGCCACGCCGCTGGTATTGTCGGTGCATAGCGTGGTGTCGTTTGACTTCGCCACGTCGCAGCTTCCGGGCTGGCATACGACCGTTTTCCCGCCTTATTTCGTCGCTGGCGCCGTGTATGGCGGGTTTGCGATGGTGCTGAACCTGGCCATCCCCGCCCGGGCTTTCTTCGGGCTGAAGGATATCATCACCCTTCGCCATCTGGACAACTGCGCCAAGGTGATGCTCGGGACCGGCCTGATCGTCGCCTACTCCTACAGCCTGGAATTCTGGGCCGCGTGGTACAGCGGAAATCATTACGAGCGCTTCGGCTTTTACAACCGCGCCTTTGGCCCGTACATGATCCCGTTCTTCATCATGATGTGGTGCAACGTGCTGGCGCCGCAGTTCCTGTGGTTCAAGAAGGTGCGCACGAACATGCTGCTGTTGTTCATCTGCGCGCTGTTCGCCAACATCGGCATGTGGTTCGAGCGGTTCGAGATCATCATTACGTCGCTGACGCGGGATTTCCTGCCGAGCAGTTGGTACGCGTTTCGGCCGTCGCCGATCGACATATTGATGTTGATCGGAAGCTTCGGATTGTTCTTCACGATGTTCCTGCTGTTTTGCCGGTTTTTGCCCGTGGTGGCGATGGCCGAGGTCAAGACCGTTATGCCGCAGGCCCACGGGCACGGCGACATGGATGGCGACGGACACGCTCGCGAGCATGCGCACGACATTGGTAAATCGGATTTCCAGCCGGACGAACACTTTCGGCCGACGGCGGGGTCCGCTCCGACGCTGCGGGGCGAGTAGAGCTCGCATGGGTCGCGCGGAGCGCGGCATAGCGCCGGCGCCGCAAAAACGGTCGCCGTGGACGATCGGTTATCGATTCGGTAAGGCACTGAGGTTGCCGCAATGAGTACGCTGACAGAACATACAACTTCGCCCGTCGGCGACGCCGACTACGACGACGGCGCCGCCGCCGAGGTCGAACCCGTCGAACTCGTCGGTCTGCTGGCCGAGTATCGCGACGTGACGGCGATCATGAAAGCCGCCCGCGGCGTACGCAACGCCGGCTTTACCCGCTGGGACGTCTACAGCCCCTTCCCGATTCACGGCATCGATGCGGCCATCGGGATCAAGCCGACCATCCTCCCCTGGCTTGTTCTTGGCGGCGGGTTGACGGGATTGACCGGGGGCCTGGCGCTTCAGTGGTTCGTCAACGCCTACGACTACAAATTCATGATCAGCGGCAAGCCCTACTTCAGCCTGCCGGCCAATATTCCCGTCATCTTCGAATGCACCGTTTTGTTCTCGGCGCTCACCGCCGTCTTCGGGATGTTCGCCCTCAACCGTCTGCCGATGCTGTATAACCCACTGTTCAAGAGCGAGCGCTTTCGGCGGGTGACGACCGATCGCTTTTTCATCGTGATCGACGCCTCCGATCCAAAATTCGACGAAGCCGAGTCAAGCGATCTGCTGAAAAGTCTGGGCTCGATGGCGGTCGAACGGGTGGAGGACTAACCATGGCACACGAACCCAATAATCCTCCGTCGCCGGCCAACCTTCCGGTCGTCACCTACGCGCCGCGTCCGCCGCGGTTGCGGCGCCCGCCGTTCATTTTCGTGGCGGTCGGCCTGGTGGCGATCGTCGCAAGCTGGGTTCCGCTGGTGATTTTCGCCCGCGCCCGCACCATCACCAGCCTTGAGCCGCGCATCCAGATCATGCAGGACATGGGCGTGCAGCCGAAATTCAGCCAGCAGCAGAGCAACGCCCTCTTCGCCGACGGCCGCGCCGATCGCCTGCCGATCCCCGGAACCGTCGCCCGCGGACATCTTGAGGAAGACGACCATTTTTATCGCGGGTACGTCCGTTCCGGCGGCGACCGCGCCAAGCCCGAATATACGTTTTACGACGCCTTTCCCGAGCAAATAAAACTTGACGACGCGCTCGTCGAACGCGGCCGGGACCGTTTTTATATTTATTGCTCGGTCTGTCACGGCCTGGACGGCCGCGGACATGGCCAGATCAACGAGCGGGCTTTGACGCTCATGCAGCTCGGCACCCCCGGCATGAACTGGACACAGGCCGCCGATCTAACGTCCAGCGCCGTGACGGTTCGGCCAGTCGGTCATATTTACAACACGATCAACGTCGGCATTCGCAGCATGCCCGGTTATGGCGCCCAAATAACCGATCCAAAAGATCGCTGGGCGATTGTGGCTTATGTGCGGGCTTTGCAGATGGCCCAACCGGGGCCGGCAGAGGCTCCGGCGGGATCAGGAGCGGTAACGGAAGCGAGTCCGACGAAGTGAGCGGCCGCCGGACTCGAGTTTGGCGGCCTCGCTTGCGAGGCGCGTTTTTCCAAGAGCGGCGCGCAGGCTGTTTCCGGTCCCTTCTCCCGGTCATCCGGAAGAGGGCGTAAGAACGCAAACGAAGGTATTGGAGATTGAACGTGGCAACTCATGCGTCCGACAACTCGACCCGCGCGAACGACCGCTCTGACTTTCAGGGCGGCTCGAAGTTGTTTGGCATCGGCGCGGCCATGGGCGTCGTCGGCCTTGTCGCCGCCCTGGCGCTTGGATTCAGCGGAACCTCGGTCTTGCGTCCGTTCCTGTTCGGCTATCTGGCCGCCTATATGTTCGTGCTGCTTTTGGCGCTGGGATCGCTGGCGTTCGTGCTGCTTCAACATCTGACCCGCGCCGCCTGGAGCGTCGGCGTCCGCCGGACGGCGGAAAACTTCGCCGCCACGCTGCCGGTGCTGGCGGTCTTCGCGCTGCCGATCCTGCTTTCGGTGGCGTTTTTGAACGGCGGGCTTTATCGCTGGGCGCTTCCGATGAGCCGGGCCTCGGCCCAGGATATCGCCGCCGCCGATAAATCCGAAGCCGAGCTCGAAGAAGGCGGCGCGGCCGATCTGGAAAAAACCACGCCGATCGTTCCGACCACCGCCCAGCAGGAAACCAACCAAGGCCTCGCGAAATTCGCCGCCCCGTCTGATCCGGCCAAGTTCACCCTCGATCCGCTGGACCTGATGAAACGCAACTACGGCCTGCACTGGCTCAATCCGTGGTTCTTCATCTTCCGCGTCATCGTCTATTTCGCCTGCTGGATCGGCATCGCCCGCTGGTATCGCCGGCTTTCCGTCGAGCAGGACAGGAGCGGAAACGACACGCTCTCGCTGCTCATGCAGACGCGGGCGGCGCCGTGCCTGGTCCTTCTCGGCCTAACCATCACCGGGGCGGCTTTCGACTTTGTCATGTCGCTCGACCCGCACTGGTATAGCACGATGTTCGGCGTCGTTTATATCGCCAACTCATTCGTCGGCTCCTACGCCCTGCTGATCATCACCGTCTATCTGCTTCAAAAATTCGGCTATCTCCAGCAGAGCATCACCCGCGAACATTTTCATGACCTGGGTAAATATCTCTTTGGCTTCACCTTCTTTTACGGCTATGTCTTCTTCTCGCAATACATGCTGATGTGGTACGCCAACATCCCCGAGGAAACCGAGTGGATGGTCCGCCACGGCGCCAGCACCGATATCTGGAACGGATGGAACACGGTCATTCTCGTCCTCCTGTTCTGCCACATTCTGATCCCCTTCGCCGGCTTGCTGTCGCGTTTTCCGAAACGCAGGCCGAATCTGCTGGTGTTCTGGGCGGTTTGGCAGTTTGTGTTTGTCGCCGTTGATATGTACTGGCTGGTGATGCCGGAGATCGGCGCCACCGGGCCGGAACTTATCAACATCGTAATTAATGTGTGCGCCGCCGTCGGATTGCTGGGCGTATTGATCGCCGCGTATGGCCGATTGGCGTCCAGCGCCGCCCTTCGCCCGATCCATGATCCAAGGTTGGCCGATTCGCTGGTGTTTGAGAATATTTGAAGAAGTTGCTAGTTGTCAGTTGTCAGTTGTCTTTGTTGCTAGTGAAGAGAATATCGGCCCCTTTTAGCATTACTGACAACTGACAACTCATTCTGTCTTTTGAGATGTGAGGCGTCCCATGGCAATGAAACAAGAGGCCAATACCCCGATCGTGCTGACCATCGGCGCCGTCTCCGGTCTGCTGGTCCTGGTCATCTACTTCGGCGTGGAGGCATGGTTCCGGCAGGAAGAAAAAATCGAGATGGACGCCCAGTGGGAAAATAGCCCCAATACCTGGCTGATCGACATGCGCGACAGCCAGAAAGTCCATTTGGGCGGCATCGACGCCGCGATGAAAAAAGTAGTGGAAAGCGGCGGAAAACTGCCTTCCACCCAGCCGGCGTCCGGACCGGCGGCTCGAGCCGAATAGTTGGTTGTCGAAGAGTTGGCGAAACCGCCGCGTGCATAAGATCAGTATGCGAATCGAACACAAACACTCTCCGCCAATTGTTCTGGCTTTAGGGCTGGTGGCCCTTCTGTCCGCCGCGCTTCCCGCGCAAGCCGGTTTTGCCGACGGCATGGGACCCGGCGTGGACGCCAACCCGGTCTTCATCCCCGAGTCGGCCAAAAAAGTGAGCGTCGTCGAACACCTCAACGCCCCGCTGCCGCTGGACGCATGGTTCACCGACGATTCGGGAAAGGCCGTTCAGCTTCGACAATATTTCGATAACGCCAAAAAACCGGTGCTGCTCCAGATCGGCTATTTCCGTTGTCCGATGCTTTGCGGACTGGTTTCGCGCGGGCTGGTCGATTCGTTGAAAGACGTTCGGCTAAATGCCGGGCCGGATTATGAAGTCGTTTTCCTGAGCATCGACCCCAACGAAACGCCGGCGTTGGCCGCCCAGAAGAAACAGTCGTTTCTCCACGATTACGCCCGCGACGGCTCGACCGACGGCTGGCATCTACTCACCGGCAATAAACTCCAGATCGACCGGGTGACGCAGGCCGCCGGGGTCGAATACAAATTCGTCGGCCAGGCGCAGCAGTATTCTCACCCGGCCGTCGTGGTTCTCGCCACGCCGCAGGGAATGATTTCGCGATATCTCTATGGCGTGAAGTTCGACCCGACGACGATGCGATTGTCGCTGGTCGAGGCCTCGAACAACCAGATCGGAACCACGATCGACCAGTTCGTTCTCACCTGTTTCCAGTTCGACGGGAAACAGGGAAAGTACGCGTGGGTGGCCATTAACCTGATGAAGCTTGGCGGCGCGGTGATGATTCTTTTCGTCGGCGGCGCCATCTTTTTCCTCAAGCGGTACGAAAGAAAGCACCCCGTTTAGCGGCCTCGCTCGCGGGGCGCTCGACGATCCGGTGACGACGGATCGACGACCCGGTGAGCCGGATTGACGACGAAGACGACCGAAAGCAGAGCGTATGTTTCACTCACTACTGGCTGTTCAAACCTACTCCTTCTGGCTCCCCCAGGCGGCCACGCGCGACGCCACGGACCACGCCGACCCCCTGTTCTATTTCATCCTGGCGATCAATATTTTCTTCTCGTCGTTGATCATGGCGACGCTGGTGATCTTCGTGATCAAATACCGCCATAGCGACGGCGTTAAAAAGCACGATCCCACCGGCGGCCACAGCACCGCGCTGGAACTGACCTGGACAATCATTCCCACGCTTCTGGTGTTCGTTATTTTCTGGTACGGCTTCCGCAATTTCCTGCACGCCAACGTAATGCCGCCCAACGCCACGCTGGTCACGTGCAGCGGGAAGATGTGGAACTGGTCGTTTACCTACGACACGGGCCTGACCGATCCGGAACTGCATCTGGTCGTCGATCGGCCGACGGTGATGATTCTCGAATCCGCCGACGTATTGCACGATCTGGACATTCCCGCGTTCCGCATGAAAAAGGACGCGGTGCCCGGCAGGTATAACCGCGAATGGTTTGAGCCGAACATGAAAGGCACGTTCGACATTTACTGCGCCATGTACTGCGGCCAAAACCATTCGACCATGCGGGCCGACTGCGTCGTTCAGGATAAGGCCGACTACGATAGATGGATGGCCGACAAGTTGGACTGGCAAAAGCGGATGTCGTTTATCGATCGCGGCAAGGAACTGTATAAAACCCGCGGCTGCGCGACCTGCCATTCCGTCGAGCCTAACGTACGGATTACCGGCCCAAGCTGGGTGGACGTTTACGGTTCGACCGTTCCCCTCGAAGGGGGCGGATCGGTGCTGGCCGATGACGCTTATATCGAAGAGTCGGTCCTGAGACCGGCGGCGAAGATCGTGCAGGGTTATCAGAACGTGATGCCGAGCTTTGACGGCCAGCTAAAGCCCAATGATATTCAGGCAATCACCTGGTATCTGAAGTCGATTAGCAAGGACTTCAAGGGCGACCTGACTCCAGGCCAGACCATCGGGAGCGGCAAGCATCCCACCACGGCGCCGGCGACCCAGCCCGTGGTGATGCTGACGACGCCAAAATAATACGTCGCATGCGCAGCGCTCCGGATCGTTTAGCCGCTCTGCTTGCGTGGCGCGTCG
>DASZME010000045.1:0-56663 GCA_035551995.1 Tepidisphaeraceae bacterium
AGATTTGAAATTTGAGATTCATCGGTGGGCGCCCACGGCGACGTGTGCGTCAGGAAATTCCGACTATTCACTTTCACTGAGTGAAAAGCCCGGTCTTGAAAGAGACCGGGCTTTTTTGCGCGCACTTTCCTTGAAGTTGGTGATTTCAAAGATGGTCTACGACGTGCGAGGAGAAAATGTAGACATGGAGCGGGGACTCAATAGTTGAACACCAAGCTACCGCGGTATCGCGTTTTAGCCTTGCGGCTGGAAAGTTAAAAATCGGAAAAAACCCCTCAGGAGGAGGAGCAGGCCTGCCAAAGCGAAGGCTCGTATTCGATCGTCGGCTGGCGCGCGGGGGCGATGCGTTCGTCGCAACAAGCATGACGGTCAGGATACGAAACCCGCGAGATGAATTTTTGCATAATGCCTCCTCCACGGATTCAACGTTACAATCATAGGAGTCGCACTTTCGGCGCTTCACTTTGCGGGCGCTCAACCAGGAGAAACATGTCCATTCGACTGATCGGCGGCTTCTGCGGCTTGCTCATGTCGGCGCTTGTCGGGGGTTGCGCTCCACAGTCGCCCTATCTGGCCGGTTATCGCTATGCCCCGGCGCCGGCGCTAGTTGACGTCTTCCGAAAAGGCGCCGATTCGCAGCAGCCGCCTTTGTCGGTGATGGTTTCCGTGATCGGGATCCGCCGGGGCGGATCGACGGCCGATGCTCCGCCGGCCATCGAAGTGCGAATGCGTTTTGAGAACAACGGTCAGGCGAAGGTCTCGTTTGATCCATCGACGCTGAATCTTGTCAGCGGAACATTGCAGCCGTTCCTTCAGCCCGAGGTACACGGTCCAAAGCCGCTGCAACTGGCGCCGGGCCAGAACCAGACGATCAGCGCCTTTTTCCCATTTCCGCGGGGAGCGGGGCCGCGAACGATGGGATTGGACAGCCTTCGGCTGCGCTGGCAGGTGCAAGTCGACAATCAGGTCATTCCGCAGACGGCTTATTTCGAGCGGGCTTCGCCGCTGTACTACGAAGTCGATTGATCGGATGAAAAGGGGAAGGCCGGGAAGATTTGAAGCGGCGGTGAACTCTGCTAGGATGCGCCAACAAAAGGAATGTCGGGCCGACGAAGCATGTCTGGGCCGAGCGGAGTATGCCGATCAAGTTTGAGATTTATCGGGATGGCCAGCGCGTCATCGAGTTTCAGCCAATCGGCGCCACCGCCATGGGCCCCGAGAGCGTGCCGATTCCCGGAGAAGTCTTTTTTCGCGACGGGGTGTTGATCGTCGATCGCAAGGACGAACATGCCTCGGGATTGTCGCTTCTTTGGGATTGCGCGCCGCTCGGATGCTATCAACTGGAAACGACGCGCCTGCCGCCGCGAGACAAGGCGTACAACCTCGTCGTTGAACTGGCCCGATTTCGGCTGATGAAGATCGTTCAGAAGCAGGAAGACTGGAATCTATTCGATTTTCCCAAAACCGATCGATTCACCGTCCGTTTCGGCGAGGCGCAAAATCTTTTGGCCGACGCGCTGGGAAAACTGCACGACCCGACCGAAGCGTCGCGGCTGGCCGAAAAGGCCCTCGCCATCGGCATCGATCTTTCCGAGCAACTCGCCGCGTTCCACGCCGAGCAATTGCTGGGGCGCCGGCGTGCGGCCAACGGATTCGTCAAGCACGTCTTTGGCTGTCGCGTCGAACCGTCGGTGAGAGACGAGCGATACAAGGAAACGCTGGCGGCGAATTTTGATTACTGCGTTTTGCCCATGAGCTGGAAACAGCTTCAGCCGCAGGAAAACACGTTTGTGACCGAGGCGCTGGACGACTGGGTGGAAACGCTCAGCCGCCGCCGGATACCGACGATCGCCGGTCCGCTTATTCGGCTCGACGAAGCGAGCGTGCCGGATTGGATGGTCATCTGGGAGCACGATTTTGATATGCTGCGGGAGATGGCGTATGACTTCGTGCAAAAAGTGGTGACGCGATATCGCCGGGCCGTGGCGGCGTGGAACGTGGTCGGGGGGATGGAGACCAACACCGCTTTCAGCCTCACCTTCGAGCAGATCATCGAGCTGACCCGACTTTTGGTGCAGCAGGTCAAGACGCTGCTGCCCAACGCCCGCACCATGATCACCATTACCCATCCGTTCGGCGAATATCATGCCCGGCCCAAGGCCAGCGTTCCGCCGATGCTGTATGCGGAAATGGTGACGCAGGCGGGGATCAGCTTCGAGGCGTTCGCGCTGGAAATCGAGATGGGCGTGCCGGAGCCGGGGAATTTTACCCGCGATTTGTTTCAACTCAGCACGATGCTCGATCGTTTTTCGACGCTGGGCCGCCCGGTTTTCATCACGGCGGTCGGAATCCCGGGGCGATACACGCCCGATATCGAAGGCAATCCGAATCCCGCGCTGGCCGGGCGGTGGCGCCGGCCGTGGGACTCGCAGCTTCAGGCCGACTGGATCGAAGCGGTCTATCACATGGCGTTCAGCAAGCCGTTCGTCGAGAGCATCGCGTGGGCGAACCTTTCGGACATGCAGCCTTCGCTGCCCGGCGGCGGTTTGTTCGACGAAATGCTTCGGCCAAAGCCGGCGTTTCAAAAGCTGCAAACGATGAAGGAAAAATTCCGCCCGCCGAAGAAATAGGACCCGCCATGCCCGTAGCGCGACCCGGCGGAGATTTTCCGTGGAACGCCTCGCAGCGCAAAGCCGTTCTACTCCTGCTGGCGGTGTTGGCGGCGGTTTTTGCCGGCCGTTATGCGTGCAATCAGTCGTTTATCGACGATCCCCAACCTGAAGCCGGAGCGCGTTCGGCCGAGTTAGCCAATCGGCTCGATCCAAATACCGCCGACTGGCGCGAGCTGGCGGCAATACCGCAACTCGGAGAAAAAAAGGCCCAGGCTATCGTCGAATTTCGCGAGGGATGGTTGAAGAAACATCCAAACGATCCGCCGTTCCGGGGACCGCAGGACCTGCGATTGATCAAGGGAATCGGTCCTGCAACCGTATCGAATATGCTCCCGTATCTGCTTTTTCCGAATTCCGGCGAGCCGACGACGCAACGATAAAACCTCTCATTTCAACGTGGGAACAGTGCAGTTCGCATTAATTCTTCCGCGGTGAACCGTATTGCCGCCAACATTTCGCAAACGACGCGTTCCCCGCGGCGTAAATCGTCACCCGCTGAACCAGCACGCGGCGACGTGATCCGGATTTATTGCAGTCGCCGTTAAAACGGGCGTTTGCGAGACGCATTTTGACATCACGCGAACGGTTTTCCCGCCGCTGCTGATCTGTACCGTTTCGTTGGCGGCGGCTGCGGCGGCGCATTGCCGGGTCAACGGGCAGCGCGGGTGAAACGCGCAGCCGGTCGGCGGATTGGACGGCGACGGCACTTCTCCCGGCAATACGATTCGCCGGCGCGTGGGTCGCGGGTTGGCCTCGGGAACCGCCGACAGCAACGACGCGGTATATGGATGTTTCGGATTAGCGTACAACTCCGCCGCCGGCGCCTGCTCGACGATTTTTCCCAGGTACATAACCGCGACGTCGTCGGAAAAATGTTCGACGACGGCGAGGTTATGCGCGATAAACAGGTAAGCGATATGCCGTTCTTTTTGCAGGTCGTCCAGCAGATTGAGGATTTGGGATTGGATGGAGACGTCCAGCGCGGAAACCGGTTCGTCGCAGACGATGAAATCGGGACTGAGCGCCAGGGCGCGGGCGATGCCGATGCGCTGGCGCTGGCCGCCGGAAAATTCGTGCGGGTATCGGCTGGCGTATGACGGATCGAGGCCGACGCGCCGCAACAGCCCGGCGACGCGGTCGCGCTTTTCCTGGCCGACGGCGATGCCATGCACTTCGATCGGCTCGCCGATGATATTGCCGACGGTCATGCGGGGATTGAGGCTGCTGACCGGATCCTGAAAAACGATCTGCATCTGCCGGCGAAGGCGCCGCAACGATTCGCCGCGATAGGCGAAGAAATCTTTCCCCTTATACCGGACGGCGCCGTCGGTCTTGGGAATCAGGCGGAGGATGGTTCGGCCGACGGTCGTTTTGCCGCAACCCGATTCGCCGACAAGTCCCAGCGTCCGGCCGGCGCGGACGATAAAGCTGACGTCATCGACGGCTTTGACATAGCCGACCGTGCGCGAGAAGACGCCGCGCCTGATGGGGAACCAGGTGCGCAGGCCGGTCACTTCCAACAGCGGGGCGTTGGGATCGGCGGGGATGCTCGCCTGGCCGCCGCGCAAAGTCGCGTATGGCACGGATACCGGAGCGATTGTCGGGACGTGCTGGGTCATGGTTTAGTTCCAACCTGCCGTTCATTCCCCGCCGATACGCACCGGCGCACCGAAACGGGCTTTTCCATCGGTCTTCATCTGTGGCAATGCGGCATCGTCGTCTGACTCAAACGTTAGACCGTGATGGCGCCGTCTTCCACGATCGCCGGCACAACTTCGCGGCGATGATCCAGTTGCGGCAGACTCCTTGGCGATCGCTCGAAATTTTCGGTCACATGACACGCCGCCCAGTGACTCGGCTGCACTTCGCCGAGCGAAGGTTCATCCGCGGCGCACTTTTTCAGGACTGAAAATCGCTCCCCTTCGCTGTCGGTGGCGATCGCGGTTTCCGCCGGGATCATCGTGCCGGGCGGAAAGGCCGCCTGCCCAGATTCAACCGCCGCCGCGCATGCCCGCGTGCGATGGCAGCGCGGATGAAATTTGCACCCGGCGGGAAAACGGATCGGATTGGGAACCATGCCGGGGATCGTTTCCAGGCGGTCGACCTGGCTGCCGAGCTTGGGCACCGACTTGAAAAGCCCTTCGGTGTACGGATGCTTCGGATGATCGAACAGGTCTTCGACGGTCGCGAATTCCACCACCCGGCTCGCGTACATCACGCCGACCACGTCCGCGTTCTCGGCGACCACGCCAAGATCGTGGGTGATGAGCAGGATCGACATGCCGCGCTCGCGCTGGAGCTTTCTGAGGAGCTCGAGGATCTGGGCCTGGATCGTCACGTCCAGCGCGGTCGTGGGTTCGTCGGCGATGAGCAGCTTTGGCTTGCAGGAAAGCGCCATGGCGATCATGACCCGCTGCCGCATGCCGCCGGACATCTGATGCGGATATTCCTGAAGGCGGCGGTGGGCGTCGGAGATGCCGACGTCGTTTAGCGATTCTTCGGCGATATCGTACGCCTGCTTCGTCGAGACCCCCTGATGAAGCGTGACGGCTTCGACGATTTGATCGCCGATCGTATAGACCGGATTCAGGGAGGTCATTGGCTCCTGAAAGATCATCGCGATATCCTTGCCGCGGACCGAGCGCATTTGTCTTTCGCTGAGATCGAGCAGATTGCGGTCTTCGAAGTTAATCCGCCCGCCAAGAATTCGTCCCGGCGGCGAGGGAATCAGGCGGAGGATGGACAGTGCGGTGACCGATTTTCCGCATCCGCTTTCGCCGACGAGAGCGACGGTCTGGCCGGGATAGACGCTGAGGGATACTTCGGCGACGGGGCGGATCGTGCCGCGGTTGGTGTCGAAGCCGACGCTGAGGTTTTGAATTTCCAGGAGCGGTCGCTGTTGTGGCATTTCCTAATCCCGTTTGCGCAGCTTTGGATCCAGGGCGTCGCGAATCGCTTCGCCGACGAGGTTATACGCGAATACCGTGAGGAATATCGCGGCGCCGGGCGGAATGGCGATCCACAAGACAAAACCCGCGCCGCCCGCGCGGGCCTGCTGAAGCATCGCGCCCCAACTGGCTTCGTCCACGAGGCCGATGCCCAGGAAGCTTAGGATGCTTTCATAGAGGATTGCGCTGGCGACGCCGAAGGTGGTGCTGACGAGGATCGGCGTGAGGGCGTTGGCCAGCATATGGCGAAAGAGGATGACACGCTGGGGCAGGCCGGCCGCGATCGCCGCCTGAACGTAATCCAATTTGCGAATCGTGAAGAATTCGGCTCGGAGAAAGCGGGAATAGCCGGTCCAACTGGTGGCGCCGATCACTGCCATCATGACGTAAATATTTCGATCCTGAATGAAGGCGGTGATGGAGATCAGCAAAAAAAGCTGGGGGATGGCTTCGAAGATTTCGATGGCCCGCATGCCGATCAGATCGACGTTGCCGACGTAGTACCCCATCACCGCGCCGACCAGTATCCCGATCACGACGGAAATCGACGTGGCGATAAAGCCGATCGACAGCGCGATGCGCGAGGCGTGAAGAAGGAGGCTGAAGACATCGGCGCCGTTGGTGTCGGTCCCAAGCCAATGAGCGCGATTGGGCGCGCTAAGGCGCGCGTTCGGCTGATCGCGCAGGCGATCGCGCGGCGAATAAGGAACCGGAGCGAATATCGCGCGTTGAATGCCGCCGGATTTCAAAGCTTCGCGGTACTTCGAATAATCGACGTTGACCGGCGGCCGAACCAGCAGATAAACCGGCGCCGCCGCGACGACCACGACGGCGACAATCAAACCCAGCGACCGAAGAAAGGAAAACTTCCGCCACAGCCCGACGACCGCCGCGGCGCCCGTGGCGATCAACAAAAGAACGTCGGGCGGCGCGAGATGCCGGAGGGCCGGACTGCTCCACGTTCCGTTCATCTTCATGAGAAACGGATGGCTGTTGGCGAGAAACGGAGCGAAGACCGCGAAGAACGCGAGCAGAAAAAGCCATGCCAATCCGATGCGGGCCGACGTGGTCGCCAGGGTATCGTGATACGCCTGGCGGATAAGGCTGCGCGACGCCGGCGCCATGACGGGCGTTGTCGCGGCCGAAGCGAGCGTTTCTCGAAGTTCGGCCCGTTCAATCGACATAGCTCACCCGCGGATCGGCCACCGCATACGTCAGATCGGAAATCAGATTGCCGACCAGTTGCAGAAGGCTGGCGATTAAGGTCACGGCCATCAACACTTCGCGATCGCGCGAAAAAACCGCGTCGATCGTCAGCTTGCCCATGCCGGGAATTCCGAAAATCGTCTCGACCACGATCGATCCGCCGATCAGCCCGGGAAGAATATTGGCCGCGACGGTAATCATCGGCATCAGGCTGTTGCGAAAGGCATGGCGATAGACGACCGCGCGCTCGGGCAATCCCTTGGCGCGGGCGGTGCGGACATAATCCTGGCCGAGCGATTCCAGAAGCGCTCCGCGCTGCAATCGCGACAAAAACGCGAACGATCCGTAACTCAGGCAAATCAGCGGCAGGCACAGGTGCCAGGCCATGTCCACAAGCCAGCCGCGCTCAAGATGGCCATGAATTCGCGTCGGCAAAAACGTCATCGAATCCGACATGAGATTGTGAAGGCCGTTGCTGGGAAACCAGTGCACATATTCGACGTTGCTCAGGAAGCCGATCATCAGGACGCCGACCCAGATGGACGGGAGCGAATACAAACCGATCAGCGTGAAGCCGAGCGTAACGTCGACGAATTTTCCGCGCGAACGGGCGCCGCGAATGCCGGTCCAGATGGAGATGGCATAGATCAGCGGCAAGGAAAGCAACTCCAGGAGAAGCGTTATCGGAAGGGCCTCGATGATCGTGGTCGCCACGGGCCGGTGCGTGCTGAACGCTTCGCCCAGGTCGGGCGCCTTGAAGCCGATCGGCCAATGCGGGAACCCCTCGATCTTCGGCTTAAATCCGATCGGCGAGACGTGGTTCAGCCAATTGAAATACTGAACGATGAGCGGCTTATCCAGCCCGTATCGAGCCGTGTAATACGCTCGCATCACCCGGCGTTCCTCGGGCCGCAGTCCCCCCTCGGCCGACATCAGCGACGCGCCGATCCCGCCCGGGGCGGAAGCGATGACGAAAAATACCACCGCCGTCACGCCCAGCAGCGTCGGAAGCATCAGAAGTAGTCGGCGTACAACGTAGCTGAACATAGTCGCGGCGATCGGTGAAAATTCCAGCGCGGATCAAAGCTTCATTTAGCCGAATACCTCTGCATGGCCTTGGGAACGTACCACGGATTGGGCATCGAGAAGACGTAAATATAATTCAGCCCCAGCTTGGATCGTCGCACGTTTTCAATTCGCTTATCCATGAACCGCAGGCTCTTTCGGCTGCAAAGAAAGGTATACGGCTGATCTTCATGCAAGATCGCATGGGCCTCATGCCAAAGCGTCATGCGGGCCGGCTTGTCGACGGTGATCCTGGCCTTCTCCACAACCGCGTCCAGCTTCGGATCGGAGTATGACATGAAATTATCCCCCTGATCCGCGATCTGGCTGGAATCGAATTCCTGATACAGATCGCTCTCGGGCGTTCCGCCCCACCCAAGCGCAATCGCGTCGAAATCCCGCTGATCCAGCTTCTTTTGAAGCACCGGCCAGTCGACCGGATCCTGCTCCAGCGTAACGCCCGCCTTGGCGTACGTGTCTTTCAGCAACAAGACCACGCGCTCAAACGTGGCGTTGTTGGCGCCGTAAGTCAGGCGAAACTTGAAGGGTTCTCCCCTGTCGTTTTTCAAAACGCCCGAGCCGTCGCGGTCCTTAAATCCCACCTCTTCCAGCAGCGCCTTGGCAGCCGCCACGTCGTAGGGCCAGAGCTTGATCGACGGGTCGGCCTGTTGCGAACTGGCGGCGAAGGGCCCGCTGGTGGGCGTCGCATAATCAAGATAAACGTCATGACAAATACGCTGTCGATCAGTCAGCATCGTCATCGCGCGGCGAACGCGCTTGTCGGTGAAGAGCGTATCCTTGCCGGCCCGTTTTTCATTCCAGGCGATGTAGAAGTAGCCGGTCATCGGGCTGTCATATTCGTAATGATTGGCGTGCTTGGCGGTATTGGGGTCGGCCAGCAGCCGTTTGTATTGCTCGGGCTGGGTGGCGAATACGTCCAGTTCGCCGTTGTCGAACATCGTCTCTTCGGCCGCTTCCTCTTCGACCTCAAGATATACGCACCGATCGATCGGCGGCGCGACGCCCCAGTACAATTCATTGCGAACCAGCTCGATTTTCTTGCCCGGCCGCCAGCTTTGCGGGTCGGGCGTTCGATAGGGGCCGGTGCCGAGGATTAAACCCGGATTGGTATTGATCTCCTCTTCCTTGAATTGCGACATGAATTCCCTTGAAACGATGTTCAGCGTTCCGCATAAATCCAGGCTTTGGAAATACGTTTTTTTCATCGTGAAAACTATCGTGTCTTCGTCTTTCTTTTGAACGCTCTTGATATTTTCCAGATAGCCGCGAATGCGGGGACAGTTGATCTTCGGGTTGTTGAGGAATTCGTAGGAATAGACGACATCGTCGGCGGTCAGCGGCGTTCCGTCGCTGAACAACACGCCCCTGCGAAGGAGAAAAGTCAGGACCATTCCGTCGGCGCTCACGTTCCAGTCGCGGGCCAGCTGCGGACGATATTCGAGCGTGTCAGGATCCTGGTAGATCAGCGAGTCCAGCACGCGAGCCTGTATCCAGGCCGAATAAAGGTCACTAGCGACGGGATACGTGAGCGTTTTAAGCTTGGTTCCGAGATTATCGATCAGCCAATCGCCGCGGGCGAAATCCGGCTGTTTTTCGGCTTCCTTGATGTTGGCGAACGGGTCGCCGTGCGGATACTCCTCGGCGGGGTTGGTCGTGGAGTGGGCGGGACGAAGCGTGGCCGGCCCGGCATCGTTCAGCATGCGTTCGATGGCCGAAAGGCGCCGATTGATTTCTTCGCCGCCTCCGGCGCCGTTGCCGCCGGAATTGTTCTGGCGAATATCTTTGAGGGCGACGAACACGCGATCGAGTTGGACCATCCCAAGCCAGACGACGACAATCAGAAGAATGACCAGCGTCGCGAGAACGAGATCCTTGAAGCCGAATCGGTTTTCCATAGCACTCCGGGACATTACGTCTGCGCTTCGCGAGGCCGGCGGCGCGTTGGCCGGCAAAGATGAAGGTATCGTAGCGACTTCCGTTAAGACGTCTAATGGCGCAAATACTTAACGCGTCAGAGCATTCCATACTTCTCGAACGCGGCGACCGCTTTCATTCCGGCGCGAATGTCGTCGCGGATGGCGTTCTCGGCGTGCGCTTTTTCCCATGCCTTGGCCATCGCCTCGCGCTCGATCTTTTTTGGAACGACCACGATGCCGTCGGCATCCGCGATCACCAGATCGCCGGGCGAAAACATCACGCCGCCGATTTCCACGGGAACGTCCACGTCGATCACGCGCTGGCGATGCAGGCTGTCATAAATGCATCGGCCGCGGGCGAAGACGGGAAATTTCATCGCTGTTGTCTTGGCCACGTCGCGCACGGCGCCGTCGACGATCACGCCGGCGCATTTGCGGTTCATGGCGGCCGTCGAAAGCAATTCGCCCCACACGCCGGACCGCATCGACCCTCCCGCCGCCGCGATCAAGACGTCGTCGGGCTCGCAGTCATCGACCGCCTTCAATTCCAGCTCATACGGCCGCGGATCGACGTGGTGCATCTCGGCCCACAGTGTCGTTTTGCATCGGCCTACAAGCATATTACACCCCGTCTGAGCCGTCAGTGGCGCCGCCGGCGACTGGTTGCGAAATCCCAGCGAATCCAGCACGTCGCACACCACCGCGGCATACAAGTTTTCGCGGATCATCGCCAGGGTGATTTCCTTCGATTGTTCCACTTTCATTCAGGCCTCCTTTCGATCGACTCGATACGCCGCCCATTGAATAGGGATCATCTTTCCCATCCCGACGGGATGCAGCCACTAGCCGGCGGTTGAGCGCAGCGACACCCCCGGAGGTCGATCGATAATTACATCGACCCCAAAGGGGTCGCAGCGATCGTCTCTTGGAGAACCGCTGCGATCCTTGCGCCTGCCGCGACCCCTTCGGGGTCGATTGGTCTCCGCAACGATACCGGTGGCGTCGCTGCGCTTAGCCACCGGCTAATCGCTCAAACCCCTCCGGATTTATGCAAACGGAATTCGATTCCCGTTCAACGCGGCAGTGCACTAAAGTATCCGACGCGCGAGGCCGCTGTAAACAATCGTGACCTGGAGACCAAGCCATGCGGGTCGGCATCATCAGCTTGTATCACGAGTCCAACACTTTTAATCCGCGTCCGACAACGCTGGACGATTTTAAGGCCCAGCGTTTTCTCGTCGGCGCCGCCGCCCGTTCGCAGGACGGCTGGGGAAACCATGAGGTGGCCGGATTCATTGAAGGTCTCGCGCGGGAGCGGATCGAAGCGATTCCCCTCTTTGCGGCCTGGGCACTACCCGGCGGCGTTATCGCCGGCGACGAATTTACGATCCTGACGCAGGAGATGGAAAGGGCCTTGATCGACGCCGGTCCTCTGGACGGAGTGCTGGTCGCGCCGCACGGGGCGGCGGTGAGTGAATCGGCGGCGGACGCCGACGACCAGTGGCTGCGCATGGTCCGGGCGCGGACGGGAGATCATCTGCCGATCGTCGGAACGATCGATCCGCACGCCAATCTTTCGGCTCTGATGATCGAGATGACCGATGCGCTGACCGCTTATCGAACCAATCCGCATCTTGATCAGCGGCAGCGCGGCGTCGAGGCCGCCACCCTTATTGCGCGAACGCTGCGCGGCGAGATCATTCCAACGCAGGCGGCGATGTTGACGCCTTTAATCATCAACATCGAACGGCAGCGTTGCGATCAGTCTCCGTGTCTGGACCTTCAGAAGGCCGCTCGTGAAATCGGCGGGCGAGGCGGGATGCTGTCGAGCAGCGTGGTGCTTGGTTTTCCATACGCCGACGTTGCGGAAATGGGCGCCGCGGCCATTGCCGTCGCCGATGGTGACGCCGCGCTCGCCGACCGCGCCGCCGGGGAACTGGGCGGCGCGATCTGGAAACATCGCCACGATTTGAAGGGCCAACTTCTCGACCCGATCGCCGCGCTCCAGCGCGCTCGATCCCTTCCCGGCCCGGTTTGTCTGCTCGACATGGGCGACAACGTCGGCGGCGGATCGCCCGGCGACGGAACTGGGCTCGCCCATCTCCTCAACCGGCCCGACATCGGAAAATCCTTCGTCAGCCTATACGATCCTGCATCGGCCGACATGGCGATAAAGGCGGGCGTCGGCGCCACGCTCATGCTGGACATGGGCGGAAATTCAGGTCCTCCTTATGGTCCTGCGCTTTGCGATCGCGTGACGGTAACGCACGTTTCCGCCGGCGTCTTTACCGATCTGCGTCCGCGTCACGGCGGGATTACCCATTACGACATCGGCCCCCTGGCCGTGGCGATGACCGGGCACGGCCTGAGCGTGATGCTGACCACCCGCCGGACCTTTCCCGTGAGTCTCGTGCAACTTACTTCGTGCGGACTTGATCCGTCGAAATTTCGATACATCGTCGCAAAGGGAGTTCACGCCCCGGTAACGGCGTATGAGGAAGTGTGCAAGAGTTTCATTCGGGTTAATACGCCCGGCATTACGTCCGCGGACCTCGATAGCTTCGACTACGTTCATCGACGGCGCCCGCTGTTTCCGCTGGAAGATGAGACAAAGATTGAAACGCGAATCGTCCGCGGGCATCTGCTTTAACGAGACTATTTTACGAATTAATCGCAGCGTCTTTTTCGTTTAGCGGCCCCGCTTGCGAGGCGTGTTTCCGCGAGCCAAGCTCGCCATAGCAATGTCAGAATTGCTCGATACGAGGAAAACCAGGCGGAGCCGCAGTTTCCTCACAGGTATTTACCCGGAAAACACGATGGAATTCGCCCGGATGATCCCCTATTCTTGCGAGAGAAACGAAGCTCAAATGATGGCGAAGCACGTTGAGCGAAGGGTTCGCGATCGCGTTGGAATTAAGGAATATCGATGAGCGATTCGAATGCACCGCAGTTGTTGACCCTTCCTGTTTCGGAGACCGATCACATTCGCGGTCGCCCCGAGGCGCCGCTGACGTTGTTGGAGTACGGCGATTACGAGTGCGACTACTGCGGGCGCCTGTATCCGATTGTCCGAAAATTGCGGGAGCATTTCGGAGACAGGTTGCGTTTTGTTTTCAGGAATTTCCCCGTCGCCAACATTCATCCGCACGCGTCGGTCGCCGCCCAGGCGGCCGAATCGGCCGGGATGCAGGGAAAGTTCTGGGAGATGCACGATCTGCTCTACGAGCATCAGGCCGAGCTGGCCGCGGCCGACCTTACGCATTACGCGCTGAAAATCGGGCTTGAGCCGTATCATTTTCAATCCGATCTTTCGTCGGAGCGCTTCGCGAGGCGCGTCGCGGCGGATCACCGGAGCGGGCTCGCCAGCGGCGTGACGCGCACGCCGACGTTTTTCATCAACGGGATTCGCTTCGACGGTAAACGTGAATTCGGCGAGCTGGCCGCCGCTATTGAAAACGTGGAGCAGACCCGGTCATGAGCGTGGGCGTGACCATCAACGGCGGTTCGTCGAGCATCAAGTTCGCGGCGTTCGAACACGGCGATCCGCCCAAACGAACGTTGAGCGGGCAGATTGAGCGGATCGGCACGCCCGGGACCGCGCTGACGGCGACATCGCCGGGTTCTCGATCGCCGATTCACCAGCCCATCGACGCGTCGGACCATCGCCACGCCGCCGATCGGTTGATCGATTGGATTCTCCAGCGGATCGATCGTCGGTCCATTCACGGCGTTGGGCACCGCGTCGTTCATGGCGGCGTGCATCTGGTCGATCACCAATTGGTGACCGGGGAATTAATCGCCGAGCTAAAGCGCACGCAGCCATTGGATCTGGCGCATTTGCCGCGGGAAATCGCGTTGATCGAAGCGTTTCATGAGCGATTTCCCGATCTGCCGCAGGTGGCGTGTTTCGACACGGCATTTCACCGGGACATGCCGCGGGTGGCCCGGTTGCTGCCGATCCCGCGCAAGTACGACGAAGCGGGTTTGCGGCGGTTTGGATTTCATGGTCTCTCGTACGCCTACCTGATGGAAGAACTTGGACGTGTCGGCGGGAAAAAAGAAGCCAACGGAAAAGTCATTCTCGCCCACCTCGGATCGGGCGCCAGCATGGCCGGCGTGCATGGCGGGAAACCGATCGACACCACGATGGCCTTTACCCCGCTGGCGGGTTTGGTCATGGGGACCCGGCCCGGCGATCTTGATCCGGGATTGCTCGTTTATCTGATGCGCGTCGAAAAAATGGCGCCCGAGCGCATGGATGATTTCCTCAGCCATGAGTGCGGCCTGATCGGCATATCGCGGACAAGCTCCGACATGCGCGATTTGTCCTCCCGGCGGGATACCGACGTTCGAGCCGCCGAGGCGGTGGATCTGTTTTGCTACCGCGCGCGGCAATGGATCGGGGCGCTGGCCGCGGCCATGAACGGAGTGAACACGCTCGTTTTTTCCGGCGGGATCGGCGAGCACGCGACGGATATCCGCTCAAGCATCTGCGCGGACATGGATTTTCTGGGGATTCGAATCGACCAGGAGCGAAACGAAACTGTCGGCCAGTCCGATCGATCCAAAACAGGCGCCGATGCGGACGCGACGCGCATTTCTTCGGATCATTCGCCGGTGTGCGTGCGGGTGATCGCGACGGATGAAGAAGTGATGATCGCCAAATCAATTTTTTCGCTGGTCAAATAGTTTCGGGAATGGCGGATGAACGGCCGCCACCGGACGTTGAAACTATTCGTTATGCGGGCAGGCTCGGATAATTCCCCTGGTTCGCCGCACCAAAATACCGCCGGGAAAATTTCCGGCTTTGATTCCCGCGTCGCCGGCCATGGATATGAGTCGCGCGACGACCGGGGGCGCGATTTGATCGGGTGGGACATTGCGATCGATCAGCCATCGCCGGGCCGACTCGCCGGCAAGCGGCGACGGAAGATCGGCAAGCTGACGCGATTGAAATTCCGCCGCCAGCGTCGGCGCGGCGCGTCGCGCCCACGCGCGCAGTTCCCGGCAGGCGTCGCCGAGGACCACCGATTCGGCGGCTGTTTCCGGATGGACGGCCAGAGCGGCGCGCAGCCGATTGCGAAAATATCGGTCGCTTCGGTTGCTGGCGTCTTCGCGCCACGCCTGGTCGACGGCGCGGAGAAATTTCCGCAGTTCCTCCCGGCGCCGATTGAGCAGCGGGCGCAGGATTCGTAAGCCGTCGATTTCGATCAGCGCCTGCATCGCCGCCAGGCCCATCGGACCCGATCCGCGCAGCAGGCGATGAAGCACGGTTTCGGCCTGATCGTCGGCGTGGTGGGCAAGGACAACGCCGGACAACGCGTGCTCGGTGACCGTTCGTTTAAAGAGGGCCAGCCGAAGCGAGCGATAGCGCGAGGAAGGATTTGCCGGGAGGTTTTCGATTGTCTTTTCGATATCGCCGCGCAGCGCCACGGTCACGGGAAGGTCAAGTTGGCCGGCCAGGTCTCGGACAAAATCGGCGTCTGCGGCGCTATCGGCGCCTCGTGTCTGATGATCCAGATGAACGACGTGCAGCGTGATATCGGATCGCTGATGCAATAAGCGAAGCAGCGCCACGCTGTCCGCGCCGCCGCTGACCCCGACAGCCCAGCGGCCGGCGGGAACGCGGGCGATGGCGAAGTTGAGCGCGGCTGCGGTCACGATGGTATATTAATCGGCCGGCGCTGCATTTGACCGCTGGCAAGTTGCTCTAAGAGAGGCGCGAACATGCTTAGATTCCTCGTGATTTCGCTGTTATTGTCCGTAGCCGCGTTCGCCGCCGGACCGTCCACCCGGCCGACGACCCGGCCTTCTTCCGATTCGGACGTGGATTGGTTGCTGGGCCAGGCCAAGCGCCCGACCGGATCCAAACAACCCGATACCCCCGCATCACAGCCTTCCCCCTTCGCCCCGGCCAAAGATCCCGACGTGCGCGACGGAACCGTTTCCCTTAGCAACGGCGAAAAAATTCATGGCCATCTTTCCCACACCCGCGAGAAACCCGTCCGCGTCTGGATCGAATCTCAAAAGGAATACCGCGACATTCCCTTCAAACTGATCGCTCGCTTTACCGCGGTCGCCACCAGCGAATACGACGAAAAGGAATGGCATTTCAAGGAAAGCGGCAGCGATATCAAGGAATTCACCGGCAAATCCTATCCCGTGCGCGAGATGTCCTACACCCTTACCCTCGTCAACGGCCAAACCGTTACCGGCGGCGTCGTCGAGCCGATCTACCTGGAACGCAAGGAAGGCCCTTACACGTTTTCGCTTCTCAAACGGGACAAGGGGAACGTCGGGCAAACGCTCAAGCAACTGGTCTATGTCGTGCGGATCGATTTCGACGACGCGAAGCCGACGAAATAAAAAAAGCGACTCACTTTTCCGCCCGCTTCTCGATGAGATCGCGCCGTTGCCAGACCCGCACATAATCGATTTCAAAATCGGCAGGCAGACGCGCGTCGTCCAATTCGTTGTTGTCCCATCCGCCCATGGGCAACGTGAACATCATATCCGCCGGGACGCTGGCCACGCGCGGATCTTCCATACGCGCGACCTCATGGCCATTCCCGTATATCACCACCAGTCCCGGCGTCCAGAGAATTCCGCTGACGATAAATCCGTCCTTATCCGGCTGAAGATAGATTTTTTCCGTGCCTGTCTGCTTATGACTCTTGCCGTAGCCGTCCCAATGAAAGGCGATGTTGTAGCGGTTGGGACCCCAGCGGGTGAGATGCTCCATGATGTCGAATTCCATTCCACCGTTGGCGGTGTCGCCGCGCTCCCACGGATGCGCCGCCTTGGCGCCGCGGTCGGGCATCATCCAGAAAGCCGGCCACAGGCCCGGCGCGCGGGGCAATTTCATCCGCGACTCGAAGTAGCCGTATCGCTGGGTCCATTTGCCGAACGTGTCGAGATAGCCTGAAGCGTAGTTGGTTTCCTTCCCGGCGGGGCTGTCGTTCTGGCGGCCTTTTTTTTTCTCATAGTGTAACCTGGCCACTCCGCCGCCGACGATCACGTTGTTTTTGCTCCAGTGGCTCTGATCGTCATAGTAGTTGTTGCCCTGGTCGTTCCACTTGGAAAGATCGAGGGTCGTGCCGTTAAATTCGTCGTCGAACGTTTTCACCCAATCGCCCCCGACCGGCGGGCGCTGTCCAAGCGACCCGGGCAACTTCAAATCCGAAGCCAGTCCGGCGACGATCGATTCGACTCTCAGCGCCGCGCCGGCCGGCGCGTGATCCGCGGAGATCATCACCGCCGATACTGCGTCGCTGGTGATGCGCGAGCCGGTATTCGGCTGTCCGGTCCAACTCGTGCGATCGAGTTTTTCGATAGCCCGCCAGGGAACCGTCCCGGCGAATTCGACGGTCAATACTTGTTCGGCGCCGGCGGTGAGAGGCCGGGTCGCGGCGATCCAATCCGAGGTCGCCCCGCCGCAGTCCAGGCAAACGCGAGGCGTAATCGGCGCCGACCCGGCGTTCCGCAACCGTACTCGAACCTCGATCGCGTCGCGCAGATCCCATCGCCCGGCCGGCGGCTTCAGCGCGACTTTCGCGTCGGGGTGTCCGTCTTCAAACGTGATCAGAAGTCCGCCTTTTTCCCCGCCCTCGAGCGACGCCCGGGCGCCGTCGGCGTGAACCTGTTTCTCCACGTCGATTGCCACGCCGTCCCCCAGCAAAATCCCACCGGCAGGCTTCGTCCGAATCGCTTTGGGATCCACCGGCAACTTCTCCCCCGCCGTCCCCGCGGCTTTCAGCGATTCAATTCGAAACGACTGAACCGCATCCGATTTACCCGCGAACACCAGCACCTGATTCACCTTGGCGGCATTGAGCTTGTATCCGTTTTTGTGGCCATAGGAGTATCCGAAAGTCGTGGCGAGGCTTGCCGTCTCCCCCGCTTGGATGGTCGATTGCTCGGCATTCCACGGCTCGGTCCTCCAATCGCCGGCATTGTCCACGCGTAAGGTCAGGGCGAGCGGCCCGGCGCCGAGATTAGTTACCTTTACCTCGACATGGCCGTAAGTCGACAGGTCCCACGCCGGCCCATTTTCAGGTTTGATCGCCACTCCGGGAAAACTTTCTTTGCCGGGCTGGATGCTGACCACGAGTCCGGCCGCCGCGGGATTTTTTTTTGCATCGACCGTCACCAGCGCGGAACTTGGCGCCACGCGTTGAGCCAGTTCTGGCTTCCCGGCGGTGAGTTCAAGGAGCGATTTCCCCTCGCTCGCCGGTCCCTCGGCGATTGCGACAAGCGCACATGAAAGGCTAAGAGCGAATGCCGCGGCGATCACGAAGCTTCGTAAACTGTGCATAAAAAAACCTGCGTTGAACGGAAAAGGTAAACGCGAAAACAGTATTTCTCAAACTCGATCTCAGAGGCCTCAATTGAACTGTCACACCGACGTCCGCCTGTGTTCCGCGTCTCAGCACGGGAAGACGGATGAGATACGATATCGGAGAGTTCAATTTCCTAACGTGGCGGTTGATCGGCGCCCGCCGGGCTGGCATCCATCTGACGGATCGTACGCGCGGCGGCGTCCATAATTTTCGGCAGGGGGCCGTTGCCCGGAGGAAGTTCTAAACGAACGATCAACCATCGGTCGTTATCCACCGCCGCCGCGTAAACGATCGCGTGCGGACCCGGCGCATCGGCAAGGGTTGTTACGCGCGTGAAGAAAAGGCCGTTGATCTGCCCGAACGAGACGGCGCTTTGAGTCGTGTCGATCGCGAAATATCCCGCCGATTCCGCGGCGCGACGGACGGCGGGCAGATCCGACAAGACCGGACGGCGCTGCCTGGCGTTATTTCGGCGAAATATCGAAACCGATAGCCGAGCCTGGGGGGCGGCGGCGTCGATCCAGGTCGGGCTATCGCCGTTGGCGTGCGAGGCGTCTGAATCAAGTTTCATCTCCAGCGGCGGCTGGAACCTGAACGGGCCAACGGAAACCTCGCCGGCCAATCGACCGCGCGACAAGTTCCCGGTTGTCCAATCCTCGGCGTCCGGCGCCTCTTGAAAAACAGAGGGATCGATCTTGCCGGACGGCAACGCCAGGACCGTTTGCCGCAAGACGGCGATGTCTTCCGCCACATCGTCAAATAGCGGGTCGTCGTGGAACGCCGTACGCAGCGATTCCAAGCGAAGCTGAAGGTCAGCCACGTCCGGCGCCAGTTGCTCGCGGGTGGCCATTGAATGATCCGCGTTGATCTTCTTGTTGACGAGGTCGCGTAATTGTAAAAGCGGCCGATTGTCGCGCGCTGGCGACGACGGTGTCGAAGCCGATTTACTTGCCGTCGACGCGACACTGGCGGGCGCCACGGACGGCAGATTCTGTTCGATCGGCACAAAACTCGCTCGCACCTGCGCGAGCGCGCCCGCAGAGATCATCCGCTCGACGACCACATACCCCATCAGCGACGCCAGAACGCAGGCGATGACTCCAGTCGCGAAACCAACGGCTGCCTGCGCCCAGTCCAGATCGAAAAAAATTCTGAGGGTTAAATAAAGCGCGGGAATGATCGAAAGCAAGCACAAAAAGCGATGCGGGCCGACGGTCAACATGCCAAGCACGCCCAGCGCCAACGCCGGGCCGACGGCCGCGCAAGCTCGCAGATAGGCGTCATCCACCAGCGCGAAGCGGGCGATTCTTGACGCGATCCACACGCCAAGCAGCAGCATCGGCCCAATGACGGTAAACAAGAGCGCATCGATGCTCACCACCCATCCCCAGATATTTGCGATCAGGATCCAGGGCGACGTAAACGCGTCCATGTGCGAGAGTATCCCCGCGCTGTCATAGACGCCGAGCGTGACCGAGGCTGCGACGAAAAGGAATAGGATATAGGATGCCAGGGTATCGGTCGCGACCGTGCGGCGGTCCCGGCGCTTGCGGCCGAACGCGGGACGGGAGACTGGCGCCGGCTCCAGGGTCGAATCCATGGACGAATTGTCCATGATCGGGACGGGCGGCAATTTCCACTTTGGCGCCGGCGCCGTCGGAGCCTTCGCCGTCGGCTCAAACGACGCATGCCTGAACGGATCGTCGTCATCCAATGCCGGCGCCGCGACGACGGCAAAGACGCGGCCGCACTGGCTGCATTTGGCCCGCGGACCGAGCGCGGCGTCATCCACGGTGTATCGATGTTGGCAGGCCGGGCACTGGATCGAAATGTTCATGAGTTAAAACGGATAGACACTCAGGCGCCGTGTCGGGAAGCTTTGGCCGTGCTCGAACAGCCATTATGATCCAGAGCGACACGGTCAGTCAATCCGCCCTTGGTAAAGTTCCGAAAGCTAAACATTTATTGCCAATAAGGTTGTATTCGGTAAAATGCTCAAGCGGAGCAGGGCTGGGCCGGGTGGCGCAGTCGGCATATACTCTTAAAGGATTCGGAAAAAAGGAGTTTCGTTGGCCGAGCGCTATTTTCAACACACGTTTCCAAATGGTTTGACCCTCCTGGCGGAGCAGATGCCCGGCATGCAGTCGGTGGCGATGACGTTGCTTGTATCGGCAGGCGCCTCGACCGATCCGATCGACCGCTCCGGGTCGTCCACGGTTTTGTCGGACCTGGTTCTTCGCGGCGCCGGCGAACGCGACAGCCGGCAACTCACCGACTACCTCGATTTTTTAGGGCTGCAACGGTCCAGCAGCGTCGGCGTTTTTCACACGCGATTCGGATGCGCCGGCGTTGGGCCGAAGGTGATCGAGGGACTTGCCGCTTTCGCCGACATCGTCCGGCGGCCGCATATGCCGGAAGTGGGCTTTCAAGCGGCCCGCGACTTGGCGCTTCAATCCCTGGAAGGGGTCGAAGACGAGCCTCGGCAAAAGCTGATGATCAAACTTCGCGAGTGGCATTTCCCCAGCCCTTTCGGCCGCAATTCCATGGGGCGAACCGAGGATCTGGAAAAGCTGACGCTCGATCTCGTCAAGGCCGACCACGCACGCCGATATCATGCCGGCGACGCGATTCTGGCCTTGGCGGGCAATGTTGAGTTCGATCAGATGCGTGAACTGACGGAGAAGCTGTTCGGCGACTGGAAAGGGGCCGCCGCCGGGGACATCGTGACGATGCCGCCGCCGGGACGTTTTCATCATGAGGTTCAGCAGAGCGAACAAACGCACATCGGCATCGCGTGGCCTTCGGTACAGGAGACCGATCCCGAGTATTACGCCGTGCGAATGGCGTGTGAGATTCTCAGCGGCGGAATGAGCGGCCGGCTCTTTACGGAAGTCCGCGAAAAGCGCGGCCTTTGCTACAGCGTCTGGGCTGGATACAGCAGTTTAAAAGGCCAGGGAAGCATCATGGGCTACGCCGGCACCAGCAACGAGCGGGCGCAGGCGACGCTTGATTGTTTTCTTGATGAACTGACCCGTTTGCGCGATGGCGTGACGGAGGCCGAGCTGGCCCGCGCGAAGACGGGCCTCAAGGCCAGTACGATCATGCAAGGCGAATCCACCAGTGCCCGCGCCGGCGCCATCGCCCATGATTTTTTTCTGCGCGGCCGGATTCGAACGCTGGAAGAAATTAAATCAGCCATCGATTCGGTGACGGTCGAGCAGGTGAACGCTTATTTGAAGGAGCACGATGCGGGCCCGTTTACCATCGTGACGGTTGGGCCCAAGGCGCTTAAGTTGCCGTGAGCGGATCGCATGGTTAAGAAATACGACGCCTCGATCAAGCACATGGTGGAACTGCACCCGGCGGATTGGCTGGCGGCGGCCGGGCTTCCGGCGGAGGGCCAGGTAACGGTCATTGACGCCGACGTATCGTCCATCAGCCCGGCCGCGGATAAAGTGCTTCGCGTCGGAGGCGCCAATCCTTATATCGGACATCTGGAGTTTCAGGCAAATCCAGATCCGAATATCGATCGTCGCACGCTGCTCTATAATGTTGTGTTGGGATGGCGACACGCGCTGCCCGTTCGAAGCACTGTTTTTTTGCTTCGGCCGGAGGCCGACGCCGGCGCCACCGGAATTATTCGCGATGTGGCGGCGGACGACGCGCTGCTGGAGTTTCGATACCGGCTGATTCGCGTGTGGCAACAGGCGGCCGAATTTTTCCTCGCGGGCGGACTCGGGACGCTTCCCCTCGCGCCGGTGAGCGCGGTGGCGGCGGGACCGCTCGATGCGGTTCGCCGAGTGATGTCCGAAGTTCGTCGGCGTATCGATCGCGATGCCACCGGCCGGGAAGCGCCGGAAATATGGACCGCCGTTAAGCTATTGCTTGGTCTGCGATTTCCGACGTCTGTCGTGAATGATTTATATTCAGGAGTGCAACCCATGCGAGTAGATCTAAGCGCATCGTCGACTTATCAGGAAATTGTCCGAGAAGGTTTGGAGAAGGGAATGTTGCAAGGGATCGCCAAGGGACTGGAACAAGGACTTGAACAAGGACTTGAACAAGGACTTGAACAAGGGATCGCACAAGGGATCGCACAGGGACGCGTGCAAAGTCTGCGTGAGATTCTGCTCGTGCAAGCCGAAACACGTTTTGGTGCGCCGTCAGCTGAAGCACAGGCGGCCGTGCGGGCGATTTCGGACACTTCACGTCTTGAATCGCTCGCCAGGCGCGTGCTGACCGCCAAAAGCTGGCAGGACCTGCTGAACCCCTAAGGGAAAGCGTTCTGGCGTCGCCGATAGTCCATATTTCCAGATTTCAGGATCAGTCCATGCCTCTTACTTTTCATTACAAGCAACTCGCCAACGGACTCGACATCGTCGCCGAGCAGAATCCCGACGCCCATTCAGTCGCCGTCGGTCTCTTCGTCAAGACCGGCTCGCGCGATGAGGATCCTTCCGTCAACGGCGTTTCCCACTTCCTGGAACACATGATGTTCAAGGGATCCACGAAATATACCTGGGAAGACGTCAACCGGATTTTTGACGAACTCGGCGCCAAGTACAACGCGTTCACCTCGCAGGAAATGACGGCGTATTACGCCAACGTCCTTCCCGAATTCACCGAGCGGGCGGTCGAGCATCTGTCTCATCTGCTTCGTCCGGCCATTCGCCTCGAGGATTTCACCACCGAGAAAAAAGTGATCCTCGAAGAAATCGCCATGTATCTGGATGATCCCGGCCATCGCGTTTACGAACGCCTCATGGAAGATCATTTCGGAAACCATCCGCTCTCGATGAGCATTCTTGGCTCGGCCGAATCGATCCAGAAACTCGAGCGAGACCAGATGGCGAACTATTTCAAGAGCCGGTATGGCCCCGGGAACATGGTTCTTTCCGCGACCGGCAAGCTCGAATTCGAAGAGATCGTCAACCTCGCGGAAAAATATTGCGGTCAATGGCCGCACGTCGATGCTCCCCGGCATCAACCCGACCCGCTTTACAAATCCAAGCGCGTCGATCTGACCGACCCGAAACTCAATCGTCAATATCTCATGGGAATGACCCCCGGCCCAAGCGCTCAGGACGATCGGCGATTCGCCGCCCGTGTTCTCGCCGACGTCATCGGCGACAGCGACGGCAGCCGATTTTATTGGGCGCTGGTCGATAACGCGATCGCCGAGGAAGCCGACCTGGGCTTTTATCCGCATGACGCGTGCGGCAGCTTTTACCTCGCCTTGACCTCCGATCCCGAACGCATGACCGAGGCGCTGGAAATCGCCATGACCGAGTTGCAAAAAGTAAAGACCGATCTCAAGGATGACGAAGTCGAACGCGCCAAGAATAAAATCGCCAGCAGCCTGGTCTTGTCCGGCGAAATCCCCTCGGGACGGATGCGCAGCATCGGCAGCCAATGGATGTACAACAAGCAATATCGGCCGCTTGAACTCGACATGGCCACGCTGCTGGCCGTCACGCCCGATTCGCTCAAGCAGTTGATGGAAGACTTCCCGTTCGACCCGATGACGATCGTGACCCTCGGCCCCGGCGAAATTAAGCCGCAGGCATTGCATGTCGCAAAATAGCGTCCAATGTCCGATCTGCGCTGAACCGGCGGCGCCGTATTGCGAGAAAACTTCGTTTGGTCGGACTTGGAACATATTGAGATGCCGCGCCTGTGGCCACGGCTTCGTCGAAAATCGCCCGCCCCTCGCAGAGTTGACGCGAATCTATCGCGGCGATCCGACGCATGATCCGCGCACGAAAATCGTTTCGTACGAAAACCGCCCGGACTGCCGGCCGATTATCGACGGTATCCTTGCCCGCTCGCCGGAGCGGGGCGACAGTCTCGACGTCGGCAGCGGCGACGGCTGCTTCAGCTTTCTGCTTTCGCGATTTGGATATCGCCCGTTCCTGATCGACTTGGATCCTCGCGCCGAACTTGCCGCGGCGCATGTGCCTGGGGCGACTTTCTCGAGCGTGCTTTTTGAAGATTATCGCGCGGAAAGGCCGTTATCGGCGATCGTGATGAGCCAGATTCTCGAGCATTCCCTCGACCCTCTGGCATGGCTCAAGCGGGCGGCGAAGATGCTCAGTGCGAACGGCGTTCTCGCGATAGCGCTTCCAAACTTCGCCGGTCCTTATCGCCTGTTTGGACGGCGAGACCCGTTCATTATCCCGCCGATTCATTTGAACTATTTCACGCCCGCGTCGCTGAGAGCCGCGATGAAAAACGCCGGCCTGGTCAATTTGGGAATGAGATCGTGGAGCCGCGTGAATACCGGCCATCCGACCCGAAAATTGTCGGTCGGCAGGAGACTCTTAGGGCACATATGGAACGCCGGGTCAAGCGTGCTGAATCCGACGCCATTTGGAATTATCCTCGTTGCGTACGCGAAGCGCGCCTAATGTTACGGCGCCATGCGCCGTGGACGAAAAACGACTCGTCGCCCCACGATAAAAGCGGGTGGCATCCGTCGGGACCATGAGTTTCCCTATTCCGCCGCTACCGCAATTCCGATCTTTCACCCAAGGAACCACACATGATCGAACCGATCTATCTGGCCGCGGCAATGCGAACGCCTATCGGCGCCTTTCTGGGCGCTCTTGCCGAAATATCGGCGCCGGCCCTCGGATCGGCGGTGGTGAAAGCATCGCTGTTACGCGCCGGCTTGTCCGCCGATGCCGTGGACGAAGTGATTTTCGGCAACGTCATCGGCGCCGGCCTCGGTCAAAACGTGGCCCGCCAGGTTTCGATTGGCGCCGGCTTGCCCGTGCGCGTCGGCGCCACCTCCATCAACAAAGTATGCGGATCGGGACTGAAGGCCGTCATGCTCGCCGCGCAGGCGATTCGGTGCGGCGACGCCGGCGTAATTGTGGCGGGGGGAACGGAAAGCATGTCGCGCACGCCGTACCTTCTCGATAAAGCCCGCACCGGCTATCGCATGGGAAACGGCGAACTTGTCGATTCGATGCTCCGCGACGGACTGTGGGACGTTTACAACAACGTTCACATGGGAACGTGCGGCGATCGATGTGCCGTCGCATATGGATTTTCCCGCCAGCGCCAGGACGATTTTGCCGCCGCGAGTTTTAAGCGTGCGATCGCGGCGGCGGCCAGCGGCGCGTTCGCCGACGAAATGGCGCCGGTCCAAACGACGGCCGGTAAGTCGATTGTCGTGGTCGGCGAAGACGAAACACCGAAAAAATTCAACGAGGAAAAACTTCGCCAACTCAAGCCCGCCTTCGGCAAAGACGGGACGATTACCGCCGGCAACGCGTCGAGCATCAACGACGGAGCGGCCTCGGTGATCGTATTGTCGGCGGCGCGGGCCGAGGCGCTGGGCATCACGCCGCAGGCCAGGATTCTCGGGTACGCGACATCGTCGCGCGAGCCCGAATGGTTCACCACGGCACCGATCGGCGCCATTTCAAAGCTGCTCGATCAACTGTCGCTCAAGGTATCTGACATCGATTTGTTCGAGATTAACGAAGCGTTCGCCGTCGTCCCGATGGCCGCGATGCAGGACCTGCACATCCCCCACGAAAAAGTCAACGTCAACGGCGGCGCCGTCGCCCTCGGCCACCCCATCGGCGCCAGCGGCGCCAGAACGCTGGTCACGTTGATTCACGCCATGCAAAAGCGTAACGCCCGCATCGGAATCGACTCCCTCTGCCTCGGCGGCGGCGAAGCCGTGGCGATGGCGATCGAGTTGGTTTAATGGCGACCCGGACGACTGAGCGTTCAACCCAATCCTCTGAGCGTTTCTCATGTTGGTGAAGCGACTTCGCGATAGCGAATGACGCCTTGCAAGCGGGGCCGCTTTTAACAAACACGAGAACGCCACGGCAACCTGGAAATGTTCGACGTGGACCCTATCGCGTTCACGCGGGCGCGCTTTTGGGTCACTTCCAAGATGAACGCTCACGATCCCAAAGGACGAAATACGTGCGTCGAGCAATCTCACGACGATACGCGTGCCATTATCACAGACCATCCAGCATTCGCTGCATGACTGGCCCCAAATCCCGCCCCATTCCCTCGCCCACGGCCGCGACTCGGCGAATGCCTTCCTTCAGCACTTCCCGCGCCCCATCCTTTCGGTTCAGACGAATCAGCGCCTCACCGAGAATTCGGTATGTCGCCAGATGGTCCGGCGAATGGCGATTGGCAAAAATCAGATGGTCGGCGGCTTCAGCCAATTCTGGCGCATCATCCCCCGACGCGCTCTCGACCAATTTGCGGCCCAGCGCAAATCGGCTGAGCGCGTCCTTCTCATCCAGAGCCACAAGCTTGCGAAGCGTCGGAAGATCCAGTGCCATGATTCAACTCGGGTTCCGAAATCCGGCCGACTTATTGCGGCGGTTCGATGCGGATCGTTTCCTCGCTGTTGCCGCGATGCACGAGCACCACGAGCGCTTCGTGCGGTTTGTCTTTCCGTATTTTTTTGTACATGTCCTCGAATTCATCGACGCCCGTTACCGGTTCGTTGTTGAGCCGCAAGATGACGTCGCCGTTGTGCAGACCGGCGCTTTGGGCTGCCGATTGCTGGCGCTCCTGAACCACGAGCACCCCTTTTTGATCCGCCGGCAATTTTCGGGCGTAAGTATCGCTGAAGACCAGTTCGCGAATGACGAACCCCAGGTCTTCGGCGAAATACCGCTTGGCGACGTTGGCCTGCTTGGGCTGCTTGGCCAGCGTCACTTTAATATCCATCGGCTTGTCCTGCCCGCGAAGGACGGTGAAGGTGATTTCGTCGCCGGGTTTGTGACGCAGCAGGCGGCGGCGGAAAATGCCGGGAAGCTCCGATGCCTCGTCGCCGCGCTCCAGCGCTTCGCCGTTCACTTTCAAGATGATGTCGCCGGATTTAAGGCCGCCTTTTTCGGCGGCGGTATTGGGGATCACTTCGCCGATCTGAATCGCCGCCTTGTTTTTCAAATCGAGCGCGTCGGCCACGTCTTTGCTCAGACCCGTCATCGCCGCGATTCCCGTCCAGGGGAGCGCGACCGGCTTTTCCGGCGTCGGCGCGTCTTCAAGGGTCAGCAGAAAATCTCTGGAAGGAACGAAAAACTTCGGCGGACTGTTGACCGACGCCAGCGCCTCGTCGCCGTGGTTCAGCAGGATCGATTGCCCCGGCGAAAAACTCACGAGGCCGATGGCCTGTCCCTTGGCGTTGAAGACCGGCGAACCCATGGCGGCCAGCCCCGCGCCTTGAACGAGGATCTGCGGGACGTCGCCGCGCAACTCGGCGGCGATGCGCGATTCCATCAGGTAAGACTTATACGCCGCCGTCTGCGGTAGCATGCCGACCGAAATCACACGCTCCCCCACTTCCAGTTTCACGTCCTCAAATTTCACCGGCTTCCAATGCTGCGGGGTTTTCGCCTTCACCAGCCCGACGTTCGTGCGCTCGTCGCGCCCCTCAAATACCGCGTCGATTTCATCGGGATCGCCATCCTGGCGGGGGACGATGATCTTAAAATCCTTCATCTGCTCGTCGGGAATCTGGGGACTGACCAAGCCGATCGACACCAGGACCAGATCGTCGCCGACCACAACCCCGGCCCCGATGAATTCCTGCTTGCCAAGTTCATTGACCCATTCATATTGCACGGCAACCAGCGACGGCGTGACCTTTTCGTAAAGCTGTTTGGGCGTAACGCGAGCCTCTTGCGCGGGGGCCACGGCGCCAGTCAAAAGCAGGGCGGGAACGAGCCAGTTCAACAGTTTCATTCGGTCTCCAGGTGATTGAGCAAATTAAAGAGCAGTCGCGTATGAACCATCCACAGGCGCCTTGACACGTCCTGTTCCTTCGCGGCGCCTCGCAAGAGGAAAGCGAGCCGCAGGGTCGCGGTCATTCATCATAACTTACCTTCAACACCGCCGTCCGATGCCCGCGGCCATGTTGCACGTCGAGCACGACCACTTTCGCCTTTTTCTCGACGCTTGCCTCGTACAGTTTGGAAAACTCGTCCATGTCGGTCACCGGCTGGCGATTGATGCTGCGGATCACGTCGCCGGGGCCCAGTTCCGCTTTGGCCGCGGCGTATCCGGGGCTTTCGGTCGTCACCACCACGCCAAGCGTGTCGTCCAATTGCGCTTCGTTGGCATAGGTTCGCGTCAACTCGCGGGCGGAGAGTCCCCAGATTTTGAATTCTCTTTCTTCGCCCACCGCGCCCTGGAGTTTTTCGGTCTTGGCGTTGAGCGTCATCGTTTCCTTATTCCGCAGAATGGTCAAAATCACTTCGCTGTTGATCGGCAAGTCCGCGATCATTTTCCGAACGGCGGCGATCTCCTCGGGAAACCGAACGTTGGTCGGTTTTGCGTTGATGTCCATCAGGATGTCCTGCGATTTCACCCCGGCCTTTTCCGCGGGGGAATTGTGATCGACGCTGTTGACCAAAACGCCGCGATTGATGTCGATCCCGTAAAAAGATTCGAGGTCTTGCAACGGCTTGAGTTCGATGCCCAGATCGCTGCGGTCAACGCGCCCCTTCTTGTCCTTGGAGGTGGTGGCCAGAAGCTTGGCGATCACTTCCTTGGCGGTGTCGATGGGAATGGCGAAGTTGAGATTTTGCCCGCCGCCGCGCGTGTTGATGCCGACCACTTTGCCGGTCAGATCGACCAGCGGACCGCCGCTGTTGCCCGGATTAATCGGGGTGTCCATTTGAATCCAGTTGGCGAATTCGCCGGTCTCATATTCGTCGATCTGCATTTTTTCCGGGTAAAACGTGCGTTCGTTGTTCGAGACGATGCCGAGCGTCATGGTGCGGGCCAAGCCGAAGGGCGTTCCGATGGCCATCACGTCCTGGCCGGTGATGAGCGTTTTGCTCTCGCCCAGCTCGGCATGTTTGAAGGCGACGTTCTTGGCTTTCACCTCATCCATATCCATCTGCACGATCGCCAGGTCGGTCCAGTGATCGTCGCCGATCAGCTTTCCTTTCACGCGCTCCTTGCTGTACAGGGTGACGTAAATCTCGCGCGCCCGGCCCGCCACGTGATAGTTGGTCAAAATCCGGCCGCGGTCGTCGATGATCACGCCGGAACCGATCCCCCGGCGGACGGTGCGCTTCCCCTCGGAATAAATTTCCTGGGCCACGTCAAGCCTGACCACGGCGGGAAAGATTTGCCCGGATACTTCGACGACGGCTTTTGGCGTGGCGCTTGGAAACGGATCGTCCGACGCCGACTTATCGCCGTGCGCCGTCGCGATCGCCGAACCGGTCAGCAGCGAAAGCAATCCCACGACCAGCGCGCGACCCAGCCCCCGGCGGCGAGGCTTGCCGTCAAACGCCGGAGCAAAAACAACACAGTTCTCAATTGCGGGCACAAAGACTTGAAGTGTGGTCATCGGTCCCTTATGTACGGTTATATCAGCCATTGGTTGGCGGGCGACAGAAAAATATCGTGCCGCTGCCCGGCGGGCAGCGCGGCGCGTTTCCAAATCCGAACCCGTCGATAAGATGCGCGAAGGTTCGATTTGTCGCAACTGTTTCTGTTCACTTTTGTACTCCGCCTCTCGCCCGCCAGCGGCGGCGCGAGAACAAGAAAAGGATTCTACATGGGTTTCGCTTTCGGCGCCGTCTCGTTTCGTCGTTTTTCCGTGGTGGGCAAGTCGCCAAAAACTCCCGATCAGGAGTTGCTCGACAAACTTGCCGAGCATGCCTTGCGCGAGCAGGAGTTTGGCGTGCCCGAAGAAATCGAATACGGATGGAGCGGCGGCCGTCATGTCTACGACGCCCAATTTTCCTTCGAGCACAACATCTTCGCCGACGCCCTGCATTTCGCCTTGCGGATGGACACGAATAAAGTTCCCGGCGAACTGAAAAAGGCCTGGCAGATGATGGAGGAGGAAGCGGTCGCCAAGAATAATCCGTCCGGCTTCATCTCGAAAAACCAGAAGCGCGAGGTGAAGGACACGATCCGCCGAAAGATGGAAGAGGATCTTCGCTCGGGGAAATTTCGCCGAAGTAAACTGCTGCCGATCTTATGGGATCTTCCCACGCAAACGCTTTTCTGCTCCGCCACCGGCAAGTCATTTGAAAAACTCGCGGAAATATTCGAGCGATCATTCGGCCTGGACCTTCAGCCAATGACCTCCGGCTCGCTTGGCCTGCAATTGCTCGAGCCCAAGGCCCGCAAGCGCGATTACGAAGACCTGCGGCCAACCCGCTTCGTCGCCGGCCCCGAAGGCGAAAGCCAGGTCCCCGATTATCCCTGGGTGGCCAAAGGCGCAGAGCCAAAAGATTTTCTCGGCAATGAATTCCTTCTGTGGCTCTGGCACGAAGCGGACGGCCGGACGAGCCATATCGCGACCGAACATGGCGAGGTGACGGTCTTCATCGATAAGTCGCTCGACCTGGATTGCGCCTACGGTCAAACCGGCAAAGATACCCTCCGCGGCGACGGCCCGTCGCGCATGCCCGAGGCGCGCGACGCCTTGCGTACCGGTAAGCTTCCGCGCAAGGCGGGATTGATGCTTGACGTCAATCGCCAGCAATACACGCTGACGTTATCCGGCGATTCGATGGCGGTCGGCGCGGCGAAACTGCCGGACGTGGAAGAGGCTGAGTCGCCGCGGGTCTTTTTTGAAGAGCGCGTCGGGCTGATTCGCGATCTTTGCGCGACGATCGACGGCTTATTCGAGTCCTTCCTGAAAATCCGTACGACCGCCGCCTGGGAAAGCCATTCAGGAACAATTCGGCGCTGGATCGCGAAAATGGAAAAAGCGGCGGCGGCGTGAGCGCACCGCGCCTGCTTTGCCGTCATATTCGCGGTCAACCCAGCGGCCAAGAAACGCCGAGGCTATTTCGATGGCATCGGTTACCCTGCCGTCAAATCGGCGCCGGCAGCGGATTGCGGGCGAAACAGAGATCGTCGATCACCTGGCCGCCGATCAAATGTTCCTGAATAATCCGCTCGGCGTTTTCCGGCGTGACATTCCGATACCACGTCCCCTCCGGATAGACGACCGCGATCGGCCCGCCGATGCAGATTCGCAAACATTGGCATTTTGTTCGATAAAATGGCCCGTCGGAGCCGGTGATGTTCAATTGTTTCATCCGCTTCTTTATGTGGTCCCACGTCTTTTCCCCCGCGGCGGCATCGACGCAATCGGGCCCGATGCAGATAAAAAGATGCCGCGTGAGTTTCCCCACGCCAAATTTCGCGGCGATGACCGGAGCGGGATATTTTTCGGGATTAGCCATGAAGGGGGGCCTTAAGCGATGATTGAACCGGGGCGAGCGGCGATCTTATCTGGCGGCGCTCGTCGCGGGGGCGCCGATGCACCACAGCGTGTGCAGCGACCGGATGAAGATTTGCCCTCGGCTGATCGCCGGTGAAGCGCGCACTTCTTCATCCAGTGGATTTTTCCCGACGAGTTCAAACGTCGGCGCCGCCTTGAACACCTCGGTTTGCCCCGTGTCGTCGATGAAATAAACATTTCCGTCGGCGACCACTCCGCTGGAGCTTTGATGGGAATTCAACGGCTCTTTCCAAAGCTCTTTGCCGGTGCGGGCATCCCAGCAGGTGGCAAGCCCGCCGTCGCCGACCAGGAAAAACCAATGGCGATAAGCGACCGGCGAAGGGACGTAACTGACCGCCCGATGATCCTTTCTCTCGTGCCAAAGGATACTGGCCGAGTGCGTGATGTTTCCGGCGCCGGTGGGATCGATGCCGAGCAGATGATGCTCGGGAAATCCGCCGGTCATGAAGGCCACGCCGTCGGTCATCACCATGCTCGCGACGTATTGTTCGGTGGGGCCGTCGATAATCCACCGCTGGGCGCCGGTGTCGGGGTCATATCCGGTGACGGATTTGCTTCCGCTGAGAATCATCTGGTCTTTTCCGCCGACGTCGAAAAACGTCGGCGTGCAATACGATCGCGTGCGGTTGGGGCGGTCGATCCGCCATCGCTCGACGCCCGTTCCCTTCTCATAGCAGACGATGTAAGCCTTGTCGTCCTGGTCGCAGTTAAGAATCACCGTCTGTTTGTAAAGGACCGGCGACGAGCAGAAGCCGTGAATCGACTTGAACGAACCCGGGCTTTTTCGCCACACCTCGTTCCCTTCCATATCCAGACAAACCAGATCGATTTGTGGCTTATCGAAAAACGAAACCCAAATGTTTTTTCCGTCGGTGCAGGGCGTCGCGCTGGCGAAGCTATTCAAGTCGTGCTTCTTTTCCAAACCCGAATGAAGGACCTCTTTTTGCCAAAGCGATTTGCCGTCTTTGCGCGAGAAGCAAAGGGCCATTCGGGCGCCGGTGTCTTCCAGGCAGGTGGTCACGATTACGCGGTCGCCAAAGACGATCGGCGAAGAATGGCCCTTTCCCGGCACCGGCGCTTTCCAGGCGATGTTTTCGGTCGCCGACCAGTGGACCGGGAGGTTTTTTTCCGACGAAGATCCATCGCCGCGCGGTCCGCGCCATTGCGGCCAATCTTCCGCCGGCGGCGTTTCCATGGCTGTCGATATGCGCACGAAAATCAAAACGGGCGCGAGAATCAGCAAGGTTGCGAATTTATTCACGTGATCGATCTCCGTTCGGACACGCCGCCAGTCGGCCGTATCTTGTTACTCCGCAAGATTCAGGCGGTTTAGAACCACGACCGCGGATCGCGCGGCTCCTCGCGGATGATTGCGAAGGCGAAGAAAATCTCTTTCTCATCCGCGTCGATGCGGATCATTCTCGGTCCTTCATCCGCATGACAGGCTTCGGCCGGCTTCATTTTAGTTGAGTTTATCGCGCAAGGCGGCCGGGATCGCAATGGAACGCATCGCGCCTTGTTCCAGCAGACAGCAAACGCTGGTGATCTTTCCGAGCGCGATTGGCTTTCCCTCGAGCAGAAAGTCAACCTCGTAGCTGAAGGATTTATTGCCGACGCGGACGACTCGCATGTTCAGCTGAAGTTCCTGCTCGAATTTGACCGGACCGGTATATTCGCAGCTTGCCGAGACGCGGGGCCAGCCGATGTGCATCCCGTCGTGCTGCATGACGACGCTCATGCCGATCGAGCGAAAAAAGGCATGCTCAACCTCCTCCATCAGGCGAAAGAAATTGGAGAAGTGCATGATCCCCGCCATGTCGGTTTCGGAGAACTGAACGCGATGGGTGACGATGAATCCGGTCGGCATGTACGAAGTATACGACGGCTAAATTAATTCGCGCAATCCGCGCACCAATCGGCCCATTCCCTCGGCCACGGTGCTTTGATCCAGCGCCCCGTACGCCACGCGAAGATAGCATCCTTCCGGCGTTCCAAAGGTCGAGCCGGGCATGACGGCGACGCCGAACCGGCCGATCAATTCTTCCACGAGCTCCATATCCCGGCGAGGGGAATTGACCTGCATCAGCGCATAAAACGCGCCGCCCGGCGAAGGAAGACGAACGCGATCGCCCAGGCTCTGCAGTTCCCCAAGAACCAGATTCCGCACCGCCGAGAAGGGCGTCGTTTGCGTCTGGCACCACGCTCGGCCGGCGCCCAAAGCCGCGACGGCGGCCAGTTGATTCAGGAGAGGAGGACAGATCAAATTGGTGTCCTGAATTTTCTTCATGGAGACATCCAGATGAGCCGGGAAGACCATATACCCAACCCGCCAGCCGGCCATCCCGTACGCCTTGGAAAGGCTGTAAAGAGAAAATGTATGTGGCGCCGACCCGGGCAAGGAAGCGGGGGAAAAATGCCGGGCCGGATCGTAAGTGAAATATTCGTAAGCTTCGTCGGCGATGTGATAGATATTGCGGTTGTTGCACAACACGTTAATCGCCGACAGTACGTCCGCCGGGTAGACGGCGCCGGTGGGATTGTTCGGCGAAATCGTCACCACCGCCCGCGTGCGGTCGGTGATGGCCGATTCGATCGCCGGGAGAATCGGCTGATAGTTGGCGTCGGTCGGGACGATCACCGCCCGGCAGCCCGCGATCTCGATCGCCATCTCGTGGTTAAAGTAAAAAGGAGAGAGAAGAATCACCTCGTCGCCAGGATCGGCGATGGCCAGCACCGCTTCCAGGAACGCCATGTTCGATCCCGCCGTGACCGCGATGCGATGATCCGGCGACGGCACAATCCGATTCTCGATTTCCAGTTTGGATCGAATGGCGTCGAGCAGCGAATCCAATCCCAGCGCCAGCCCATAACGATGAACGCGCGGATCGTCGCGGACGGCTTGCGCCGCCGCTTCGGTTACGACGGCGGGGGGGCCGTAATGCACGACGCCCTGGCCGAGCGATATCGTACCGGGATGACGTTTGATCATCTCGCCGACGACGGGAATCATCGGCGATTGAACGCCAAGAATGCGACGGGAGATGGAGGGGGTCATATGCGTTTTCGAATAGGTTGCCTGTTGGTGGTTGTTAGAGCATTTTTCATGTTGGTGAAGCGACCTTGCGTCGCGAAGAACGCACCGCAGGCGGGGCCGCTAAACGCAGAAACGCTGGAGCAACTTGACAACTGCTTCAGTTTAGAGCGTTTTTCAGATTGCTGACGCGTCCAACGTGCGTGGAACCCGTTGCATCGCCCGACGCCGGTTCTGAGGTACTCCGAAGGGCCGGATCGAATCGTCGCGGAATCCGGCTCTTCGAAGTACCTCAGAACCGGCGTCACCACCAAACGCTCAGCCACGCGAAACCAAACTGACAAACGATTTACCGCTGACAATTAACAACTGACAACTGATAACTGACAACTAACCTCCCTCCCTCTTCCTACAACAGCGCCGACGGGCGGCGTTTCCAGGCTCCGCCGCGTTCGGGAACGATCCCTTCGATCGCCTGCACATGCGCCTGGGTTTGCGTCAGGATATGATGCAGGTCGTTCCCGATGCTGACGAAGGCGAATCCCTTGCTGAGAAACTCCGCCACCCGGCTGGTCCCAAAGAGGAAGACGCCGAGAACAATGCCGTTCTTCTTCGCTTCGCCGACCAGTTTATCGGTGGCGGCGCCGAGTTCCTTCGAGGTGTACATGTCGGGAAACTTATAGGTCTCGAAAAGGCCCATTGACATACATAAATCGTTTTGCCCGAGGAACAGAATATCCACGCCGGGCACGGCGGCGATCGCTTCCATGTTTTGAATGCAGGCGGCGGTTTCGACCTGCAACGCGATCATGATGTTTTTATTGGCGTTGCCGACGTATCCGAGCAATCCATCCTTGTTGGTGCTGCGCTGCGGAAAATAAACCGATCGCGTCCCTTGCGTGGGATATCGGCAACAACTCACCGCGGCCTTGGCTTCGTCGGCGGTGTTGATATACGGAACCAGGATGCCGTCGGCGCCGAGATCGAGCGCCTGTTGAATGCCGGCCCGGTCGTCATAGCCGCCCACGCGGACCAGCGACTTGGCCCCGCCGCTGGCGATGGCGCAGAGAGTCGCCGACAATTTTTCGCGGTCCATCGGGCCATGCTGGGTATCGACCAGCAGCCAATCGTATCCGCTGTGTGCCAGCTGCTCGGCCACGGTTGGGCTGTGGGTGTTGAGGAACAGGCCAATTTTGGGATTTCCCGCGCGTAACTGAGCCTTAAATTCGGCGCCGCTCATGGATCGCTCCTTCCCCGCCGCCGGGGTGATCAATATAGGGTGACAAAAAATGACGCGCTCCGCCAATGGAGTCGTGTTCGGTCATGCCACCACAAGACGGTTTGAATTTCAAGTCGGCCAAAGCGTTTGCGAATTGTATTTTTCCCTTGCCTTCGGTTAGACGATAGACTCTCAAGACAGATGACCACGGAACTATTTCAGATTGTGATCGTCGCCGACGCGCGCGTGGTTGAACTTTCGCTGCCGATCTCGCTGGACAGCGGGGAGTTTGATCGGATCAATGAAGCCCTGCTGCAGCACGTCACGCGAGAGCCGCACGCGCGGTGGATTCTCGATCTCTCCAAGCTTTCCTATATGGGCAGCGCGGCGCTGGGACTTTTGGTCAACGTCCGTCAGCAGGTGAAGGCGGGTGACGGAAAGCTTGTCTTGTGCGGGATGTCCGCCCGCCTCCAGCAAATCTTCCGTACGTGCTGCATGGAACGGTTATTTTTGATCAAGGCCACGCGTGGAGAGGCACTGCGCGCGGTGGGAATAAAATAATCCCAGCGGACGTGGACGCGGGGGAGGGTGGCTTTCCTGGAGCAGTTGTCAGGTTGTTCGCGCGTTTTTGCGTTTAGCGGCCCCGCTTGCGCGGCGTTTTTCGCGACGCAAGGTCGCTTCACCAATATGAGAAATGCCGTAAAAGGCGTTTCGCGATGATCACATTTTTCCGTTCCTCACGACGCGCAGCATCGTTTCATCGCCACTCCATCATGCACTCGTCGCACGACACCGTATTACCGCCGCCATTCGGCCGGTGACTCCGTTTTCCCGGCGGTGAGAATAAAATTCGTCCGCATCCCGAAACGTGCATCGATCGCTGACGTCGATCCGATCGGCGTCAACGCCCGCGGCAAGCAATTGTCGGCGAACCGCTTCCTTTAGATCGACGAACCCTTTCCCCGGCTCACCGGGCCGGCATATAGCCCGGCTTTGCTCGCCGAATGCGCGGACGAACGCCGCGAGAACTTCCTCGCCCACTTCAAAAGCATCCACGCCGATGCACGGCCCGATGGCGGCGACGAAGCGCCCGCCGGGCGCGGCAGCCGATAGAAATTTCATCGCCGCCGTGACCGCGCCGCCCACCACGCCGCGCCACCCGGCATGCACCGCCGCCACATGCCGGCCGTCGCCGTCGGCGATCAGAATCGGCACGCAATCCGCCACGCGCACCGACAGCGTTCGCGACGGATCGTCGGTCACCAGCGCGTCGGCCTTCACCCTGGTATCAAATTCCTGCCCACCGCGAACGACGGCGACGGCGTTTCCATGAACCTGATGAACCCGGCAGGGGCGCTGTCGATCATGACAGCCCGCGGCGCGATGAAGGAGCCGGTAGTTTTCCCAGATTCGATCGTAGTCGTCCTGCGATTCGCAGCCGTTGGGATTGCCGAGGTTGAGAGAATCGAAAGGAGCCGGGCTCACGCCGCCGATTCGCGTGCTGAACGCGTGGGGGGCGCCGACGGAATGCAGAAGCGTCGACGAGTAATAGACAACGCCGTCGGATTGTCTGCGCTGGAACATCGCCAGAAAGTAATGTGCGGCGTCGGAAAGACAAGGCGCGTTCGCGATGAAGCCTTGAATAGTCGCACGAGAGGGCCGGGCCCGCGTCTCAAAATCCTGGCATGGCGGGATCTGGTTAACCGCCTGGCCTCGGGCGCCCCGGCGACACGACGACCTGTTCGACGGACAGTCCCAAATTCCGCAGCCGCGCCCGCAAGGTCACTCGGCTCAGACCGAGAATTTCCGCGGCGCGATATTGGTTGCCGTTCGCCTGCTGCATCGCCCGCAGAATGAGAACGCGATCGAAATAGTCTCTGGCCCGGCGATAGATGTCGGTTTCCCCGCCGTGAAAAGCCGAATCCACGAAATCTTGCAGCGCCTGCATGTCCACGTCTTCCATCTCGAGAGGGTGGTCGCGTTCCACCGGCTCGCTCGACGACTTGCGATGCAGTTCCGCCGGCAGGAACTCGGGAAGAATCGTCGGACCGGCCGCGGAAATCAGCGCTTCATGGATCGTATTTTCAAGCTCGCGCACGTTGCCGGGCCAGTCGTGGCTTTCGATCAGGTCCATCGCTTCCTGCGAAATGGACTGCACGGCGGTGGAGAGCCGGCGATTTTGCCGAAACAGGAAATAATGAGCCAATTCCGCAAGGTCCTCCCGGCGTTCGCGGAGAGGGGGAAGGGTAATGGTGGTGCCGCGCAGGCGATAGTAAAGATCGCGGCGAAAGCGCCCTTGTTCGATCATCTGCTCGAGATTTTGATTGGTCGCGGCGACGATGCGAACGTCGACGGAGATCGATTCGTTTCCGCCGAGCCGCTCGAATCGCTTTTCCTGGAGAAGACGCAGGATTTTTGCCTGGGTGTGGGCGGGCATGTCGCCGATCTCGTCGAGGAACAGCGTTCCGCCGTCGCATTGCTCGAACTTCCCGATCCGGCGCCGGTCGGCGCCGGTGAACGCGCCGCGCTCGTGGCCGAACAATTCGTTTTCAAGGAGGGTCTCGGGAATCGCCGCGCAGTTGATCGCCAGAAATGCGGCGTTGGATCGGCGGCTGTGATGATAAATCGCGCGCGCCACCAGTTCCTTGCCCGTTCCGCTTTCGCCGAGAATCAGGACGTTGACGTCCTGGGGCGCGAGGCGGCCGATCTTTTTGCAGATGGCTTGCATCGCCGATCCGCTGCCGATCAGGCGGTCCGCCGGACACTCCTGGCGGACGCCGTCTTCCACCATCGCCGGCACGTGCAACAGTCGGCTGATGTTGAACGCCTGCGCCACCACCTGTTGAAGTTGGGCCACGTCCAAAGGCTTGACGAGATAGTCGTAGGCGCCAAGTTTCATCGCCTCGATCGCGGTGTCGGCGTTACCGTGGCCGGTGATGAACACCACCAGGCACTTGGGGTCCATCTTCTTGAGGTCGAGGAAAACGTCCATTCCGGAGCGGTCGCCGAGGCGAACGTCGAGCAGAATCAGATCAGGCAGTTCTTCGGCCGCGACCCGCAGTCCTTCGTCGGCCGTCGCCGCCGTCAACACGCGGATGTCCTGCGCGTCAAACACCTGTTGGATGCTGAAGCGAATATTCGGCTCGTCGTCAATGATGAGCAGCTTGGGCATGAATTTCCATCGTATCCGAAGTCGCCGTTTCATGCACGGGGACGGCGTCGGCTTTAAGCTCGACCGCGTCGCGGAGCGCCGATACCGCCGTCGGAAGTATAACCGTGAACTCGGCGCCGCCCTCAGGCCGATTGATGGCCGTCAGCGATCCTTCATGATCGCGCACGATCCGATCGCTCACGGCCAATCCCAGGCCGGTCCCGCGGGCTTTGTCGGTTACAAACGGCTGGAAGAGCCGGCTCATCACTTCCGCCGAGATACCCGGCCCCGCATCTTCAAACACGACCCGGCAAACGCCAAGCAACCCATCGGCCTCCACCCTTACGCGCAATATCCCTCCGGAAGACATCGCCTCGATCCCGTTCTGGATCACATTACTGAAGACCTGATGTAGTTGCTCGGCGTCGCCGTTGACCTGGAGCGGACAATCGGGCAAGTCGCCGACCAGTTCGACATTTGCCTCATGAGCCCGACTTTCATAAACGCTCAACGCGCGCTGAACGATCTGGCACAAATCATGGTTGCTGCGATAAATGCGAGGCGGGCGGGCAAAATCGAGCATGCGTTCGATCGTGGTTTCCATCCGCGAAATCTCCTCCAGCACGACGCTGAACTGTCGTTCCGTCAGGGAACGTCCCGGCCGCTGGGCGCTGGTCTGGATGAGCAACTTCACGGACGTGAGCGGATTTCGCAATTCATGCGCGATTCCCGCCGCCATTTCGCCCACGGCGGCGAGACGGGCGGCGCCGATCGCCTGGCGGCGCGCCTCGTGCAGCTGCGAAACCACCGCACGGATTCGCTCGACCACCACATCGACCTGTTCGGCCAGGCGAGGCAACTCTCCCCCCGCGCGAACCTCGACATTCCCCACATGCTCGCGCATTTCCGAAGCGACGTCGTCAAGGGTAATGCTGATGCGCGATATCGACCGACGAAACCGCATCGATATCCAGAACCCGCACAGCAAACCCGCGACCGGTCCCACGATCAGCAACCCATAGCGAATCCGTGAAAGCGAGGCCTGCGACGTCGACCCGGAATTCGCCAGATCCTTCATCTCCTTTTCATTCATTTCGCCGAGAATGACTTCCTCGTCGGAAACGGATCCGATCAGCCGCAGCAAACTCTGGATATCTTTCTCGCGATCGAACGGCGCTTCTTTGCCATGGTTGATCTGGCGATCGACCTCCTTCTGCACCTCCTCAAATCGCTTGAGGATTTCCACGTCCACCGCCGCCTCTCCGGGCGAATTGGCGGTGGCGACCGCCTGCGCGTGAGATTTCAAGAACTCGCCTTCCAGCCGCTTCACTTCATCGCTAACTTTCGGCAAAACCGGCCGGGGAGCGAGCGCCATCGTGCGATTGATCTGCCCGAGCGCATGTCGCATGTTATCGGCGGCGTGAATCGTCGCCAGGTCTTCCATCACCATCCGCGCCGGCACCGATTCCAGCCAGCTGATGTAATACGCCGTGGCGATCGTTGAAAGCCCCCAGAAAGCGATTACAAGCAGCGTTGGCGCGACGACGTTTTTCCACATGGGTTTGTCCAGCTAATCATACGCCCGCGCCGACTCTTTCCCACGGAATTCCTTCGTGATTCAGCAGGGCCGCGCTGTCACAGTTAAAGAACGCCTCGGCATACCGGGCGGGAGGGCAAAACAGGCTTCGGTATCTCGCCAGACCGTGAAACGCGTCGGCGTAATTGAGCAGCGCGATCTGGCTCTCATGGGCTCGCAGCGCCTGCATCTTGGCGTCGATGGTCGAATCGATCGCCAGGCATATGTTAAATCGCAACGGCGACCACACTTCATACAGCCAGACGTCCAGCTTCTTCGCGCATCGCCGCAGCGCCTCGTGAAGAAGGCCGTACGTCGCCGTATGATCGGCGTGAGAATCGTAGGGCCAGGGGCAGAAGACCGACCGATAATCCTTTCGGCTGAGGGCGTCGAGAATCGGCTCGTAGAGTTCCGGCTGGGAGCCGAGGTTTCGGTCGCGGCCGTGCAGGAACGAAACCTCCCTGACCCCCAGGAGGCTGCACGCCTGCCTGGCCTCGCTTTCCCGTCGCGCCGCCATTCGCCGGCAGGCTTCGGGCGTCGGGATATCGCCGGGGAAAAAACCGTTTTCTCCGCTGGTGCTGTAAATGACGTCCACCTGTCCGCCCGATGCGGTGATCAGCTTGATCGTTCCGCCGCACCCCAGTGATTCGTCGTCCGGATGCGGCGACAACACCAGCGCGCGTTGATTCGATTGTCCGCGCATTCAGTGCCTCAGCAAAAGTGGGAAAGGCGTCCGCCATGACCGCCGCCGACGATGCACATCACGCCGGAGTGATCCGCCGGCGCCAGGTCGTCGCCCGCCGCCGCGCGGGCGGCTTTCTTCGCCAGCACCGCTTTTACCTCTTCCAACCGTTGCCGTACTTCCGATTGACGCGGATCCATCGCCAGCACTTTCTCGTGAACCGTCCGGCACCGATCCCAATCGTGTCCCGATTGAAACAAGAGCAAGCTCAAAACGATCCAGGAGTACGTCTTTTCAGGCCGCAGCGAAATCGCCGCCTCGATCCATCGGCATCCGGCGCTGAGATCGCGCCGGTAATAGCGCGCCAAACCCTCCAGCATCGCGCGCTCATATTCCGCCCCCGCCATGCGCTCCAGGGTCGCGATGAATTCCTGCGCCTCGTTGTGGCGACCGAGCCAAAGCAACAGATGACCCAACAAAAAATGCGCTTCGGCGCACTGCGGCTGCATCGCGATGACATGGCGAAACTGCCGCTCGGCAGCGATGAATTTTTGCTGCTCGCGATAGATGTTGCCCAGCGTCAGCCGGGCGATCGGAAGCTGCGTCTCGACGTGCATGCCGGAGCGTACAAGCGCGTCGCGCTCCGTGCCGACCACGCGCTCCAGACAGGCCGTGGCTTCATCGAGGCGCCGGAGTTCCCGAAGAAAGCATCCGCGCTGATGAACGATGCCCATGTGGTCCGGACAGCGCTTCAACCCTTCTTCGGTGACAGCGACGGCTTCCTCGATTCGCCGCGTCTTAAATCGGCAATCCGCCGCCATCACAAAACATTGCGGCGTGGTCGGCAATACGTTGCGCGGATCGTTTTCGATGCTCCGCCTGGCCAATCGATAGCAGTCGTCATAGCGTCCCGCCCACAACCGCTGGCGCGCCAGATAAAACAGCGTCATTGGATCATCCGGATCAAGCAGATACTCATGCTCGATCAGCCGGGCGTTTCGCTGAATCTTCCTCGCCCGGTGCACCTGGTCGGCATATCCCTCGTGATGGATCGTGACATCGGTTTGAATCAGCTCGATAATCGAGCCGCCTGGCGTCGGAACGAGCCGTTCGTGTATCCGACCCGTCCATTGGAGGTCCGGCCGATTGGGGAAAAGCCGGCCGTGAGTGACGAATACGCCGGCATCGGAGAAGTCGGGCATGCTGCAATTGCAATAAACGCCGAACACGGGATTGCGCTGGTCGCTGACTTCCGGTAGCGACTCGATCACTTTCGCGAGCCGAGCGCGATTGATCGAATCGACCCGATCGTCGGCGTCCAGCCAAAATATCCATTGCCCCGTGGCATAACGCCGACTTTCGTTCCGGGCGGCGGCAAAATCGTCGATCCACGGAAAATCAAACACTTTCGCCCCAAACCGCCGTGCCACTTGCTTTGTTGCGTCGGTCGATCCCGTATCGACCACGATAATCTCATCAAACAACCCGGCGATCCCCTCCAGACATCCGCTTAGATTGGCTTCTTCATCGCGAACGATCATGCACAAGGACACACATTGTTTCATTCTCGTTTCTCCAGCAATGAACTGTCTCGCTCAGGATCGGGAGGCGGCGTCGACGTGAAAATCGTTTTGCCTCGCGGATCCAGAAATGAAGGCAGCGGCTGAACTTCAAACCGCTCGTCATGGGAGCTATATCAAGCGTTGTGCCATTTCGCGAATGCAGCGGGATAATCAATGCAAGCTGTTTTTTTATAAGATCTTACAGATATTTTTGTCTCGGATCGCAACGAAAGAATTTCGATCGGACGCTGGATAAAAACTTTCCCTTTTGGACAAGGGAGATTGATGAATCGGCGGTCGATGTGAATAAGAGTGGAAAGGCTGCAACTGCGAGAACAATGGGCGCGGTAGGATTCGAACCTACGAAGGCAGAGCCACCAGATTTACAGTCTGGCCCGTTTGGCCACTCCGGAACACGCCCGAGGGAGGGGGGAGTATAGCGCTAACGCACATGTTTTCAAGACCTCCCGGCAGATCGTAATTTTTACACAGGTGACGCGGCATCCCGTGGCAAAACGCGGATCACTGGTCTCGCCAATAGCTTACCAAAATCCTGGCCGCACCCCTCTCAATTGCTGATCTGCCGGTTTTGCGTGCGGGACGCCGAGAGCGCTTCACTCGCACGGACATCGCGGCCTTCGTCGATTTCTTCCGAATTTTTGATTGTCGAAAAAAGAAAATGTCGTTCGTTAAGCCGCCAGTGTACGAGAGCGTTTCTCATGCGGGTGAAGCGATCTTTAGAGCATTTCTCATGTTGGTGAAGCGACGTTGCGTAGCGAACAACGCCCCGCAAGCGGGGCCGCTAAACGCAGAAACGCGCGAGCAACCTGACAACTGCGCTAGGTCGCGGAACATGCACCGCAACGCGTCCGTGAAACGCAATAAATTGCCGCCAACCTGAAGACTGTACTACGCCAGCCGCATTCCCGACGGGTTCTTTGGCTCAAACTGGACCGGCGTGCTGGAAGGGGGGTACGAAATACGGCCGTGGTAGATGCCGAGGATCGTCTTCATCATGGAATGCTCGATCTGCTCCAATTGCCGCATCGTCAGATCGCAGTCGTCGAATTGGCCGTCGAGAAGACGCTTCATCGCAAGATCATGTACGAGCGATTCAACCCGGCTGGCGGTCGGGTCGGCGAGGGTGCGCGAGGCGCTCTCGACGCAATCGGCCAGCATGACGATGGCGACTTCCCTGGTCTTGGGGCGCGGGCCGTCGTAGCGGAACTGGTGGTCTTTTATCTCCGGGCCGCCCGGGTCCGTCTGGCCTTGCTGGTTGCATGCCTGATGATAGAAATATTCGACCAGCGTCGTGCCATGATGCTGCTGGATGAAAGGAAAGATCGACGCGGGAAGATTATATTCCTTGGCAAGCTCGACGCCGTCTTTTACATGGCCGGTGATGATGAGGAACGAGACGTTGGGCGTGAGATTGATGTGGCGGTTCTCGCGGCCCGCCTGATTCTCGATGAAATACTCGGGCTTGTTGATCTTTCCGACATCGTGGTAGTAGGAAGCGACGCGGCAAAGCAGGGCGTTGGCGCCGATCGCTTCGGCGGCGGCTTCGGAGATCATGCCGACCTGCTGGCTGTGGTTGTAGGTGCCGGGGGCTTCCATCGCCAGTCGGCGCAAAAGGGGCTGGCTTGGATCGGCCAATTCGAGCAGGGTCATGCTCGTGGTAATCCGGAACATTTTTTCCACGAAGGGTAGGATACCCAGAACGATGAATCCCGCCGTCAGGCCCGAAGCGCCGGCCAGAAGGCAGTTCTGCTCGATATAGCTCCAGGTGTCGAAGGCCAGGAGTCCGGTGGCGGCGGTGACGGCGGCCATCGCCAGCGCGGTGGCGCCGCCCACTTCGACCAGCTTGCTGCGGGTGCGGATGTCGTCGAGCAGGAAACAGGCGGTCATCACGCCGACCCAGATCAGAATGAAAAAGGCGACGCCTTGATCCAGCGCGATGGTCGCCAGGAGCCCGTGCAGCCCGCCGATGCCGATCGCGGTGCGCTGGTCGTACCCGATGGCGAGGATCATCGCCACCAGTAGCGTCGGCGCCGTACCGAAAAGATAGAGCGGTCCGGTGCCGATCGCGGCGATCTGGTTCAGCAGCAGCATCGATAAGAGCAAAGCCGCGATCGCGATAGCGCGAGCGTGATTGGTCGTTACCTTCGGCTGGTAATGGCCCATGTAAAAGCAAAGCACGCAGGTCACGGCCAGCACGATGCCCATGACGCCAAGGCGGGCTTTCCACTTGTAGTTCTTGAGGCTGTCGATGTAAGCCTGGTGCTCGGCGCGAAGCAATCGCCAGCCCGCTTCATCGAGAGGGCGGGTGGTGGATTTGAAGACCAGCACCTCGTCGGCGCCGTAAGTGACTTCGCCTTCGGAATCGGGAACCTCGGCGGCGGCCTTGGTATGTGCCTCGGCGGTGGCGGCTTCGTCCAGCTTGTAGTTCGGCTGAAGCGACGCGAGGGTGAAGTTGACGATCTGCGGTTGCAACGCCAGCGAAAACTGCTTTTGGGCGGCGTTGGACAGCAGATTGCGGAGTTCAGGGCTGCCGAGCGTGACGGTTCGGCTGGGGTCCAGTTCGCCCTCGGAGGCGATCTTGATATTGCGGCCGCGGATGCGGATATCGACCTTCCTGTCATCCTCGTCCAATATGATGATCGGCCATTCGCGCCCCGAGGCGCCCATCCGGTACGACTTCAACTCATCGATGTAATTGGTGACCCGGCGCACATAATCGTCGTGATGCGCCGGCGTGGCGAAATCGCGCAGCTTGGTCGCGGCGCCGCCGTCAAGAATGCCTTTCAGGTCCGGCGGCAACTCGCCGGGCGCGGCGACCACGCGATCGGGCAACTGCAAGAGCCGGCTTTCGACGTCCAGCCATACGTCTTCAGTCTTGTTGTTCTTTGAATAAACGCGCGGCTGACGGGCGGCGGTTTCACGGCGCTTTTCTTCAAGGCGATCCGGATCCTTATAAACGAACTTCACCCGGCTCACGATGTCGTGATGCAGCCACTGATTCGGCCGATACGGCACCACGTTCTGCCGAAGCATCAGAATCAGTGAGGCGACGATAAAAAACCCCGCGGCGATGCACAGCGACACCGGCAACCCGCGCCGGCGCATTCCCTGCCAATCGATCCATTCCGAATCGGGGCGATTCTTGCGGATTTCGGCCCGCCGGGAGCGGCTTTTATCTGGGGACGGCATAAAAATTATTTCTTGTACCGATCCTCGACGGAACAGATCGGAAAACAACGCACTCCCGATCAATCCTTTGCTCTCTCGTAGGCACTGACAATATTCTGCACAAGGCGATGGCGCACAATGTCGGATTTTTCCAGAATCACGGTCGCGATCCCTTTGATGCCCTGCAACTTATCCAGCGCATCGTCGAGGCCGCTGCGGACGTTGGCCGGCAGATCGACCTGGCTGGGATCGCCGGTGATGATCATCTTCGAATCATGGCCCAGTCGAGTCAGGAACATCAGCATCTGCGAGGGCGTTGTATTCTGCGCTTCGTCGAGGATGACGACGCTCTCATTGAGCGTTCGCCCGCGCATGAACGCGAGCGGGATCACCTCGATGACGTCGTTGACCATGAATCGCTTAACCTGCTCGAAATCCATCATGTCGTTCAGGGCGTCTAGCAGCGGGCGCAAATAGGGATTGACCTTGGCCTGCAGATCGCCGGGTAAAAAGCCCAGGCGTTCCCCGGCTTCGACCGCCGGCCGAGCGAGCACGACCCGCCGCACCTGCCCATGCTTGAGCATATTCGCCGCCGCGGCAACCGCCAGGTACGTCTTACCCGTACCCGCCGGCCCAACGCAAAAAGTCAGGTCGTTGGCGATGACCGCTTCAAGATATCGTTTTTGGCCCTCTGTTTTGGGCTTGATCGCGTGGCCTTTGGCATAAACGTCGATGGCGTCGGCGCTCTGCTCGCGATTGACCTCGACGGCTTGCCCGATGGCCTGGCCGACGTCTTCCATGCTAAGCCAATCCTGGCGCCGAAGCTTGCGCTGCATCTGTTCGAGGACCGCCGACGCCTTGGCGACTTGTTCGCGTTCGCCGGTGATGCGGATTTCATCTTCGCGGGCGGCAAGCTGAACGCCGAACGTATCGCGAATCATGCGCAGATACCGATCGGCCGACCCAAAAAGGGCCAGTTTTTTCTCGGGATGTTCCAGGGCAACGCTTACGTTCACGGCTTGAGGCATTACGTCCTACGGGTGGAAAAGATCATGCACACCATCGGCGACGCACTGATTGTCTCACGTTTGTTCCCGGAAGTCGAGATTTAATGCGTCCGATAACAGGCTCGACTATGCAGAACCGCATTAAGTTGGCTAAGTGTTGAAACAGGCGCCGGTTATAACGATGAATGCGTGAACAAACTAAAGATCAGATATGCAAAAGGCGCCGCCAGAAGGGGGCTGTCGATGACGTCGAGCACGCCGCCGAAGCCGGGGATGAGGCGGCCGCTGTCTTTTACCTCGGCGTCGCGCTTCATCATGCTTTCGAGTAAATCGCCGGCCTGACCAATGGCGCCGAGCGTCATGCTGATGATGAATCCGCGCCGCCACCCGATGTTCATGCGATGCAGATGCGGGGCGAAGATGGCGCCGATGATGCCGGAGAAGATGACGCCGCAGGCAAGGCCCTCCCAGGTTTTGCCGGGGCTGAGCCAGGGGATGAGTTTATGACGGCCCAGCGCTCGTCCGCCGAAGTAGGCGCCGATGTCGGTGGCTTTCACGACCACCAGGATCAGCATGACCAATCCGGTGCTTCCGACAAAGTTGGCGGATTGTTTGACGCGGATGGCCATGATGAACCATCCCAGCCCGCCGAGGTAGAGGGTGGAAAGCACGGTTCCGGCCATGTGAACGATGGCGTCCTGCGTCTGCTTGTCCCACGCCCGCCGAAGCGCCGCCAGCACCATGACGAAAACGATAATGAACGCCATCGTCGAGGCGGCGATTACTTTGAATCCGTCGAACTGGGTCAGAAACGCGTGCAACGCCAGGGCCCCCGATCCAAACGCCGAAATAATTCGATACGGCCGCACGCGCTCGGCCGTAAACAAAACCGCCAATTCCCGCGTCGCCACCGGCAAAATAATGATCAGCAAAATAAGTAAGCCGAATCCCTGAAGACCGTGACGAAGCCCAAACATCCCCCGGCTATTCGATTGGACGACGCTATCGAGCCACAGCAGAAAATAAACTCCGCCGATCATCAGAGAGCCGAACGTGAGCCGATTTTTGAGTGCTTTTTCCATGCGCCCTTGTGGCGGCCCTTTGTAAGGGCGGAGCGGCGGCTTGGCAAGTTGAAAGGCTTGTATCGCCCGTCGTTCGCACCTCGGGCGCCTGACACTTCAGGCGGCTGAAACCAACTTCCACTCGCGCGGGGACGGGGGTAAAAGGCCGCCTTAAGCGTTATGTACCCCCGCAGGTCAGGCCCCAGGCGAACGTGCCTTCCGCGCACGAACCAAAACCGCAACGAGTGTTGGGAGGTCGTTCGATCCGCCTATCCGGCGGCCCGTGTGGTGGCTTCCGTCAGGTACGGACCTTTGGATAGGTAAGATGGAACGTCCGTCGCCGGCATGGCGCGGGCGAAGAAGTAGCCCTGCACGCTTTGGCAGCGCATCGATCGAAGAAGATGTATCTGCGCAATCGTCTCGACCCCCTCGGCTATAACGCCGACGCTCAGGTTGCGCGCGAGCATAATGATCGCCGCCACCACCGCCACAAACTCCGGGCCGCGGGATAGATTGGCGACGAACGAACGCTCGATCTTTAGAACGTCGATGGGGAACTGGTGCAGGCTCGACAAAGAGGAATACCCGGTTCCGAAATCATCCAGATGCACGCGAAAGCCAATCTCCTTGATGTGGGCGAGAATCTTAACGGCCTCCTGCGCGTCGGCCATGACGGCGCTTTCGGTAACTTCCAGATGAATGGCCGACGTTTCAACGCCGGTTTCAATTGCGATATCGCGAAGTTTTTCCGGGAGGTTGTGAAGCGATAACTGTGCCCTCGAGAGGTTAATGCTGATCGGCGGCGTCGCGTCCCGGCCAAGCGACTCCCACCAGATCGCAATCTGGCCGCATGCGTGGCGAAAGACCCATTCTCCAAGCGGGATGATCAGGCCAGTCTCTTCGGCCACCGGGATAAACTCGCCGGGAGCGATTATCCCATGAATGGGATGCTGCCAGCGCACCAGAGCCTCAAAACCTTCGACCTCTCCGTTCTTCAGAGATATGATCGGTTGATAGTGGAGTACAAGTTGCCCGCCCTCCAGCGCCGCGCGCAGGCCGCTTTCGAGGTCTACTTTTCGCTGCACGCGCGTTCGCATCGATTCATCGAACTTCGCGGCCCGGCCCTTGCCGGCTGATTTGGCTTCGTACATGGCCGTGTCCGCGTCACGAAGCACGTCTTCGGCGCATTCGTGACCAAATTCACTCGTGACAATTCCGATGCTTGCGGTGCTTTTGATTTCCCGGCCGCCAAGATCGAAGGGTGCGCTCATCACGTCGAGAACACGCTGGGCCACGAGCGCGGCGTCGGCGTCATAGCGCAGACCGGTCAGAAGAATAACGAATTCATCGCCGCCCAGCCGACTGGCGGTATTCTGAGCCGAGGCATGACTCACTGAATCGACCGCCCGCACCGTCAGCTCAAGTCGGCGCGCGATCTGGCATAGCAATTGGTCTCCGGCCTCGTGGCCGAGACTGTCATTGACCATCTTGAATCGATCAAAATCCAGGAACAGCACCGCGTAACGAAACTCGTCGTATCGCTTGTGCTGCGCGATCGTTCGCTGAATGCGGTCCAGCAGCAAAGCGCGATTGGGAAGGCCTGTCAGCTTGTCGATTCGAGCGGCGGCGCGCAGCTCCGCCTCCATCGCCTTTCGGCCGGAAATGTCGCTGTGGGTGCCCACCATGCGGAGGGGCTTTTGGTCGAGCCCGCGCCGAACGACCATTCCGCGGGCCAGAATCCACATCCAGCTTCCATCCCGGCGCCGCATGCGGCATTCGTTTACGTACGTCGGCGTAACGCCGCTCAGATGCGATTGAAGATCAGCCAAGGCCCCCTTGAGATCGTCGGGATGGACGATGTCCATCCAGCCTTCGATTCCTTTGCCTAGTTCGTGTTCGGCGTATCCCAACATCTCCTTACATCGCTTGGAGAACTCGGTTTTGCCGGTCGATATGTCCCAATCCCAGACGCCGTCACCGGCACCTTCGAGTGCGAAGCTCCACCGCTCTTCGCTGATTCGTAGCGCCTCGTCCGAACGCTTTCGCTCGGTAATGTCACGGAATCTCCAGATGCGGCCGTAATATCTGCCGCGCTTGTCGTGGACCGGCGACGAATCGCGTTCGACGATCGTTCCGTCGAGCACTTCGATCTCGTCGCGGCTGATATCCGCCGGATGGCTGTAGAGATAGTCTATTTTCTCCGCGAACGCCTTGGGGTTCCTGGCTCGACTGGTGACGAACCTGAGCATGGGCGCGTCGTCTTTGCGTTGGAGGAGTTCCGCCGGGATTTGCCATATTTCCCCGAACCTGCGGTTCTGCTGCAGTTTTTTGCCGCGTTTGTCGACGATGAGAATTCCGTCCAGCGAAGATTCGATTTGCGCTTCGAAGAACGCGGTTCTCCAACGCAGCGATTCCGAGGTCCACTTTCGCTCGATCTCGACGGTCAACCCCTTGATACGCGTCTCGCCGACGTAGGGCTCGGCGTCCGCGGCGGAATCCACCGAAGGGGCGGCGCTGTGCCGGCTACCCGCGCTACGTTCGCCGTGCATTCGACGGATAACGCCGGATGCGATCGATCCGCATGCGGCCAGCGGCCGAAGAAGACTATTGGTTACGATTGATTTCAGGGCCGAAATCAGTCCCGGCTTGCCATCCCGCCCTTGATCCGCGGCGGGCGAAGCGATGCACGGAATTGAGGGTTCAGGAAGGGTCACTGCCTCCTGCATCGGCCGTTTCGCCGCAATCCTATTTTTTTGGTCTGATCTTTAATTAAGAATAAATCTTTGCGGACCGAGACGACCGGCGTCATTACTTCTTCTCACTCGACGTCGGCGGATTCTGCGGCCAGTCTTCCGCGTCGCGCAGCGAATCGATCTGCTCGCGCGCAAAATGACGGCGACCCCTCCCCATGCCATGGCACCGCTTGGCGGCATGGTTCCACGCGAGCGGGCTCGCGAGGTTGCCCGACCAAAATGGCCATGTGCGGCACTGCAGCGGCCGAACGCCGTACACCGAGCATGACTTTCGACGCGCCGGCGACGGGCCGCCGGCCAGCGCGTCGCCGGGCTGCTCTTTCAGGAAAACGCAATCGTAATTCCCCTCCCGCGTGCGACGCTCCTTCAGGCTCATCCGGCCCGCGACTTTTCGGCAATACTTTTTTACCACCTCGGCCGCCGTCAGCTTGAGATGCTCGGCCAGACGTTCGATTTCCACGTCGCTGATCCAGACGAATCCCGGTCCGCCGGTGCAGCAGTTCCCGCATTGGGTGCAGGTGAATTTCAACCCCTGGGCATACCACGTCTGGGTCGCGTCATCGCTCTGGCTCTGTAAAACATCAAGTTTCATTTGCTTCTCTCGCTCAATCCTAAACGGCGTTTTGATCCATGCCGGCCTTGTCGCCGCTTCGGCTCTCCGCGCCGTTCGCGGCTGTCCGAAGCACCTTGATCTCCTCAGTCATGCTGTTGAGCAGCGTCATGATCTCGTTATGCCGGCTGCTGTCGGGCGTGGGACTTTTCTGCACGAACGTGATGGTTCCGGTCGACTCCAGAATACATCGCTCGACGTCGTGCAGCGAAGCGATCCCCTGCTTATGGGCGGCGGCCTGAAGCTGCGCATGGCTGATCAATTCTTTCTCCAGATGCTCCCTAACGACCTTCCCGTTGCGCATCAGAATAACGCCGCGCCCTTCGATCAGCCGATCGAAGTTGCGATAGCGATGTGCGATTCGCACGACGACATAATTGATCGCCAGCAAAGTGGTGGCGCCGATGATTCCGCCGATGACGGTGTTGTCGTTGCCGATGATCGCGTTTTGCACGGTGTTCGACAGCGTCAGCAGGACGATCAGGTCAAAGGCGTTGAGCTGGGCCAGTTCGCGCTTACCCGCGAGCCGCAGGCCGATCAGCAAAAATATATAGACCAGAATCGGTCGAAGCACTTTCTCCACGAGAGGCGCGTCATGGGTCAAGACGAACAGCCGGTCCCAAAGGTTCGCGTCGGCAAGCAGCAAACATAGCATCGGCAATCTCCGTTGAATTTCAGTTCGGCCAAGTATAACCGCGCGCTTTACATTCTTCCGCATTGCCTGCACACTCCGCCACGATGTTTCAGGCGATGGACGGACGAGCCGAATCAGGCGCGATGATCATGGTGGCGGCGGCATTGCTCTACGTGGCGACCCGCATGGCGGTATACGCGCTCGCGCGCCCGGACGGATCCGACCCGGGCCGGGGAGCGCTGGGCCAATGGCTCCCGATCGCCGCGACGACGACCGTCGCGATTTTATCTCGCCGGGCGGACATCGCCGTCGCCGTGATCTTTGGAACCAGCGTGGCGTGCTTGTCATTGGTGCTGGGCTCGGCGATGTACCTGACGCCGATGCAATCGCCGCCGGTGTCGCGGAAGGTATGGCCGTTTGTTCTGCCGGCGGCCTTGTTGCCGATGATGGCGGGCTTTAGCGCCCATTTAACGTGGTGGCATGCGCTGATGCTTCTGGCGCTGGGCGGGGCGATTCTTGCCGTTTGGCGCGAATCAGCGGAGGTTGCCGAGGAACCGTCATCGCCAAGGCGTCCGCAATCCGGTTTCAAGCGGGCCATGGCGCTGGCGGCCATTGCGATCGCGTGTATCGGGGCGCATTTCGCCGTTTCGGGGGCGATCGCCGCCAATTCCTCGCCTCGATTCGGTTCGACCGCCACGCTCGCCGCGACCGTTCTGAGCGCGCTCCTGGTGTTGCCGACGCTGGGAACCGCGTCGGCCGTGGCCCAGCGCGGAAATCCGGGCCTGGCGGTGAGCGCGCTGGTCGGCACGGTCCTTCTTAATCTTTGCCTTTTGCTGCCGATCGCGATTTTGCTTTGGTATCCATTATCGACGACGCCGGCCCGACTCGCCAATTTTCGCGACTTCAAGTTGCCGTGGGAAAGCACCCATGCGCTGCCTTACGACGTCATGGCCTGGCGAATCGAAACCGTCATCGTCGTCGTGCTTGGCTTTGGGCTGATCCCCGCGTCGATGGGGCGATTGAAAATCGGCCGGCTCGAATCGGTTTTGCTGGTGACGGGATACGGCGTGTACGTGGTTCTGATGGCGGTCTTCGGGTTGCAGATGATTTGACGATAGGTGATCGGAAGGTCGCGGATCACATCGGTTGCTCCATGCTGCAACGCATTACTCGAAAAGAATCGCCGCCGTTCCGGCTTTCAAATTCGCCAAAGCCGAGTTAATTTGCGGCACGAGCGGCGAAATGTCTTCGATCTTGTTGGATTTGACGCGCAAAACGATTACGGCGGGCGACCGTCCCGCAAGTTGCTGCTGCCTCACCAGATTCTTGTCGACGATAATAAAGACATCAAAATTAGCGGCGGCATCAAGAAGTCGGCCATTGCTCAGCCCCAGCCAGTTCATCTGCTGAACCGTCCGCACATCGTGTCCGCGGAGCAATCGCGCCAGCCGCAAGGGAAGGCACTCATCCAGCAGGATTTTCAACCGGCGGCCTCGGTCAAAAGATTGCGCGCTTCATCCAAACCCCGCACGGCCTGATCGCGCGTTACGGAGGGGAAGTCGTCCAGAAACGCATCGAGCGTGTACCCGCCCTCAAGATAATCGATCAAATTCTTAATCGGCACGCGCGTGCCCCGGAAGACGACTGTGCCGCTGAGAATTTCCGGGTCGGAATGAAACACCGAACTCTTGTTCATGGCAACGGAATGATACCCTTCCGCCGAGTTTCCAACAACCCGAGAACAGCCTGATTTGACGGGACGCTCGTCACTGCACATGTGCGCTTTGCGAAAACGTTAGACCATCGCGTTTTGGACATGGCTTTCCGCCGACCTCTACGGCGCGATGTCGTTTAGAATTTTCGCGGCATCCCGTTATGATCCGCCTTCTATGACCACTCCTTCGCAAGTAAAGATCGATCGCAAGCCGTTTGAAACGCAAGTGCATGACGTGATGGGCGGCGCCGCCAGGTGGGAAGTGAAAGTTCACGACCATGGACTGGTGGCGCTGGTGGACGTGATGCCGCGGATGGCGCCTGCCGGAAAGACCGCCGATTTTGCGATCGTGCAGGCGGCGCGCGTCAGTTATGGCGAAGGAACCAAGCAGGTCAACGAAGATCGGGGATTGATTCGATACCTCGCCAGGCATCGGCACACGACGCCGTTCGAGATGGTCGAATTCAAGTTTCATCATGTGATGCCGATCTTCATCGCCCGGCAATGGATTCGACATCGCACCGCCAACGTCAACGAATACAGCGCGCGATATTCCGTGGTGCGTGATCGTTTCTACCGGCCGGATATCGAAAACGTCCGCAAGCAAAGCGCCGCCAATCGCCAGGGGGGCGAAGAGCCGATCGACGCCGCGACCGCTCAGGAGTTTTTGGATTATCTCACGAAAGTCGAGTCGGCGTACGATGAATACCAGAAGCTGATGGATAAAGGCGTCTCCCGCGAATTGGCTCGAATCGGCTTGCCGGTGAACGTGTACACCGAGTGGTATTGGAAGATCGATCTGCACAATCTTTTTCATTTCCTTTCGCTGCGGATGGACGCGCACGCCCAGCAGGAAATTCGCGATTACGCCACCGCCATGTTCGAATTGATTCGCCCGATCGTTCCGATCGCCGCCGAGGCGTTCATGGATTACAACCTTGGCGGCATGCACCTGACCCGCCTCGAGATCGAAGCGATCCGCGCCGGTCAGCCGATCGACGCGCAGAACAAGCGCGAAACAGCCGAGTGGGAAGAGAAGAAAAAGAAGCTTGGGCTGTAGGGCAATCGCGAGGCTGGGTTTGATTCCGCGACTCAAGGGCAATAAGATTCGTGCATCCCAAAGATGATGCGCCTTTTGCGTTTGCACGATCGGACGATCCAATCCGTACTGAGAGTTGACTGCGAATGTTACAAACCGAGACGAAAATTCTGACACCATTTCAATCCGCGATGGCGCCGTTGCCGCCGTCGGTTAGTTTTGATGAGTTGATCGCCAAGCTTCCGGCCCGCGAGCGCGGCGCCGTTCAGCGGCACGAATTGGCGTGCGAGGAACTCGACGCGTCGCATGCCGCCCTATGGCGCCGGTTGATCTGCCGTCTGGCGACATTGGCGCCGCATGCGGTTCGGGCGCTGGGCCAGCACACGCTGCAATTTTTCATCGCCGACGGAAAGTACCGCCAGCAGGTTTTCGCGCTCGACGATCACCGTGATTCCAAGATCGTCGTTTACTGCCCCGACGTGCTTGAAGTGGCGTTGGCCGAAGGCGTTTTGCTTCCCCCGCCCGACGCCGCCGAACCGCGCGCGTACGGGATCCCCGGCGGGCGCGGCGTGCTCTATATCGAACGCCTGGATTCGACCAACACCACAAACCCCGACGCCTCGTTTAAGTTCATGCTTGGCTGGAACCGCCGGGCCCTGCGCACGACGCTTTTGTCCACCGCCAGCCCGCAACAAGCGACCGCCGCCGAGCGGTTGTGGAGCCTGGCGGGACGGGATTGGAAAATTTTGCAGCCGTAACCGCAAGCCGCGTTTCAATTCTTCTGGCCCCTGATTTTTGGGCGGGAGGGACGAGCTTTCCTGTTCATTTCAGCGTTCCCGCGAACGACGTCCGTCCACCACATGATCGGCCAGATATCCGGGCATCGACGATTCGTTTTCAGTCAGCAGAATCGATCGCCTGGAGCAACGCCAGGAGTTGATCGTCGATTTGTGCTCGGTCAGCCGGATCTGTGGATGGCCTTCGGCATGTTGTCGGGGACGACGATGTCGCGCCTGCCATCGATCTTCGGCGGCGTTTTCACATCCTGAGAAAATTCGATTGTCTGGTTTTCGTCGTCCCCCAAAACTTCCCACGGCGCGTGCTGTGTCGCCACTGCGGCGCCAAGGCGGGCACGGTCATTTAGACTTCGGCCTGATCGTGATCGTGCCGGTCGTGGCCGTGGCGAGGTAATAGGCGTTGCCGGCGAATATCGCCTTGAACAAATAAGAGCCGGGGCTCGATGGCGCGCCGGACAGGGGATGGCTATACGACGTATCGCCGGCAAGATAATAAGTAAATACCGGTGTCGCGATCTTCGCGCCAGTCACCACGCTGGCGACATACCCGGTCGCCGGATATGGCTTGCCGTTGTAGACGCCGCCGTCGTCGGCGGCGTGAATCACGGTTGGCGCCTTGGAAATGGTGAAGTAGCCGGTGGTGAAGGTCGAGAGATAGTTGGCGTTGCCGGCGAAGCTCGCCTTGTAGTTATAGTTGCCGGGAGCTGACGGTACGCTGGAAAGCGGATGTGCGTACTTGGTGTCGCTTGAGAGGTAATAGGTGAAAACCGGCTTGGCGATCGATGTGCCGCCGGCGTCGGCGACATATCCGGTGGCGGGAATGGGATGGCCGGTATAAGCCCCCCCGTCATCGGCGGCGTAAATCACCGCCGAGCCCTTGCCGATGGCGAATGTCCCGGTTGTGGAACTCGGCAAATAATTTGGATTGCCGGCGAAGGCAGCCTTCAAACGGTAGCTGCCGACGTCGGACGGCGCGCCCGATAGCGGATGAGCATACTTGGTGTCGCTGGCAAGATAGTAGGTAAAGACCGGCGTGGCGATTGACGCGCCGCCAATGCCCGCGACATATCCAGCGGCGGGAATTGGCGCTCCGGTATAGATGCCGCCGGCCTCGGTCACGTGAGTGACCGTGGGAGCCGCGCCGATGGTAAACGTAGTTGACGCGCTCGCCGGAATGTAGTCCGCGCTGCCGGCGAAATTTGCT
>DASZME010000046.1:0-39187 GCA_035551995.1 Tepidisphaeraceae bacterium
ATTCCGATGATCGAATGCGCGACGGCGTTTTGGGGATCGCCATCCAAAACCGCTCTGCAAATGGCGATGGCTTCATCAAAGCAATTGAGTCCTTCAAGACAACCGGCGACGCGCAATTGCAATTCGTCGCTCCCGGGCCCATCTTCGAGCAGCCGCTGAAAAAGCGGCAGCGCCTTTGCGTAGTGGCCGCGAAGCTGCAGCGCCCGGGCAAGATTGAATCGGACATTGCGCGCGTGCGGATTGAGCCCGACCGCTTTCTCATAGGCGGCGATCGCATGTTCAAATCGTCCGCACGATTCTTCGTAGACGCCGAGCTGGCTCCACGAAGCGGCATCGTTGGGGTTGATGCGCAGCGAGAGGTCGATCGCGGCGGCGGCCTGTCGCAAATCACCGCGCAGTTGAAAAACCGACGCAAGGATACGATGCGAAGCCGTACTCCCCGGCGCCAACTCGGCCCCGCGCCGGGCGGCAGCCAGCGCCTCGTCCAGGCGGCCGGCCTGCTCCATCGCCACGGCAAGATTGTGGTGCGCCGACGCAAGGTTCGGCGACAACGCGATCGCCTCCCGACAAAGTGCGATCGCGCGATCGAGCTGACCGTCGCAGCGAAGAAGTTCGCCGAGATTTGTCAGCAGCGCCGGATGGCGGCCGATCATCAGGGCCCGTTCCAAAAGCGATATGCCTTGGCCGGTCTTCCCGGTCTGATGACTCAAAACCCCAAGAAGATGAAGCGTGTTGGGTTCGTTGGGGGCCTGCTGAAGAATTTGCCGATAGATTCGCTCGGCTTGGGCGAATTGCCCCGCTTCATGATGTCTGAGGGCGATTTTGTTCGCTTCGTCCAGCGTCATGTCTGTAAAGCATTATGATACTGATTCATAAGCGCCCGACGGCTGACCAATCCGATGACTCTTGACGAATTGGAAGCCAGGCAGACGGGAAGCCGCGCCACCTCGTACCGCGAAAAAATTTCCAGCACATAGGCCAGATCGTCGGTGCTTTTTACGCACGGCAGATCATATCTCAACAGATCGCCGGCCAGGAGTAAAGGTACCGCTTCGCGGTCGATGAGGGCCGCTTTTACGTCGTCGGACACGACCATGCCGACGTATGATCCGTCGCCGTCGGTGATGGCGAAATCGCTGGCGCCGGTGGTGATGGTTAGTTCGAGAATTCGTTCCAGGGGCGTGCCGGCGAGCACGGTGGTGACGGGCTCGAGCTTCACCTGTTCGATGGTTTGCCGGCGGAGGATGGTCAGGTCGGCGCCGGTGCCGAGGCGGACGCCGCGCTTGCGTAGGGTGAGGGTGTAGATCGAATCGGGAAAGATCAGCCGGGCGACGCCGGTGGCGACGACGCACGCGAGCATGGCGGGAAGAATAATATTTCGCTGCTCGGTCACTTCGAACAGAATGAGGATCGAAGAAAGCGGCCCATGCACCACCGCGGCCAGCACGGCGCCCATTCCGATGATCGCGAAAAACATGGGCGGATGATGGTGATTGAAGTGCAGCGCCTGAGCGATGACGCCGAACAGCGCGCCGGTGGTCGCGCCAAGAAAGAGGGACGGGGCGATGATGCCGCCGCTGCCGCCGCTGGCGAGCGTCAGGCATGAGCCGATGATCTTGGCGAGACATAGAAACGCCAGGAGGAGAAAGAGATTGATGTGATGGCCGACGAACGGCTTATAAAATCCGCCGGTGAGCAGGGGCTGCACGGCTCCGTATCCGTCGCCGAAGAAAGCGGGCATGGGATAGTTCGAGAAATTGACCGGCTTTGGCTGCCCGAGCATGAGCCAGCCAAAGAGCATCACATACGCCACGCCCAGAAACCCGAGCAGCGCGCCGCCGATCGCGGGCGAAAATTCGCGGCGGATGGGCAGGCGATGAAACGCTTCGTCCATGCGGTACATGAGGCGCGTCATAGAAACGCCCGCGACGCCGCAGACCAGGCCCAGAAGCAGCAGCCCCGGTACGCTTCCCCAGCCGATTTCCTGCAGCACCCGGCCCACGTCCTCGGGCAGCACGAAGATCGCGTGGGCGTTTGGTCCGGGAAGGTGGGCGAAAATTCCGTGCATGGTCACGTTGGCGATGACGCTGCACAGCACGACCGGCGCGAAAGTACGGATGGAAAAATCGAGCAGGATTACTTCCAGGGTAAACAGAACGCCGCCGATCGGCGAATCGAAAATAGCGCTGATTCCCGCCGCCGACCCGCAGGCGACCAGCACCGGCATCTGCGCCCGCGCGACGCCGAACACCATGCCCACGCCCGATGCGATGGCGGCGCCGATCTGCACGATCGGTCCCTCGGCGCCGGCGGATCCGCCCGTGCCGATGGTGATGGCGCTGGTAACGATTTTTTCGATGGCGCCGAGCGGCTTGATGACGCCGCGGTTGCGGATCACCGATTCCATCACGTCGACGATGCCGTGTCCCTCGCGCGCATGAACGACATAGACCGTAATGAGCCCGACCGCCAGGCCCCCCAGCGCCGGCAGCACGATGAGCATCCAGATGCCATGACCGTAAAGAAACTCGACGCGCTGCGAGGCGTAAAGAAAATCGCGAATGAGGTTGATCGACCGATGGAACGCGACGGCGGCCCCGGCGGTCACGACGCCGACGATGATCGCCATCGGCAGCAGAACGTAGTGTTCGCGCAGACCCAGGCGCGTCATGAGTCGCGCCATGACCAGGCGAGATTGCAGTCCGAGCGTGACAAGAGATGGCGCCATATCCGCGAGGAAAGATAGCCGTCCAGCGCGGCTCGGCAAGCGGATTGCGAAAAATAGTTTGGTGCCCATATAGTATTCCCCGCGCCGCAAAGTGGGCATGGACGGCCGCTAGAGCAGCATTTGTGTCGATGGCGCGGACTTCGATCGCGAGACGCGCCCGGCAAGCGGGGCCGCTATTAATAAATGCAAGAACGCTGCGGCAATCTGAAAAATGCTTTAGGAAGCCAGCGCCTTGGCCGGACCGTCGACGGCCGCGACAGAATTGTTGACGGGCCAACGGAAGGCCGATTTCGTTGCACGCCGCTGATGCGGTATAGTATTTGAGCCTGACGCTCGCGTAATTTATGGCCGTCGCCCGAAAAAAAGTCGTCGTCGCCATGAGCGGAGGAGTGGACAGCTCCGTCGCCGCGGCGCTCTTGCTGCGCGAGGGTTATGACGTGATCGGGGTTTTCATGCGACTCGGTTCCCCCGCCGGCGTCGAGGCGGCGCATGAACAGACGCCGGCGGAGAATTCGTCGTGCAGCACGACCGGCAAGAGCAAGCAGGGGTGTTGTTCGGTCCTTGACGCCGCCGACGCCCGGCGGGTGGCGGGGCTTCTTGACGTGCCATTCTACGTCCTGAATTTTCAGGAGGATTTCGGGCGGGTGATCGATTATTTCGTGGGCGAATACAACCGCGGGCGAACGCCCAATCCCTGCGTGCGCTGCAATGATTGGCTGAAGTTCGGAAAACTCGCCCAATACGCCGAGGCGGTCGGGGCCGATTTTATCGCCAGCGGGCATTACGCGCGGGCGGTGACGGACCCGGCGACCGGTCGCCGACGGCTCATGCGCGGGATCGATGTGGCCAAGGATCAGAGCTATGTTTTATTTGGCATGAGCCGAAAGACGCTCGATCACACGCTGCTGCCGATCGGCGGATATGACAAGCACGAAGTGCGGGCGATCGCCGAGGAGTTGAAGCTCCCGGTATTCAATAAGCCGGACTCGCAGGAGATTTGCTTCGTTCCCAATCAGGATTACGCGGCCCTCGTTCGCCGCCGCAGCCCGGACACGTTTCGCGAGGGCGAGCTGGTCGATTCGCATGGCCAGGTGATCGGCGCTCATGCGGGGCATCAGCAATTCACGATCGGGCAGCGTAAAGGTCTGGGCGTGGCGCTGGGATATGCGGTCTATGTCGTGAACATCGACCCGGCATCAAACCGAGTCACGCTCGGCCACAAAGAAGAGCTATTGAAGCGGGAACTCGTCGCTCATCAGTTGAACATCTTGAGCGATGCAATGCCGGTCGGCGCCGCCATCCGCTGCACGGCCAAGGTTCGATACAACCATCAGCCACAGGCGGGCGTCGCCGAGCGAACGAGGGAAGATGAGATTATCGTGAGATTCGATGAGCCACAGAGCGCCATTACGCCGGGGCAGGCACTTGTGATTTATGACGGCAACGAGGTGCTCGGGGGCGGGTGGATTGATTGATTGATTGATTGATTGATTGATTGATTGGGAGCATTTTCAAGTTGCTGTGGCGGCTTCGCGTTTAGCGGCCCCGCTTGCGGGGCGTGTTCGCGATCGAATCTCGATCTACCAACATCACTCCAGTTGTGACGCCCGCGACGGCGGAGTTGGAATCGCGAGTCAGCCGATAACCTTTGCGACTTGTAATTCGGCGTCGGGTGATCATTATTGATGGCCGGCGCCCATGGTGTTTCGACGAAATATTCTCATTTTTCATCAGGCCGCACTGGGTGACTTCATCGTCACCTGGCCGCTGGCGCTCGCGCTGGCGCGGCTGCATCCGCAGAGCCGGGTATTTTATGTAACGCATGGGGAAAAGGGGGCGCTGTCGGAAAAGGCGCTGCGAATCGAGGCGCTGGATGTCGATTCCGGCGGATGGCATCGCCTTTTTGACGGCGCGGGCGATCTGCCGGCGCAAGCGGCCAAGACGCTGGCCGGCGCGCATACGGTTTTGAGCTTCATGGCAAGCCCGAATGATCAATGGTGTCAGAACGTTCAGGCGGCCAATCCCGAGGCGAATCTGCTGACGATATCGACAACGCCGCCGGATGATTTCGCGGGGCATCAGACAGATTTCTTAGTCGATCAGCTTCGACCATGGCCGGCGATCGAGTCGGCGGCGCGGCAGATTCTTCGATCGATTTCCGAGCGCGGCGTCGGCCAGGGAACCTCGAGCCCGGACGGCGCCGTCGTTATCCACCCCGGCGGCGGCGCCGACCGAAAATGTTGGCCGGCCGATCGATATCTGGCCTTGGCCGAGCGATTGCGCGACGCCGGGAAAAACGTCCGCGTCCTGCTCGGCGAAGTTGAGATCGAACGCTGGCCGGCGGAGAGAATCGATCGGTTCAAAGCGGTCAGCGACGTACGCACGCCTCGCAATTTAGTGGAGCTGATGAGCCACATCGCGTCGGCGTCGGTCTTTGTCGGAAATGATAGCGGACCGGGGCATTTGGCCGGTATTCTTGGAGTTGGCGTAATGAGTCTGTTCGGGCAAACGTCCAACGCGGCACGATGGAAGCCACTGGGTCCGCGCGTCGAGGTTCTTCAGCGGGCGCTGGAGGATTTAACGCTGCCGGAGGTCGAAGGGCGCGTGAACAAGATTTTGCTTTCGTCCGCGGCAAACTCGAAAAAGCCGCAGGCGGTTGCGGACGATCAAGATTGATCTGGAGCAGTAACAGGTCGTTCACGCGTTTCCGCGTTTAGCGGGTCTCGGCGTTCATTCCCATTCGTCTTAAGTGAACCGTATTACGTTTAGCGGCCCCGCTTGCGGGGCGGTTTTCGCCGGAAGCTCGAGGAGAATACCGCGCCTGGACATTCGACCGGTTCACTTGGCCGAATCCGGAAGCGGCAAATGGTCGACCACTTGGTTGGCGACCACGATCATCCGTTCGAATTCGATCGTGTCGAACGGACGGGCGGAAAAATCGAGCAGGAGCTTGCGGCCATGCAAAAGCAGACCCACGTCGGCCGGTAGAATCCCCCGAACCGACGATCGCGACAAAGCGGCGGCGGCCTGAGATTCGGCGCCGTAGAGGACGAAACGCTCGGAACCGCCCAGCAGCGGAAAACTTGAAAGTGAGAACAGATCGAGCGCGCTTTGCGGAAGCGCCACGGGTCGAAGGCCGGTGGGGGGCCAGGCGACGCCGGTCTCGACGATCAGAAAATGCCACCGGTTCGTGGGCGACGGCGCCTGGAGCGGGCCCGGCGCCGCCTTCGATTGCGAAGTTTCGATTTGCCCAAGCATCGCCTTTCGCGACGCCAGGCAGATATTGATGGCCAGGCGATAATTCCTGACGGTATTCAACGGCGGCGGAATATTTTCGCCGGAGATCGTTCGAAAGCGAAACCCGCGCTCGCGACCCCATTCGCCCATGGCCACGCGATGACGCTGCTCGGTGGATCGCCCGACCAGCACGCCAAACGTCCACCAGGACGCGGCAAAAATGACAATCAGCGTAAACAAAATCAACGCCGACGTGCTGCGGTCGGGAACGACGGAGACGGTCGCGAGTATAAAGCGGGCACATTGCATCGCTACAGCTTGAATTTCGCGTATCGCGCACCTGGATTGCTACGACGGTCTTGCGAGCCGTTCGGGCGGCATTATTACCGGGCGTTGGGCCGCTGGCCACCGACGCCATCCGATATTGATGCCATTGTCGGCGTGGGTCGATAGACCTTTTGCTTATGGCTGACTATGTTTCGATTCTTCGGACGATTCGCCGGCGCCATGGGGTGCGAGTTCGACAATGGCGAACCACAATGAGCGGCAGCGCTTGGCAGGTGCGGCATCCCAATGGACGGGTGATCCGGTGGATCGAGGCGCCTTTCCCGCGCGGCGCCCTGAGCCTGGCCGTTTTTCTCCACGAGGTCGGCCATCACGTCATCGGCTTCGAACGCTACAAGCAGCGCTGCGAAGAAGAATACCACGTGTGGTGCTGGGCCCTGGACGAGATGCGGCGGCTGGGCGTCAAGCCGAACGCGCGCGTCCTGGATCGCTTCCGTCGATCGATGCAGTTTGCGGTGAGCAAAGCGATGCGGCGCGGTTTGAAACAGGTGCCGGAGACGCTAAAGGAATTTGAGCCGAAAGCCGCGTGAAGACAGCGGGCGAGCGTATGCTATCATTGTTGTTCACCGGATTCGGAGATACCTTATGACTCTCATTCAGGCGGCCAACGCCCCGACGCCTCAAGAAATCATCTATGCGCAGAGCGAATCAAGAATCGAATATGTTCACGGCCAACTTGTGGAGAAACCCGTCCACCTTGAGTCCACGGAAATCGAAGGAACAATTTACTCTTTGCTGCGAACCGAGGCGATAAAAACTCGCACTGTTCGGGTCTTTACGGCGAGTCTCGGATATCGGTGTTTCCCGAAAGAGCCAAAGAGCTTCCGCAAACCGGATGTGTCGGTGGTCCATAGCGATCGGATTGCGCACCTTCCGCCGCGAACGGGTCTGGTTCCGCTACCCCCGGACTTGGCGGTCGACGTTCTTTCCCCGGGCGACCTCGCCTATGACGTCGGCGATAAGATACAAGAATATCTCGGCGCCGGCGTTGGCGTGATTTGGATCGTGGAACCGAATACGCGCTCGGTGTCGATCTATCGCGCCGACGGATCGATAACCCATCTTCGGCAAAATGATGAGATTACCGGTGAAACATTTTTCCCGTCATTCAAATGCAACGTCGCTGAATTCTTTGTGGCCGGGTTTGATTGAATCGGCGATCACGTCCGCTATCAAATGACCCGCCGGAAGAACATTCTTCCGGCGGGTCATCGATTACTTGAAATTCAAGAGTCCTGCTTCAATCCGCCGGTTCGCGAATCGGGCGGGTTTTGGTTCGCAAAACGCCTTCTTCTAAAACGGTTCGGATCTTCGCCAAGGCCTTGTTCTGAATCTGGCGGACGCGTTCCTTGGTGACGCCGATGATCTGGCCGACTTCTTCGAGCGTCAGCGGGTTATCGCTTTTTTGCTCCCAGTTGAATCGGCGGCGAATCACCGTCGCCTCTACGTCGGACAGTTCCGCGAGATTTCGGCTGACGATCGCCTTGAGCTCGTCGATGCAATCTTCCTCGACGGCGCCGCGACGACGATCCTGCCAATCGCTCTTTTCCATATCCGGTTCGAACTCGACCGGAAAACGGGTCTTATGGCGGCTGGACTTGAGGGCCGTTCGGCTGAACGCCTTCAAGATCGCCCGGCAGGCGTAGGTGGAAAATTTGAAGCCGCGATCGACGTTAAATTTATCCACCGCGCGAATGAGCGCCATGTTCCCTTCGCTCACGACCTCGGCGAAATCCACATCGCCCAGCCGCGTGCGCTTGGCCATCGCCAGCACCAGCGCGAGATTAGTCCGCACCAGATACTCGCGGAAGTGTTCGAATCGGCGATGCCATTCGATCACCTCTTCCGCACGCTTTCTGGTCAGCCCGCTCTTTTTTACGAGCTTTTGCAGTTTACTAAGCCTAAGCTTTGAGTAGTTGAAGCGCAGAAACATCATCCGCTCTTCGTCGGCCTTCATCAACTGTGGCGCGCCTTGCATTGCTTGGTCCAACGCCTCGTCGCGCGTCGGTTGATACCAGCTCGTCATGGGAAGCGCAGGTTCCTGCTCGAAATCAAATAATGACTTCTCAATGTCCTTCTGGAGAAACAACGTACTTTCCATGAACGCATACGACTCAGCCAGAATCGTTTCGACACGTTGTCGCATCGCACGTGGAATCGTTGCGCCTTGTGACGTAACGCGACTCGTTCCCTGAATCATCGTGGCCATATCGGCCTCACTTTCTAAGCAGCCGGTACACACCCGTGCCCGGTCACGCTATTATTTACACTATGAACGTCCTTCATGAAATAATACGAAAGACGCCACCCGATGTTCACATCCTAAACCTCTATCGGCCATCGGCTTAGAAAATCCACACCAATCGCTTTTGTACGCGGATTTAATATATCGATCCCAGTTTGGGGGCGGCACGTTATTTCATATTCACCGCATATAGCGCCTATCCGTACACAATATAGGACACGGCAAGTACGATACCATTAGTGATATGACCCACAATTTTTGAAAATAGCAGAAAGGCACCGCAATGCGGAGGTTGATCCTGGGCGGCAGCTTTAACCCCATACACCACGGACACTTGTTGTGCAGCCGCGCCGTTGCCGAAGAGCTTGGTTTCGACCGAATTACCTTAATTCCGAGCGCCCAGCCCCCGCATAAGCCACCGTCTGCCACGATGGCAGATGCCGTCCATCGTGTTGCCATGCTGCGCAGTGCCGTGGCAAATGACGCGCGGTTTGACGTGGACGCCTTAGAATTGTCGCGGGGAGGACCCAGTTATACGATCGATACCGTGGCCGAATTGACCAAGCTGCAAGGCGGCCCGATCCATTGGCTGATCGGAGCGGATATGCTCCTCTATTTGCCGAAGTGGCATCGGGTGGACGAGTTGTTGGAGAAAGTCGATTTCATCATCATGGCCCGGCCCGGCTGGTCGATCGATTGGGACAACTTTCCGGCAAAATTTCGCTATTTGCGCGCAAAGGTCGCAAATGCGCCGCTGATCGCAATCAGTGCGACGGATATTCGCTCGCGGGTTTTGCGCGGGTTGTCGATCCGCTATCTGACGCCGGATGTGGTTTGCGAGTATATCGAGCAGCATAATCTGTACCGCTGAACGTGCGAGGAACTGCTGGCATTTTGATCGGCCCTCGCGCCTAGGATAGATATCGATGTTTGGCGCAACGGCAATTGAGCGCGTTGCGGGAAGTTTTTTAGGAATTACTATGTTGCCGGATCCGCTCGATTCAAGGCTCAATCCAACGCCAGTAAGAGCGACGCAGGTTTCTGCGCCCGGCGTGCTTCAATATCAACCGCGACCGGCGGAGGATCAGGTCGGCGCCGGCGGGGGCTTCCGCCTGTTCCGGGCGCTGGGCGTTACGGTCTTTTTGCATTGGAGTTGGTTTCTTGTCGCGATATGGATGATCGAGTCAGACAAAGGCATCTATACGTCGATCGTCTGGAGCATCGCGCAATGCCTCGTGCTGTTCGGAATCGTGTTGCTTCACGAATTCGGCCATGCCCTCGCCTGCCGATCGGTCGGGGGCCAGGCGAATCGAATCCTGCTCTGGCCATTGGGCGGCGTGGCGTTTGTGAGTCCGCCGCCCCGCGCGGGCGCCGTCTTGTGGAGTATCGCCGCCGGGCCGCTTGTCAACGTGGTTCTGGTTCCCATCACCTATTTCCTTTGGCAAGCCAACGGAGGCCACAGACCCAACTTCTATGGCATTAACGATCTCCAAATGTTCACCTATGTGATCTTCGAGATCAACGCGACGTTGCTCATCTTCAATATGCTTCCGATTTATCCCCTTGATGGCGGCCAAATCCTTCAGTCGTTGCTTTGGTTTGTAATCGGCCGAGCTCGAAGTCTGTTGGTCGCGGCTTCGATCGGCATCCTTGGCGCCGTCGGCGGAATCGTTTTTCTGTTCGCTTTCCGCGGCGGCAACATGTGGCTGACCATCATGGCCATCTTCGCGATCACCATGGCGTGGAGTGGCGTCAAAACCGCTAGAAAAATGCTCGCGTACGAACGGGCCGTCGCGCTGCATCGCGCTATGAACGCCGGCGTGCAATAACCAATCGGGTTGCGGAATTATCTCAGCAAAGTTGCATTGCGATCCGGCCCAACGCTCACGATCTTGATCGGCACGCCCGCCAATTTTTCCAGCGCCTTGACATATTGCTGGGCTTCCTTTGGAAGCGCGTCAAACGTCCGGCACCCGGAGATGTTTCCGTTCCATCCCGGAAACGTCTCATAGATCGGCTCGCACTCCGCCAGCACGTCGGCGTCGGCGCGATAGTAGTCGAGCGTCTGGCCGTGATATTTATATCCCGTGCAGACCTGGATTCTGTCGAGGCCGGATAAAACGTCGAGCAGCATCAACGCGACGACGGTGATGCCGCACAAATCCGCGCTGTATTTCACCGCCACCGCGTCGAACCACCCGCACCGTCGCGGCCGGCGGGTCGTCGTGCCATATTCATTGCCGCGCTCGCGAATATATTGGCCGATGTCGTTATTTTGCTCAGTGGGAAACGGTCCCCCGCCCACGCGCGTGCTATAGGCTTTCATGACCCCAAAGAAATTCTGCACCGTCTGCGGCGGAACGCCCGCGCCCGTGTAAAGCCCCAGTGCCGAACAACTCGAACTGGTCACGTACGGATACGTCCCATGATCCACGTCCAGGAGCACCGCATGCGCCCCCTCAAACACCATCCGCTTCCCTTCCCGAAAATAATCGATCAGCAAATGCCCCACGTCGTCGATGAACGGCTTGAGCCGGCGCCCGTAATCCCGATAGCTCTCGAACACTTCCTTCCACTCGATCGGCGGAGCGTCATAGAGGCATTTCAATACTTTGTTTTTCTCGCCGACAATGAAATGAACGCGTTCTTTCAGTTTCTCTTCGTGAGTGAGATCGGCGACACGAATGGCCGTGGTCCGCTGCATTTTGTCGGCGTACGCCGGCCCGATGCCCCGGCGGGTGGTGCCGAGCCCTTTGTCGCCGCTGGCGTTTTCTCGGGCGGCGTCTTCGTGTTTGTGATACGGCATCACCACATGCGCCTTATAACTAATGCGTAAATTCGCCGGCGTTACCACGATGCCGCGTTTATTCAACTCGCCGATTTCCTCGAGAAGCCTGGCGGGATCGACGACCACGCCGTTGCCGATCACGCTCATGACGCCCGGCCGAAACACGCCGACCGGCAGAAGGTTGGTGGCGTATTTTTCATTGCCGATCCGCACGGTATGCCCGGCATTGGCCCCGCCGCAGTAGCGGACGACGACATCGGCATGTTCGGTCAGAAAATCGACGATTTTGCCTTTGCCTTCATCGCCCCATTGCAAGCCGACGACACAGGTATTGCCTTGAAGAAACGGGGTCACGCGATCACATGCCTTTCAAACGGAACAGCCGGGCGCAGAACATCCGCCGTTAGAGTTAAAAGCCTTGCGCGATGAATGTCAAGCCGAACCACGGGTTTCGACGCAATCGCAAATTTCTCGCCCTAAGTTCGCGCGTACTTCTTTACGAAGTCCCATTCCTGCGGCGCCAAGCCCTCTTTCGCGGGATTATCTTTCACGTACTGGACCCTCGTCCGCACATCGTCGGGCGAGTACAAAAATCTGGAGTACGGGCTCTCGCCCCATACGCGGTGGCGATCGGATACCTCCGCGACGCCGCGAAGCGAATGGCGGGCGCCCTCGGCAAACGTTCGCCACATGATTTCGTTCGAGTTTGTGCCGCTGCACCACAAGGTGGGCGTGGTTGCGAAGCACCGCGCATGCCCAAATCACATACCCAAAACTCGCGGCAGCCTTCCCGAAACTCCTGGCGATCGCTTCGCGCGTCCGGTGGTCAAACCACAAGATCTCCTGCTCCAACAAGGGCTCGGCTTTGGCATGGAATGCTTTCAATTCCGCGTGGGTGGGTTGTTATCGCTTTCTGCCATGATGAATTTCTCCGAGGACGGCGAGCAGTTCGTTGCGAATTTCATCTGATCCGCTGCCGCGGATATCGTTGGGCAGCCAATGACCGTAGCCCATCAAAACCAGGTGATGCGCGATGACAATCCGATTGCGGGGTTGATGGCGTATCATCGGTCGCTCCTGTGGGAAACCCCCGCGACGACGCGAAGCGGGTTCGATGCCCCGTTTTTTATTGACCATCACGATCAGATAAAGATAACTTCCGTGGGAGTGGAAACAGAGTGTTCAGCAGTTCTCCCAACTGCGGATCCATCGCAGTCGGTTGTCGGGTGGAAAAATCTTCGTCTACCGAAACCGTTCGCGCTCGCTTTGCGTCGGTGGGAGTAAAAACGTCTTCAAAGACTTTCGCCAGGCAAATGTTTTCTGGGTAATTTCAAAGTGTGGAGAAGTTCCGTCTGGCGGGACCGTTCGCGATCGCTTTGCGTCGTCGCGGACCGCCGACGATTAAAATCGGATGCCGCTTCAGGTGAGCTTTCGCAGGAGGATACAATTCTACGACGAAAATCAGTTGACTTTGACGATGAACCGTTTAGGCTCATGTACTATCGGACTTTCTCGCACCACGGGCACGGATGCACTTGCCGTTGAAATAATCCGATAGCAGGCAGGGGTAATACTACGGGCGGCATGAAGCCGATGGGTGTATGTCAAAAAATCCAGTTCTTGAGCTTCCTATCGGTCATGTGATGCGCCCGGAGATCGCGCTGCCGCTTCAGCACGTGATGAAGATTTACACCGTCGGGAATTTTCTGAGCGCTTGGCGCAGCCCCCATCAACAAAAGAACATCGAACGGATTTTCGACTCGCCCGAGCAGGCTCGCCATGCCGTTTCGATCTGTGCCGCGTGGCTTGGCGTGCGAACGCCGGCCGCGCCGAATCCGGTGCCGGCATGGTGGTCGCATGATCTGCCCCGAAATGGCGATAAGGCGCCAGTCGTTGGTTGCTGACGCCGATCTCGAACGTTGCGGATCCAAAAAGCCCGACGTGCAACACGCGATCCCCTCCCGGTTGACAAACGCGGATTCCCCAGCCGGCCTGACAAGACCGAGCGAGCGGGATATTTTTGATTCCCGGCAATCCGCGCCATCCACGTCAGCGATTTTGTCGCGTGATCTGACGACCGGCGCCTTCCCTCACCACTGCGCCTCCTCGAACGGCCCACTCGGCGCCTTCGACTTCTGCTTCGGCAGCATCCCCAGCATCATCTTGGCGATCGGCCCGTCTCCCTGCCCGCCGATCCGAATATTCAACGGCGAACCTTTCAGCAACGTCAGCAAGGACGGATGCAATTCCCGCCCGCTGGTCGCCATCTCCTGAAACTTCGCCTTCGAATACGCCTGTGGCGTGAGCAACTGCATAAATGCTTTTGGCGAATGAAACGCCATCGGGCTGCCCCCTTCGTCGATCTCGACGAGGGTGGTTCGCACCGGCGCCGTCAGCGCGACGGCATCGCGCTTCTGCGCTTCATCGAGCAATGCGTCAATATCCAAATAGGGGACGATCGGCCTTGCCGCGTCGTGCAGAACGACATGCGTGGCGGCGGCGTCGATATTCCTGGCGGCGGCGGAGATTTGCTCGATCCATCGCGGTCCGCCGCCGACAAGTTTTACGCCGGAAAAACCGAGATGGGCGCCATATTTGGCCTTGGCTTCTTCCAATTCCGCCGGAAGCACGACCAGTTGGATTTGTTTGACGTTATCGCGATTGAGAAAGAGTTCGACGCTGCGAAGGACCGCTTCCCGTCCGTCGACTTTGAGAAACGCTCCGCCGGATTCGGAGCCTTGTCCGGGCGGGCTTGCCGTCGCCACCACCACGCTGAATACCGCCATAACCGACCTCCAAAGATGAACCGCCATCGTTGTCGAGTTGACGTTGTCTCGTCAAGCGCCGATGGGAGAAGACATACTGATTTGAAAGAAGAGATAAATCAATGATTGACAGGGCGCCGGAAGGTCATAAAATGCCCCGCCTGCATTTACTCGCGAGTGTCGTGAAGATGCCGGTTTGTTTTGGGGGCACGTAGCTCAGTTGGTTAGAGCGCGTCCCTGATAAGGACGAGGTCGCAGGTTCGACTCCTGCCGTGCCCATTACAAGAAACTCGACATAGTCCCTTGCTGGTTTGAGAGCGCAACCGCTCGTTGCGTGCGGATAATACGACGTCGTTTCTATGCGATGCGCGTTGCTCGATCACCCTTGGACGGCGGCTCGTTCGATCGCCGCCACGTCGAGCTTCTTCATCGTCATCATCGCCTCGAACACGCGCTTCCGCTTGGCCGAGTCGGGATCCGATAGTAAACGAGGCAGCGCGCGAGGGACGATCTGCCAGGACAGACCGAACTTGTCTTTCACCCAGCCGCATTGCTCGTTCTCGGGATGCGCGGATAACGCCTCCCAGTAGCGGTCCACTTCCGCTTGATCCGCGCAGTCGATCGACATCGAGATGGCTTCGCTAAACCGGAAATTGGGCCCGCCATTGAGGCCGCTGAAGCTGCGGCCGCCGAGCTTGAAGAGCACCAGCAGCACATCGCCGGCCTTCCCATGGGGATAGTCCCCGGGCGAGCGAATGATTTCGGTGATCCGCGAATCGGGGAAAAGTCCGACGTAGAAACGCGCCGCCTCTTCGGCGTCGTGGTCGAACCATAGGCAGGTCGTAATCTTTTCCATTTCGTTCTCCTGTGAAGTCGCGACGGCTTATCGAACCGCCGAAATAATATCACGGGGATCGCGTCGGCGACCACCGCCAAACTCGACGTAGGGGCCGTGGCGTGAAATACCTCCTGACCGATATGCCGTGAGCGCACATCTCCTTCGGCCAAGACTGTTCTCAATTGTTGTGACGCCCGCGTATGGACGATTGCAAATCGAGGACGTGAATGCCTGACCCATGCCCGGGGCAAACCGCGATAATTGAAGAAGGATGGCCCGGCAAGAAGAGAATGCCGCTTGAGGAATGGAAGTCTGTTCCCCCTCGAACATGCAGGTTCACGTGAGCGCGGCGCCAATTCGCGCATCGAACTGGCGCCGCGTGCATTTCCTCCCGATAGGACTCAACCAAGACTCACATTGCTGAATGTGGCCGTGCATGTTTTGTAGATGTTAATGCTCGTCACCGCCAGACCGGTGGTGACGGTGGCGCCCATCGCGATGGTTTGGCCGCCGCCGATTTGGGTCCAGATGCCTTTCACGCTGTAGTAGGCGGTGAAGACGTTTCCATTTCTGACGAGCTTGACCGATTGCGGGGCGGTTTTGCCGGAGAGGACGATCTTGGAGGTGGCGCCGCCGGCCTTGGAACGCCATTGAAAGGAGAGGTATCCGCCGGGAGTGACGACAATGTCGGCGAAGGCGGCGTTGGCGGCGGCGCCGTCGCGGAACATCACGCCGGCCTTGGCCCAGCTATTGACGTTTTGCACGCTGGAGACGGTGGCGGCGATGGTGGTATTGCCGGTGACGCTGGCGTAGTCGTAGTGGAACTGGTCGGTGTTGTTGTAGATATCGATCCCTTCCCCGGTGACGGTGTAGACGCCGTTGGCGAAGGAACTGGAGCCGGGGAGTTTGGGGGCGCCGATGTCCACGCTCTTGGAAAAGAGGTTGCCGCCGGTCGCGGCGGCGCCGGGGGTGGCGGAGACTTCGACGGAGCGGGCGCTTTCGGAGGGGAGCGACGCAGCCTGCGAGGCGTTGGCGTTGACGGCGGTGACTTTGTAGTAATATTTCGTGCCGTTCTTGGCGGTCTTGTCCTGCCAGGAGGTTGCGGTGATTCCGGTGGCGACGGGAGTGGCGGCTTCGGCGCCGGCGGCGGTTGCGCGATAGACGTTATAGCTGACGGCGCCCTGCACGGCGGCCCAGGAGAGCGTGACGAGGTTGTTGCCGGGGCCGGCCGCGGCGACGGGGGCGAGGGTGAGGGTTTCGGCGTTGGCGCCGGCGAAGTCGTTGTTGCCGGACGAGTTGACGGCGACGATATGATAATCGTACTTATTGCCGGGGGTGACGGACGTATCGTTCCAGGAATAGCCGCTGGGGGCGTCGCGCGAGGTGGGGGGAAGGCTGGCGACGGTCGTGCGGACGCCGCCGTTGGTGGATCGCTGGATCTCGTAACTGGTGGCGAGATGGCCGGCGTTGTCGGTCCAGGCCAGGTCGATCTCGTTGGTTTTGATCAAGGTGATCGAGGCGTCGGTCGGCGTGGGAGGCGCGTCGGGAATGGCGACGGAAGCGGCATTGGTGTCGCCCGAATCGCCGGCGGCGTTGAAGGCCCGCAGCCGGTAGTAAAATGTGTTTCCCGGCGCCAGGCCCGCGGCGGTGTCGGTGAAGGAATTGGGGCTTGCCGGAAGGGTTTGGGTGATCAGGTTTTGCGTGAAGGCGGGGTCGGTGGCGCGATCGAGATGATAGCCGGTCTGATTCGTGGCGTTGTTGGTCCAGGTGAGATTGACGGAGGTTGCGGTGGCGGGCGTGGCGCCAAGGCCGGTGGGGGCGTTGGGGGACGTGGAGGCGCTGGGAGAAAACGTCCAGGCGAGAATGTCCTGAGTGGATGTGGCCGCCCCGGTGGAGGCGGTGAATCCGACCCAGGCGGAATTTCCGCCGATCACGCCGGCGATGTTTACGGTGTACTTTTCGGCAACGGATTTATTAGTGGTGGTGTCGGTGATCGTTTCGGTCAGGGTGGCGCCGGTATAGGCCAGATCGACGCGGAAGGTGTCGCCGTCGTGGAAATTGATGGCGGTGGAGGAGAGATTGATCGATCCGGCGCTGGTGGGGGTGGCGCCGTCGGTATAGAGGCCGGTGGAGTCGGTTCCTTCGCCACTATCGCTATAGAGGTCGAATTTAATCGCCACGCTCTTGGCGATTCCGCCGTAACCAAGCCCGGCGCCGGAGGAACCGAGCGCGTTGGCGGCGACATTCTGCAATGTGAAGGTGAATCCTTCGCCGCTGGTGGACGATGCGTTGGATTTAAACGTGAAGCTGGAAGTAAAATTGGCGATGCCGACCGGCGACGTAAAAAATGCGCTGGAAGCCTGATTGGCCGCGCCGCCGGTCAACTGCAGGGCGGCGGCGCTAAGGGCGGCTTTCCCGTTGAGGGTGAGCTGCGACGTTCCGGCGAATCCGCCGGAGAAATCGACGCCCGACGCCTGATTGGTGGTGGTCGCCTTGGCGATGTCGGAGAAGGCGCCTTGTCCCTTTGAATTCACGCCGGCCACTTCAAACGAATACGTGGTGAGGGCGGCAAGTCCGCCGATGGCGATGGACGTGGCGCCGGCCGGCGCGGTGGCGACCTGCGTGAAGGCGCCGCCGTTGGTTGATTGATCGATCAGGTAGACGCTTGGCTTGTTCGCGGCGGCGCTGGAATCGGTCCAGGTGAGGTTGATGGAGCTTGCCGACAGCGCCTTGGCGGCCAAAACGGGCGCGCTGGGAGCCTGGGTCGGCGCCTGTTTTAAGCCGTAGACGACCAGGTCGTTGATCGCTCCGACGTAAACTTTGCCGTCGGCGATCGTCGGCTCGGCGAATTTTTCGATGGCGCCGACCTTATCCGACGCGACGTCGTTGCTGTCCCACAATTCGGTTGAAAGCGTATTGGCGTCATAGGCGCGAAGCACATTGGCGCCGTGATCCGGATACCACACGATGCCGTTGGTCGTGCCGTTGGACGAGACGACGGCGCCGCCCGGCAGCTCGCCGAAATTTGCCACGGCGGGTTGCGAGGATGCCACGAGCTTTCCCGTCGAACTGATCGTGTACGCGGCGGCGCGGCCGGCATATCCGGCCTGGAGATACAACTTTCCGTCAAAATACGTCGGCGTGCTGAGCGTGCCGGCGATGATGTCCGGCGGCGACATGTGCCCGCTGCCGTCGGGGACGGAATTGAGCGCCGCGTCGTTGGTGGCGTTGTAATGACCGAGATGATCGCGGTCGAGGACGAAGACGCGTCCGTCTTTTCCGCCGGCGATGAGGAGGTTGGGATGTCCGGGAATTCCCGCCGACGCGGGTAGAAGCAGCGGCGCGCCGGAGCCGAAATCGGAGTCGGCCTGATCCATCTCGGCGACGTTGTGCGGGATGAAATAATCGACCACCTTGAGACCCCAGCCGTTGGGACCCTGATGCGTCGACGAGGTGGAGGGATCGACGGCGGCCTTGATGACCGCTTCGTCGTAGTCGGCATCGACGGGGAATCCGGAAGCGTCGAGCGTCGGTTCGCCATAGCCGCCGGCGACATAACCGTTGCCGGTCATGAAATAGAACCCGCTGCCGTCGGGGTCGAACGCGAGCCCGCCGCCCCCTTCCCAGACGCCCGTAAGCCCTTCGTTAGGCGCGGTATTCAATACGCCGCTCAACTTGAATCCGGAGGTGGCGACGTTGGAAACATTGACCGAGATGACCCATCCGTGGTATGGGCCGATGTCGGAGTTCGAGGCGGTGGCGATATAGACGTTGCCGTCGACCAGGTTCAGCGCGACGCGCTGATTGGAGCGAAGGGCATTGTACTGCACCACCATTTTTCCGGTTCCGAGGTACGGATCGACGATGGCTCCGTTGCCTTTGCCGTAGGTCCAAATCTGCGTGTTGTTGGTGTTGGTTCCGGTGGTCGCGCCGAGGAGGTAGGGGGTGTTGACGTCGGTTCCGTCGGCGATGCGAATTCCATGAAGCCGCTGGGCGATGTAGGTTTTGCCGCCGATCACTTCCTTGGTTTCGGCGACCACGTAGAGGGTGCCGGTGTTGGGATCGATGATCGGCGTGCTGGTGATGCCGAGCGTGGAACCGAGGTTGGGGGAACTGACGTCCGAGGAGGTCACGATCTTGATCGAAGTGGCGCCCAAGGTATTGTTGATGTCTCCGCCGCTGTTGCTTGCATTGCAGAAATTGCGTTTCCAGAGGATCTGCCCGTTGTCGGCGTCGATGGCGTAGACCGAATCGTTTTCGGTGGCGACAAAAGCGACGTTATGGACGCCCGATACGCCGGAGGTGGTGTTCACGCCGCCGGCGATGGTTACGCCGGCGTCGATCAGCGGCTGGCCAAATTCGGCGCCGTCCACCGCGACGCTGAAGAGTTTACCGAAAGAGCCCGCCTTGACGTTGGCGGGCGTGAGTTGGATTTCGGTGCTGTCGACGCCGGATTGGGCGCCGTCGTTACGAAACGAAAGCACGCTGGAGGAGAGCAGGACGCGGGACTCCAGCTGTTCGACGATGGACGGGGGAATAAAGGCCGGGAGCGGGAATCGACGAACTTGAGCGCGAGCCGGTCGGAATGATCGCATGGCAGTCCCTTCATGTTCAAAGCGTGTTGAATGGCCAGCGAGCAGATGACCCCATCATCGTTCATCGATGACAATCGCAGGCAGCGCGATGAGAATACCAGCAAGTTTCCCGCCTGCAACTGCGACAACTACGACAATGCAGCGAAAGCGGCCCATTTAACCGCGACGCGGTAAATGCAATCATTTGTATCGATTATGTGGAGTGGCCGGGACGAGGTGGCGCATGCCCAGGGGTGGGCTTTCGGCCTGTTCGCACGCGCAGAGAGTTGACCGTGCCATGGCAAGCGTCGTTTTCTTGCGCAGCCGTGCGCCGTGAAGTTGCCTGAATTCGCGTAGGACTTATGATTCCGACCCGTTGAACGCCGACGCGCGGTTGGAACAGGAGCGCATTGCTCGACGATTTTTCCGATTACCTGAATAACCCGCACTGGGGTCGTCAGCACGCCTGGCGCCGGGCGATCTGGCGCACCATGGCGCGCGTCGGCCTGACCGGGACCCATGCGCTCCCGATCAACCGGCGATGGATCGACATTCAGCGACGGCCGATGCCGTTGCGAAATCTCGATCCCGCACTGTCGGGATTGAAGCTCGTGCAGATTTCAGACTTGCATTACAGCCCCGTTGTCTGGGCGAAATATCTTGCGCAGTTCATGGACTGGATTAACGAGCTTGAGCCGGATCTGGTCGTCGTTACCGGCGATCTCATCACCGGCGGCTATCGCTATGCCGACGGAATCGCGGAAATTCTAACGCGCCTCACGGCCCGCCATGGCGTGATTTGTACGTTCGGCAACCACGACTACAGCATCTACGGCAAAACCTTCCCCGGCGAAAGCCGGCGGCGGGGAGACTATCTTCAGCGCAGCCTCGCCGACCGCGGACTGATCGTTTTGCGGAACGAAGCCTTTTATCTTCGGGCCGGCGACGGGCGCAAGCCGGTGGCCATCGTCGGGCTGGACGACGAATGGTCGGGAAACATCGACGCCGACGCGGCGTTTGCCGGCGTCGATCCCGCATTGCCGGCGATCTGCCTCAATCATAATCCAGTGAACTGCCGGGAGTTGATGTCGCACGAATGGCAATGGATGCTGAGCGGGCACACGCACGGCCGCCAGGTCGGCGCCGGGACGATGGGCCGGCGGTTTTACCCGCACAAGTTTCGCCATTACACGCACGGGTACTATTCCGTCAACGGCCGGCATCTCTACGTCAACCGGGGCCTTTCCTACGGCCAGCGCGTGCTCGATTGGTGCCGGCCGGAAGTGACGGTGTTCAAGCTGGAAAGCGATCCGGCGACGCCGCCGTCAGCAGATTCGCATCGTTAACCCGCCGTCGATCGAGAAGGTTTCGCCGGTGATGTAGTCGTTGGTCGCCATTTCGAGAATCAATGACGCCACCTGTTCGATCGTCCCTTCGCGGTGAAGGGGAATGCGGTTTTTCAGGTTATTCTCCTTGACCGACTCGGGCATGGAATCGTGAAACGCGGTGCGAATTACGCCCGGCGCCACGCAGTTCACGCGGATATTGTTGTCCGCCAATTCGAACGCCAGCGCGCGAGTCAGGTGCGGGACGGCGCCCTTGACGGCCTGATAAGCGATGTTCGTGCGGATGGCGCGTTTGCCCGCCGACGATGAAATCAGCACGATCGCGCCTTCTCCTTTTTTCTTCATCGCCGGCACGACCGCCCGGCAGAGATGAAAGATCGCATGCACATGCACGTCGAACGCCGACATCCATGCTTCTTCGCCGACCTCAAAAAGTCCTCCCGGCACGGGCCCGCCCGCCGAATGAACCAGCAGATCGACCGGCCCAAGCTGCGCCGCCGTCTGTGCGACGCAAGCCCGGCAAGCTTCCGCGTCGCCCATGTCGCCGCGAATCGCGAGGACGCGCTGCCCGGTCGCTTTGAGCGTTTCCATCGTTCGCTTGGCCTCGGCATCCGACAAATCGCGCCCCACGACCGCCACCGCCGCCCCGCGCCGCGCCACGGCGATGGCCGTCGCTGCGCCGATGCCCTTGGTTCCGCCCGTGATCAAACAAACTTTACCGGCGAGTTCCATCTGTGCTCCTTCTATTGCCGAAGTACGCGAACCCCAATGGATTCCATACTATCCGCTTACCACCTTTGATGTATGATGTCGAACATGATTCGCATCCTCGGACTTGTCGTTCTTGTCGTCGGTATCGCGCTGGTGGTCATCGGAATGAACGCTTCTCATTCCCTGGCCGATCAAGTGAGCAACACGTTCACCGGCCGATTCACCCAGGTCACCACCTGGTATATCGTCGGCGGATTGGCCGCCGGAGCGCTTGGGGTCGGGATGTTGGCGATGGGCGGCAAGAAGTAAAGTTTTTTCGCCGGCGCCGCTCTGCGTATAGCCTCTTTCGGCTGGAGGCGCGGTCGATTATGTTGTTGAAAACATGACTCAACCGCGGAGGCCTATCTGACGCTGCGCACGCTATCGCTGATCCTTCTTCTGACCGGCGCCTTTTTCATTTTCGCCCGGCCTCACGCGGCCGTGGCCACCAATACGCCGTGCGCCGAAACCGAAAAATCGCCACCTGAAATGCCCGCGTTCGCCGAGGGAAATCGTATCCTTTTCCAGGGCGATTCAATCACAGACGGCAATCGCGGTCGCAGTGCCGATCCAAACCATATCCTCGGCCATGGCTATCAATTTATCATCGCCGCCAAGTTTGGCGGACGGTTGCCGGAACGACATCTGACGTTTTTCAATCGCGGCGTGAGCGGAAACACGGTGGCCGATCTCGCCAAGCGATGGGACAAGGATACGATCTCCCTCAAGCCCGACATCCTCAGCATCCTGATCGGCGTGAATGACCTGAATCGCAATGTGCCGGTCGATCAGTATGAGAAAGAGTACGATCAACTGCTGAAAGACACTCTGAGCGCATTGCCGAACGTGAGGCTCGTGTTATGTGAGCCGTTCGGACTTCCCGTCGGCGGGAAAAAGGGAAAGTGGGATGAATATCACGCCAGCCTGGTGAAGTTTCAGGCCGTCGCGGAAAAACTGGCCGACCGGTATCACGTTCCGTTCGTTCGTTTCCAGAAGGTTTTCGACGACGCCTGCAAGCGGGCCCCGGCCGACTACTGGATTTGGGACGGCGTTCATCCCACGTACAACGGACATCAACTGATGGCCGATGAATGGGAACGGACGATGGAGCGATTTCAGCCGGGAAAACCCAAACCATAATTGCACTTTGAAACAATGGCATGCCGACGTCCGCCTGTGACCTTCCGGCGATAAACCCAATCGATGCGGGCGTACAAAAGGTCATTGGGAAACGGCGCCGAACAATCGCGCCGGCGCGCTGTATTCGATAACGTCCACCTTCGGCCAATGGCCGGCGCGGCGGATCGAGAAGGTGGGACGGCGGGTCTGGTGGACGCGGCGGATTACGATAAGGCGCCCGCCATTCGCCACATCGGAGTAGGAGCAAATCGTGAGCGGTGATCGCATCTTGAATCTCTTCATCGGTCTTGTCTTCGTAACCCTTTGCTCGATTGTGAGCGCCAAGGACGAACTCACGCCGCTCAAGCCGGGGTGGGTCGATCAGTTTCCCGCCGATCGCGTTCAGATCGATCCCGGCAGGCGCAATCCGTTTTTTTATGTCGGAGAGGAATTGCGTTTCCAACTTTCCGCGTCGCCCAAATTTTCCGGATCGCCGGCGGATCGGTTTGAAGTTCGAGATTATTGGGGCGAAGTCGTTGACGGCGGGTCCGTCTCCGGGCCGGCCATTGCTCTCAAATCACGCCCGGCCGGATGGTACAAACTTTATGTGTTCGGAAAGCCGATCGCGGAGCCAAAGAAGGATTCACGAACAAAGGAAGAACAGGATCTCGCCGGCGACGTCACGCCAAAACAACGGGATCAGGAAGCCGTCCAGCAAAAGGCCTGGCAGTATCGTCAATGGTACGGCGACTGCATCGGCGGAATCTGTTTTGTGGTGGTGCGCGACAATCCAAATTTCCCCAAACTCCCGCCAAAGGGGAAATATCCGGAAGCGGGCATCGGCGACGAAATCATGCGCGGCGTCAGCGGAATGGGACCGCAGCGCCACTCGGCCAATGCCGCCAAACCCGAAGAAAGCATCAAGCAACTCGAAGCGGAAATCGCGCTCGACCGGGAATTGTATTTGCCTTTCGACCCCGCTCGCCATCGCGTGTTGTTTATCGCCTTCGGCAATGGCACCAAGGGCCATCTCGACGGCGTCAGGCAAATCGTCGAGCATTTCAAGAAAGACGTGAAATATTACGAGCCGAGGAATGAGCCGAACTTCGGATCCAATGGAACCGATTTCGTCAAGAACGAAATGGCCGATTTTTACAAGACCGTCAAGTCTGTCGATCCAAACCTGAAGGTCCTGGGACCGGGCACGGTAACCGTCGGCCCCGGCGGCGGGGGGCTTGGATTCATCGAAGATTTCCTGAAAGCCGGCGGCGCCGACTTCATCGACGGATTCTCGTTCCATGCCTACAACTGCATCAACGGTGACCTATGGCTCGTGCACAAATCGATGGACGCGTTCGTCGATCTGTTAAAAAAATATCACGCTGACGCCAAGGAGCTTTGGCAAACCGAACAGGGATTCTTCGCCTGCGTGTATGGCGCCTATCAGCCTCACCTCCAGGCTCGCTGGACGATGATGGAGATGATGGCGTTCGAGCAGTACGGACTGCCCAAAGAGCACAACCATCTGTGGTATGACGTGAGCCATGGCTTTTGGTCGTTTCCGACGTGGTGGGAAAATGACGACCGCGGATTCAATCCCGCCTTGCCGCTGATGCGAGTCTATTCCGAAGAGCAGTTCGGCACGAAATTCGCCAAGTCGTATGACTTTGGCCCCAATGGCGATAAGCTGTATATCGGCAATCTTTTCGAGGGAGACAAGAAACGGGTGGCGGCGTTCATGAGCGCCGGCAGCACGGACGGGAAAGTGGAGCTGACCGTGAAAGGCGCCGCCCCCAGGCTACATGTTGTTTCGGCCTTCGGCGTCGAATCCGACGTCCCGATTACCGGCGGACACGTCACGTTGGCGGTCCCTGAGCTTCCGGTGTATGTCGAACTTGCCGACGATCAAAACATCGAGGTGATTCCGCAGGACTTCGGGCCGAATCTCGCGCGGGCGGAAGGGGTCACGCTCGCGTCGTCGGGAACCGGAAAACACCCGGTCGATCCGAAAATCCCAAACGATATTTCCAAGCTGAATAACGGCGAAATGGAGAATTGGTATCGCACGCAAAAACCGGTCGCGCAGCCCTGGATGGATGACACCGTGGATTTTCCCGCGTGGGTCGAACTCCGTTGGCCTAAGCCGACGGAGATTGGCCGGGTGATCATTTACGCTCCGAATCCGTGGCAATGGCAGGGGACGCCGGTCGATTATGAATTACAGTATGACACCGGCGGGAAATGGGTAACGATCGAACATGTGATCGAGCCGCTGAAAACATTCAGGGCGCTCACGCCGAGCACGCGCACGAAAGTAGACAGCTATTTCAGCGACCGCCATATTTTTAATCATCGCTTTGCGCCGGTGATGACCGGGAAGATTCGAATCTTGGTTCATAACACCACGTTTGGAGGCGGCGCCACCAAAGATGTCGCCGACGCCGGCGGGCAGACCGGCCCGCATCATTTAACGCTGCGCGAGATCGAGGCGTATGCGAAGTAGCGGCGCAAGGAGCGTTCAAACCATCTCGCCGACGTCCAGTCGATACTTGCGCATTTTCTTGTAAAGCGTGGTGCGGTTGATGTCCAACTCGGCCGCCGTCGATTGCCGATTCCAGCTGTTTCGGCGAAGGGCCGCTTCGATGATTTTGCGCTCGGGGCCTTCCAGCGCGACCTGCAGCGGCGCGGCCGTGGTATACAGTTGATCGTCTTCCAGGCGCATGACGGTTTGGCGCGAGGGCGTGAAGCTTTGGATCGTTTCGGGCAGGTCGTCAAAATCGATCTGCGGTCGCCGGCACAGGACCACCGCGCGCTCGACCGCGTTTTCCAGCTCGCGCACGTTGCCGGGCCAGTTGTAACGCTGCATGGCGGCGAGGGCGGCGTCGGTGAATCCTAAAATCTCGCGCGACATTTCCTTGGTGAACGTCCGCAGGAAGTGATTGGAAAGCAGCGCGATGTCGCCGAGCCGCTCGCGCAGGCTCGGCAGGCGGATGTTCACCACGTTGATGCGATAATACAAATCCTGGCGAAACTTCTGCTCGGCCACCAGGGCCGCGAGATCGACGTTGCTGGCGAGGATCACCCGCACGTCCACCGTTCGCGTTTCGCTGCTTCCCAGCGGCTCGAACGATTTTTCCTGCAAGACGCGCAGCAGCTTTACCTGAAACGCCGGCGACGCGGAGTTGATTTCATCCAGGAAGATGGTGCCGCCGTCGGCCGACATGAAGCGCCCGGCGCGTTCGGCGACGGCGCCGGTGAAGGCGCCCTTGGTGTGCCCGAAAAGCTCGGCTTCAAGAAGCGTTTCGGGAAGGGCGCCGCAGCTGACTTCGACAAACGGCTTGTCCCGGCGCGGAGAACGATGATGAATCGCCCGGGCCAGCAACGATTTTCCGGTGCCGCTTTCCCCGGTCATCAGCGCCGTCGAACGGCTGTCCGCGACGGCGTCGACCAGATCGAAAATTTTCAACATCTTGTGATCGTGGCCGACCACATTTTCCAGCCCGAATCGCAAATCCAGCTGCTGGCGAAGCGTCTGATTCTCAAAGAGCAAAGACTGCTGGCGGATCGCCTTTTCGACGACGACGCGGATTTCTTCGTCGACGATCGGCTTGGTCAGATAATCAAACGCGCCGTTCTTGGTCGCTTCGACGGCGCCCCCGATTGAGCCATAGCTGGTGATGACGACGACCACGACATGCGGAAACCGCCGTCGCATGTCGCGGAGCAGGTCGATGGGGCGGGCGCCGGGAATATTCACATCGACGAGCAGAAGTTCGATCTGGCCATTTTCGAGTATGGCCATGGCTTCGTCGATACGGTCGCTGGTTTTGACGTCGTATCCTTCGCGCCGGAGAAATTGGGCGAGGGAGGAGAGGAGGATGCGGTCTTCGTCGAGCAGAAGAAGCCGCGATTTATCGGGGGTGTTTGCCTGGAGCATATCTATTGCATGGGCGCGCGGGTCCATGTTCAAAAACGCCTGGATGGTCGTCCACCGGACCGACCAAAGGTCAGATAATGTTATCGGCGTTGCGTGGCCGCAACGCGCGTCCATTTTTTGCATCGGCGAAAAGACTTGGTGATCGTGAACAACATGGAGAGTCCGATAATGCCGCCGGCTTTCAAATCGCCTCGAACCGATGCGCCGCGGATGGTTGATGCGGTGGAATCGGTCTTGAAAGATACATACGATCCATCGTGCGCGCCTCTCTGCATGATCCTCGAACCGTTCTCGATCGTCTTGGCCTTTCCGCGGAAAATCCCGGCGTTTCTTCCGGTCGATCTTGGCTCTTGAGCGGAGGGGATACGCTTCAGGTGCATTCGCCGATCGATGGCCGACTTCTCGCCGCCGTGCATACGGCCAGCGTCTCTCAAACGCTGGCGTCCATCGATCGGGCGGCCGACACGTTTATTTCGTGGCGAAGCGTCCCGGCGCCACGCCGTGGGGAACTGGTCCGCCACATCGGACTGGCGTTGAGGGCGCGCAAATCGGATCTGGCCGCACTGGTCTCCTGGGAAACGGGGAAGATCGTTCAGGAATCGCTCGGCGAAGTACAGGAAATGATCGACATCTGTGATTTTGCCGTCGGCCTCTCGCGCCAACTCCACGGCCTGACCATCGCCAGCGAACGTCCCGGCCACCGAATGATGGAACAATGGCACCCGCTCGGCCCCGTCGGCGTCATCACCGCGTTTAATTTCCCTGTCGCCGTCTGGGCGTGGAACGCGATGCTGGCCCTGGTCTGCGGCGATCCGGTGGTATGGAAACCCTCGGAAAAAACGCCGCTCACCGCCCTCGCGTGCCACAATATCGCCATGGACGCGATCAAAGATTTCGCCGATGCGCCGAACGATCTGCTTGGCGTAGTTGTCGGCTTCGGGGCGCAGATCGGACAAGCCATCGCCGCCTCGGAAAAACTTCCGCTGATCTCGGCCACTGGATCGGTTGGCATGGGGCGTTCGGTGGGGACGGTGGTCGCGCAGCGCCTCGGCCGATCGCTGCTGGAACTGGGGGGCAACGGCGCGATGATCCTGACGGCGGCGGCGGATCTGGATCTGGCGATTCGGGCAATCACGTTTGCCGCCGCCGGAACGGCGGGACAGCGATGCACCACGCTGCGGCGATTGATCGTCCATCACTCCATCCGCCGGGCCGTGACCGATCGATTGATCGGCGTTTTTGCCCGGCTTCGCGCCGGAAACCCGCTGGACGACGGCGTGCTGGTTGGCCCGTTGATCGACGAAAAAGCCTGGAAAACGATGCAGGCCGCCCTGCAATCCGCCATCGACCAGGGCGGAAACGTTCACGGCGGCCAGCGTATTGCCGCGGACGTTCCGATCGGCGGAGTCTATGTGCGTCCGGCGATCGTCGAAATGCCCGCTCAAACGCCGATCTGTCTTGAAGAAACTTTCGCGCCGATTCTGTATGTGCTCGGATACCAAACGCTGGAAGAAGCGATCGAGCTTCATAACGGTGTTCCGCAAGGGCTCTCCTCCGCGATCTTCACCAACGACATCCGCGAAGCCGAAACATTTCTTTCCCCTTCGGGTTCTGACTGTGGAATCGCCAACGTCAACATCGGCACCAGCGGCGCCGAAATCGGCGGCGCCTTCGGGGGCGAAAAGTGGACCGGAGGCGGACGCGAATCGGGCTCTGATTCCTGGAAAGCGTATATGCGGCGAGCCACCAACACGATCAACTATTCTCGCCGGCTTCCGCTGGCGCAGGGAATCAATTTCGACATGAGTTGAACGGATCGGCCGCATCATCATCGACGGCGCCGGCCACCGCTACGCACATCCTAATCCACCGCGCCACCTTTCGACTCTACCAAGAGCATTTTTCAGATTGCCGGCGCGTCCAACGTGCGTGGGAAGCAGTTTCATCACCCGACGCCGGTTCTGAGGTACTCCGAAGAGCCGGATCGAAGCGTCGCGGAATCCGGCTCTTCGGAGTACCTCAGAACCGGCGTCACCACCAAACGCTCAGCCATGCGATCTTTAACAAAACGTCGCACGCGCTACCAAACCGGGAAACGCCCGAACGGCAATTATTCCCGGTCGACGATTGCGTCGCTATTTCATTTGCAGGTATCATGACGTGATAGAGCCGGGGCTTGCGAGGTCGACCGGTATGTAGCGGCGGCAAACCGCTCGATAGCCACGGACATAAAGCCCGGTTTTCCAGGGTTATCGGCGCGATGTCGTCGCGGACCCTTCGCCCCCGTTTCCGATGAAATCCAATCACCGCCGATCCAGCGACGACCCGCTTCCCCGCACAACCCCGGCACACGATCATACCCTTCCCCCGCTGTTCGGCGACTCCCGCGCTCTGAAGATAGCCGCGGGCGCCTTGCTTCTGGCGACGCTGCTGGTTTTCGGTCTCCTTCTCTTCAACGGCGGCGATCAAATCCTTTCCCTTTACGGCGCCGATCTGAGTTCCGTCTTTGTCGGCTGGAGCGACTTTACGTTTGGCGAACTGGCCAAGGGAAACCTGCCGCTCTGGAATCCGCATCTCTACGGCGGCGCCCCGTGCCTGGGCGGATTCCAGGAGGCGCTGCTTTATCCGCCAAGCTGGCTTCATCTCATTTTGCCGATGCCGCAGGCTTTTAACGGGGGGATCGCGCTGCATGTTTTTCTGGCCGGTTTCTTCACCTATTTATGGATGGCCCGGCGCGGGCTTCATCCGGCCGCCGCGGTGCTGGCGGGTTTGGTCTTCATGTTTGGCGGCGGGTACTTCATGCATATCAGCGCCGGCCATCTTCCCAATCTGCGCACGATGGTTTGGGCGCCGTTGATCTTTCTGGCCATCGACGATCTGACGACGACCCGTTCCCTTCGCGGCGCGTGGCTGGGCGCCGGGGCGGTGGCGATGGCGATTTACGCCGGGCATGTCCAGTACGTTTATTTCACCGCGGTGATCGCGATTCCCTATGCGCTGCTGGGGTTGCGGCATGCGCCGTCCAAGCCGCGGGCGCTGGCGGGACTGGCGCTGCTGGGAATCGGGGGGGCGGCCTTGTCGGCGGTGCAATTGTTCACCGGCCTCCAGGCCGCCAGCGAAAGCACGCGCAGCCAGCTGCCGATCGAGACGGCGAGGACTTTTGCGTTTCCCCCGGAAAATCTTGTAACCGCCGTCGCGCCGCACGTGTTCGGCCAGGTGACCGGCGGCGTCGGGTATTGGGGTCGATGGTTTCTCTGGGAAGATTCGCTTTTCATCGGGATGACGGCGTTGATTCTGGCCGTCTACGGCGCCGTGCGCGGTGAACCGAAGCATCGGCGGTTTGCGGCCGGTTTCCTTGTCGCTTCTCTACTGCTGGCGTTCGGGTATTACACGCCGCTGTATGGCGTTTTGTACCGATTTTTCCCCGGATTCGGCAGTTTTCGCGGCGTCAGCAAGTTCGCGTTCATCGCGGCGCTGTTTCTGGCGAACCTGTCGGGTGTCGGTTTTGACCACCTTCTGCGCACGCCCCGCCGCGGGCGCTACCCCGCAATTTTCATCGCGGGTTTTGCTACGGTTCTGGCCATTCTCGCAGCCACGATCTGGCTTTCCGCCGGCGCGGGTTCCAGGGGAATGTGGGGACGGCTTCTTCGGCGCGTTTCCTGGTCGAGCGAGGGATATCAATATGGCGCCTTCCGAGATTTCACCCCGACGCCGGCGTTTATTGTCGAATCCGGGCATGGCGCCGCGCTGAATATCTGTGTCGCCGCCGGAGTGTGCATGCTCGTCGCGGCGATGTGGCTGGGCGCGCGCAAGCAACGCCGTTACGTCTATGCGATCGGCGCCCTCGCGACGCTCGAACTCTTGACCTTCGCCTGGCAAAACACGCCGGTCTTCGATCTGCATCTCGTGACCAATGTCGAACGGCGACTGGTTGGGCTCGCGAAATTGGTCGGCGCCGACGGACGCGCGATTACGGGAATGCCCACCATTTACATGATGGCCGGGGGAAATGACGGGTGGGGCAACGATCCAATGGTCTTGCGTCGATATTCCGAATTGATCACCTACGATCAGGGCGCCTTCGGCGATGAATCGCCCAACGTCTCCAAAATGGGGCCATTGTGGGGATTGGTGCGCATAAAGGGCGCCCTTGTCCCAACCGAGACCGGCATGGATCGGCGGCAATATGTGGGACGGATGCTGGCCCGCGCCCAGTTGATCGATACCGTCGAAGTTATCGAGAACCCCAGGCGAATTCTTGCCGCGCTCGCCGATCCGACTTTCGCGCCAGCCGCCAAAGTTCTGCTGGAAAAACCGGTTTCGCCGATGCCGATCGGAAGCGGCGGCGATCGCCTGGGGATTGGAACATTTGACCTCAAAGACCGCACGACCGACGAGATCGAAATCACCGCCGACGTGCGCCGAGCCAGCATTTTGCTGATCAGCGACAATTACAGTTCCGGCTGGCGGGTCGGGTCGCTGGATGAACATCCCGTCCAATCAAATTACCAGGTGGTTCGCGCCGACTATGTGTTACGCGGCATTCCGCTGATGCCGGGCCGGCACCATTTGCTTTTGCGATACATGCCGACCGGGTATGTCGCGGGGAAGATCGTGACCCTGGTATCGTTGCTAATATACATTGGCCTGGGGCTCTCGCCCTGGATTCCAGGCTCGCCGGGCGGGCGGCGTTTCTCTCGCGACGTCGCGGCCGGGCGGGCGCGGAGGTGAAAATAACAGAGCGGCGAGCCACTTTTTCGTATCGACATGCAACCAACGCCTTCCACGCTGCCTTATCGAATACGCTACCGGGCGCCCCTGGTATTTTTTCTTGGCGGCGCCATCGGCAGCGGGTTGAACATCGCGGTCAGTTGCATTCTCTATTATGGCTCAAGACGCCTGTCCGTTCCCGTCGGCCCATTTCTCGCGTTTTTCTTCGGCGCGCTGGCTAATCAACTGTTTCACCACTTTTATTACCATGTCGTCTATGTGAACCAGGAAATTCGCATGCGCACGGCGCTGGCTACGCAGTTTGCGCTCTATGCGTGCGTCGCCGGCTTGGCGCTGATTCCCCTGTGGGGGCTGATGCGCATCGCCGATCTTGCTTTTTTGCCCGCCGTCGTGGTCACGATCGCCGTTCTTTCCGCCGCCAACATCGTTCTCAATCGCCTTTCTACATTCAGCTCGGCCCAGCTTGCCGAGGTTGAATATCGCGAGATGGACGAAAGTTTTTACGATACCTTGACCGACCCGAGCAAAGTGAGCCGGTTTCGAGCGTGGTACCACCGGTCGCGCTACGAGCGGATGACCCATTTCGTCGCCCAGTATTACAAGCCCGCCATGAAGATGGCCGACCTGGGCTGCGGCAACTGCTGGTGGAACGCCGACGCCATTCCCGTTACGGGTATCGACATCAACCAGCGCATGCTCGAATGGGCGAAGCGAAACCGCCGGATCGCCGATTATCGCGTCACCGCCAATCTTGCCGATACCGGGTTGGAAACCGGCCGGCAGGATATCGTATTGGCATCGGAAGTGCTCGAACATATGCTCAATCTGCGCGAGGTCCTGGCGGAAGTGAAGCGCATTCTTGCCCCCGGCGGCGTGTTTCTGCTCACCGTTCCGTACGATTTTTTTTTCGGGCCCTTCTTCGTTCTATTTAACATCAACTGCCTTTATATGGGTTACCTGCGCGGAAGCAACTATCACAAATATCGCTGCGGCCACGTCAACCATTTCACCAAGGCGCGACTCCGAAAAACGCTGGCGGAAAGCGGGTTTCGGCTACAACGGGTCTTCGTGGTGAACGGCTTGCTCCTCTATGCTGAGGCGCGCGTAGGATGAAAGCCGTCGTGGCTACGGGATTTTTTTTTCGCTTCTCACATCGCTATCGCGAGCGGTGGTCGCGAAACACGCCCCGCAAGCGGGGGCCGCTAAACTTGGGGATGGCGCCGCCGCGTGAAAAATGCCGGAGTCGATTCGAAAGACGACCCCCGCCGCGTCTTCGTGCGCCACGCCGAAATGGGCCAGATCTTGCCGCGCGAAGCCAAGCTCCGGCGGATCGGGATCAAAATCGGCGGCGGCGCTTCCTTTCATTACGATCAGATAATCCGCTTTGATCGACCGAAGATTCGCTAGCCATGTATCGCGATCGGGATCGGCGTCCATCGCCTGCGTCATTCGGCGGACAATCAAATCACCCGGTATCCGCTCGCCCAGCCTCGGAAAGTGAAGGAAATCCTTCACCCCGCGCCGAACCGGGGCATATCCGACCTGGCGAGTCAAATTGAACCCGTAATAGGGATAGACAAAAAAAGTGTTCGCATACGCCAGCGATGCGTCGGCCGGCGTGTTTTCATCGACCCATTTCCAGATCGGCCCCTCGACGGGGTAGCCGTTTTCAGCGGCCCAGGCTTGCGACCGAATCTCGCGATATTGTTCGACGTACGCATGCCAATCGACGTAAATCGCGATCGCAATAACGGTAACGATCGCCGCACCGACGTACGCGAGGCTGCCGGAGTTCAGGCGGAGCATGCGCGTCTGAAAGTAGACGAGACCGACGCCGGCAAGCGCGACGGCCAGGGCAACGCCGGAGAATATCGCCACCCAGGCGATTAAGGCCCGGTCCATCGCGGTGCACACTGAGGCGACGGCAAGTATTGCCGCGAAGGTGGTTTCGTATCGTGCGTTGGCGTTTGGAAAAAGGCGGAATCCGAAACGGATGGCGCCGGCATTTGCGAACAAGAGGACGATCAACGGAAAAAGATATCGCACCTCGTGGTGCGGCGAGGTGGCTAGAAAAAGAGCGATCGTCGCGACTGATCCGATCGTGCAGGCCCGGCGCAGCGGATCGCGAAAAATCGCTTTGCCATTGCCGACGACGGCGCACGCCCATCCCGCCAGCAGCAGCGCGATCACCGGCGACGGCACACTGTGATACGTCTGGGCGAGCATCCGCCAGATGCCGCCGGCGGAGCGGAGTTGTTCGTCGCGCTCGGTGGAGAACAGGCCTTGCAGATGAACGCCGAAAAAATGAACGTCAACCGGATAGAGCGGATTGCCGGTGAGGATGACGTTGCGGAAGTACCACGGACCGGCCATGACGACGGCGATGAAGGCGGCGAAAATCCAGTGACGCAATCGCCAGCCGGCGCGGAAGGGGGCATCGATCATGAAGAGGAAAATCGGACAGGCGAGCAACGCCGTATATTTGCTTGCCAGCACAAAGCCAAACGCGACCCCGACGCGCCACGGCGATAAGGCCGGCGCGAATCGCCCCGGCGGCAGTGCCAATCCTGGCGCCGACTGGGCGTCGTGATGTTCTCGCGCCTGTGTCGCATCGACCAGCGACAAAACGGCGGCGACGACGAACGCCGTGACAAATAAGTCGTCCTTTTGAAACACCGCCTCGCTGAACAGCGGCCTGGAGAGCGCCGTGGCGAGGCCGATGAATCCCGCCGTCGCGCGGGTGGCGCCCATCGATTGGCTCATCCTCACGACCAGGAAATAAATGAACATCAACGGCGGCAACTGCACAAACCGAACAAATACGTCATTTCCCGCCGGCGCCATCCACCACGCCATGAAGATCGCGCCCGTTCCCGGCGAATAACTGGCGGCGGGGTTCCAATACCAACTCGGATAAATGCCAAGACGACCCGTTTGTATCCACTGAACCGCGGTCGGAAGATGATAGACAAGGGCATCGGTGCCGACCGGTGGCGTAAATCGCTGAAGGTATGCGTAGGAAAGCAGAAACGCGGCGGTGAAGAGCGTGCAGGCGATCAGCCAGTAATGATCGTAAGTCCAGGTGGATGGCGGACAACCGACAGCGCTAAGGGGCGAAGATCGCCAGCCGAGGCGGTAAGCCCCTTCCATAACGGCGATCGCCAGAACGGCGATCGCGCACATCGATCCCGTGGAAAAAACGCCGATCACGCCGGGGATCGCCACGGCGGCGTATTCCACCAGAAAATAAAGAAGCAGTGCGTCGCAGATCGATTCGACGGTCCATCTGCCGCCGCGCCGCACAACCAGCCGATACGCGGCGGCAAGAACGCCAATGTTCAGCAGAAGAACCAGAACCAGGCGCAGCTCATCGGAAAAAGCGTTCAATTCCCGGAGGATACCCGTAAGCGTTCGGCCCGCAACCGCCAAACGCGAATTCTATCGCCCGAGCATTTTAGCGATGAAAAAGATCACGACAGCGCCGAAAAGTCCCCCGCCAAATAGCATGTAGATCAATGAATACCCAATTGCGGCTACCAATTGCAGTTCTGCTATCGGAATCATGGTTCCTCCAATGTTGAGCCCGAATCCCGGGCTGTTGGGCGGAGGACAGCAAAGCTTATACCATCGGACCAGAATCGCCTGGAAAAAGATTATCGACAGGAAGCGGCGTTTTTTTGGCGACTTGGTCGTGACCGGCGTGTTGTTCCCGCCATCCAAGGCCGGTATATATCCGCCGAAGGAGATCACATGCCCACATTGGAAGTCGAAGGAGTTGGATCGTTTGAGGTTCCCGCCGGTAAGCGGCTGGTGAACGCACTGGTCGATGACGCGAAGATCGATCAGCTTCACGCCTGCGGCGGAAACGCGCGCTGCACCACCTGCCGGGTGCAGTTTGTTTCCGGCGAGCCAGCGAAAATCACCCAGGCCGAGAAGGAATTGCTGGAAACGCGCGGATTGAATTCGCACGCGGGCCTGCGGCTCAGTTGTCAGATCACCTGCGAAGCCGACATGAGCCTCAAGGCCATCAGCCGACTGGCCGGCTCAGGAAAAGCCAACGCCGGCGCCCGCCCGGCCGACGACGTGCAACCGCCGCCGGTTTGGACGGTGAAGTAGCTTCGAAATCCGAAATGGAAATTTACTCTTTTTGTCCATCCAACGTCCAGAAGATCGCGTTCTTCACGAAGTTCTGCGAATAGGCGGGTTCGTAGCCGAGGATGCCCCATGCGCCGGTGTTGAGCAGGCCGGAAGTGAGGTCGAGATTGGTGAAGATCACATGGCCGGCGCCGGCTTTGAAAATGTCCAGCCGACCGGCGCCGGCGCCGAGTTTTTCGTGGGCATAGGGGCGAAGTTGAGCGCGAACGACGTCGAGCATGCCCGGCGCTCCCGCCTGAAGCATCGGATGCGTCGGCGGAACGATTTTGGGATTGGCCGCGGGAAAGGCGCGGGCAAATAGCGAGGCGCGGATCGAATCGTCGAACGCGCCGGCCCCGCCGGTGGTGTCGACGAGGAGCACCCCGCCGGCTTCGACGTATTGTTTTACCGCCGCCGCTTCGTCGGAAGTGGCGTTGTATTTGACGGCGCCGGTCAGAGCGGCGAACGGGTATTGCCTGGCGTCCAACTCGCTCATGTTTACAGCGTGCACGTCCAGCGCGTAGCCGGTCTTCTTCTGAAACCACCGCGCATATCGCGTCCACGCGTAAGGCTCGGGATCCCACGCGCCGGCGTATTGCACGCGGGCGATCTTCACCGTCATCACCGGCGCGGCGGCGATGGGCGCCACCACGTTGGACTCAAGGCGATTCCGCATATCCCGCCGGCCGGCGGAATAGATGAACATATTTACGCCAAGTTGAAAAATCGCCTTTCCGGCCTCGGTCTTCTGCGAGCGCAACTGCCAGCTGCGAGCGAGATCCGTCGGTGAATAAAGCACTAAAATGCGCGATTCATTGGTCAACATCTTCAGCGGCGGAGGGGCCGACAGCTTGGAGACGGAACTGAATAGCGGATGCGTAAGCGGCACATTCTTCAGTTCATAATTCGGGAACAGGCGGTGGCTCAGTTCCGTCGCGAAAGGAGTCATCGCCGGGCTGTCACCGTCGGCCTGCACATACAGCATGCCGCCGGCCAGAATATATTGGCGGATTTTATCGACGTCATCGTCGCTTAGCTTCGGCGGAACATGGCTGGCGAGCGAAAGAATGGCCGAGTCTGTCCAGTCGGTCCAGTCGTGCGACAAAGGAACCACCTGCCAGTTGAGGGGCCGCTCAATTTGGGCCGAAGCGTATTTGGCGAGATTTGCCGCATCGCGCGGCCGATTGGCCCAGCTGCCGTCAAACCGCAACTTGTTCATGAGGATCGGATGGCGCCCGCGCGACAGGAAAAGCAGGGCGTAGGCGGTGTTGACCACGTCTTCCTCGCCTTCCACCTGGCCCCAGCCGCCGTCGGGACCCTGTCTGGCGATAACCTCTCGCGCGAGTTCCGGATACCAGTTATGTTTGCCGAAAAATTTGAATCCGCTTGCCAGCCCCACCCGTTCCACGCCGTAGAGCGCATAACCCCACCAATTTCCGCCGCGCGCCACTGAGACCGCGTGCTCGCCGGTCTCGAGCCAGTCCAATCCTTTTTTTAGCGCCGGCGAAAAGGGGTCGCGGCCTACGGTATTGCCGAACCTGGGCGCGTCCACATAATCGTGACAAACAAACAGTGACGCCAGGCCCGCGCAAGTCATTGTCAGCCGGCCGTCGCTCGCGCCTTGGCGATAGCTCCACTGCCCGTTGGACAGTTGGCACTTGGTCCAATGTTTTTCGACCGCGGTCCAATAGGAGAGCGGAACTTCCACGCCCGCCTCGGCGCCGCTCCAGACGCCGAGCAGTCCGTATTGCGAGTTGGAATTGTCGGGCAAAGCGTCGGGGTCTTTGGTTTCGTTGTAATACGTATAGGCGCCTTGGCGCTGAGCTTTGATCAGCGCGGCGACGTCGGTGCGCAGCGCTTTTTCGTCTTCCTTGCGATCGTTGAGAGCCAGTTCGGTGGCGCGGAGCCCGTGCGAATACGTGCCGAAATGATCGTCGAGATTAAACGCCTTGGTGGCGTCAATGCAGCCGATCATGAACGGCCCTTTAACGTTGAGCCGCGGGTCGGAGATCGCCTGACCGCACTGCATGAGCGCGTAGACGCACAAGACGTCGGCGCCATTATGAAACGCGTTGGCGACGCGCGGCATTCCGGCCCGGCGGTTCATCGCCAGCCCGTCGCGAAGCTCGCACGCTTTTTCGTCGAACTGCTTGAGCATGAAATCGACGCCGCGCTGAATGGATTGGCCGATCTGTTCATCGGTGAGTTTGTCGGCGGGTTCGACAAAAGGGCGAAGCGCGGGCCGGGCGGGAGCCTCCTGCGTGGCGGGCTTCGTAAGTGCCGGTAACGCGACGGCAACGGCATGGTTCAACGGCCCTCCTTCGCCCCCATGATCGGCTTGAGGCGAAGGATGCGCAGGATCCGATGCGCCGTTTGACGATTGCCGGACGGCGTCCGGGGCAATCACCGGCGTCAGTGGGCGCTGCGGCGATGAAACCTGCGCCGGCGCCTTTGCCGGCACTCCGAGGAGAGGACGTTTTTTCTCTTGAACTGACTGCGTTTGCGATTTGAACTGCAACGCGTTCGCCTGATCGCCGGCATGTGTGGGCATGTGCCGGGCGGCATGGACCATGTATGCGGCCATCAGGATGATGCCGACAATTCCGCCGACCAGGCCAACGCTCCATCCGTCGATGCGCAACAGGGGGCGTTGCAACGGCGGCGACTGTGGAACGGGGGGAAGCGCGAGAACGACCGGGACTTGCGAAACAACCGGCGCCGGGAGGACATTCGGAAGCCTTTCCATCCCATTTCCGGGAATGGAAAACGCGCACCCACACGCGGGGCAAATCGATTCCCCGCCGGCTTCGCTGTCTTCGAGCCGAGCGCGCTTTCCGCAATCCGGGCAGTGGAGGACGATTGCCATCAAACCTTTCAAATTTTACGAACTGTCATAACGAAAGACGTACTCCAACACGATTTATTGTTGCATGCGTGTACGACCCGAGCAAGGCCCATACAACGATTAAGGCGCCGCCCCGACGAGCACGGCCGGATTAACCAGGCTGTGACTCGTCCGAGCGGCGTCTTGCATCGTTCACGCCCAGAGAATTAACGAAAGATCATACAGTTCGCGTCGGCCGGGTGCCTCGCAGGGCGTGATAGATGAAAAGACAAACGACCGCGCCAAGCGTAGCGATGAGGATGCTATAGATGTTGAAGCCGGTCACTCCGTTGAAGCCGATGAATCGGGCGATAATGCCGCCGACGATGGCTCCGATAATCCCTAGGAGGATGTCTCCAAGTAAGCCTTCACCGTTCTTGTTCACCATCATGCTGGCGATGAAGCCGGCTATTAAACCCAATACGATCCAGGCAATGATACCCATAAAACTGCTCCGTTTGAGAAATTCCGGAACCGCGACGCGCGATTCGTTTCATGGCTGATAGCAAACGGAAGGCCTGCGATCGACAGCTGCTTCATTTAGCGGACCAGTTCGTTTGTCGCATTCGTGCGGCGCGACGGCGAATCCGATTATCGTTGCCGCGACACAGCCGAGACGGCTGTGTCACGGGTGATTCGGATCGTCCGGAGAAAAGATCTGCGAGGATCTACCGGCTTATCTGATCGGTATGTCGCCGGTGATCGTCATTTTGGCGCCGGCGACGGAGCGGGCGGTACGGCCGGGGCCGGAGCGGGGGGCGGGGCG
>DASZME010000047.1:0-12581 GCA_035551995.1 Tepidisphaeraceae bacterium
GGTACTCCGAAGAGCCGGATCGAAGCGTCGCGGAATCCGGCTCTTCGGAGTACCTCAGAACCGGCGTCGGGTGATGAAACTGGTTCCGACACGCGTTGGACGCGCCAGCAATCTGAAAAACGCTTTAGGACCTTCGTAGCACAGCCGTCTTGGCTCTGTTTCCCGTGCCGGGCGACGGGCGGAGGCCTGCGCTACACCTCATTCCATGCCTCGACATCCGAACGAAGATGAACGGCCGGCGGCGGCGTCGGTCATCGTCGGGATTTTGTACATCGCCACTTTATTCGGACTTGGGGTACTGAGACTTAGGGGTTATTTCCCGAGCGTTCCTGCCGATACTCCGACAGGCAGGTCGGAATTCGTCCGCTTGAATCGGACGCCGGCCCGTCGCCTACGACGAGTGTCAGCATGTCCGATAAACCGAAAAAAGAGGCTGAGGCGACGGCGGGCGGGGAGAAAAAGGCGGCGGGGGGCGGGATGCTGAGCAAACTGCCCGTGCTGCTGGGCGGCGTGATGATCATCGAAGCGGTGGTTCTTTTCGCCGGCTTTAAGTTTCTCGGCGGAGGACCCAAGCCGGCGCAGGCGGAACTGGCCGGCGCCGAGAAGTCCGGAGAAGGGGGTGAAGGAAAAGCGCCGACCACCGCGCCCGACAAAAAGGCGCCGTGCGAGGTTCCCGTCGTCGCGGATTTCCGGGGCCTTAATCGGCGCAGCGGGCATGCCTATCTCTATAGCGTCGATATCGTCGCGCTCACCCGTTCGGAATTCGAAGACCAGGTTAAAAAAGCGGTTGCCGATCACGGGAACTTGATTCGCGACCGTATTCGTACGATCATAGCGCAAAGCGATCCTGAAAAATTGGGCGGCGGGTCCGAACCCGGGCTTGAAACGCTGCGACGGCAGGTCAAGTATCAGCTCGATGAAATCATCGGCGAAGGCTTGATCGACGAAGTGCTTGTGCCGAAGTGCATCCCGTTCCGTACGGATTAATGTCGGATCGCCGGGCTGGAAGCCCGATGCCGCGCGCTCACCAAGGACGGTGAAACATGTCAGAAGAACAAGCTCCCGAGGCGGCTGCCGATCCGTTCTCGGGCAGTTCCATGCTCGATCAGGCGTCGATCGACGATCTGCTTAAACAAGCGATCTTCGAAGCGCCAAGCGACAGCGACGGCTCGTCTTCGGCGACGAGCAAATCACTTCCCGACGTCAGCGAATTCAAACTCCCCAATTTCCAGCAGGTCATCCAGGACGCTCAGGTCTCCAGTATCGAATTGCTGCGCGACGTCGAACTAAACGTGAAAATCGAACTGGGGCGGGCGCGCATGCTCGTCGAGGATGTGTTGCGATTGGCCGAGGGATCGGTCGTCGAGTTGGACAAACTCGCCGGCGATCCGGTGGATGTCTTCGTCAACGATCGATTGGTGGCCCGCGGCGAAGTGCTGGTGCTCAACGACAATTTCTGCGTGCGCGTGAACGAGATCGTGGCCGGCGTAAAAGAAGAGGGGATGTGAGCCCTCGACGCTTCATAATCGCGGTCGCCATGGCGCTGACGTTTTCGCTCGCATGGGCGGGGCGATCGATGGCCGCGCCCGCGGCGCCGCTAGCGGGCCCGGTGGATGGCTCGGCTGTGGCCAACGCCCGCATCGTTGCGCCGCCGCCCAATCGTTCCGCTGTCGATTCGGAAGCGATCCGTCATCCCGCCGACGGACCGGCGGGAAAGTCACCGGCTCCCGCGTCGCAAGGCCTGGAACTGTCGCGGGTCGGTTTTGCGCTGGCGATCGTCATCGCGCTGATTTTGGGATTGCGGTGGGGCGGCAAAAAATTATTCGGATCGGCTGTCGTGGGGCATTCGACCCGGGCCGTGCAGGTTTTGGCGCGCTCGCCGATCTCGGCGCGGCAGAGCATTTTGCTCGTACGCGTCGGACGCCGGGTGATCGTGGTCGGCGACAACGGCGCGCAAATGAACCCGTTGAGTGAAATCACCGATCCCGATGAAATCGCTTCATTGGTCGGCCAATTGCATGTCGAACGGCCGGGCTACTCGGCCGGGGCCTTTGGCAGAATTTTTAACAGGGCGACGGACGAAATGGATGCCGTCGCGGGCGAAGCGTCTGAGACGAACGATGAATCGGTCGATCGTTCGCAATCCGGATCGGGGAACGCCGGCTTCGATCCGGCCATTCACGAAACGCGCGAAGAGCTCACCGGATTGATGGAAAAAATCCGTTCGCTTTCGCAGAAATTTCCCGGCCGATCGGCCTAGGCGGTTTTCAGGTTGCCGTAGCGTTCCTGCGTTTAGTGGCCCCGCTTGCGGGGCGTGATTGACCGTCGCAAGGTCGCTTCACCAGCATGAGAAAGCTTTAAGAACGCGGTAAAAATATCATCCGCGTCCGCGGCTAACCAACGACCCAAACGCGAGATTTGGCTGCGAGCCACGATGTTTTCCAAGAGAGGACTTGCGATGAGAATGGATGCTCTCGTCAGTCCGGCGGCGAGATTTTATTGTCTCGCGCCGTTGCTGATTTGCTTGCTGGTTTCGTCGGCGGCGAATGCGCAGATCACTCCGGCCAAACCGCTTCCCACCGTGCCGACGGCGCCGACGCCGGCCGGGGCGAACGTTCCTTCCGCCGCTCCTTTCCCGACCGACGTCACAAAACCCGACGCCGTCCCCGCTCCGGCCGGCGGTCTGCTTTCCAGCCCCATCCAATTGCCCGACCTGACCAAGCGCGAAAACTTTTCCGGCGCCATGCAGATGGTCATCCTGCTGACCGTTCTCTCGCTGGCGCCGGCCATCCTCATCATGATGACGAGTTTTACGCGAATCGTCATTGTGCTCTCGTTGCTTCGCCAGGCGCTGGGCACCCAGCAGCTTCCGCCAAACCAGATTCTCATCGGGCTGGCGCTATTCATGTCGTTTCTCATCATGCGTCCGACCTGGCAGCGCGTAAACAACGAAGCGCTGACCCCATACATGGACGGAAAGCTGGATCAGCAAACCGCGCTCACCGACGCGGCGATTCCCGTTCGAGAATTCATGATCGGCCAAATCCGTAAAGCGGGAAACGACGAGGACGTTTTGCTCTTCACCGACTTCGCCCATGAAAAGCCAAAGACCTGGGGCGACGTGAGCACGCTGGCGCTGGTTCCCGGCTTCATGCTGAGCGAATTGAAGACCGCGTTTCTGCTGGGCTTCAAAGTATATTTGCCGTTCCTGGTGATCGACATGGTAATCTCGACGGTCCTCGTCAGCATGGGGATGATGATGCTGCCGCCGGCGCTGATTTCGCTTCCATTTAAATTGCTGCTTTTCGTTTTAGTTGACGGATGGCGCTTGATTACCGGCGGCTTGATGGTAAGTTTCCTATAGTCCGATAAATAGTCGCTGGCATCTCGTTACGGGCGCTTCACGGATGAAGCGAATCGGACGCGCAATGCGGGAAGCATTGCGGCCGCGGCCGAAAATTCGCAAAAATCTTCGCGGATTCTTTGGTCGAAACTCAAGGATGGGTGGACCATGTCCCTCGATCAAGCTACGGAACTCGTCCGCCAAACGCTCTTCATGGCGTTGATCGTCTCGGCGCCGATGCTGGTCATCGGTCTTGTCGTCGGCGTCATCGTCTCCCTTCTGCAAGCGCTCACTCAAATTCAAGAACAATCGCTTTCTTTCGTGCCCAAGATCGTGGCGATGGTCGCATCGACCGTGGTGTTGTTGCCGTGGATCAGCCATCGGATGGTCGAGTACGCGGCGACAATGTTTTCGTTAAGCCATTAGAGAACGCCAAATGTTAGAGCACGCGCTCCAATTTGTGCCGGTTTTCGTGCTGGTTGTCTTCCGGCTCGGCGGAATGGCTCTCTACGCGCCGCTGTTCGGCAGCGCCAAAATTCCGAAGCGCGTGCGGGTGATGTTGGTGCTGGTGCTCGCGCTGGGGATGACGCCGGTCGTGCGGCGACCGGTCGTTCTTCCCGATACGCCCTGGGCGCTTGCGATGGGAATCGCCGGAGAGATTATCTTCGGCCTGGCGATGGGGACCGTGATGAGCATGGTCTTCATCGCCTGCCAGTGGGCCGGGGAAATCATCGGCCAGCAGATGGGATTTAATCTCAGCGAAGTGTTCGACCCCACGTTTGGCGCGCAAGGTTCGATCATCGGCGACGCATACTTCATGCTGACGCTGGTGGTCTTCCTCTTGGTCGGCGGACATCGCGCGATGTTGCAAGGCGTTTACGCGAGTTTTCAGATCCTGCCGCTCTTGTCGCCGGGCGTGGATGAATCGCTTTTGCACTTGATGGTGGGATTGTTCATGTCGGCCACCGTACTGGCGATTCAGCTTTCGGCCCCGATGCTGGTGGCGACGCTGGTGGTCGATCTGGTGGTCGGATTGATCGGCAAAACATTGCCGCAAATGAACGTGTTGCAGGTCGGAATCACCCTGCGCACGGTGGTTGGAATGGTGGTGGTGCTTATCGGCCTGGGACTGACCGTGGAGGTCATTCGCGGATATGTGCTGAAGTCGATGATGACGGTTTGGAACGGCTGGAATGGCGTGATCGTCGCTCCTTGAAAAAAGAGTCGCAGATTTGGTTTTTTCCTTCTGAAGAAGAGGGAGCCGCAGAGACATGGCAGAAGACAACGGCGACAAAACCGAAGCGCCCACCCCGCGCCGCCGACAGGAGGCGCGAGACCAGGGACAGATCGCGCGCAGCCAGGACCTCACGGCCGCGGTTCTGCTGCTGACGACGCTGCTGACGCTCAACGCCACCGGATCGCACATCGTCGGCATTTTGAAGTCGTTCATCGGCGTCATGCTCGGCGGCGCGTCGCTGTCCAATTTCGACACTTCGACGGCCATCCCGGATTTCGTGCATGGGGTCGAGCAGGTTGGCGTGGCTCTCGCGCCGCTACTGGCCGCCACGGTGATCGCCGCCATCGTCTGCAATATGTTGCAGGTCGGACTGGTGTTCAATACCGAGCGCCTGACGCCGAATTTCGCGGCCCTTAATCCCGTACGCGGATGGAGCAAGATGTTCGGGCAAGGGGGCGTCAAGCCGGGGCAGATGGCGCTGAATGTTCTAAAACTGATCGTGTTGTCGGCCGTCGCTTATTCGGCTCTGCATGGCCGGATCAAAGAGATCGTTACCTCGCAACGGCTCGCGTTCTCAAGAGTTTTTTATCTCGGCGCCCAGGTGGTCTATTCAATTTCCCTGCGGCTGGCCATCGCCCTGCTGATCATCGCCATCATCGAATACATCTATCGGCGATGGAAACTGGAAGAAGACCTGAAGATGTCCAAGCAGGAAGTGAAAGAGGAAATGCGCAGCATGGACGGCGATCCCAAAATGAAACAGCGCCGCCGCCAGGTGGCTCTCCAGCGGCTGCAGCAGAAGTTGAAGAAGGATGTTCCGACCGCCGACGTGGTGGTGACCAATCCGACGCATTACGCCGTGGCGCTCAAGTATGACCCGGACACGATGCACGCGCCGCGCGTGGTGGCCAAGGGGGCCGATTTTTTGGCCTTGCGCATCCGCGAAATCGCCGTCGAGAATGGCGTGCCGATCCTGGAGCGAAAGCCGTTGGCGCGGGCGCTGTATCAGACGGTAGACGTCGGCAAGGAAATTCCCGAAGAATTTTACTCGGCGATCGCGGAAATTTTGGCTTATGTGTACGAGCTCAGCGGAAAATCCAAACGCCGCGAACGGACGGCGCCTAAGCCGGTCATTACGCGGACCGGTCAGCGAATGGCTGGCTGAAGGCAGATGCGAAGAAATGTTATCCACGAAGGACACGAAGGGACACGAAGAAGAGAAGATAAAGAGAAAAGAAAGAAGCAGAAGACGCAAAAGAAGTAGAAGGGCAAAAGAACAAAATTCCCTTCGTGTCCATTCGTGTCCTTCGTGGATAACTCCTCTTCCAGCAGACGGAATCGATTAGCGAAAAGACGACTTGTTGCGTTCAGAATCCAATGTCCACGATTCCTTCCAACCCGATCTTTCTTAAGATTCACCAGAATCGCGGGCTCCTGTTCCCGATGACGCTGATCGGGTTGCTGCTGGTGATCCTGATCCCGTTGCCGGCGTCGGTTCTCGATTTATTGTTGATCTGCAACATCACTTTGTCCGTCATCGTTCTGGTAACGGTGGTTTATGTTCAAAGCCCGCTGGAATTCGCGGTCTTTCCCTCTTTGCTGCTGGCCGTCACGCTGTTTCGGCTCGTGCTGAATATCGCGACCACCCGGCTGATTCTCACCGCCGACGGCGACCCGGTCAGCGCGCTGCACTCGGCCGGGGAGGTCATCAATACCTTCAGCGAATTTGTGACGCGCGGCTCATTGGCCGTGGGAATCATCATCTTCCTGATCATCTTCATCATTCAGTTCGTGGTCATCACCAAGGGTTCGGGCCGTATTTCGGAAGTGGCGGCGCGATTCACGTTGGACGCCATGCCCGGCAAGCAGATGGCGATCGACGCCGATCTGAACGCCGGCAACATCACCGAGCCCCAGGCGCGCGAACGGCGGGAAAACATCGGCCGAGAAGCCGACTTCTTCGGCGCCATGGACGGCGCCAGCAAATTCGTCCGCGGCGACGCCATCGCCGGCATCATCGTCACCGTCATCAATATCCTCGGCGGCATCTACATGGGCATGATCGAACGCCATTGGGACTTGCTTCCCTGCCTTCAGCTTTACACCAAGCTGACGATCGGGGATGGCTTGGTCAGTCAACTGCCCGCGTTCGTGACGTCGCTCGCCGCCGGTCTGATCGTCACGCGTTCGAGCAACAAGAAAAATCTCGGCGACGAAATGATCGGCCAGGTTTTCGCCAATCCAAAGGCCATGGGCGTCGCGGCGGGATTCCTCGCCCTGATGATGATCACCGGCTTGCCGAAAATCCCCCTGTTCGTCATCGGCTCGTGCTGCGCCGGCATGGCGTATGTGCTGGGCCAGAACGTCAAGAAAGACGCCAAGGCCACCGCCGGCAAGGAACGCGAAAAACTCGCCAAGAAGGAACCGGAAAAGGTCGAAAAATTGCTCGAGCTCGACGCCATGGAACTGGAAGTCGGCTACGGGCTGGTGCGATTGGTCGACACGTCCAAGGGAGGCGATCTGCTCGAACGAATCACGTTGATTCGTAAACAGATCGCCATCGATATCGGCCTGATCGTTCCGCCGGTTCGTATCCGCGATAACATGCAACTGGGCGCCAACGACTACGTCATCAAGATCAAAGGCCAGTCGATCGGCCGCGGCGTCACCTACCCAGAGCAATTTCTCGCCATGAACAGCGGCGCTTCCACCGGCCCCATCCCCGGCGGAACGCTCACCACCGAGCCGGCGTTTGGCCTGCCCGCCTATTGGATCACCGAATCCGAGCGCGCCGGCGCCGAATTGATGAACTACACCGTCGTCGCCGCCACCGACGTTCTGGCCACGCACCTGACCGAGATGATCAAGTCGCACGCGCACGAATTGCTCACCCGCCAGGAGGTGAAGAATCTGCTTGAGAATCTGAAGCTGCGCGTGCCGGCCTTGATCGAGGAAGTGATTCCGACGCAGGTGAAGCCGGGCGAGTTACAAAAGGTGATGCAGAATCTGCTGCGCGAGCGCGTGCCGGTTCGCGACCTGGAGACGATCATCGAAACACTGGGCGATTTTTCGTCCCGCACCAAGGACCTGGACGTTTTGACCGAATATTGCCGCAATGCGCTGGCGCGCTCGATCTGCAAGCAATATGTGGACGAGCGCGATCGTCTGTGGTGCGTGACGCTTGACCCGGCATTGGAAGAACTGATCAACGGCCATCTGGAGCGAGGCGATCGCGGAACGACCAACACGATGCCGCCTCAAACGTCGCAGGGGATCGTGCAGCAAATTCGCGCGAAGGTCGAGGAGTTGACGGCGGCGGGGCGGTCGGCGGTATTGCTGTGCAGCCCGCAGATTCGGCTTCCGCTTCGCAAGATGCTCGAGGCGTCGCTGCCGCAGACGGCGGTGCTGGCATACAACGAAGTGACGTCGGAGGTTTCGGTGGAGGCGGTGGCGATGGTCGGAGTCGCCGGTTGACGTGGGACATGATATGGACCTGAAGACCTTTAAAGCATCGACGATGGGCGAGGCGCTCACGCAGGTGAAGAGCGCGATGGGCGCCGACGCGATCATTCTGCACACACGGACTTTTCAGATCCGACAGTGGTGGGGGCTGCGGCGCCGGGAGATGGTCGAGATCACGGCCGGCAAGGGGGTCAACATCGGCGCCCGAAATATCCGCCGTCCTCCCACCGCCGACGCCAAGGCGTTTCTGGCGGCCAATGCAGGCGTCTATTCCAAGCCCGGCGCCGCGCCGCGGAATCCGATCGAAGGGGGAAAACAGATCATGGAAACCGCCGGCGCACAAAGCGCGGCGCTGTTGAGCATCTCGCAGGAAATGAATTCGCTCAAGAGCATGGTGAAGGATTTGGTTACGCAGACGCGGACCAGGCAGTGCCCGCAAGTGCCCGAAGATTTGTTCGATTATTACACGCAACTCATCGGCAACGAGGTCGCCGAGGAATTGGCGGCGGAACTGATTAAGTCTCTGAAGACGCAGATTCGGCCCGAGCATTTGCAGCAGCCCGATTTCATCCGCGAGCGCCTGGCCGAGCAACTGGAGAAGCTTCTTCCGACGGCCGGACCCATCGTGCGCGGCAAGAAGACCGGCCCGCACGTCGTCGCCCTGATCGGCCCGACGGGCGTCGGAAAAACGACCACCATCGCCAAGCTGGCCGCTAACCTCAAACTCCGCGACAAGCATCGCGTCGGGCTTATCACCCTGGATACCTACCGCATCGCCGCGGTGGATCAGCTCAAGCGATATGCCGACATCATCGGCGCTCCGCTGCGGGTGGTGAACGGCGTGGACGATCTACGCGAGGCGATGTATGCGATGCGCGACGTCGATTTTCTGTTGATCGATACCGCCGGCCGCAGCCCCAACGACATGCTCAAGCTCAATGAGTTGAAGTCGCTCCTGACGACGGCCGAGCCGGACGAGGTGCATCTTGTTTTGTCGAGCACTTCAAGTCCGGAATGTTTGCAACTGGCGATCAATCGATTCAGCGACGTTCGAGTGGACAAGATCATCTTTACGAAAATCGACGAAGCGGCCCACGTCGGCGTCGTTTTGAACGTGCTGCGCAAGGTGAATAAGAGTCTGTCGTACATTACCACCGGCCAGGACGTGCCGGACGATATCGAAGTTGGAAAGAGCCGGCGCCTGGCCCAATTGATTCTCGGAGCGGCCGTGAAAGGTCCGCAATCGGCCGCGTGAGGAAAGTGGAAGATCGCACTCGAGGGCGCCGGACGCGTGGGTGTGCGTGTGAAGTGACGCAACTTGGATGACGAGCGCGCGATTGAAAATTAACAATAAGCAGCGAGCAATCCCATGAGCACCATGTTAATCGATCAAGCCACGCAACTTCGCTTGATGATGCACGAGCGACGGCGGGCGACCGTCATCGCCGTCACCAGCGGCAAAGGCGGCGTGGGAAAAAGCAACGTGTCGGTCAACCTGGCGATCAAGCTGGCGGCGGCGGGCAAGGATGTCGTGCTGCTCGACGCCGATCTTGGCCTGGCCAACGCCGACGTGTTGTGCAGCATCGATCTGCCGTTCAATCTCGCTCACGTCATCGCCCGCAAGAAAGAGCTGCGCGACGTAATGGTGCCCGCGCCCGGCGGGTTTCGCCTGATCGGCGGCGCGTCGGGCCTGGCGCGGATGGCCGACCTTTCCGAGCATGACCGGCAGCGAATCATCAATTCGCTGGCCGAGGTCGAATCGCAGGCGGACGTGATCCTCATCGACACCGGCGCCGGCATCAGCCCCAATGTGCTGGCGTTTACGCGGACGGCCGACCATGTGCTTGTCGTCACCACACCCGAGCCGACGGCGATTACCGACGCTTACGCCGTGATCAAGGTTTTGAGCCGCGACGGCGCCAAGCGCCGCGTCAGTCTGTTCGTCAACCAGGTGAAGGCGGCCGGCGAGGCCAAACTGGTTCACGACCGCATCGCGAAAGTGGCTCGGCAATTTTTGGGGATCATCATTTACGACGCCGGCTACATGGTGACCGACGAGCAGGTTCCGGCCGCGGTTCGCAGGCGGACGCCGTTCGTCCTGGCCAGTCCGCGATGTCCGGCGTCGACGTGCATGACGCAATTGGCCATCCGTTTGCAGCAAGGCGTTGCCGCCGCCCATCCGAACGGGTTTTTTAATCGAATGGGAAAATGGTTCAGGCGGTAAGACCTTCCGCCGGTGATTGTGCGTATGATACGACGTATCGCAGCCATCATGTCTCTGATCGCGTTCGCGATGTGCCTGGTGATGGGCATCGTGACCGAGAACGATTTTGTAACGACGGTATCGCGCGCGCTAAAGGCGATGTTCGTGATGCTTTTCGTCGGCTTGGTCATCGGATCGATGGCACAACGAATGTTGGACGAGAAATTATCGGACCAGGAGAAAAAACCGGATTTGGACGCAAGTAAATTAACCCCTCGCGACCGATAACGGGAAGTGGCTGCGCCTCTCTTTGGGCAGTGGAGCCACGCGGTGTGCCGGGCCGGCTTGTTTGTCGGCGGCATGCGAGGGTCCATGACGCTCAATGGATTGGGAGTTTTATATGGCTAAAGCTGAAAAAAGAGACATCAAGGAAGTCTGGACCGAATACAAGCAAAACAAAACCGAGCCGTTGCGCAACATCTTGATGGAGAATTATCTTCATCTGGTGCGCTACAACGCCGAGCGAATTCACGTCAAACTGCCCGACGAAGTGGAACTCGACGACCTGATGTCCGCCGGCATCTTCGGATTGATGGACGCCATCAACGCCTTCGACCTCGAGCGCGGCGTCAAGTTCGAAACCTATTGCGCTCCCCGTATCCGCGGCGCCATTCTCGACGAGCTGCGCTCGATGGACTGGGTTCCCCGCCTAGTCCGCAGCCGGGCGCACAAGCTCGATGGCGCCAACAAGCAACTCGAAGTGGAGCTTGGCCGTTCACCGACCAACGACGAGGTGGCCAAGCATCTGAAGGTATCGATGAACGAGTTCGAGAAGATGGCCAAGGACGCCAGCGCGGTCGGCCTCGTTTCGCTCTCGCGCAAATGGTTTGAGACCGACAGCAACAAGGACGTGCGCGAGATCGACGTGCTGGAAGACAAGCGGGGCGCCGATCCAGTTCGCGAGATTCAGCGCAAGGACCTGAAGGAATTGATCACCAAGGGCCTGTCGCGAGCCGAACGGCTGATCATCATCCTGTACTACTTCGAAGAGATGACGATGAAGGAAATCGGCGCCACCCTCGACCTGAGCGAATCCCGCGTCAGCCAGATGCACAGCAGCATTCTGGCGCGTTTGAAGGCGCAGATGGCCGATCGCAAAAAAGAATTTCAGCCACAAGCCGCGGTGGGGTAGCCGAATGCTATAAGGCATTGCGCTTGCCTGCCGTTGTCCGCAACTCTTCACACACTCGGGCGATCGTCCCCGGCCAGTCGCCCAGTTTCGCCTGACGGATCAGCCGCATTGTCGGATACCAGGGGGTATCTTCCCGATCGATCATCCACTGATGTGCGGTATTGCGCGACAGCATCGCCCAGACCGGCCGGCCCATCGCTCCGGCCAGGTGGATGACCGCCGTATCCACCGCGATAACCAGATCGAGATTGGCGATCGCCGCTCCAGTGTCCTCGAACGTCTTGATGAGGGGATCGAGATTCACCAGTTCCATTGGCGTCGGGGGACGAATCGCCTCGGCGGCGGCGGGGCCCTTTTGCAGGCTGTAGAGTCGAACGCCCGATACGGCCGCCAGGGGAGCGAATTCCGCCAGGCGCGCCGAGCGAAGATGATTTTCGCGTAAAAAATCCCCTCCCATCCATGCGATGCCGACTTTCAATTTTCCGGCGGCGTCGCCGATGATCGATTTCCATCGAAGGACTTTGGCCGGGTCGATGTGAATGTACGGAATGTCGGCCGGAATATTTTGCAGGTTGGCGCCGAACACGCCGGGCAGACTTAGCAGTGGGCACAGGGTATCGAAGGGACCGGTCGGTTCGCCGCGGAAGATCACGCGATCCACGCCCCGAATGCTTGCGATCACTTCGCGCAGTCCCGGCTGAACTTCCATCACCACCCGCCCGCCACGCCCGGCGACCAGCGACGCGTAGCGGGCATACTGCATCGTGTCGCCCAATCCCTGCTCGGCATACAGCAAAATCGTCTTGCCAGCCAGCGGTGAACCGTCCCACACCGGCTCACCGGTGATATGACGCCACGCGTCCATTCGCGGGTGTTTCCACCGCGTCTCGAACAGCGGCCATGCCTCTTCCATCCGCCCGGCAAAGAGCAGAATCAACGACTTGCTGAACTGAATTTGCGCCTCGTCCGGCGCCAACGCGAGGGCCCGGTTAATCTCGACCAGCGCGTCGTCAAGACGACCCTGGCGGACCAGGACGACGGCAAGGTTGGAGTGAAAATTCGGATCCTCGACACGCTTGATCGCCTCGCGAAGCCCGGTTTCCGCTTCTTCGAGTTTGGCGCTCTGGAAACGGGCGATTCCGAT
>DASZME010000048.1:0-73828 GCA_035551995.1 Tepidisphaeraceae bacterium
ATATGATGAGCGTGCTGGCCAAAATCGGCACGACGCCGATGAGCGAATTGGAGCAGTTCCTGCCGGACAAGTGGAAGACGGCGATGCAAGCGCAGAGTACGATATCACCTACGTAGGGGATGTGGTCCGCGGAACGCACACGATTGTGTTGCTGCCAGCATGGTCCGCTTACTGCAGCATTCAGACGTGTTCGGTCGCCACGGGAACTTCGGCGGCATCGGATCAGTTCACTCCATGGCACTTTCATCGCAATACTGCCAATAAGCTTTCGGTGTGGAATTCCAATTCCGTCGCTGGCAATGGATCCTTCGTGGACCGCGGCCATGGGGAAACGAAAGCCTTCAGCGGCTTGTTCGCTGACGATTCACGGAGAAGACGCTTGAGGACAGCAAACTGATGCTGCCAAATCGGATTGTTTTGCCACAGCGGATCGTGTTGCCAGACACGCTGTTCATCCATGAGCGCTCCTTTGAAAATCAGAGTACGACATAGTCGTCAAAATCAGATTTCAATTTGCTCAGCGCTAGCGGGATCTCTAGCGGCGATTTTCTCAGCTGCGACTGCAGCACGCCGCGCCTCTTCACAGTCTTCGGTTTTCAGTGAAGCGTTGAACTCTGCAAATCCCATTTCATATGACGCTAACTGTTCGATAAGCGAAAGCAATCTGTCACCAGCGTCCTTTGCAACGACAGGATTCTCTTTCTGTATGTGGTGGTCTCGCAATGAAATTGCTCTTGCAAGCAGCCACCTGGAACGTTCAGCAAATGCCGTGAAGACTGCCAGACCTCGATTTCTACCAGGTGAATTCAATCGAAGTCTTCGCTCGATAAGAGCCTTTGTTGCCAGCAAGGAGCGTCCAGCACTCCCGAACCCGATTGGCCCGACGATAGCTCGCGTGCCGTTGCTATTGCCAATGTGCATATGCAGTAACGGACGTCGCCCCCAAGATCCGAGATACGCAGCCAATCCCCAGCGGTCGGCACGTGACTCATCAGGGTTGGTAAAATCGCTCGCGGCAATGTGGGCAACCTCATGGCACAAAGCAAAATCATGAGCAGCGTAGCATAAATCTCCGGCGAGCTCATTCTGGCGTTTCGCGTCAAAATCACCTTCAGCATCTGCAAAGCAAGCTACCGTGTTCTTGATCGCTTTGACCATCTCCGGTAAAAAATAATCGAGCCCATCGCATGAGGATGCGATCACGTTAGCCGTAATGCTCAACCATCCTTTGGAAGATACTTCCCTCATGTCAGCTGGTGTTTTAGCGGACTGGTCAACGCATCGCCCGAATTCAGTGAAATATCGATATACAAATTCGAGCCATCCCAGAGGACTGATGACGTATTTGAAGGGAAGCGAGGGCTGCACATGCGGCGTCGCTTGGGCAAAGTTGGCCAGAAATGTGGAACGAGCGACGATCCAGCCAAGATCAGGATTTGATGGCATATCTGGGAGCTTAGCCCGCCAGAGAGCAATCGCCGCGTCTAACGTTCGTGTTTGAAGGGATGTCTCAATCGGAAAATCGTAAAACTCTGGATTGTTACACCATGTGTAGTCGAAAGTGTCAAAAAATTCGGGAAATTCTTCTCGCCGCTCGGCAAGTCGCTCTTGCCACGAAAGGTCGGCAAAACGGGCGCGGCCGAGCTTGATCAGATAGCTCCTTGTCGTGTCAACGCCGATTGAGCGGTCGTAACTTTTCGAGAGAATGCGCCATTGAGAGATGAGTTGTGATTGCACGCTCACCTCAATCAATTTCGCCAAGCTTCAGCACACAACGTGCGTAACCCCATTCTCGCGATTATGCACGCACACAACACTACGTTGAGCCCACTGAAATGGGCCGCTACTAAGGTGCCCGCGATCATCCCAGCGACAGAAGTGGCGTCGGAGTAGTCTGCATCTGAGCAATAGCGGCGCAGATGTTCGTTGCCGCAGACAATCGGTCGAATATCGGGCAATATTCGGCGAAAGGCATTTTCACCTCTCGTCGCAGGATCTTCGCCGGTCGCTGAAGCTCCAAGTTCACGACCCAAGGCCGCGTACAACTCCTCGACATCCGGATATGTCGCCAGAGTTGCCTTAATTTGCGATTCGTCGTACTGGCCGGTGTGATCGTTCGTCCGGCTGCTCATTAAGACCTCCTAGTGGTGGAAAAGATCATATCAAAGGGCTCGGACCGCCGCCAACACGCTCGTGAAAATCAGACCGTTGCTTTTCGTCTGAATAAATCTGGTTCTTGAAGCAGAAAGTAGGGCGGCCGAAGGTGAAGGGTGCTCACATCTGCACCTCGGAGGCCGGGCCATGGATGGCACCATCGTCCTGGGTCGCGCGGAATGCAAGCAGCTCGCGCACGTGTATTGCTCCGACGCCAACCCGCAGTTCCGGTTGCGGGCCCACTTGCTGGGCTACCGCCCGTCCCCCAAAATGCTGACGGTGCTCCTGCTGTCGGATGGCCGCTCGTGGGCAATGATCGCCGCGTGCTCTTCTGCTCGACGGCTACCATTGCCCGCTGGAAGCACCGCGCGGATCGCAATGGCCTGGACGGCGTCTTCCGTGAACGCCGCGGTCGCGTGGGGAAACTGCTAGCCTATGGCACGCTGGGGATTCCGTGGGTGCGTCGGCTGCCGCGGATTGCGCTATTTGCGAAGCAAAGTTCAATTCCCGGTACCTACCGCGCGCTACTCTTTGTTTTCAAGAGAGCAGTTGTTTATCGATTGAACTAGCCGAGCGTTTCGTAAACATCGAACAATACATCAGATATGACACCATCTGGTGTGCAACAAACAAATCGGCGAGCTAAATGGAGCCAGCGGGACACCAATAGAACTCGCAGTTGCGTTTTTGAGCGAATTTCGCGGATTGGCTGCCAGATTGACGCATCACGTAAGTCTCGACTCGTTCGCACTGGCTTGCAGGCAACGCCATGCTAGCTGATCTCAATGGAGCTTGACATAGTCATCGATCAGTTCGACGGTGTAGAGACCGAACTCGCTCTTCGAGGAAATAAACAAGGCGGCGAGCGCGGACGCGAACCTCAAGGCAGATTTGAGGTCGCGGTTGTTTAGAATCGAATAGATTATGCCTGCGGAGAAGGCGGCTCCGGCCCCGTGACTGTGAAGTGTCGTCGTCCGATAGGCTGGAATGAAGACCGGTGGCGACGATAACGATGACGCGCAGACGGACCCACCGGCCCCCATCGTGACGATCGACAGCCGCGGCTGGATCTTCATCATCAGGTCAGCCGCAAGGATCTCCGCATCTGCGCGACTGCCTTCGAAACTCGTCTGGACGATGGCGACCTTGCACCTCAGACGGTCGGCCTCGTCGCTGGATAGTGAATCCCCCCCTAGATTTACGAATGTCGGCGTCTGGCAGGCAAAGGCGTGTTCGATCGCTGTCAGGCTTGCTTGTCGAATGATGTCGTAAAGGTCGATGTACACGAATTTCGCATCTTTCGTGGGCGAAAGGTCGACGCGCGAGTACGAATCCTTCTGGCTCGGCGAGAGTAGAGAAAACCACGTGCGATTGCCGTTCGAATCACATATCACCGTTGTCCAAGGGGTCGAACTCCCAGATTGCAAGGGCGGATGGTCGACCTGAATTTCGCGAAACAGGTTCGAGACCTCGCGGCCGACCCGGTCGTCACCGATTCCTGCGGTCATCATGCAGGTCCTAAGCTTGAGGCGGGCGGCGAGGACCGAGACGATCGCGGCGTCGGGAGTGACGCCTCCGAAGGCGTCCTTGACGAGCGTTCCGGAGTTGTTGTGAGGGTATCGCTCGACCATCAGGATCTGGACGCCCGATACTATACCGAAACAGCACAGGTCGTACATTACAAGACGCTCCGAGCGCCGCGTCTGATCGCCCCGCCGGGCTGCCTCAGGCGGCGAAATCGATATCAACGGTGACCGGGCAATGATCGGACCCGAGCTGCTGGGGAGAGTGGAAGCAGCGTCGAATGCGGTCCTTGAGCCGGTCGTCCACGAGGATGTAATCGAGCCGCCAGCCGACGTTCCGCTCCCGCACGCCGCTCCGGAGGCTCCACCAGGTGTAGTGCCCCGGCTCGGCGCAGTGAACACGGAACGCGTCTACGAGCCCCAAGCCAAGCAACTCGGTCATCCAGCGGCGCTCTTCCGGGCGGAACCCGGCGTTCGCCTTGTTCGATTTCGAGTTGGTAAGGTCGATCTCCTCGTGTGCCACGTTCAGGTCGCCGACGACGACAACTGGCTTTTCTTGGCCGCGGAGCCGCCGGACGTAGCCCGAAATGCTGTCACAGAACTTCAGTTTGGCGTCGAGCCTCAACAACTTCCGGTGGCTATGAGGTGCGTAGGCGTTGACCAGGACGAATGAGTCGAACTCGGTGGTCAGAACCCGGCCCTCGGCCACCGCCATGTCGTCTGCGGCGCCGTCGATTCCGATGACGGCCGACCTAGTGGCCAAGTTCGCGCTTACGAGGGTTGCCACCCCGCTGTACCCGCGCCGCGCCGCCGTGCTCCAGTACGCGCGGAAGGGGTGGAACCAGGAAGACGTGTAGAGGTCCTCCTCCATTTTAACCTCTTGGAGGCAGACGACATCGTTCTCGGAGGCCACAAGCCACTGCTCGAACCCCTTCCGCAAGGCGGCTCTGAGCCCGTTGACGTTCCAAGTCGATATGCGCATGGGGCGGCCATCTTTCAGGTTAGCCGGCGGTGTGCGGTCCCATCGTTTCGATCAGCTCGCGGGCGAACGCGGCGGCGGCCGCCGCCGCGTATGGCTGCCACACCTTGTTTTTGTCGTCGTTAGCGTAGTCACAGATGCCGCGGATCACGAGGTACCCTTTCCCTGACTGCCACGCCGACTCGGCCAGCCCGGACGCCTCCATCTCAATCGCCTTGATGTGAAAGAGGTTTCTGATCTTATCGCGGATGCCAGCGGACTTGAGCACGGTGTTGGCGCTGGCGATCGGGCCGCTATGCACCTTGGGACGCCCGGCGAGCTTCGGCGGACGCGGCGGCTGCCGCGCCGACGTCCGGCCGTCAACCCACGGGGAATCCCTCAACGGCCCCGAGGGGGGCCGACGTCCTTCCAATTCCTTAAGCAGATCGTCCAAATAGCTCCAGTATTTCGGTCTCGCAGGAGAAAGCGCGATGAAGTTCTCCGCACGGGTCAACCATTTGGGGTCGGGCGGGCGCGGGGGTGCCGTGTACTCTGCTTTCGACGTATACCGCTTTATCATGTCGTACTGGATGACGCCGGCCTCGTCGGAAACGACGATGTCGCCGAGACGCACGTGATTCTCTACGCTCTTTACGTTAGGGACGCCCGCAGCGACGCCGACCATCAGCAGGACCTCGACGCTCGGGTATTGCGTTAGCAACGATGTCGCCAAGACGGCCGCCTTGTTGTTCCCCTTGCCGGCCCGCGCGACCACGACGTTGTGGTTGCCGCCATGCTGCGACGCGATCGTGCCATGGTGGTATTCCTGATAGGGCCCCCCGGCCGCCCTTACCGCATCAACCCGGAGGCCCGTGAGGATCAGGCTGGCGGCTTTGAACTCGACGGGCAGGGCAGTAACGATGCCGATCTCCGGCTTGAATTCCTTCTCTCGCTGCATGGCTTGCCTCCTCGTATTCACGGCGAATTCGGTCATGTCAGAAATGCACTGACGCAGGACGGCGGTGCGGCCGCCGGCGAACTGGGCTTGGTCCTTGGACCGAATCTTGAGGTTATAGTGGCAAAATCGGCGGTGGATGAAACCGTCGTGATACTGCTCCGGAATGTAGACGTATGTCTTCCCCCTGCATTCGCTCTTCTGGTCGCGGCTCTCAAAGCACATTTCGAGCGTTCGGGCTGAAACGCCTGGTGACGCGGCGAGCATCATGATCATTTGAGCGCGCTTAGTCTGCTCCCTCATACGCGGAAGAGACTCATACTCCTTGCCCACTTGCTCGGACGTCATTACTTCAGCGCCGAGGTCTTCGAACACTTCCGTTAACTCTTTGGCGAGTTGGCGGATCCCGGCGTCCCTAGTCGACGCACCAAGCCAGATGCAGTACCCCGAGAAGTACTTGCCATTCACATCTGGGCTGATTTGCAGCTCACCAAGGAGTCGGTGTGCCTCATCCAGTTGCTCATTCGCCATGTCGGGGTACTCCGCCTAGTGAAAGCATGGCGAGGAACTCTTCCCCGGCAGGCGTGATCCGGTAGAGCCGGTCCCCCGCCACTTGGACGAAGTCCATCATCGACAACGCATCGAGCGGCGCGAGCGGGTCAGGGGCGAGTTCCTGCACCAGCCTGTCGTCCAAGAGTACGTCACGGCTGAGGGCGCCAGCGCGCTGGAGCCGGTTCAGGTACCGGCGCGCCGCGACGCCGCTGAGGTTCAGTGTAAACGTTTTGAAATATGTCTCGTCGACGTCCATGGCCAAGTCCAAGATCTGTTCCGCCTTACAGGCGAGAACATCATGGACCTTCGGGGAGTCCAAGAGCCACACTCGCTTGCTCTGGGCGGTCGCGGAATGCTTCTCTTGGAGGAGTATGTACCGGTGACCGAACACGGAGTACTGGATGAGGTCGGACGTGTCGTACGCGAACAGATCTACCCCGCCGTTGGCGATCAGGTCGATCGCGCTGAGCCGCTCCTGCCACCTGCCGGGCGACTTCTTGTTCCAGTTGTCGAGGTTCCAGCCCACGGTACCGAATACGTCCGCTGCGAGGGCGGGTGGAAGGTTATAGAGGATGTCGAACCCTTCCCCTTTCCTAAGGCTGATAGTTTCGCAGACCTGCCTGTGGAGCGGATCAGTGATCGCGCGCATTTCACCTGTGACGTGGATGCATGTGCCAACGTCGTTCGATGAAACTAAGTCGAGAAGGAGCCGGTTTGTCGAGTCATGGACGAGCCGGTTGCGAGCCTTGTTCCGATTGCTGAAGTCCAGAACGTGGAGCTTCCTCGCTGACGGACGCGATACGCCCGCGTGTTCAAGAGTTTCCTCGAGCGCTTTGGTGTCTGGACGATCCATCCGTTCTACCTCGCTACTCTTCCCGCGGCGTTTGTTTGCGCTCCCAGTTTAAGCGTTCCCTCCAAACGTACTCGTCCTGTCCCGGCTTGAACGAGAAACAGAGGGGAACCAGGTTGCCGTAACTCTTATGCCGACTCCGATTCGTGCATGGCGTGTCGCTTCCAATATCGTGTGCCGCCAGTTCGTTTGAGTGGGTGCGGTCCCAATCGATACGCCGATCCCGGTACGTCGCCACGCCGAAGGCGGTGCAAATCAGGTTGGAGCAGATCCGAATGACGCCGTCCGGGTGCACCATAACGCGCTCGCCAAGCTTGACCGGGCAATAACCATAGTAAGCGGGGTTCTTCGCGAACTCGGATTTCTCAACAAAACATTGTGGGAGGCGAACTGAGATACCGAATTCGGATTGGTCCACTTTTGTTCGCAATTCTCGATATACAGGAACCCAGTCTTCGGGCTTGGGGGCAAAATTGCCCGTCCAAGTGTCCATGGGGATGCCGACCTTGAACAGGTCGTGAAAGTTGATTTGTCCCACGCCGATCTCCTCCGCAAAGCGGATCATCCGCTCCAGAAGTAGCGTGCCGGATTGGTCACGATCCAAGAGAATCTTCTGAACGCAGCAAGTAATGGAGGTTCGATATCCAAGCGAATGCGCGAGCCGGATGCTCGCCATCGCGCGGTCGAATGTTCCGGCACCACGTAGGGGATCGTTGGTCTCCGGTGAGAAGCCGTCGAGACTGAACGCCAATTCGTCTATGTCTTTGAATTGTGGTTCGGGAAGGAAACGGGACGTCACCTGCCCATTGGTGTCTAGCCGAATGTAATCGTAACCGATCTTCGCCGTGCCCTCGATCAGGTCCAGCAGCGGTTGGCCGTTCATCCTGTGCCCATATACGGTCGGTTCCCCCCCGAGGAATGTAACCTTTCCGGCACCGAGGGAATGAAACGTGCGGAGCAGCGCTAAGGCGTCATCGAGTTGAATCTCTTCGTTGATAAAATGAGTGATGCTTGGCTTGTAGATGCACTGCTCACACTCAAGATTGCAGCGGTTCGTGATGTACATGAACACTTGATGCAGGTTCTTGAAATGAGCTGCGAATTCTGCGTCCACTCGGTAAGGGCTGCTTTCAACAGGCGGGGTCGGATTCGGCGGCACGGATGTGGGGGAGAACGCAGGAAGTACTCGCAGATGCATTTCATTTTACCTGTTGCAAAGGTTTATTGGTACATCATCGATTGTCGAGAGCTAACCGCAACGGGAGCCGCCTTGTTACGGGAGGGCCTGGTGTTCTCTCAATTCTGGTGATTCCGACAACCTTGTCACTGCCGGTCGCCAACGGTTGCGCACGAATCACCGAGCACAATAGCTGGTGCAACACAATACGCGGACGGGGTCAAGAAAGCCATGCACGGGTAGGCGACCGCACAGGCTAATGGCCCGCCGCTGGCGACCTTCTGCAAGCGCGTGGCCGACTTCCTCGCAATCGGTCGTATGGCCGGTCGTTGCCGAGCCGACGTGGAGAAGGCGTTGATTGCCGCCTTCGCCCATGAAATCCTCAATCGCGATTAATCTTTTTGTCGATGGTTGGCAGATTTCTTAACGAAGTAGTGCGAGTCGACGCACCGGCTATGTATTGAAGGCAGAGTTCAAATCCCGGTCCCTGCCATGCGTAAATCGTTATTTTTCGATGAAGATTTGCTTTGTGATTGAACTGCTGCGGAATGCCATAAGTCATTAATACCGCACCCGATATGGTGACGCTAGGTGGTATGCGCCGTTTTCGCGGCGTTGAATGGAGCCACGGGGATTCGAACCCCGAATTCAACCATGCCATGGTCGCGTGATCCCATTTCACTATGGCCCCGGGATCGACAAATTACCTCGCCAAGTTGCGACGAGGGATACGACTTTATCTGACGCGACCGACAAGTCAAGGGACATGGGCGAACATGGGCGGTCCTGCCACAATGCGGCGACAATGCGACAATGCCGCCACATGCGGACAGATCTTGAACCGGTTGGCGATTGTGTATATGATGGCCCGCGATGTCGCCCGATCCAATCATCGTTCCGCCGACCATTATAATCCCACGACATCGCGGGTAGGGCTGATCGTTCGTATTCTGAAACCTTTCAAGCCCTGCCAACCCCGGCGGGGCTTTTCTTTTTTGGCGCCAACATGAACGAAACACGACGCATCGAAATATACGATACCACCCTCCGCGACGGAACCCAGGGTGAAGGATTCAACCTCTCGCTTCAAGACAAACTGTCGATCGCCGGCAAGCTCGACGATCTCGGCGTGGACTATATCGAAGGCGGCTTTCCGCTTTCTAATCCCAAGGATGCGGCCTTCTTTCAGGAAGTGAAAGGGTTGAATCTCCGCCACGCCAAGGTATCGGCGTTCGGCATGACGCGCCGCCGCGGCGTAAAGGCCGAGGAGGATCCCGGCATGAAGGCGCTGCTCGAAGCAGGTACGCCGGTGGTGACGCTGGTCGGCAAGACCAGCGATTACCAGGCGAAAATGGTGCTGAACGTGACGCCGGAAGAAAACGTGCAGATGATCGCCGATTCGATCCGCCTTATAAAATCCGCCGGCCGGCAGGTGATTTATGACGCCGAGCATTTTTTTGACACATTTCGCTCGAACCGCGATTACGCGCTTCGCACGCTGCTCGCGGCGGTAGAAGCCGGCGCTTCGGTGCTGGCGCTGTGCGATACCAACGGCGGGGCAATGCCCGAGCAGATCGAGGAAGCGGTGGCGGCCGTGCGAGCGCGAACCGATTGCCGGGTGGGCATTCATACGCATAACGATTCGGGGCTTGCCGTCGCCAACGCCCTGGCCGCCATTCGCGCCGGGGCCGCGCACGCCCAGGGCACTATCAACGGCGTCGGCGAGCGGTGCGGGAACATGGATCTCATCCCGCTCGTCGCCAACCTTCAACTGAAATACGGATTGGACTGCCTTCTTCCCGGCAGATTGCAGCATGTGACCGAAGCCTCCCGTTTTGTTTATGAAATCGCCAATCTGAACCTTGTTTCCGGTCAACCTTATGTCGGGTCCAGCGCCTTTGCCCACAAGGGCGGAATGCACGTTCATGCCGTGCAAAAAGACGTCAGCACCTACGAGCACGTGAAACCCGAATCGATCGGCAACACGCGAAAAATCCTCGTCAGCGAGATGTCCGGCGCCAGCAACATCGCCGCCAAGGCGGGCAAGAAATTCGACATCGAATCCGACAAGGCCACGCTGAGAAAAGTGCTGGAAAAAGTGCAGGAACTGGAAAACGCCGGCTATCAGTTCGAGTCGGCCGAGGCAAGTTTCGAACTACTGCTGCGCAAGGAGATCGGCCGGTATCGGCGGTTCTTCGAGCTGCATCATTACCGCGTGTCGGTCTTGAAGATGAACACCACCCAGCCCGTTTCCGAGGCGACGATCAAGGTGCAGATCGGCGGGATTGCCGAGCACACGGTCGCCGAGGGGGATGGCCCGGTCAACGCGCTGGACGGCGCCCTCCGGCGCGCGCTGCGCCCGCATTTTGGCGCCATCGATCGCGTGCATCTGATCGATTACAAAGTACGCGTGATCAATTCCAAGGACGAAACCGCCGCCAGCGTGCGCGTGGTGATCGAATGCCGCCGGGAGCGCGTCGACGGAACAAAGGAAATCTTCGGCGCCATCGGCGTCAGCCCCAATATCATCGACGCGAGCTGGCAAGCCCTGGTCGACGCCTACGAATATCATCTCATCCACGAAGAAGAGGCGGATGGATAGGCGCGGCCAGCGGCGCCCGCCGGGTTGGAGTCGCGACGGAACAGGCGTTTGTCCGCGTTATGAAACGCGCAGCTTGAATTGGTGAATATTGCATTCGCCGCTTCGGAAAAAAGTGGCGCAGTCGGTCAGGTATTTGATGTAGTTTCGATATATTTTTTCACCCGCGATCTCCACGGCGCGAGGCTGATTCGCTTTCAAATTGTCCGCCCAGCAGTCCAGTGTTCGCGCGTAATGCAGGCGCAGGCTCTCGACGTGAACCGGCTCAAACCCGCCGTTGCGGGCAAACTCGACGACATGTTCCGGCGACGGCGGGCGATACGAGCCGGGGAAAATTTTTACCGAAATGAAATGGGCGAATCGGCCAAACGCGAACGACATGTTCGGCTTGCCCATCGTGATCGTATGAAGAAGCATCACGCCGTCGTCGGGAAGAATCGCCCGGCATTTTTCGAAAAACGCCGCGTGCTTGGCGTCGCCGAAGTGTTCGAAGGCGCCGATCGATATGATCCGGTCCGCCTTCTCGTCAAACGTCTCCCAACCCTGCAGGCGAAAATCCACGCCGCACTTCCCCGCGGCCAGCTTCCGGCAATACTCATGCTGGTTTTTGCTCAACGTGAGTCCCACGACGTTCACGTCATGATGCGCGTGCGCCCGCAGCGCCGTCCCGCCCCAGCCGCACCCGATATCCAGAAGACGATGCCCCGGCTTCAACTCGCACTTGGCGAGCGATAATTCCATCTTGGCGATCTGGGCGTCGGCGAGCGACATATGCGGCCCGTCGAATTTCGCGCACGAATACGTCATCGACGTATCGAGAAAAAGCGAAAAAAATTCGTCGCTTAAGTCATAGTGAGCCTGAATCATCGCGAACTCAGGCTCCAGCGGCCGCGTCTGTTCTGCCATTGCAATCTCCCAAGGAATTCAAGATGGATCATCAAGTGTCCTAATCGCAAAACTGTACTCGCTTTGATTCCTTACGCCACCCCAATCCTGCTCTTTGGCGTGTTTTCCGCGGGATTCGGCACGCCGCCGGCTCCGGTTCGGCGGGTCGCTTTACACGGGGTTTCAAACATTGATACTTGCAGCCCCGTATCGCCCCAAAGCCCTCATGAACGTGTCGCTAAAGAATGTCTGGCAGCGCTTGGCCATCGCCACCAATTGGCCGGTGTTGCTGGCGGTTGCCGTGCTGTCAATCCTGGGGATCACCAGCATATGGGCCGCGTCACGGCCGGACGGGATCAAGCAGTGTATTTTCCTGGCGGTCGCGATTGGGTGCCTGGGATTATTTCAAGCGGTCAATTATCAAAAAATAGGCCGCCTCGCATGGGCGTTTTATTTATTGAGCCTTCTGCTGGTTTTTTACACGGTGCTGGGAAACTTCGCCGAAGCTCACCATCACGCGCTGCCCGGCGTGCATACCACGCACGGGGTTTGCGCCTGGATCAACTTCGGCCCGATCAGCCTTGAACCCGCCGAATTGATGAAGATCGCATTCGTGCTGGTGCTGGCTCGATACCTGCGCTATCGAAACAACTATCGGACGTTGCGCGGTCTGGTGGCGCCGTTCGCGCTGGCGCTGACGCCGCTGATTCTGATCCTCAAGCAGCCGGATTTGGGGATGGCGATGCTGTTCCTGCCGGTGCTTTTTTCGATGTTGTTCGTGGCGGGGGCGAAGATCAAGCACTTGGTAATGATCGTCTTTTCGGGTTTGCTGCTGGCGCCGGTGGTCTGGTTCAGCGGATCAAAGCAGGTTCCGGTGCTTCGGCATTTTCCGGCGATTATCAAGCCGTATCAGCGCGAGCGGATGCAGGCGTTTCTGGACGCGGACAATCCCGCCGAGCGGCAGCGAAAAGCCTACCAGACCTATCGCGCGATGGTGGCGTTCGCCTCCGGCTCCCTTGCCGGCAAAGGCCACGGCAAAATCCCCATCGGCCAATCCGTTCCCGAGGCCCACAACGACATGATCTTCGCGCTGATCGGCGAACAGTTCGGCTTCGTCGGCGCTCTGACCATGTTGCTGGCGTACCTGATATTGTTCACCGCAGGCGCCACGATCGCTTCCAACACGCGCGAGCCGTTCGGCAGACTGATCGCCGTCGGCATTGTCGCGACACTTGCCTGTCAGAGTTTCATCAACATTTCCGTCTGCACCGGCCTGATGCCCGTGACCGGCATCACCCTCCCCTTCGTCAGCTACGGCGGCAGCAGCATGGTCGCCAGTTTCATGGCCGCGGGGCTGCTGCTCAACGTCGGTCAAAATCGGCCGTTGGTGATGGCAAGGGAATCGTTTGAATTTAATGCCTGAAATCGGTCGCCGGGCGGTTCCCGCGCCCTTTGAATTTTCGGACGCGTAAAATCGCCATGAAAAAGAGTCTAAACAAGGGGTTCAGCGACGAGGCTCGACGCCTCGATTTCTTCAACCTTTCCCGGCGTGTCCTTCCACAGCAACAGGAACAACGCCAGGCACGCCACGGCGCCGATCGCCGGCGCCATCCAGACTTTTGACCATTGCGTCGCGGCGCCAACGGTAAAGTAATCGACCACTTGCCCCGACACCAGGTTTCCGATCCACATTCCAACGCCATAGGTGAGGAAGCTGAACAGCGCCTGGGCCGATCCGCGTATCGCGGATGGCGCCTTGTTGTCGGTGTAGATAAAACCGGCGGCGAGGAAAAAATCGAAACAGACGCCATGCAGCGCGACGGCAAGAATGATCAGGAGATAGGGGTGGCCGATGCTGAAAAACAGGTAGCGCACCGCCCATGCGGCCATTCCCAGCGAGAGCACGCCCTTCATGCCAAAACGCTTAAGGGCGAAGGGAAGCAGCAGCATGAATCCGATTTCCGAGCCCTGGCCGATGGTCATCACGGCGGCGATGTCTTTCACGCCGACCGAATCCAGGAACGTGCCGGCAAACGTGTAGTAAAACGCCAGCGCGATCGTGATGACGAAGCTGATGGCGAAAAAGATGCCGAAGCTGGGATTCAGCAGAAGTTTGAAGGCGCGCAAAAACGGAAGCGAGCCGGCCGTTTTTCCCGAGGGGGGCGTATGCGGAAGGGCCAGGCTGAAAAGACCCAGCCCCGCCGACAGCACAGCGGCCATCAGCAGGGGGCGGTTGGTCGATTGCGAGTGTGCCGGCAAAAGAAAACTGACGCCCAATCCCGCGGCGATCCATCCAATCGTACCCAAAACCCGCAAGCTCGGGAAATCGCGCGTGGCGTCCGGAATATGGGAAAATGCCAGTGAATTGGAAATGGAAAGCGTCGGATTGTAGACAAGCGCGTACGCCAGCGATATCCACCAAAGGGTGTTGTAATCGTGCGTGACGGCCATCTTGTATAACAGGAAGGCCCCGGCGAGATGGAAGATCGCCATCAGGTATTCGCTGGATAAAACCCGATCGGCCAACTGTCCCGCCAGCATCATCGACAGGATCGCGCCCAGCGCCATGGTTCCGTATAAGTTGCCGATTTGACCGCCGGTGAATCCAAGCCCGCCGTCGACCACCGCGGCTTTTAGATAGACGTTCCAGACTGTAAACCAGCTTCCCCACACCGCGAATTGCAGGAACATCATCACCGAAAGGCGAAGCCGAATGCCCACATCCAACGGCGGTTTTTCCCCGCCCGCTATCCCACCTTTATAATCAAGTTTCGCGATGCCTTCCGCCATGGGAGAACTCCTCTTGAACAAGATTGCGGCATGTAAAAGTCGACGTAGAAGCTAACTGAAATGGCGAAAGTGTAAAGCGCGTCGCTTCATCCCGCATGCGCGTAATTCAGCGCGTTGCAGATTTGCACGGTCGCCTTGCTCTTGTTCAGCGTATAAAAGTGAAGTCCGTCCACGCCATTGGCCAAAAGATCCTGACATTGTTTGATCGCGTAATCGACTCCCGCCGCGTAAACCGCTTCCGGATCGCTTTCGAGGCTTTCCAGTCGCGTGAGAAGCGGATGCGGAATCTTGGCGCCGCACATCGAAATGAAACGCTTAATCTGGCCCACGTTGAGGATCGGCATGATGCCCGCCACGATCGGCGCCTTGATTCCCATCGACCTGGCGGCGTCGCGGAATCGGTAGAAGTCGGCGTTATCGAAAAAGAGCTGCGTGATGACGAAGCATCCGCCGTTGTCCACTTTGCGTTTGAGATGTTCGAGATCGCGCGTGCGGTTGAGACATTGCGGATGCCCTTCGGGATACCCGGCGACGCCGATGCAGAACGGGCGCCGTTCGGCGATGTATCTGCACAACTGATCGGCGTACGCAAACCCCCCTTCGGTGGCCACAAACTGGCTCTGCCCGTTGGGCGGATCGCCGCGAAGGGCCAGCACGTTGCGGATGCCTTTGCTCCAAAGCTCGTCGAGAATGCCGCCGATTTCGTCGGCGGTGTGGCCGACGCAGGTGAGGTGGGCCATCGAGCGGATGCCGATCTCGTTTTGAATACGGCCTACCAGATCGACGGTCTTCTGGCGCGTGCTGCCGCCGGCGCCGTATGTCACGGAAACGTAGGTGGGGTGAATGGGGCGCAAATCGTCGATTGTTTGATAGAGCGACGCAAACCCCGCTTCGGTTTTTGGCGGGAAAAACTCGAAGGAGACAGCCGCCTTGCCAAGGCCGATAATTTCGTCAATCCGCATGCAATTTTCCATCAAGCCAATTTACAAGATCGCCGCATTATATGGGATATCGGTCAAGGCGTGTGAGAAGCGGAAAAATGCCTCCGCCGGCGGAAGATTCACGACATCCGGCGATCGGGTCGATACAATCGCTCAAGATGAAAAGTCCGTTTCCGGGCATGGATCCCTATTTGGAGCGGCATTGGCGCGACGTTCACACGGCGCTGATCGCTTACGCGCGCGACCAACTTAACGAGCGCCTCCCCGATGATCTCATCGCGCGGGCCGAAGAACGCATGATGGTCGAGGTCGAATCTCATAGCGAACGCAACATATCTCGGCGACGGACGGTTTCACCGGACGTGAGAATATTCGGCGTCGTGGAGGATATGGCGGCCGCAACAGCGACGAGCGGTGGCGTGGCGTTAGCGCCATTCCGGCTTGCCGCCCTTGCCGAGCCCGCGGTGGAGCGCTTCATCGAAATCATCGACGTTAGCGGCGGCGAGCGGATTGTGACGGTCATTGAGTTTATCAGCCCGACAAACAAAGGAGATGGTATCAGCACCTTTGTGGAAAAACGAGACGAGCTATTGGCGGGCGGCGTGAATTTTGTGGAAATCGATTTGGTCCGCGAAGGTGATTGGCGGCGGCTACTTGGGCAGCCATGTCCCGTGAAAGCCGAATCAACTTTTCGAGCGGCTATTCGTGTGCCAGGCACGCCACCGGCCGTTTACTTGCATCCGTTTCCATTGCGCCAGCCTCTTCCGCCGATTAAGATACCGCTGCGCGACAGCGAGATGCCCTGTGAGCTTGCGCTTCAGCCGCTCGTCGATCAAGCCTATCGCAATGGCCGATACGATCGCACGATCGACTACGACCGGCCGTGCGAGCCGCCGCTTGAGGACGATGACGCTGTTTGGGCGAAAGGGCTTATTACGTCGCCGAAATGATGTGGGTGAAATTTAATTTATCGCTGCCCTCTGATGAAAGTTGTTCCTAATTATTCCGCCGAGGATCACGAGGAATCACTTTCGAACACAATGAAGTTCTCCGACGGCCGCACGGTCGCCGTGGAAGTGCCGGGACGCATGGTGGTGCGCGATCGAGCCGGAGAGACGGCGTTCACGCCCGACGGCGTCCGGTTTCTAGATCATCTTCGGGCGCTGTTCATGCCACTGGATCGCGCGCCGAGCCCCGCGTTTATTCGGCGGTTGCGAGAGGCGCTGGGAATGTCGCAGCACGCGTTCGGCGTCAAGGTCGGCGTCAACAAACCTACCGTCGCTCGACGGGAGTGGGGAAAGCTAACGCCGAGCAAGAAATCGATTCGCGCCATTCAAAGTATTCGCGCGGCGGCGGTTCGCCGGGGCGTGTCGCTTGGGAACTGAATTTTCAGCTATCGGGCTTTAGCGCCGAGTTCCCACTTCACTTGCCCCCCCACGATCGTCGTCACGGCCCGGCAATTCGCTTCCCATCCCGTAAAAGGACAATTCCTGCTCTTGCTGACAAACTTCGCGCAGTCGATCGTCCAGGTGAGTTTCGGATCGATGATGGTCACATCCGCGTCCGCCCCCTCCGCCAGCGTCCCTTTCTCAAGGCGAACGATTTTCGCCGGCCGGCGCGTCATCAAATCGATCAGTTGCATCCAGCTGATATGCCCCGGCTCAACCAGCGCCTTGACATACAACGGCAGCGCGCATTCCAGCCCAATGATCCCAAACGGAGCGTAGATGAATTCCAGTTCCTTCTCCTCGGCCAGGTGCGGCGCATGATCGGTCGCCAGGCAGTCGATCGTTCCATCCTTGATGCCGTCGATGCACGCCTTCACGTCGGCTTCGGTTCGCAACGGCGGGTTCATCTTATAATTCGTGTCGAAGTCCCGGCAGCTTTCATCCGTCAATAACAAATGATGCGGCGCCACTTCCGCGGTGACCGGCATGCCGTCGCGCTTGGCGCGCCGAATCAACTCGACGCTGCCGGCCGTGCTGATGTGCTGAACGTGATAGCGGCAGCCGATCGTTCGGTTCAGCAGCAGGTCGCGGGAAATCATCAGCTGCTCGGCCTCGGCGGGAATGCCGGGGATTCCCAGCGCCAGCGAAACCATCCCGGCGTGCATCGATCCGCCGCCGAGGGTCGGCTCTTCGCAGTGCTGCGTGATGAGCGTGTCGAACATTTTGCAATACTGCAACGCCTTGCGCATCACCGACGGGTCGGCCACGCCCACGCCGTCGTCGCTGAAGGCGATGGCGCCGCGCCGAAACATCGATCCGATTTCGGCCAGTTCCTTCCCGTCCCGGCCCTTGGTGATGGCGCCGATGGGGATGACGTTGGCCAGGTTGGCCCGCTGCGCCTGGCGAAGGATAAATTCGATCTGCCCTTCGTTGTCCAGCGCGGGCTTGGTGTTGGGCATGCAGCAGACGGTCGTGAAGCCGCCGGCGACGGCGGAGGCCGATCCCGATTGCACGGTTTCTTCTTCTTCGTCGCCGGGCTCGCGGAAATGGACGTGGATGTCGATCAAGCCCGGCGTGACGAATTTACCGCGGGCGTCGATCACTCGATCGGCGCGGCCGAGATTCGAGCCCACGGCGGCGATTTTTCCGTCCTTGATCAACAGGTCGCCTTTTCGCTCCTGGCCGTGAGACGGATCGAGGATCGTGCCGTTTTGAATGAGCAGTGTGGACATGGTCAAAATACTAACCGCTGATCCGCGTCATGCGAACTTGCCGGCCGCCGAGCGGATCGGGACAAGGGCCTTTGGCTTTTCTGGCCGCTCACCCGGCATTTGGGTCGACGGCATCGCGACCGGCAAAATTCCAAAAGCGATTGCCGGCGACGAACGATCACTGGGCCGCGTCCGTTTCGGGGATCGAATACTCGGCGTCGGCGTCGTTGCCGTGCGTGACGAATAATTTGGCGATTTCCGTGGTGAATCCGTCCAGCAGGCCGTGATAAATCGCAAAATCGCCAATATTCGGCAGGCCTTCTTCGGGGCTGGTCTTGGGATAGCTGATCTTGATATTGTCGTCGGAAAAAGCGACGCGACCTTTTCCGCCGGACACTTCGATCACGCTGACGGAGCCGGTGACGGTTCCGCGAAATAATTCGATGGCGGCGTCGGCGCGGGTCTGAAAGCTGCGGATTTCGATGTAGATGACCCGGCTTACGCCGAGCTTGGGGGCGATTTCTTCCATCCCCTGCGACGCCCACTCCGGATTCTCTTCCTGAAATCGCGCTACAGACGCGGCACTCAGCGGAAACCGCGTAAGCACCAGTTCCTTGGGCTTATTTTCCTTCTGGATCTTTTGGAGCTTGAACTGCACCATCTGGGCGGCATCCAGATTGAGCCGGGGCCAATCAATGCGGACGCCGTTTTCCTCGGCCCAGATCACCACCGCCACGCTATGACCCGCCAGCCCGGCGTATTTAGGCGGTTCGGTGGGCGGGCCGCCCGCTTCGAGCGCTTTTACAAACAGCGCGCAGCCGGCGCCGCCCGACAAAATCAACAGGCAAAGCAAAATGGCGGCGATCGAACGTGTCCAGGCCAGTCGAAAAAAACAGGTGACGGCGCCGATCATCGTGTGGAACTCCGGTGAGATATTTTCCTGCGGTCGAACGCGTAAAAGCGGGCTCAAAATCAATTTGGCGATTGGAGTTAAACGCTTAATGCAACAATCCAATCAACGCGTAAGCGTTTTTTACCATCCGTCATGGCCGGCCAGGTGGATGCAAATTTTCCATGCCCATGCAAGCAGGCCAACGGCCAGCGGAAGACCAAACAGAAGTTCGCTCGGCGCCAGTGCGATCAGCCGATAGACCGGGCGGCCGGTGACGGCGACGTACATCGATATCCAGATCGCCGAGCAGCTTACCGCGGCCAACAGCGCGCCCATCGGTTGTACATAAACACTGGCCGCGAGGTTCCCGCGCACGAACCAGGAAAAGCTGGTGGTCATGCCGCAACCGGGGCATGGCACGCCCGTGCGCTGGAGGAACGCGCAATCCGGCAGCCCGATGGCCGTGTGTGTTCCATACCCGGCATGGCTTGGGGTAAGGCGGGCCGCGAGGATCAGCACGGCCATGCAACCCGCCGCGATGCAAAGGGCAAAGAGCCTGCTCCACGCCGGCGCGCGCCGCGACGCCTCGCCGGGCCCGTAGATGATCGCAGCGGACAACTCCACGCACAAAGTCTACCGCCGGCCCGCTCGATCCTCAAGAAGCAGCGCGTCCGCACGAGATTTTCACGAATTGGAACATATTATTCGTCAAACGATCGCCGATTTTCGGTTTCGGATTGACAGTGACGCATATGTGCATAGTCTGACCACTCGGAGAATCCGAAGAAGCGCGCGAGAAAATGCCGGCCGTGGCGCCTGGATCGGCGATGGCCGCGGGAATGCGGGTGTTCTTACAAGGAAGTGCGGGCGAACGATGCGCGTTTTTATGCTCGGCTGGGAATTTCCCCCGTTTATCAGCGGGGGCTTGGGAACCGCGTGCTATGGGCTGACCAAGGCCTTAAGCGCGATCGGCGCCGACATTATTTTTGTCCTGCCTCGCCCCGCCACCACGCCCTTCTCGACTCACGCGCAGATGGTCGACTCGCCGCCGTTTTTTGAGCTCGCGCCGCACGTTCCGCTTCTACCCCCGATCCAGCCCCAGCCTGCGCCGCCGCCGCCGCCCCAGCCGGCCATGGAATTGCGGCTCGACGAATTCGAGCACGTCAGCTTTCGTGCCGTCGATGCGCAGGTGAGCGATCCTTATCAAACCGCACAGGATTACCAGCGGCAATATGAGCGGGGCGAAAAGGCGCGCCGCTCGGCGCGAAGCGGCCCCGCCGGCGCCGCCCAGGCGGTCGTCCCGCCGCGCGCGACGGCGCACTCGCCCGTCCCGACGGCGCCGTTTGTCGGCCTGCCCAAGACATCCCGGCCGTCGGTCCCGCCCGACCCTCAATACGCCGGCGACCTCTTCGCCGAGGTGCAGCGCTACGCCAACCTCGCCGGCGACATCGGCCGCCAGGAACTTTTCGACGTCGTTCATGCCCACGACTGGATGACTTTCCCCGCCGGCATGGCCGTGGCGGCGGCCAGGGGCGTCCCGCTGGTCGTTCACGTCCATTCGACGGAATTCGATCGGTCCGGCGCCCGTACCGATCAGCGTATCTACGATATCGAACGCCGCGGAATGCACGCGGCGATGAAGGTCATCGCCGTCAGCTATCTCACCCGAAACCAGATCACCCATCACTATGGCGTGGACCCGTCGAAGGTCGAGGTGATTCACAACGGCATCGAAACCAACGGCAGCCTTTTCGACGCCGAAAAATATAAGATTCACAAGGACGAAAAAATCGTCCTGTTCCTCGGGCGCATCACCCAGCAAAAAGGCCCGGACTATTTTTTGAGCGCCGCGAAAAAAGTGCTCGAGGTCATGGACAACGTAAAGTTCGTCATCGCCGGCGGCGGCGACCTGACGCGCCGAACCATCGAGATGGCCTCGCAAATGGGCATCGGCCACAAAGTGCTCTTCACCGGGTTCCTCCGCGGCGGCGACGTCGAACGCGTTTTTAAGATGGCCGACCTGTACGTGATGCCCAGCGTCAGCGAGCCGTTCGGCATCGCGCCGCTGGAAGCAATGAGCCATGACGTGCCGGTCTTGATTTCCAAACAGTCCGGCGCCAGCGAAGTCTTGTCCCACGTCTTGAAAGTGGATTTTTGGGACACTGCCGAAATGGCGAACAAAATCATCGCCGTGCTAAAACATCCCCCCTTGGCCAGCACGCTTCGCCAGCATGGCAGCTTCGAGGTCCGGCAACTGAGCTGGATTGACGCGGCAAAGGCGTGCCAATTGGTCTACGAAGAGGCGCAGAGCATGATGGAGGCGAAGAAGTAGCGAACTTCTCGTGTTGGCGTGGCGAACGTTGGTCGCGAAACACGCCCCGCAAGCGGGGCCGCTAAACGCAAGAACCCGCCAGCGACTTGAGAGACGCTTTAACTAACGAAGAAACGCCGCGCTATTTTGAAAAGCGGCTCAGCGCTTAACACGAACGAGTCGCCGCGTAATGAGGCGCCGAGCGGATCGTTTTCGGCTTGGCGGCACCATGTCGCGTTTTGTAAAGATACCAGCTGCGTCGCCTTTGGGCGATCAGGTTGCCACCCGCCCCTTCGCCACTACAATCACCACCCCTTGCCTGACCCGACGCAATCCATCCTCCTCCTTCACGTCACCGGCGAAGACCGCCCCGGCATCACCGCGGCCCTCACCACCATCCTCGGCCAGCACGACATCGAAATTCTCGACATCAACCAGACCGTCATTCACAAGACCCTGCTTTTGGGTCTGATGGTGCGGATTCCGCCGAGCGTCGAATCCACGTCGGTGCTGAAGGACCTGCTCTTTACCGCACATCATGGCGAGCTTCGGCTGCGGATTACGCCGGTCGATGACGATCAATATGACGCCTGGGTCGCCCGTCAGGGCAAGCCGCGATTTATCCTCACTTTGCTGGCCAGACGATTGGCCGCCAAACATCTGGCGGCGGTGTCGTCGGTCATGGCCGAGCAGGGGATGAACATCGATATCATCACCCGCCTTTCCGGTCGCCCGCCGCGCGAGGATGACAGCGGCGTTCGGCGGGCGTGCGTGGAATTTTCCGTGCGCGGCCAGCCGCGGGACGAAGACACGCTTCGCGCGGCGCTGATGACCGCCACGCGCGAACATCCGATCGACATCGCCTGGCAGCGCGACAACATTTACCGCCGGATTCGCCGGCTCGTGGCGTTCGACATGGATTCGACGCTCATCCAGCACGAAGTGATCGACGAACTCGCGCGCGAAGCCGGCGTGCACGACCGCGTGTCGGCCATCACCGAAGCGGCCATGCGCGGCGAGATCGATTTCGATCAGTCGCTCGTCCGGCGGGTCGCCCTCCTGAAAGGCTTGCCGGAATCGACGATGGCGCGCGTCGCATCGCGATTAAACCTGACCGAAGGCGCCGAGCGCCTGATTACCGCGCTCAAATCGTTCGGCTACAAGACCGCCATCATCTCCGGCGGATTCGCCTACTTCGGCCGATATCTCCAGCGACGCCTCGGCATCGATCATGTTCGCACCAACGATCTTGAGGTCGAAAATGGCCTCCTCACCGGGCGCGTGAAGGGGGAAATCATCAACGCCCAGCGCAAGGCGCAGCTTCTGCAAACCATCGCCGCCCAGGAAAACATTTCGCTGCAACAGACGATCGCGGTCGGCGACGGCGCCAACGACCTGCCGATGCTCGCGGCGGCGGGCTTGGGAATCGCGTATCACGCCAAGCCGATGGTGGCGCAAAGCGCCCAGCACAAAATTTCCACGTTGGGCCTGGATTCGATCCTTTACCTGATCGGCGTGCGCGACCGTGATCTGGTGGAGTAAGAATTCGTCGACGCAGGGTAAACCTTTTCGTCAAGATTGCGTAATGGATTAAAGCCGTCCGGACATCATCCGCGCGACGCGCCCCCGATCGTATAACACCGGCGGCGGCACCGGGTATTTAATAAGTCGCTCCCGCTCCCTCTTCCCTGGAAGGGAGAGGGAGCCGGACGTCTGCTTTCCCAGTAATTTAGTGATATCGAGGTGGACGCGATCGTACTGGTCGTCCACGACTACGAGAACCAACCATGCCCCTCATCGCTCTCTGTCCGTCGCTGCGCCGATCGGCGATTTTCCTGGCTTTGATCGCGATGGTTTCGATCGCGCCTCGGTTCACGCGAGCCGAGGACCCCGATTCGCTGGACGAGAAGCCGAGCAAAATCGCTCCCGCCGGCGTCGGCAAGGCGACACCTCAAGGGCGGTTCTCGTTCGAGTTGGTGGGCGTCGATGGAAAGCCGATCGAATCGTCTCGCTTTGTCCGCGGCATTCCCGGTCAGTTTTCCGTCAGCGAGTTTCCGCGTTCGTTCGCGCTGGAAGGTCATCCGATGTTCGAAGCCGGGCGGCGGCTGGATTCACAGCTCACCGCGGGCGGCATCACCGTCTTCTGTGACGCCCCGACGAACGCCGACGGTGAAAACGCGCGCTATGCCAGCCAGTGCAGCGCCAATCTTGCGACCGGCAAATACATCGTCGATCCATTCGGCCTTACCTTCGAAGTCGCGCAAGGCATCCGCGCGACGCATTCGGCACTTGTGGTGCGGGGAGCCGCCATCGCCATTCGCACCGCCCCCGTGACCTTCCGCGCCGTCGATGCGAAGACCGGTACGCAGGTCCCGCTGAGCGGATTGAGCGTTTTCTGCGGCAAAACGAACCTGCTCAAGGACCTGCTGGACACCAACGAGCCGATCGGCTTTAACCCCCTCACGCTCTATCTGCCGGTGGCGACCGCCTACCTGAGCAGCTTCGGCGATTTCACGATCGACGACGGCGGCGTCGTTCATCCGTCGGCCGCGGCGGCGGCATCCTTTAGCGCCGGTGCGTTCGTCGCCAAAATTCAAGCCAAGTCGGCCGCGGCCGATGCCGTCAAGGTCGGCAAAGGGTATTGGCTTGCGTCGCAAAACCTCCGCCGGGTTTATAAACGAGGGGAGATCGCGCCGTTCATCGTCTTTGCGTCGGGCGATTTTCCGGCCGGCGACCTCACGATCGTCGCAAAGACCAAAGACGCCGCGATACCGCTGGGCGTCATACCGATGCCCGCCGTCGCCGGCGCCGATTCACGTTTGTTTCTGCTCAACACCGGCGCCCTCGCTCCCGGCAAATACGATTTGTCGGCCAACGCCGCCGATGCTCATCCCTTTGGTGTCGAAATCGTCGATCTGCTCCAAAACTCGCCGCTGTTTCTCTTCACGATCGATTCCTGCGGCGAATCGGATTTCGCGCTCGATTCCGCCGGCCTCGATCAACTTCGCGACGCCGGCGTGCGTTGCTGGTCCTCCTACGGTTTCGGCGGCGCGCTCGACGCCAAGGGCGAAGGACGCGTCCCCTACCCGGCCCCCGCCGCCGACGCGCCGCCGGAACTGAAACGACCCGTCTCCGACGCCCGCGCGCTGCTGGACGATTGTCTGCGGCATGGCCTGGTCACGATCGACTTCGAAGCCCGCCGGGACAACTGGTACAACGAAGGGCTGGCATACCATCACACGCATCCGATGAGCGTGGACCGGATGATCCGCCGGGTGCAGATTTTCGGGCAGGAACTGGGCGATTATCCGGCCTTTGCCGGCATGTCGTATACCTGGTTCCCGGCGCTGGGCGGTTACACCGAAGGGGGCGTCGCGACCGATCCGTTTTTCGGAACGCGAATGGAAATCCTCCGCGAAAAAGTGAAGCAAAAGACCGGGTTCTTGCCGTTGACCGAAGCCGAGTCGCGGGAGTGGCGAAAGGACGCCAAAACTGAAGCCGGCATTCCGCAGGCCCTGGCCGACAAGCGCAGAAACTATTTCCGGGCCGAGCAGCGCCTTGGTTTCTTTGATAGTTTCGATCTCTACAATCACAAATTACGTGAGGTTCGGCCCGACTTCATCGCGACCACCGCGTGCAACGCCGGCCACGACGAAGGAATCAACGTCGCCGACCTGGCCGGCGCCCATACCGCCATGAGCTGGGAAAGTTATACCGATTACGGCGACTGGCCCATGAGCGCCGGATTCTGCGCCGACTGGGCCCATGGCGAGGCGCCGGGAAAACCCGAGTGGCAACAGGTCGAACCGAGCCAGGCCGAGCCGGCCATCGTGGCCAAGCAGATGTACAAGCTGGCGCGCGGGGTCGAAGGGATCGGCGTGGGCGTTCACGGACCGGCCGGCGCGCGCTCCAACGCCCGCCGGGCCAAAGGCAACCGCTTCCTCGAACGCTATGGGTCGCTCGTCGCCGGCTATCAACCGGGCATGACGGTCGCCGTCTGCGTCAACCAATTGCAGAACCGATACGAGTACAACGCCCACGCGCTGCATAGCCATCTCACCCGGCTCGGCTATGGTCCTGTCATTCTTTCGGAACAGACGATCGAAAAAGGGGTCCCCGTCGGCGTGAAAGTGATCCTCATTCCCAACTACCACATTCCGTTCAGCGCCGAATGCCAGAAGGGATTTAACGACTTCCTGTCCCGCGGCGGAAAGATCGCCCTCGTCGGCGAACAGTGCGCGCCGATGCAAGGCGCCGTTCGCGTCGAAGTCGCGCTCAAGGAACTGTGGGACCTCGGCGGTTTCGCCGAGCATCTGGCGTTCTGGAATGAATTCAAGAAGGTGCGACCCGTTCTGGAAAAGACGATGGCGGAACTTGGCTTTTCTCCGCCGAACGGCGCGGCGCCGGAAACCGCGGTCATCTTGCCGATGCGGTCGGCGGGCGTGAAATACGTGGCGGTCATCGCGTCGTCGCTCGAGAAGAAAGATACCGAATTCGCCCCCGCTCAAGGCGTGATCGTCAAAGTCGGCTCGCCCGCGCAAGTAATCAACCTCGTTACGGGCCAGACGCTGAAAGTAACCGCTGGCGCAGTCAGCGTCGATCTGGTGAACGAACCCGTCGCGTTGTTGGCGCTGCTGGACGCCGTGCCGACGGCGATGACGCTGCATTATCCGGCACAAGTGAACGCGGGCGACCGGATCGAGTTGTCGTCCGAATCGGCGCCGGCTTCCGTCGGCGACGTTCGCGTGCCGGTGCAATACGTCATGACGGATTCGGCCGGCAACCAGCGGGCGGTTTTTTACCGGCTTTCGGGGCCGGGACAGCAGGTGGACTACGCCGTATCCAGCACCGAGCCGGCCGGAACCTATTTGATTTCGGCGACGGAATTGCTGACCGGATTGACGGCCAGGGCCACCGTGAAAATCGTTTCGGGTCATAGCGTCTCGGCGGTGGCGCCGGCGCCGGTGGTGTATCTGCCGCATCCGGATCGGATTCCGCTGTTTCTTTCGCGCAAAGGCGAGGTTCGCGTGATCGTCGAGGACACGCAATCGCCGGACGCCGCCGATGCCGAGCGCATCGTCGCGGCACTGAAAAAATCGGGACGGGCGGCGGCGATCGAGAAGGTTGATCCCGGCAGCTATGACGGCCTCAAGATGCGCTGGTATCCAACGCGTCATGAGGATGATATCATCGCGAAGATCGATGCCGGGGAAGTAGTCGGGTATCGTCTGGACCTCAAGGCTTACGTCAACAATTCCACCCGCGCGCACATCCCCGAAAAAGGGGGCTTTGCCGCGATTAAGCCGAGCTATGTCGTGCGGAATGACGTCGTGCTTTTTTCAGGCGGGCGTTTGGCGGAAAGCCTGCGGGCTGTTTCCGATTGGATTCAAACCCCTAACGCGCCGGGAAAGGGCGCGGGGGCGATTGAGGTTGGCCTGAGCCCGTTTTGGGCGGATCGGGAGGCGGTGGCGATTGTTTCCAACGACGGCGCCGGCCGCAAGGCGAGCGTTGATCGATTGATTGAGTTAATCGATAACGGCGGGAAGGTTGGCGATGTTTCTCCGTTTGCGCCGCCGGGAGCGGCGGCGGCCGCGATGACGGCAAGCGGGGCGGCGCGCGTCGCGATCGAAACGCCGTTGAAGGATTTTGTTCCGCCGGCGTTGGCGGTGGGAATCGCCGCGTCGGCCGACGGGTTCGCGGCGGTGCAGACGAACAGCGCCACGCAAATCGTCGCGCCCGACGGGAAAATTTTGCGGACGCTGGCGCCGTCGAAGTTCCCGATGGCGATTAGCGCGGGCGGCGTTTATTTCGGCGGCGCAGTGGATATAACGCGGCGGGATCCAAGTTGGCATTTCGCGACGAACTGGAAAATCGACGTCCATATCGCCGACGCCAAAGGCGCCTCGTCGTCGCTGGATATTCCCGGCGAAGTCGATTGGATCGGCGACCATTTCCGCGGCTGGGACGGCGGGTATGCCGTCTCCGACGACGGAAAAACCTACTTCGCCGGCCAGGCCGGTGGCGGATTTATCCTGTTCGATCTCCCGTCTAAAACCTATCGCAGTTTTCCGTATGATCCCCGCGGCGTCGATTATTACGAGACAGCCCGCGTCCCGCGCTTTATCTCGGCGTCGCGATTTTCACCCGACGGGCAGTTCATCGCCTTCGCGCTGGCCCATCATCCCAGCGGATATGGCGGGCTTGGCTCGCCGCCGATCAACCCGCTGTCCGCGGAGATCAGGGTGATTCGTGTCGCCACCGGCGAGATCGTGTGGAAGCACGAGGCGCCGGCGATGCGCGACGGTTCGTTCTCCGCCGCCGGCGATTCACTGGCGATTTGCGACGGGGCGAATCGTGTCGCGATCATCACCTTCGATCAGCAGGCCGTGATCTTCGACAAGACCGGAATGGAGCTGTTTCGCAAGCCGCTGTTCGATTGGAAAAAGCGGTATGGCGCCAGCGATGGGCGGACAAACAAGCCTTCGCTTCGCGTCGAGACGACGCGCGATGGATCTACCGTCCTGTTCGCCAGCGGCGACGTTGTTCTATTGACCGACGGCGGCGGCGCGACGTTGGCCGAGATTAATTCGCCGACCCTGTCCGATGCCCGCCTGGCGGCGGATGGATCACACTTCTTCGTCGCCGATCCCGATGGCGCGGTCTCATGCTTTGATCGCAAAGGCAATCAACTCTGGTCGGTGCAGTCGCAAGGAACGGGCCCGAAATTGGCCGACGCGCCGGCGGGCGGCGTTTATATCGCCGAGGGCGCGGGTAGCCTGTTATTCCTCGACGCCAAGGGAAAACAAGTGCATCGCACGCCACTGGTGCAAGCCACGTCGGCGGCGCCGGTCGAACCGGCGTGGAATGCGCTGGCGATGACCGGGCCGGCGCTCTATCGCGAGCCGCGGACGCTGGCCGTCCTGGAAAAATACGGCGCGAAACAGGTGGCGCGGTGGGAACCGGCCGGGCCGGAGCATGACGCATATGGCCGTAAATTTTACGCGATCGACAAGACGATCACGCTGACGGCGCCGGGAAAGGACGCCCATGTCGTGCACCTCGTTTACCGGCATCGCGCGGCGGCGGGCCAAGGCCCGACGGTTACCCTCTCGGCCGGCGGGAAATCGCGATCTTTCGTGCTTGATCTGCCGACGCCGGAGTACAGAGTGGTCGATCTTCCCTGCGAGGAAAGGCAGGATATTTCCGTAACGCTGTCGCCGGCGCCGGAGCTTGAAGTGGCGGAGTTGTCGATCGACACGCTTGTTTTCCCCGGCGTCGACGCCTGCTTTATCAAGCCGGCGGGGAGCGCGTTGGATCACGTCGAAGGCCTGGATCTCACCGGCGGAAAAAAACCAAAGTCCGACGAACTCGATATTCTCGACGAAAAAGACCCGACGCAGGTCGCCAAGGCCGCGGCGGGAAAGATGAAAAACACCGGCATTTTCGCCGCCAATCCTGACCCCGATCAGGTGGAAGGTCATTACCTGCGTGCGACGGGCAACGCGCTGGATAATTTCGACGGGCGTCGGTTCCTCGACGGCAAGCCCAGCGCCTGGTCAAAGGGCGAGAAGGCGCCGTGGGGCTCGCGGCTGCTGATCGACCTGAACCATCTCGCCCGGCCGAAACTGTGCGTGCTTTATGAGCGCACGCTTCGTCAATCGGAAGTGATGCGGGCGGTGGTGGTTTTGCGCGGCGTAAAAACCGATTTTGATCTCGGCGAGTCCGCCGGGCCCGACCGGCTCGCCAATCAGCCGCGCGGGATCGCCGGGTTTCTGGATAACGATCAGTTTTTCAACGTGGTCGATACAGCCGGTGTAGAAATGGACGCCTTGGGCGTCTATGCCTTTTCGGGCCGCGGAAAAGACCACGGCCTGTCGGAAGTGGAGCTTTACGAGTAGCGGGAAACTTCGCAATATTTTGTCATTCGGCTTTGGGCGCGGCACGGGCGATCGCGGCCGGCCCGCTTCCTCCCTCGCCCGGTACTCCGGCGGCGGGTTTGAGCGAGGGATATTCGCCGCGATGGAATTGTCCTGCATCGCCGTCTCCCGGGTCACCGGGAGAGGGAATCAAAAAGCGATCGAGCTTCGTCATTATTGAATTGATTCGAAATAGTCGCGTGAGAGGTTGAGTTCATGAAAAGACGGCATTTGTTGGCGGCGGCATGTGTGTTTGGCCTGGCGATGGAAGTCGGCGTTTCGCATGGCGCTCCTCAACCGGCAGGCGCGACAACGCCCGCCTCCGTCCCGGCGGCCGCTCCCGGCGGAATACCGGCGGCGCAAAAGGCGCTGGCCGAGAAACGCTACGCCGACGTCGATCCCGCACTTGCCGTGCAGCTTGCCCAGAAGCTTGCCGATCCGGTCGCGCTTCGCCTTTCGCTCGACGCGGCCCTTGCCTCCGGCCGGATGGTCACCGCCAACCAGCGCGTCAACGAACTGTTCAAGGCCAGCGCCGGCAAAGACCTTGACCTGCTGCTGCTCAGCGCCAAGACCGCCGACGCCATCGGCGATCAGCGAACCGCGCAACTGCGATATCTCGCTTATGCCCGACAGAGCGACGGCAAAACGCCCAGCCTGGAATTCGCGCTGGATTACGCGCTTCGGCGCGAGGCGTATCCGGAAGAATATAAGAAATATGTCAAGAGCTTCGGCGCCGACGCCCATGCGTGGCGCGTCGGGCAGGCCCAGCTCGCCAAGCTGATCGAAGCGGTCGACGCCGATCGCATTCTGGACCTGGCGACGTTCCTGACCGATACGTTCCCGCAGGCCGAGCAGGTGGAATTCGTTCATAACGCCATCCGCAACGCGGCCGAGGCGTTTGTCTTCGGGAAGGAGCCCAGGGAACGCTATTGGAAGCCGCTCGTGGCGCTCACCCGCCATCCGGTGATCGACATCCGTTTTCTCGATCCGCTTTATGCCGGCGGGGCCGGGGCGGTCACCGACGAGCAGCGCGTTAAGCTGACGATCGATCTTCTGTCGGCGAGCAAGACGCGACTTCCCCGCGACATCATCAGCCAGTTCGGCGTCGATCTGCGCGGCTTAAAGAACCCCGATCTTCAGGCGCAGGCGGCCAAGGCGTTCATCGCCGCCGCCCCGATCTACACGACGGCCGGCGCCGTCTATACGCCCCAGGACCGCGAGGGATACGCGGAATATCTTCGCGTGCTCGGCGAATCGCCCGCCATCTTCCACGGCAAGGACAATCCCCTTTTGTCTCCCGCCCAATACGCGGCGTACGTGAGCGGTTACATCGCGAAAAATCCCGATGACCTCGGCGGCGCCCGCGAGCGGATTCAATGGGTCTCCCAGAGCTATCTCGCGGGCGATCCCGCCGCCCGCGCCGCGTTCCTTGAACAACAACTCGCCGCCTTAAACGGGCAGCAATTATCCGATCTGGCGTCGCTGTCGCACGCGGCGAACGTGCAGGAACTCGTCAATAAATGGGCGGCCGGGAAGTCGTTCAGGGACGTGCTGGACGCGCGCGTGCAGCTTCTTCCGCAATATGCCGCCGCCAAGGACAAAGCGGGCATTCTCGCGGTCGGCCGCGACTATCTCGCGGCTTATCCGACGATGTTTAACCGCGACACGGTCAACCAGTACGTCATCGGAAGCACGATCATCGACGCGCCCGAAAAGCTCGCGCTGCTCAAAGCGGCGATCGACAGGGCGGGATACACCGCCGCGATGAAGTCCCTCATCGACGCGATGGGCGGCAATGGCGCGTGGGCGAAAGACGCGGCTTTCCAGCAGGTTAAAGCCGCTTTTGACCAGAAACCGGCCGGGAAAGATCCCGCCTCCGCCACCCTCGTCACGCTCAGCGCCATCAAGGCCAATCCCGCCAACCCCGACCCGGCCGTTCTGGCGGCGGTGCAGAAATTCCTCGCCGACTACAAGGGAACGATTCCCGCCGGCGGCGAAAAGCTGGCGAGCGTTCAGGACGTGGTGGTGCAGCAGATTTTCGACGCCCATGTGGCCCACGTCGGTAATAATGTGCCCGCATCGAGCGCCTTTGCGCTGGCCTGGGCGCCGCGACTTGGCGTGGGGACCAATTGGGATCGGATGACCACGCATCTCCGCGCCCGCCGGGACGGGGCGACGCTGGCCAAGCTGATTCCGATCTACGCGTCGGCCGTGACGGCGGCGGGATCGACGCCCGCCGCGAACGCCGCCGCCGCGATAACATGGCGGAGTCTGTGGGCCGCCGAGGCGCCCGCGGGAAAATTGGCGTCGCCGCTGGAAAGCGTCTACGACCTGATGGGACCGGATCTGGCCGGCGGATATGTCTACAGCCAGCGGACGGCGTGGGATACCCAGCGCCAGTTCCAGGCCGACCAAATCGCCCGCGCCGTGGCCGCCAAGGGCGGAAAACTTTCCGATCCGGCACTCGTCCGCGGACTGCTCAACCAGCAGTGGGGAATTGTCACCGGCGCGGCCAACATGAAAGTTCCCGCCGAGTCCACCCGCGTTCTCTGGGATGCGTATCTGGCCGATCTGGCCGCCGGGGGGGCGATCGATCTGGATCTGGAAGGGCGCACGCACGGCATTTATGCGTCGGGAAAGAAGGACGCGGAAGCGGCGGCGTTTTTAACGTCGTATTTGCAAATTCTGGAAAAACGCACGCCCGAGCAGCGCGTCGCGGGGCTGGCGTCGGTGTTTCACTGGAGCAATCTTCCGGCCGACCCGGCAGGCCAGGCCCCCGCCGCCAACTCGCGCCGATCGATCATTCTCAAGACGATGAAGCCGCTGTATGCCCAGATCGCGCCGCGCGATTTTGACGCCGTCGCCATTCCGGGCAACGCGATTCTCGAAGTGGCCCAGATGGCCAGCGCGACCGTGCCGACGGCAAAAGGAACCGATCCCCAGGCCGCCGCGATCATCGTCGATCAGAAGAAACAGGCCCTGGAACTCGGTCGTCTGTGGATGAAGATGCTCACGGCCGGCGCGAAAAACGAGGCGCAGGCGAGCTATTGGTACGGCATCGCCCAGGCGATCTTCCAGGACGCCGTCGCCGCGGACGATCCCAAGGCGATCACAGAAGCCGTGGCGCAATACGGCGAAATGATCGCCAAGGACAATATTTCCGATTCCACGTACAGCGCCAACATCGCGCCGGTCCTCAAGACGCTGGACGATCGCGGCGCCGACGAGTCCGAATATGTATTTGTCGCCGCGATTCAGCACGGCAAGGCGATTGATTCCGTCTCCCGTCAGCTCATGCTCGCCAAGGCAAAATCCGCCACCCGCATTCAAGGGCTGATCCCCGTTCCCCCCACCGATCCCAGTTACGATCTGTACCTGGCTTCGGCGTCGCTGATGGGCGGCGATGAGAGCAAGGCGTGGGAACTGACGGCGCCGAAGCTCAATTTGCTCAAGGCCAACTGGGAAGGTTTTGACGCCCGTTATGTCGCGTGGTCGGTCGAGCAGATGCGCAAGCAGAAACTGCTCAAGGAATCGCTGGAATTCGCTTTCAATATTTTGCTTCGAGAAAACGACCTTGATCCGGAAACCGCCGGCCATGTGCTTCTGTCGCAGAGCGACGTCTATAAGGACATGGAAAACTATCAGGCCGCCCGGCTCGGCTACGAGGGCCTGAAAAATAACAACCGCTACGCCAAGACCGAAGCCGGCCAGAAGGCCGTCTACCGGCTGATCGAGCTGCACATCCTGACCAAGGATTACACCGCCGCCGAAACGCTGCTCGAACGCATGGTCGACGCCGACGACGTCAAAAAACAGGCCGAAGCCTATTACTTATATGCCGAGATGGCCTTCCAGCAGGCTCAGTACAAAGAGGCGAAGGACTACCTGAAAAAGGTAAAGGACCGCGTTGCCAATCACGTCGAGGCCTCTTTGCTTGAAGGGGAGCTGAACCTGATTCTGCCGGGCGGATTGGCCAACACGGAAGTCGCGATCGGCGATCCTCGCCTGAGCACCGTGGTGATCCCCGGCCGCTATCTCACGCTGCAGTTACAGGACCCCAATCTGTCCGTCGCCCGCGGCGGCGCGGCCATTCCGGTCATCGTGACGACCAGCAAAGGGGGGGACGTCGAACACGTCAAGCTGATTCCCAGCTCGGCCAACAAAAGTCTCTTCACCGCGCGCATCGCCACCGCGCTCGGGCACGCCGTGAAAGACAATCTCACGCTCGAACTGGTCGGCGACGATATCGTGAAGTATGTGATCGATCCCGATTTCCAGAAGGCCAACGATCTTCACTATCCGCCCAAGGAGCTTGAAGTGCGCAGCGACGCGCGACTGGTCGCCAGCAGCGGCGAGATTCTGTCGGTGGAAGAGGAGGAGAAGCGCGAGCTTGAGCGCCAGCTTCAACGCCGCGAGGTGATCGAAAGCCGCCGGCTTGAAGTGGCGCGCGACGGTCACACCATCCGTCCCGGCAGCCCGATCTACGTTCAGGTAACCGATCCCGATCAGGATTTGACCGACGCGCCCGATACCGTAAAGGTCGATCTGCACACCACGTCGGGCGAAACGCTGGAAGGTTTCTCGCTGACCGAGACCGGGCCGCACACGGGCATCTTCCGCGGCGCCGTCCCGACCGGAATCCCGCAGCCGCGGGCGCTGGCGTCGGACACCGACGACAACCGCGATCCCAACTCCGTCATTCGACCCGTCGCGCCAGGGTTGGCCGGCGGATGGGTAAGCCTTTCGGACGGCCACAAAAATAAATGGCTTGAAGTCGATACGATGGGCTCGCACGAAGTGTCATCGATCACGATGGAGATTCCGCATCTCGATAGCGTCAAGGACCTGGCGTTGCTCGGGATGCTTGCCGACGACTATGAAGAACTCGCCTCGCTCCCCGCTCGCACCGACGGCGCGAAAGGCGGCGTGCAAATCGAAATCGCCCCCCTCCACGCCGGCGATACCATCGAACAGATGCGCCGCCATTTGAAGCTCGCGGCGACAGAAACCATCACCCAGGAGGCGCCGGTCCTGCTTCGCGAATCCACGCCGCTCAAGGACAAAGGCGACGCCTGGGCGACCATGCACCTGCGCGGCACGTTCTGGCTCACCGAGAACAAATCCCTTGAAATGGGATACATGCAGCCCTATGCGGGATACGCCCAGCGCTGCTATGTGCTGATCGACGGACAGATCGTCCTGGATCATTTCAACCAGCAGACGGCCCAGGTCAGCGCTCGCGTCGATCTGGCCAAAGGCCCGCACACGATGGAAATTCTGCTCGATGAGAATCATCGGGCGGCGCAGGTGATCGTCGGCTTCCGCCAGCCGGACGGAACGCTGGCGGCGTTGCCGGCCGAATGGTTCTCGACGCAGAGCCATCCTGAACTGCTCGAATACCTGCGGCCCAAGGGGAAGATCGCCGTCGCCGGCGATATGCTGACGGCGACGTTCGAGAAGCCGGTCCGGCTGCGGAAGGTGCGGGCGATGTTCCGCGATTTCACCGGGACGGCGATCGCCGTCAAGCATGTGACGATTACCGACGCGGCCGGGAAGGCCGTGGTTCCCGTTCCGCCGGAAGCCGCCGCCAAGGGTGTCCTTTCGATCGCCCCGGGCGATCAGGTCGTCATCAACTACAACGACGTCAAGCGCCTGTACGGCTCGTCGAAAGTGCTCGGCGCGTCGCTGAATTCGTCCTACTTCAACGGCAAAATCTCGCTGGCCGAGGAGATCATCACCGCCAATCCGAATAACCCGACGGAAAAGGTGACCGAGTACCTGCCGGCCAAGCGCTGCCGGGCCGGCGACCAGTTGATGGTGGTCGTCACCGATTATGACGAAGACACCACCGACGGCCGCGATACCGTCGACGTGAAAGTCACCACCTCGTCCGGCGAAACGCTCACGCTCAAGGCGCTGGAAACCTACGTCAATCACAGCGAAGAATGGCACAACCATGCCGGGCAGTTCCTGGCGATCCTGAAGTTCGGCGCCGTCACCAAGGGCGACACCATTAAGGTCAACCCCGGCGACAAGATCACCGTCAGCTATCTGGATCGCGAGAATACCAACCCCGGCATACCGATCGAACGCACGTACACGGTGACCGAAGCCGGCGCGGAGATGCCGCGCCTCACGGTCTACCGCACGAGCGTGAAGATGATTCCCGACGAATCGCCCGAGGCCAGGGCCCGGCTCAAACGCATCGCCGGCCGGGAAACCAAGGGCGCGGTGCTGTATAAGCCGTTGACCGTGGCCCGGCATCCGGACTATGTGCTGCCGGTCCCGGCGACCCAGCCGGCGCTGGAGCGGAAGGAGATCGTCGCCAGCGTGGACGCCCCGCTTCTGTTCGAGGTAACGTATCCCCGCCGGGCGCTGAATTCCGGCAGCACGCTGGACGTGACGGCGGTGGCCGAATCCGAACTCCAGGCCGCCGCCAAGGAAAAACGAGAGCCGGTGGTGCTGAAAGTCCCGACGTATATCCAGGCGATCGATAAGCTCGCGCAGATCAAGGGCTATCCCCTCGAGCTGAAGACCGCGATGCGCCGCGACAGCGCCGACATGCTCAAATCCGGATCGTTCTCCGGCGTCATCCGACTGCAGGTCGGAAGCAAGGGAGACCCGATCGACGACCTGGTTCTCAACGGCGAATTTATCTCCGAGGCCCAGCGCCTCAATGACCCGGCCGGGTTGTATTACAAGGTCGCCACGCTCCTCGTCAGCGGCTCGGACACCGTCCACATCCGCGTGAAGGACGAATCCAGCGGGCAGGTGGTCGATACGCCGATCCGGCTTCTTTCCGACGCCCGGCTTGATCTGCTCGACCCGTCGTACATGATCGCCGACGAGGCAATTCATCTCGGCGAGAAATTTCACCTCCGCGTGACCGACGCCGACCATGACACGACCGGCGAGCGCGATACGGTTGCGGTCAAGGCTGTTTCGTCCAGCGGATCGGAAGCGATTTTAACGCTGACCGAAACGCTGCCGCATTCGGGCGTTTTCACCGGAACGCTCGAGCCGCAGTTCATTCACGCTCCGGCGACGACCCGGCCCTCGACTCAGCCGTCGACCCAACTGACGGCCGCCGAGCCGGTCCTGAAAGTCAACTTCGGGGATACGGTGACGTTCACCTACGTCGATGATCTGTCGCTGGAGTCGACGTCTCCGGTAACGGTATTGAAAGCAGGGAAAATCCTGTTGGGTTCCGACGCCCAGGTGGCTTCGTTCACCAAGCGGTTTAAGGACCCGGAAATTGCGGTCAAGACGCGGTTCCTGATGGCCGAGGCCCTGTTCGAGATGGCCAAGGAGCATCGCAAGATCGGCGAGATGACCCAGGCCGACCAGGAAATCTCCAAGGGCAAGAATATTCTGGACGAAGCGATTCGCGATTATCCCAATACGTCGCTGGCGCCGCAGGGCGAATATCTGCTGGCCAACCTGGCGCAGGAACTGACCAACTACCAGGAAGCCGTCGGGCGCTATGCCACGGTCATCAGCAACTGGCCGGAATCCGAATATGCGTCGGAATCGCAGTTTAAGCAGGCGTTGTGCTTCGAAAAGATGAGCAAGTACGATCAGGCGGTCGAGGAGTATGTAAAACTCACCTATCTGTATCCGGACAGCCCGCTGGTGGCCGACGCTACGATTCGGCTCGGCAATTACTACTTGAAGAACGAGTCTTTCAAGACGGCGGGGAAGATATTCTCGAGCTTCCAGCAGCGCAATCCGACGCACCGCCTGGCGCCGCAGGCGCTGTTCCTGGCCGCCCAGTGCGCGTACAAGCAGGCGGACTACAAGGAAGCGGTCGAGCTGTTCGCCAAGACCGCCGACGCCTATCCCGACGAGAAGACGCTCCGCCCCGAAGCGATGTACTGGCTTGCCGACAGCAGCGCCAAGTTCAACGATAACGTGAAGGCGTTCCGCACGTTCAAGAAAGTGACCTGGGATTACCCCGAGAGCCAATGGGCCAAGGCGGCCCGCGGACGATTGACCGAAGAAGTGTTCTCAAGAATGCAGGAGCAAGAGTCTCAGTAGTAGCGAAATCGCGAGCGATTGATTCCGCTCCCTATCCGTCTAGGCGAAAGGGCGATCGCTCCTGCTCCCTCTTTCTTCAAGAGAGAGAACCGGGACCAGAGTTGAGCGCGGCGAGCCGTAGCGCTCGGCTCCCTGGAGAGCCGGTAAGCGCTTTACGACGAAGCGCGGCGGCCGCACAGAAAAGAGATCCGGAAAACCTATGTTTTACTCGCGACGAATCTTCTTAGAGTGGTTTTCAGGTCACTGGTGCGTTTCCGCGTTTAGCGGCCCCGCTTGCGGGGCGTGTTTCGCGACGCAAGGTCGCTTCACCAACATGAGAAATGCTCTAAGTGTAGCGATCCTTTTGATCGGCTCCGTCTCCGCGTCGGGCGCGGATTGGCACTGGCAACTGGCGCCGGAACGCTATAAGCAGATGAATGCGTTTGAGCGGGCGCAATATGATAAAGCCGCCCATTTGCTGGAGACCAATCAGGCCGCCGCCGCTTCCAGCGAGTTTGAGAAGTTCAAGGCGCAGTTCGGCGATTCGCCGGTGCTCAGCTATTGTCTGTTCATGCGGGGTTACTGTCTTCAACAGGCCAAGAACCGCAACGCCGCCATCAAGGCGTATCAGGAAGTCGTAGACTACTTTCCCGAACAGGCGCCGGACGCGGCGGCGGCTCTCTACTTCGAAGGCGTCGCGAATTTCGAGAACGGGGAAATCTCCAAGGGCATCCGCTGCATGAAGCAGCTTCTCGATAATCCGCTCTACAAGACCAACCTCCTCGCCGCCGGCGCCCTTCGGCGGATCGCCGACGCGTATTGGGAGCAGAAGCAGCCGGACCAGGCCGTCCAATACTGGCGTCAGGCCATCAAGGAATTCCAGCACGTCAACGACCAGGAATACACCGCCGCCCTCTCGGGACTGGCGGGGTACTGCATTATCTCCAAGGACTACGTGATCTGGGAAAACTCGGCGCTCGAAGACGACGCCACCAAACAAGACCCCGTCCGCCAGCGCGGCGCCGCCGATTTCCTGTGGAACCGCGGGTGGAACATGTATCGCAACGGCTTCGAGCGGATCAAGCCCGTCAGCGAAAAGGAACTGGCCGCCGAGCAAAAGGCGTTTTACGAATATCTCGCGAAGACCAAGCCGTGGTGGATCAAGGCAAAAGATCTGAACGGCTATTACTACCGCATCTTCAACGTCCTGGTTTACGACTACAAGGACAAGGAAACTCGCGACAAGCTACTCGACGAAGCCATCGCCTTCGAGCGCCAGCAGACGGACAAAACCGTGGCCGACCAGCAGATCGCCCAGATTTGCGATACGCTCCGGCAAGGCCGACTCGAAGACCGCGCTCGGCTGTGCGTGGCGGCGTTGACCGACCGCGTGCTGGCGGCTTGGAAGGAACACGAAATCCTCTGCGACGAAGGCAAGTGGAAAGAGGCGCTGGCGACCATGGAACAGGTCGAAGCGTCAAGCAGCCCCGAATGGCAAACGCGGGCCATGAGCGAGCGGGCACGCATCTATAAGGACGCGCTCGGCCAATACGACAAAGCGATCGCGATCTATGAAAAGATCGGCCAGCCGCCAGCGACGCTCTGGCAGATACAGGACGCCTACAAGCGATGGGGAAAGCTGGATCAGTCACTCAAGACGCTGACTGAAATCGAAAATCTCTTTCCCGACGACGCCCCGCGCGCCCTCTGGTACAAGGCCACCTATTACAAGGAAGCCGGGGATAAGAAACGGGCCATGGCGCAAGCGCATCGGCTGTTGAAGAACTATCCAAAGGCGCCGGAAGTTTCGTCCGCTCACATAATGCTGGTCGCCTATGGCGAGCCTAACTTCGGCGGCGAGACCGACGACGCGAAATGACCAATGAATGGGTTAGCCGCGATGCGCGGCGGAGCGTTTCGTTGCACGCGAGCGTCGCGCACCGATGACGGAAAACCCTCTCCAAACCCTCGCCCGGCGTACCGGGAGAGGGAAACCAGACGGGCCGAAAGCTCCGATGGTTTGAGCTATCTATGAGGCAAACGATGAAGAAGCAGTCAATGAAGCATGTTCGATCCTGGATACTCGCCCTGGCGATCGCGGGCGCCGTCCCGGCCGCCCTCTTTGGCGCCGATGCTCCGCCGGTGGGCGGGCCGACGCAATCCGAAGACGCCAAGATGGAATACAAGGCCAACGACATGCTCAACAAGGGCGTCGATCTCCTTGAAGAAAAGCAGGAAGAGCGCGGGATCAAGATGATCCAGTCGGTGGCGCAGATGTTCCCCAAGTCCAAGGCGCGCTTTAAAGCTTACCTGGCGCTCGGCAAGCTCTATGCCGACAAGTCGCAGTATGATCTGGCGATCAAGCAGTACGAGCACCTGGCCGAATCCGAGAATGGGGATGAGCAGGCCGAGGGGCTGTATCAGACCGGCATCGGCTATTACAACCTGGCCAACTACGACAAGGCTTTTATCTCGCTTCGCCGCGTCACCAGCGAATTTCCGTGGAGCGTGTTCGCCAACGAATCGTACTACTACATCGGCCAATGCCATTTCAAGCTCGGTCGCTGGGCCAAGGCGGTCGAGGCGCTGGAGATGGTCGGCACCAGCGTCGATCCGGATTCCAAGGATCAGATCGTCGCCGAGGCGGGGCAACGGCTCTATGTGAAAATTTTCGACAAGGACCTGATCGTCCTGCGCAACACGACCGAAAAAATAAACGCCACGCTGACGACCAAGAGCGGCGATAAAGAAACCATCGCCCTCGAACCGCTCGGCCGGACCGGCGAATATTACATCGGCTCGATCATGACCACGCCCGGCGAACCCAAACCCGGCGACGGCGTTCTCCAGATCATCGGCGGCGATGTCGTCACCGTCGAATACAACGACAAGAACACCGAATCCGGCCAGTTGAACGTCAAGCGATTGGTCACGGTGAAGATGGTTTCGACGGCGGCCGTCGGGTTTACCGACGGCGCCTATCGAGAATACACCAAGGGCGTATTCGCCGATCAGGATTGTTTTATCCGCGTTCGCGATTTGGATCGCGATACGACCAATGGCAGAGACACGATCCAGGTCAAGGTGTATGCCGAGTATAAGATCGAGAAGAAGGAAGGGGACGACGCGGCGACGGACGACAAGAAGACCGCCAAGCCGGCCGTCGCCACCGCTTCAAACCCGCCGGAGGACGCGAATGAGCCGCCGCAGTACGCGCAGCGGACGCCGGTGACGGTGACGCTGACGGAGACCGAGCCTCACAGCGGAATATTCGCCGGCACGGTAACGCCGCACGCGATCGCCGACGCGGCCCAGATCACGCCCGGTTCGAGCCAGCTTCTGACCATGAACGGCGACGACCTGGTGATCGAGTATCTCGACGAAGCCCGCGCCGACTCGCCCGATCCGAAAGTCGTGAAATACAAGGCCCGGCTTCTGATGGGCCAGATTCAGGACGTGAAGGTCGAGCATCGCGTCGTCGATTCACTGGACCTCAAGGCCCGCAAGAACCTGATCGAAGCCCGCATCTACCTGAAGCTCGGCGCCATCTTCAAGGAAGTGGGCTTGATCCAGAAGGCGAATGAAAAGGCCAACGAAGGGCTCGATCGGGTCGAAGAGGTGATCAACACAAGCCTCAAGGCGAGCCTCGATCGTTCGCTGGTCGAAGAGGCGTTTAGCGTGAAGTGGGATCTGCTGCTGGTTCAGGATAAGCTTGGCGCGGCGATCAATGTTTGCCGATCGCTCATGCAGTTGTTCCCCGATTCGAGCCTCGTGGATAAGGCCCTCTTGAAAATCGGCCAGGCCAAGATGGAGAGCGCCAACCCCGGCGAAGCCATCGGCATCTTCAACGGCGTGGTCAATCTTCCCAAGAGCGAACTGAAAGCCGAGGCGCAATACGACATCGCGATGGTGCTGGAAAACATCGCCCTGGCCGAAGCGGAACGGCAAAAGACGCAGCCGGTGCTGAGCAACGCGATGCTGGCGTACAAGAAGTGCTCCGAGGCGTACCCCAACTCGCCGTTCGCGGGCGAGGCGCTGGACAAGATCGCCAACTATTACATCAGCACGAAAGATTACGCTCGGGCGGTGGAGTTGATGGAGCAGGTTTTCCAGGACTATCCTGACGCGAGTTTTCTTGACAAGATGCTTCTGAAATGGGTAATCGCTTCGTATCGGATGGGTAATTTCGCGGTCGCCAAGCAGAAGGCCGAGCAATTGCTGTCCGAATATCCGAACAGCAAGTCGGCGGAAAAAGCCAGGACGTTCCTGGAAGTAATTAATAAAAAGATTGGGGGCGGCGCCTGATGGAGAATAAGTTGGCAGAAGTTAGTTGTTAGTTGCCAGTTGTTAGTTGCCAGTTGCCAGTAAATCAAAAGCCGAAACTGACTGCGCTCTTATTTACTGACAACTAACAACTGACAACTGACAACTTATTCCTGCGGCAACTCATTCCTCCGACGGACCCGTTAAAAAGGTATTGCTATGCTCGAGTTTATTATGGCCGGCGGTTGGGCGATGTGGGTGATTACCGGGTGCTCGATTATCGCGCTGGGAATTACCCTCGAACGCCTGCTCACGCTTCGCAAGGCGGACGTGGATGCCGATGCGCTGCTCGATGTCGTTTCCAGCCATCTGGAAAAACATGACATCGACGGCGCGCTGAATATCTGTTCCGAGGGTACCGGCCCGGTCGCCGGTACGCTGGCGATCGGACTGCGGAAACTGGTCTTCCTCGAACGCATCGGCAAGAAGCCCGAAGAGATCGAAGAAGGCATCGTGGCGGCCATGGAAGAACATGCCGGGCATGTGGTCAATTGGCTGGAGCGCAATCTGACGACGCTGGCCACGATCGCCAGCCTGGCGCCGATCCTGGGCATGATGGGGACGGTCATCGGCATGATCGAAGCGTTCGGCAAATCCGCCAAGGCGGCGACCATGAGCGCCAACACCGTGTCCGGCGGCATCGCCGAGGCGCTGCACTGCACCGCCGGGGGATTGGTCGTCGCGGCCCTGGCCACGGTCGCCTACAACTACTTCACCGCCCGCGTCAACCGTTTTGTCCTGCAGGTTCAGGCGGCGGGAACGACGCTGGTCGAGCGTGTTTTGGACAGTCAGATGCACGCGCGCCGATCGAGCGGATCGGTCGCCGTCATTTCGGCGGCGGGTAACGGCGCGGCGACAGCGGTCGAGACCGGCGTATGAAAATCGCGCGCAGGCCGATGCCGGCCCCACATATTCCTTTTATCTCGCTGGCGGATATCGCCTGGCAGATCATCATTTTCTTCCTGGTCGCCTCCGCGTTCACGGCCAACGAAGCCCTGAAGGTCGATGTCCCCAACACCAGCGACAAGGCGCCGACCCAAACGCAAACAGACAACGCGATCACGATCATCGCCTCGGAAAAGGCGCTGACCGTCGATGACAAGCCCGTCGCGTTCGAACGTCTTGCCGACGTGCTTGCCGAGCGGCTGAAAGGAAAGAAATCGGACCAGGAGCGGGCCGTGGTGGTATTGGGAAAAGATGATCTGTCGTTTCAGCGCGACGTGGATATTATGTTCGCCGTACAGAAAGCCGGCGGCGTTTTGGTGATGGCGGAAGAGCAATAGTTAGTTGTCAGTTGTTAGTTGTCAGTTGTTAGTTGCCAGTTGTTGGTAAATGCAAGGAGCATCGGTTTTCGGTTGTTAGAAGTTCGTTGCCGATAACGCAATTGCATGGGTTTGAATCCACTGACAACTGGCAACTAACAACTAACAATTATTCCCGACCCATGAAGATTTCCCGCAAACGATCCGAGCCGGTGAAGGAGACGCAGATGGTGAGTCTGGCGGATATCGCCTTTCTCATCATTTTCTTCTTCCTGCTGAGTTCGTCTTTTATGAGCGACAAAGTCGGCGTCCTGCTCCCGTCGCTTCCCAAGTCGGGCAAGACGGAATCGGCGATCATCGTCCGATTGGACGGCAACGGCCTGTTTCTCAATGGCCACCCAATGGCCGACCAAAACGTGCTCGAAGCCCGGCTGCGCGATCTGCTGACGGGAAAAACGAAATCGACCGAATGCGAAGTGCGATTCAAGTGCGACAAGACGCTGCCATACAAAAAGTATCGGCCTGTTTACGAGGCGATCGCCAATGCCGGCGGCGTAATTGCGATTCAGCATGAGGTGGCTAGCCGGTGATCCAAACGCGATAATCGCGGCCGGGTTTGCGACTCCCTCTGTCGGTACTCCGGGATAGCGAAACGGATTTGTGAGGATGCTTATGAGTAAAATTTCAACCGCCGCCGAGAGTCGCGCTCACCGAAATAAGCGAATGATTTCGGAGATGTCCAACACCAAAACGCTGATGTGGGTCGGCGTGGCGGCCGTGATCCATTTGCTGATCATTCTTGGCACGTCGAAGGAATACATTCGCGTGCACTGGTTTGGCGGCGCGCCGACGGCCGACGTGGCCAGCGGGGATGAGGCGGTCGCTGCTCCCGCGGTCACCGCCCAGACACCGGCCAATCCGACCGCTCCGGCGACCCCGGCCGCCAAGTCGGCCGCGCCATCGCAGGCGACGGCGGGACTTTCGGACGATGACAAAAAACTCGCCGAGCGCAGCAACTCGCCGATGGTCAAGAGCATCACCGACACGGCCAAGCCGGCCGAGCTTCCGAAGGTCAACCCGCTGGAACTGAACGATAAGCCGTGATCTCCCCCACCGTGGCGCAGACCTCTTCCATAGTTTCGACCCATCCCCCTTCGCTCCCGGTCTCCAGGGGACCGACGCCGGGCGCGATGCGCGGCAAAAACGGACGCCAGCCGCTATATGTACTGGCGTTGCCGCTGTGGCTGGCGGCGCTGGCTTCGCTGGTCGTGGGCTTGTCGGCGTGGATGGGATTTCGCCCGCTTCCCACCTACGGAAAAGAATGGGCCTACGAGCTGGCGGCGAACCACACCAGGACCGTCATCCTTTCCATGGTGATCGTCGCGCTCGTCAGTGCCGCCAGCGCCGGACTGGCCGGGGCGCTTACTTTATTCCGCCGGCCAGGCGCCCTGGTCTGGCTCCGGCATCTGCTGATTCCCAGCTATGTGCTGGCGTCATTTTTCTTCTACACGATCATCCGCGTCACCAATCTCATTAACGAAAAGATGCTGTCGGTGAAGGTCGGGGACGACGACCTCGATCCGTTTCAAATCTGCTGGCGAATCGGTTGGAATCGTGTGGCGCTGGGGGCGGTGATCGTCGTGCTGCTGCTGGCGGGGATGGTTCATCTGCGAACGTTGCGGCGTCGCATCGTCGGCGCCTTTGCCCCGGCCGGCGGGCGCGTCACCGTCGATCCGCAGGATTACGCCTATCACAACAACATCGACTCGAGCTTTGTCATTCACGTTCTGCTGATTCTGGTTTTGCCGGCGCTATTGCAGGTGCACGGTTGCGGCATGCTCGAGTATGCCCTGCCGGGCGGCGGAGGGGGCGGCGGCGGAGGGGGCGGAGCGCCGCCGCAGGTCGTCAAGGTCGCCAAAAAACAGCCCAAGCGCCGCAAGCATCTGTCGCGCGTGAACTCGGCGATCACGTTTTACGTGCCGACCATCAATGACTCGCAGGTCGTCAAAATGGTCGAGGAGACGACCGAAAACACCTACCAGGCGAACACCAGCGACGTCGGCCCCGGGGGTCCCGGTTCGGGATTCGGCGGCGGCGGCGGGACGGGCGGCGGATGGGCCGGGGGAAACGTCGGGGCGCCGATTCTCTTTTACCGCCTCCAATACAACGGACCCGGCTGGGACGACGGGATGGATCCCAACTCGCGCGCCGACCAGAATTTTCTCGACGAACTGCACAAGGCCAGCCATCTCAAGGTCTCGGAAAAAGGGATCGGCGAGCATATCACCGCCGCCGACCTGCGACGGCATTTTAAGCCGCACCTGCAGCCGCCGTTCTTGTACATGACCGGCGACGGGAGCATCGATCTATCCGACGCCGAAACCGCCGTCATCCGAAATTATCTTCTGGGCGGCGGCCTGCTCTTCGCCGACTGCGGCAGCCCGACCTGGAACAACGCATTCCGCGCCTGGTCCAAACGGCTTTTTCCGCAGCAGGATCTGGTGGACATTTCCAACGACGATCCGATCTTTCACGCCTGGTTTCATTTTCCCAACGGGGCGCCGCCGCTGTGGCATCATGGCGGAAGCCGGGCGCTGGGCATCAAGCAGGATGGCCGCTGGGTTGTTTTTTATTCGCCCGGCGATATGCACGACGCCTGGAAAACGGGCCACACCAACGCCGCCTCCGGCGCCGTGCGGCAATCGTATGAGCTGGGCGTCAACGTCGTAAAATACGCGATCGATCACTACTGGGCGTTAAATCGTCAGCCCGTGAAGCACTGAGCCGACGAGACGACTACGCTGGGTCGCGGCTTTTTCCTTCGTCGGGAAAAAGCGTTTCATTGCCAGTGGACGTGTCGCATTACGAGGTAAATTCCAAAAACCACCAGCGGGATTCCCGCCGCGAGGACGACAAGCCTGGCGCCGCGCCATCGGCCCTGCCAGGCTTTCGGGGCAACGAGCTTGGCGGCTCGGCCGGTGATATGCAATTCGTCGGGATGATCGAGGTCCTGCTTCATCTCCAATGCCGTTTGAAAGCGATCCGGCGGATTGCGGGCCATCGCGTGCAGGATCAACTCTTCAACCTGCGGGGACAGCTCTGGGTTGCGCTGGCGCGGCGCCACGGGATCGCCGCTCAGGCGGGCGTTCATGATCAAAAATGGATTCGATCCGTCGAACGGCACGGCGCCGGTCAACATCTCATAGAGGATCGCGCCCAGGGAATATATATCGGTGCGCGGATCACCGCGCTTTCCCTTTACCTGCTCCGGCGCCATGTAGTCGGGGGTGCCCATCGTGGGGGTGAATCCGCCGAAGGTCAGCCGCCGCATCGCTTCGTATTTGGCGATGCCGAAATCCATGATGCGGATGGTGCCGTCGTTGCAGATCATGATGTTTTCCGGCTTAAGATCGCGATGAACGACCTCATGCTCGTGCATGTAATGCAGCGCCTCGCAAACCAAACTCGCGATGCGCAATGAGTCGGACGTGGGCATGGGCCGAACGCTGCGCATCAGGTGCCCCAGCGTCTGGCCCTCAAGGAATTCCATGACGATGTACGGGCGGCTCTGGCTGTCCGGGCCGGTTTCAAAACGCAGGAGATAGGGGTGATTCAGCGCCTTGCCGATCTGTTCTTCGCGCTTGAAGCGAGAATAAAAGCCGGGATCGGATTCAAACTGCATGAACGGCACTTTCAAGGCGACCGTTCGCTGTGTTTGCAGGTCGGTGGCCTTGAAGATCGAAGCCATGCCGGATCGGCTGACGAGATCGGTGATCTGATATCGTTCATCGAGAAGTTGTCCCGGTTCGAGTTCATTTCCCATGATGGCCGATTCGACCTTTCGATAAGTTGGCAAGCCGCGGTAGTAGCTGAGGCGTTCGACGCTTTCGATGCGGGCGACCTGGATGGTCAGGTTATCGTCGCCGCCGCGCCGGCAGACGATGTCGATCAGCATCTTGCAGGCCTCGTCGGGCGGAAATTTGGTGACGACGTCGAATATCTCGCCCTCGGTTACGAAGCTCCATAGTCCGTCGGTGCATTGCACGATGTAGTCGCCGCGATTGACGACGACGGTTTGGGTATCGAGCCGGATCATCGGATCCTGCCCGACCGCGCGGGTCAGGACCGATCGCATCTGGCTCGTGGACGCTTCCTGAACCGTCACTAACCCCAGTTTCAATTGAACGCCGGCGTAAGAGTGATCGCTGGTAATCCGCCGAATCCGGCCGCCCTGAATCGCGTATGCGCGGGTGTCGCCGACGTGCCCAATCACCACTTCGTTGTTTCGGAAAACACTCACCGTGAGCGTGGTGAGCATCCGCCCTTCCAGGCGGTTTTGCATGCCCGCGTTATAGACAGCAAGGTTGGCCGAATTGAACATTTGCCATAAAAACTGACTTGCGGCCGCGCCGGCCTTGCATTGAGTAAATTCATGTTTGCAATGTTCGCAGGCGAGTTGGCTGGCGACCTCGCCGTTGCCATGTCCCCCGACGCCGTCGGCAAGAATGGCGACCGCGCCGCGCGTGCGCCACTCATCGGCGTTGCTGGGCTGCCAGAAATCAAGGCAATCTTCATTATTTGCGCGAACGGGACCTGCTGAACTCAACCCAGCGTAAGTAATCTGCATATCCCGTTATCCTCGCCACCCGGCTGTAGTCAATGCGCAGCGACATAATACAGTGCAAACGCCGTGCAGAATCAAGCCCAACCTCTTTTTCGCACGCTCGGCCCAAAATACAGCAGACGATACCCCTCTTTTGAGTCCCAGTGCCTACTTAATGCACACCATTGCAGCATGTGGGCCCATCATCATGGCTATCTGCAACTTTTATGTGCACTTCTTTTTCGGCTATGCAATTCTGCAACAGTCGCGATTTTCGTCAAAACGCTCGTTTTCTTCGATTCTGTGCCGCTGACATCGTGGAGGGAGTGAATTTAATTTGACTGGCACAACCTTTGTTCTAGCACGGCTAACCGTCGCAGAATCGAAATGATTTTTCGGCTATGGCAGATCAGGTTGAATTTGGAAACGAGGCTCCGGCTAGAGCTTCGCCGAACCCGAAATTGGATACCCGCGCAAGATTAGTTTGATCGGTAGAACGTCACGCACGCGAACGTGTAGAACTGCCGACAAAACTATACACGCTGCCGGTGCGCCATGAGCGGAAGGCGTTTTGAGATGGCATGTATGCCGTCGAGCGGCCGGACAATTCCACGCGCAACCGTTCCCCGCCGAACAGAAAGGAGCTTACCTGTGGCAGAGTCTTCACCCTCCCCGACCGGTCTTAAGCCGACGTTGGGCCTCACCGGCCTCACGTCCAACGCCATGGCGCTGATTGCGCCTGGAGCATTCTTGTGGCTCACTTACGCTCAGCAATCCGCTTACGGCCAGCCAGCGGCGGGTATGTCGATGTGGTTCGGCATTCTGCTGGCCGTCTCGCTCTGTCTGGCGACCGCGATCGCATATGCCGAGCTCTCCAAACTCTACCCCGGCGCCGGGTCGAGCTACTTCTTCGCCGAGCAGGCGTTTCTTTCCAAGAGACAGGCCTATAAATGGGCCCGTGTCGCAAAGTTCATGGTCGGATGGGCCAGCCACCTTTATTACTGGGTTTATCCCGGCGTGATGGTCGGCGTAACGGCGCTCATCGCGGGCTATATGATCGGGCAGCTCGCGCCCGCCACGTTTAGCGCCAGCATTCCCAGCCCGTTGTTCATGATCGTTTTCTGCGTGGTGTTCTCATTTGGAGTGGCATATATCGCGTTTCGCGGCGTCGGTGGTTCGACCGGCGTCAATGCGGCCATCAATGTCATTCAAATTACCGCGCTGCTCATCTTCTCCGTCATGGCGATCATCCATCGCGTTAACGTGAAGGAAGGGATGACCTGCTGGACGCTCGATTCCACCGGCACGCCCACGCAATTTCAGCAGGATACGATGCCGGATACCAGCAAGACCATCGCCGATCCGAAAGACGCCACCAAGCAGATTCAGGATCCCAACGCGACCGTTCCGAAAGTCGCCGCCGACGGCGTAACGCCGGTCTGGGTCATGGGCAAAGACGGCAAGCCCGCTCCCTTCGTCGTCACCTATCAGGGCGGCATCACCACCGATCCCGCGACCGGCGCACAGACGTTCAACTATCACAACAGCGCCGTATCAGTCATCTCTCCTCATAAGGGACAATATGTGTTCGTGCAGGCGTGCGTAGCCATCCTGATCCTCGTCGGCTTTGAATCCGTCACGGCGATGGGCGAAGAAGCCAAGAACGCCAAGCGCGACATCCCGATCGCCGTCATCGCGTCTCTGGTGATCCAGGGTTGCTTCTGTTACGCGCTGGAATACTTCGCGGCCAATTATTACATCGGCTCGCAATACACCAACACGACCGCCGCCGGCGATCCCGCTCCGCTGGGCAGCATGATGCAGCTTGTCGGCGCCTACTTCTTCGGCAGCGCCAAGGCCGGGTGGTATTTCATGATGGTGCAGGCGACCACCGTCTTCCTGGCCCTGATCGGCACGACCCTCTCGTGCATGTCCACCGCCGCCCGCGTCACATACGCCATGGGCCGCGATGAAGAAGTCCCCAATCACTTCGGCCTTCTCCACGGCAAGAAGCAGACGCCCCACACGGCCATCTGGACCCTGGCGGCGATCTCGACGGTCATCGGAATCTTCGGCGTCTTCATGTATTTCTGCGGACCCTCGGCCGCCGCCGATACCGCAATCGCCGCGCTCCCGAAGAACCTCTGGTATTCCTTCGGCCTGTTCAGCAACGCCAAAGCCGCCTCGCTTCCCCAGAGCATGCTGATCATCACCCTGATCAGCAACTTCGGCACATTCCTGCTCTATATGATGACGTGCATCGTGGCGATCGTGGCTTTCCGCGAACATCATACCTTCAGCGGATTCAAACACTTCGCCGTGCCGATCTTCGGCTTGCTTGCGAATCTGGCGTGCATGATCTTCTACCTGGTCGGACCTTTCATGGTCGCGGGCATGAGCAAGAAGGAGCCTTATTTCGCACTGGCCTTCGCGGCGATGTGGGGCATCTATGGCGCGTACTACTTCATGAGCCGCAGCAAGAAGAGCGGCAAGCCGCTGATCATCCAATCGGCGCCGACGGTATCCGTCTGAGCGAACATCCGAGAGTGTACCGCCGGGTTTATTTCAACGGGATCGGAATCCATTCATGGACGGACGGCCGCCAACGCGGGTGGCCGTCCGTTTTTCTTTGCGCGGGGCGAAAAACTCAGGACGGCTTGGTCATCGGAACCGGCGTCGCCAGTTCCAACAAGCGCGATCGCCAGACCTCCGCCGCCTTAAGCGCCCCTTCTCGGTACCGCCCCACCTTTACTTCCGCCGCCGTCTTTCGGGCCAGATCGGCCTGGTGCTTGAGTTCCTTGAAGCGGCGCTGCTCGGCGCCCTTGTCCGCGCCCTCGAGCAATTGCCAAAACGGAAGCTTCCACGATCCGTTCACCTTCACGAGCCGAACCGGCGGATCATTGGCGCCGGTGAATTTGACGATGGCGCTATCCCCGTCGATGGCGACTTCGCCCTTGTCGATCGCCGCCAAACCCTCGGCGGACTGGGCCGTCATGTCGCCGGTGACCTTGTTGGCGCCCTCGGCGCCGTAAGCCTGTTCGGCTGCCTTGTGCAGCAAAACCAGGGCGGCGGAATAATCGGCCATGGCGTCGATCAGCCGGGCGCCGTCTTCGTCGCGGGTGATGAATAACTCGCGGATCGCGGCGGCGTCGCCGTCGCGAAGCGCGATGTTCAGGGCGCGCAGCGCCTGCTTTGGCGTATCGGCCGGCGCGGAGGCTGGGGCGCTCGCGGGCGCCGGCCGCGTTGACGGCGACGGCGGCGCAGCGCCCGCGACGGGTGCGATTAAAATAAACGTCAATAGTCCAACCCGCATTCGCTGGCTCCTGCCCGTCTAAAGAATTTTGACCCGATCGCCGGTCCAATGTCATTCCCGCAAAAAACTATATTAGTCGCATGGGGTTGAGGTGCGAAGGGGGAATCGTTATGATTCCCGCCCCTCGCAAGCGCCTGCGCGCGGGGTTGTCGTTGATCGCAAAAATGTAGAACGAGGTCTTTATGTCGCTGGATCCGAGTTTAAAAAGTGCCAGTTCGCTGGTGAGGCATCGCAACGTCCTGACGCGCGACGAGCGCCTGGCGCGGTTGAAAGACGAAGAGAAATGGCCGGCGGGTCGAAGCGTATTTGGCCTGCCGAAGGTGGCCAACCGAAAGGCCGCCGTGGGCAAGGCCGTGAAGGAAGAAGCCGCTGAAGGCGCAGAAGGCGCGGCTCCCGCCGCCGCCGGCGCCAAGGCCGCCGCGCCCGCCGCCAAGGGCGCAGCCCCCGCCGCCAAGGGCGCCGCTCCCGCGAAGGCCGCCCCCGGAGCCAAAGGCGGCGCCGGCGCCACTGCCGCCCCGGCGAAAAAGAAGTAATTCGAGTCGAAGCCTTTAACGTGCGAATACCGAAGTCCGAATCAAGTCCAATGATCGAATAGTCCCACCGGATCATTCGATCGTTGGAATGATTCGAACTTCGGATCTCCCCCATGCGCTCGCCCGAAGACTACATTTCCACCCGCGCTCACGGCGTTGACGCGTCGGGCATCCGCAAGGTCTTCGATCTTGCCGCCCGAATGAAGGACCCGATCAACTTTTCGATCGGCCTTCCCGATTTCGACGTCCCCGAAACGGCAAAAGAAGCCGCCATCGAGGCGATCCGCGCCGGGAACAATCGCTATACGCAAACCCAGGGCATCGCTCCCCTTCGCCAGCGCTTGCGCGACGATCTCTCGCGGGAGATCGGCCGCGACGTCGGCGATGTGCTCATCACCAGCGGCGTTAGCGGCGGATTGCTCCTGGCCATCCTCGCCACGATCAATCCCGGCGAAGAAGCGCTGTTTCTCGACCCCTACTTCGTGATGTACAAGCACCTGCTCACCATGACCGGCGGAAAGCCGATCATCGTGGACAGCTACCCGGATTTTCGTTTTCCCGCTGAGCGGGTGGAACAGGCGATCACCCCGCGCACCAAGATGCTGATCCTCAATTCGCCGAGCAATCCCACCGGCGTCGTGATGACCGAAACCGACGTGCGGGCGGCCGTCGAAGTGGCCCGCAAGCACGACCTGCTGATCCTGTCGGACGAAATTTACGAGCCATTCCTCTACGACGCCGCCGGTGGCGCCACGCAAAACCAAGCCGCGCTTCCCTCGCCCGCGAAGATATACGAGAAAACGATCATTCTCCACGGCTTTTCCAAGAGCCACGCCATGACCGGGTGGCGCCTCGGATACGCGGCGGGGCCTGAAGCGATCATCTCGCAGATGACCAAGCTTCAGCAATACACCTTCGTGTGCCCGCCGACGCCGTTCCAATATGCCGCGTTGAAGGCGCTCGACGTTTCGATGACCGACGCGGTGGCCAGCTATCGGCGCAAGCGTGATTTGATCGTCGAACGACTGAGCCGCAAGTTCGAGATCGTAAAACCGCAAGGCGCGTTTTATATTTTTCCCAAAGCGCCGGGCGGCTTATCCGCAACCGAATTCGTGGCCAGGGCAATCGAGAATAACGTTCTGATCATTCCCGGAAACGTCTTCAGCGAACGGGATACGCATTTCCGCATCAGTTACGCGACGACGGATGAGAAAATCGCACAAGGGTGCGAGGTGTTGTGTTCGTTAGCATGAAGCGCTGAACTCCGACTCCGTCATTTCTCATGTTTGTGAAGTGACGCTGGGTCGCGAATCACACCCGGCAATCGGGGTATTGCGAATCACGCGTTTCGCAAAGGGGGCATCGCGAATCACGCCCCGCAAGCGGGGCCGCTAAACGTGGGATCGTTACGGATGCCCAGCCTTGGCCGGTTCGCTGGGTCTTAGCGACAAGCCCAACTCCGCCAGCGCCTTTTTCACCTCCGCGATGCCGAGTTCGGTCATCTCTTTGCTGGCCCGAAGATCGCGCTCGCTCAGACGAACGACTTCTCGCAGCGTCGACGCTTTTAATTGTCTGAGCACGGTCTTGGCGCGCTGACTGATATCAAGGCTGCCGACGGGAATGTCGAGGATGGAAGAGGGAAGAACGCCTTTGCCGCCGCACTTTGCGCAGGGAACGACGCGGATGAGCAGCAGGATCGTCCCGCGGCCCCGGCAATCGGGACATTCGATCTTCGGCGGAAGAGGCGGCATGGAATCGGCCTCCAATGGTTTCATCTAGTCTAGCACGCGAGCGCGGCCAAAAAAAGTTCGCATGCGGAAGATCCGCCGGTAGCGCAGGGCAATCGCCTTTGCCTTTCTTCCTCCCGTTCTCGGGGGTGCCGGAAGAGGGAGGACACGCCGCGGCGCAACGAATCGGCTTCGACAGACTGGCGGAAAAGAGCAAGTTTCAAAGGAATTTGCATCAACCCAAGGTCAGGGTGCGGGTGAACCGCCCACGCAATGGCAGCCGTAATTCTCCACAAATCTTGACGCAACCTCTGCGGGTCGAACCTACCGGCCCCGTTTCGCTCGACCCCTCTCCCGGCCTCCCGTCGACTTACCGGAAGAGGAAGAAGATGGCTGATCCGACAGTCGCTTTCCTCGCCCCAAACCGTTTCACGTCAGACCTCAAGGTCTCTGCGAACCTAACGGGAGAAGACGAATACGCCATCTCTTTTCGCAACTTATTTCAATTGATCACAATCATTGGATAATTCTTGTATTTTGCCAAAGGTCTTTATATAACCCAGTTTCGCCATAGCTGGGACGGCTGCGGTGAATAGGCAGGGTAAAGCTATCATGGGTTGAATCATTTGTCAGCTTGGGTGGGTTTCGCCACGACGCAATAGATCGGCGTCAATCCTTGGATCCGTGTGGAGGGAAGGTCTTATGCTGCGCAATCGAATCATCATCATTTTCTGCGCGATTGCCGTGCTGGTCGGAGCGGGATGGCTGGTTTACTTTTTCAACGCAAAAAACGCATACGATCCGGTCGATCTGGCGGAGGGACGCACCGAAGCCGATTTCCCCCAGACCGCCGTCGATGTCTTTAGGCCGATGGACGGCGGCATTGAACTGGCCGAAGACGAAATCAAGGGCCGCAATAACTGGATAATGTGGACGGCCGGCAATGAGCAATTCTGGGATAAGATGTCGCGGGAAAGCTATGGCATCGTCGATCTGCTGAAAACGATCGATTCCCGCAATCGCGACACCCGCTTTCATGACATGGGCGTCATGAACGAACCGGGGATGATGAAGGCCGACAAGGCGGACGAATTCGGGCTGTTCATCGATCAAACCGATCCGGCTTACCAATCGCCGTCGCACGTGCCGAAATCGACCGATCCGAACGCGATCGATCCGAAAGTGTACGGCCGCCCGACCGGAATCATCGGTCTGCGGCTGTATCCCAATCCGAATTTCGACGCCGTCGCCAAGAGCCGATGGGACGCGGATCGATTTTATACCGACCAGAAATACTTCCTCGATCCGACGCTGATTCGGCCCTACCGGATCGGGATGGCCTGCGGATTTTGCCATGTGGCGCCGCATCCGCTGCATCCGCCGGCCGATCCGGAAAAGCCGCTCTGGGAGAATCTTGCCTCCCTCATCGGCAATCAATATCTCCGCGAGGGCGCCGTTTTCGGGTATGACATCAACCGCGCCCCCAAAGAGGGCGAAGCGAGCAGCTTTTTTTACGAATTGCTTAAAACCCAGCCGCCCGGCACCAGCGATACCTCCCGCATCGCGACGGATCACATCAACAACCCCAATGCCATCAATTCCATCTTTAACGTGCCCGAACGGCTGGCGGTCGCGGTGCACGAGGAGATCGCCGGCGGCGCGTTAAATCTGCCGGGCGGCGTGCAGCCGGTAGCCCCGCACATTCTCAAGGACGGCGCCGATTCGGTCGGCATTCCCGGCGCCACCATCCGCGTGTACGTAAACATCGGGCTGTTTCATCAGCAATGGCTTGAATGTCATGACCCGCTTTTGGGGCTGCGACCGGTGTCGTTCTCGGACGGCGTGAAAACGCAAAGACCGTTCGACGTCTCCAAAGCCCACAAAAATTCGGTCTATTGGCGGGCGACCGAAGAGCGGCTGGGAAACATCAAGCAATTTTTTCTCCGCGTGAAGCCGATGCACCTGGCCGACGCGCCCGGCGGAGCGGACTTCATCACCAAAGACGCGATGGTCCTCAAACAAGGGGGAAAAGTATTCGCCGATAACTGCGCCGAATGTCACTCGAGCAAACGTCCCCCGATTTCGCTTCATGAAGGATCGTCACAGGAAACCAAGTGGTATGAAGATTCAGTGGCGGCTGGCGATTTTCTGGTCGGGAATTTTCTTTCCGAAGATCGGCGTCATTCGGTCAAGGAAATCGGCACGAACGCCGAACGCGCCGCCGCAAGCAACGCCCAGGCCGGCCACGTCTGGGACAATTTTTCCTCGAAGACGTATAAGGATCTTCCTTCGGTCGGCACGATCGACTGCCTGAATCCCCTCGATCCGGCCAAGCCCTACAAATGGACGCTTCCGGCGGGTGGCCCAGGGTATTATCGAACGCCGTCCCTCATCAGCATGTGGGCTACCGCTCCATATTTCCACAACAACACCCTTGGGAAATTTACCGGCGATCCTTCAGTGAAAGGCCGGATGGACGCATTCACCGACGGCGTTACGAAATTGCTCTGGCCCGCCAGGCGCGATCATGTGATTTACAAAACCCAGAACTTCAGCTTCCTGCAGCTCGCCAAGCCGATCCTGCCCGACGTTCTCAAGCCGCTGGCGACGGACAAAGACGATCTGGGCCGTCCGATCCTCAAACTGGGGCCGATCCCGGCGGGCACGCCGATAAACTTGCTCGCCAATATCGATCCGGATTTCACGAGGCTGGACGGGGATCGGGTTAAAGGGTCTGCGATGCTCGTGGAGCTTTGCACCCGGCTCAAGGCTGACATGCTTCAGATCCAAACGCAGCAATTGCATCCCGCGCAATCGTCCAAAGTGATGGACAACCTCATCCCCATGCTTATGGATCTGTGTAAGTGTCCTGATTTGGTGGAAGACCGCGGCCACGAATTCGGCGCCGACCTGACCGACGCGGACAAGAACGCCCTAATCGAGTTTCTCAAAACGCTTTGACGGCGAAGTAACTTTCACGGTGACACAATGCCAAAACCCACCACGGCCGACGCCGACGAAAAACCCCAGGCCCTGTGGGAAGTCCTGCAGGATGAGTTTATCGCGCTGGGAGAAACGCTCCCAAACTCCTACACGGCCATCCGTGACGTGGCGCTGCATCCACCGGCTGATGTAGATGTTCGGACTTCAAGCAAGGTCGCGTTCTCGGATGATCTCGATCGCCAGGCGGCCGAAAATGAGGCGATCCTTCCCGAACTTTACAAGCTGATTCACGCTCGCGCCGCCGCGGGACGCAAGCGAACCGCCCTCTGTTTCTCCGGCGGCGGCATTCGCAGCGCGACCTTCAATCTCGGCCTGCTGCAGAAATTGACCCAGCTTGGACTGCTGACCCGTTTTGATTATCTATCCACCGTTTCCGGCGGAGGATATCTTGGAAGCTGGCTGACAGGATGGATTCATCGCCACCCCCAGGGCGTGGACGGCGTGGTCAGGGAACTCAATGTCTACGGCGCCCACGACGAAAAATCCGCCGTCCCGCGCCGCAGGATTTCTCCCGTAAAGCCCGAACCGGCGCCCGTCCGGCATCTGCGAACGTATAGCCGATATCTCAGTCCAAACCTTGGCGTTCTCTCGGCCGACACCTGGACGCTGGTGTCGATCTATACCCGCAATCTTCTGCTGAACTGGCTCGTGCTGATTCCGCTGCTATTGGCCGTCCTGGCGATCCCCCGAATCTGCGCGGCCTATGTCACGCTCTCGCCGTCGCGAATGCAAAACGGGACTGCCGGCGCGATCTGGGGACATATCAGATGGGGCGCGCTATGGGTGGGATTTGCCCTTGCGGTGGCCGGTTATATTTATGCCGGCCTTCATCAACCCAGCGCCCTGGCCGAGCGAGCGCGGCGAAAGGGATCGCGCGCCGTGGTCAAAGCGCCTCGGTGCGGCGACGCCGGCCAATTGGAATTCCTGAAATTTTGTCTGCTTCCCATCCTTCTTTCGGCGGTCTGCCTTTCTTCGTTTTGGGCGTGGGAAGATCGATCGATGCACGAGCGCGTCCCGTTTTTCTTCGGGTTTGGAGTTTACCTGGGCGTGGTGGGTTGGTCGTTTTTCGCGACGTACGACGGGCAGATTTCCAGACTGTGGGAATTGCTTGTCGTCATTATCGCGGGAATTGCCACCGGGTTGGCGCTGTGGGGCTCGGCGCACATTCTCGGCCCCGTCGCCCCGCGCCCGCATCATGGACTGCAAGCGGGACGATATGACGTCTACTACACCTGCCTGGCGTTTCCGCTCACCCTCGCGTCGTTAAGCATCGGCGGGATAATCTATGTCGGCTGCGTCAGTCGCCTGCCGACCACGCGCGACGAAGACCGCGAATGGTGGGCCCGCTGCGGCGCCTGGGTTTTGATCGCCGCCGTTTCCTGGTTCGTGATATCCGCCCTGGTTTTGTACGGGCCGGCGATGCTGTTGAAGAGCGTGGCCGCTTTTCGCGCGACCGTTTCCGTCGGCGCGATCGCCGGCGCGGCGACGTTGTTCCTCGGCTGCGGAAAAGGAACCACCGCCGACAAGGAGGAGCCGTCGGCGCCGACCGGCGTCACGGCGCTGTTGGCCAGGATGGGCCTCGCCATCGCCACGCCGTTATTTGTCGTCTTTATCGTCGTCGTCATCTCGTATATCACGACCTTGCTTCTGTCGCTGTGCAAACCCAGCCTTCACATCGCCTCGGCGCAGGACCACTACGATCTCCTGGCCAGGACGTCGCCGACGCTGATCATGCTGTGGGCGCTTGCCCTGCTAGTCTTCGGGTTGGCGATGTCGCGGGTCATCGATTTGAACAAGTTTTCGCTTCACGGAATGTATCGGGATCGGCTTGTTCGCGCCTATCTTGGCGCCAGCCGGGCCGAATACCGTCGGCCCGATCCGTTCACCGGGTTTGATCCGATGGACAACATTCAGGTTTACAAGCTTCGGCCGGAAATCCTCCGATACCTCGACATCCTGCCCGAGGGCGATTTTTTCAAGCGCCTGATCTCCGCCGCCGCCCGAGACGAGTCGGGTCCCGATCTCGATCCGGTATCGAGCCAACTGCTCGCGCGGCTTTCGGACCCGATGAAGCAAACGCTGATCGCGGCCCAAAGAGACCCACTTCCCAATTACGCCCGCTTCGAGCTGCTGGATGATTTGAATCGGGTCATCCTGACGACCGATTTTCGAGACATGCCGGCCTGGACCACGATCGATCTGGACCCGCTCCCGCCGACTCGATCCCTGCAAAACCGCCATCTCCTGCACGTCTATTACCCCGACGGCATCGTCGCGCTATCGCAGCGGCGTTCGACGTCGGCGGCGCCGCTGCACCTGGTGAATATCGCCCTGAATCTCGTTCATAATGAAGATCCCGCCTGGCAGGAACGCAAAGCCGAGAGTTTTACCGTGTCGTGTCTGCACAGCGGCAGCGCGCAGCTGGGCTATCGCGATTCGCGGACGTACGGCGGCGACCGCGGCATCAACCTCGGCACCGCCATCACCATCTCCGGCGCCGCCGTCAGCCCCAACATGGGCTACCACTCTTCCACGCCGATCGCGCTGCTGCTTACGTTGTTCAACGTGCGGCTGGGGTGGTGGCTCGGCAATCCGGGCGAAGCCGGGAAAAACACAAGGCGCCTCGGCCACCCGCGGTATGCCATCACTCCGATCGTCGCCGAGGCGATGGGATTGACCGACGCCAATCACGGCTATGTCTATCTCTCCGACGGCGGACATTTCGAGAATCTGGGCCTTTACGAAATGGTTCGGCGGAGATGCCACATCATCGTCCTCGGCGACGCCGGCCGCGACCCAGACTGCACGCTGGAAGACCTCGGAAACGCCGTCCGCAAGGTGCGGATCGACATGGGAATTTCGATCACCTTCAACGACGGCATTAAGATATACGGCCGCACCCCTCCCAAGCCCAAGGGTCGATACTGCGCGATCGGCGACATCAACTACACCGATGTCGACGGCCCCGAGGCCGTGAACGGAAAGCTCCTGTACATCAAGCCCGAGTTTTACGGGAAGGAACCGGCCGACGTGTTCAATTTCGCCAAGGGATGCGAGGCTTTTCCGCATGAATCCACCGCGGACCAGTTCTTCACCGAATCGCAATTCGAGAGCTATCGGATGCTCGGATATCACACGATGCAGTCGGTCGTCGGGCAAGCCGCCGAGGTGGGCGATCTTGACGGCCTTCTGGCGTGCGCCCGCAAGTATTTGAAAGTCGCCGCCGACGCGCAACCCGATCCCCTTGGAGACGGTTTGTTTTGAAAGCGTTCGACGTCGCCGCCGGCATCGTTAATTTGAGAATTTGAGAAGGGAACGAGAGATCATGGCTCCGGAAACAGACGGCGCTGCCACAATTCTCCAGGGGATCGACCTGGCGACATTGACACTCGAAAAGCTGGACGTGCTGCCTCAATCCAGCCTTGACGAGTTGTTCAGCGCATTGGCCGGCGTCAATGCCGGCGACGGCGCCGGCGATATGCCCGCGGGGGATTCGCGCGGCGTGGCCATCGTCGGCGACGGCGCTTTCTGGAGACGATGGATCGCCTCTTTCGCTCACAAATATCTCTGGCAGGGAAAAGTCTTCACCCGCACGGACGCCGACCATGGCGTCCTGGTGAATAAAGTCTCGGCTCTGGATGTTCAGGCCATCAAGGCGCAAATTTATCGGCAGGATTCCTGGTACGACGGTAAGCCGTGCATCGTGCTCGATTATTCCAAAACGTCCTTCCTCGCGCGCAAAGTCCGCGATGAAATCCGCCAGGTACGGCCGGGCGTTTACCTGGGGCTTGTTTACTGGGGCGCGAACAAGAAACCGCTGGTCGAGTTCGCGCTCGATTTCAATCGGTGAAACGACCGTTCGTTCCGGGAGACGACGCATGTCATTCACAACCACCGCCGTTCAGACGCCGACCGATTCGGCGCCGGCGTCTACCGCAAGTGGCCACGCGCAGCGGCGGCGCCGAATAAATAGGGAATGGAATTGTCGTATTTCACTTCCAGCGGACTGGTTTCGGCGCGCGTACAAAGTTCGCGGAAATACGGGTCGAGCCGGCGTTCGACGCCGATGAGGCGCATGAGGAAATCGTCGATCCGTTGCGACGCGCGACGCATGAGCACGAATCATTAAGACCTACTTGACCGTGTCTGTCACCTTTTCCGGCGGCTTGGTGATTCCTTCGGCCGGCGCGTCGGTCGCCTGTTCGGCGGCGATCTTCACCTGCGCGCCTTCAACGGTTTTTTCCCCGGGATTGCCGATGACTTTTTCGTTGCCGTCGAGGCCCGTAAGAATCTCGATGTCATTGCCGTAGTCCACGCCGAGCGTGACGGTCTTGAAATGAACCTTGTTGTCCTGCACGACGGCCACATGATTCCCGTCCGCGTTGATCACCAGCGCCGGCGCGGGGATAAGCCACGGCGGCGAATCGCGCGTGACATGAAAGTCGGCGCTGATGAACATGCCGGGCAGAAGGGCGAAGTCGGGGTTTTCGATCCGCACTTCGGTCAGGAGCGACCGGGCGGCCGGGTCGAGATAATTGGTGGTGCCGAGGACGACGCCGACAAACGTGCGGCCCGGAAGCTCGCGCGCACTGACGTTCACCTTCATCCCCTTGCGGATGGTCAGCGCATAATTCTGCGGCACATTCACGAACGCGCGGAGCACGTCGTTTTCGGCGATCTTAAACATCGGAACGATGTCGGTGGCGGTGGGGTTGGCCATGATGAAGGCGCCCACGTCAAACGCCCGGCCGGTGACGACGCCGCTGAAGGGCGCGATGATTTTTTCGAACGATTGCATCTCGGTCAGTTGCTGCACGTTGGCCTTGGAAACGCCGACCTGCGCCTCGGCCTGGTGAAACGAAGCGACGGCCGAGTCGAGCTGGGACTTGAACTGATCGAGTTGCTGCTGCGTGACGCTGCTGGAACCGCGCAGCGATTCGTACCGCTGATCGGTCGTCTGGGCGTATTCCATGTCGGTTTTTGCCTTGGCGGCGGCGGCCTCTTGCAGGACCAGGCTGGCCTTTGCCGCCACCAATTGCTGATCGACTTCCGGCGACGAGATGTCGGCCATCAACTGGCCCGCCTTCACCTGATTGCTAATATCGACGTAGAACTTTTTCAAGTATCCGGTAGAACGCGCGTAGATGGAGACCTCCTGCCAGGGCCGTAACGTGCCCGGCAGAACAACGTCCATCGTCGCGTCCGACCGCCGGGCAAGCACCACGTTCACCGGCACCGGCGCGTTCAGCGCGGCGTCAGCGTCGATCGCCAGCGATCGATTGGTGTGCAGGCGGGGGATCAACCCGACGACAAATAAAATCACCAGGCAAACCGCCGCGAGTATTCCCGCGATCGCGATCCAGCGGGCGCGGGGATGCGGCACGTTCAAGTCGATCTCGTCGTGATCGTGATCGGGCGCCGCGGGGCGACCATGGCCGTTATCGTTTCCGTTGGAACCCGGCCCGGTGCCCGGCTGCCCGGCGGGAGCGCGGTGCGGCCTGGCCTTGGGCGGCGCGGCGGTCAGTTGACTTGTTTCCATAGTAAAAACTCCATCCTCAAGAGCCAATGAAGACCGAATTGTAGGTCTTGGAGCATTGCCGGGTCGGTGTAGCGAGCCCTGGTCGTCGGACAACGCCCCGCAAGCGGGGCCGCTAAACGCCGGAACGCTACAGCAATCCGAATAACGCTTTACGCTTCCTGCAACTCAGGTTCCACCGGCCGATGCGGCGCTTTCGTACGCAGAGCGCTATAAACCATCGGCACAAAAAACAACGTGTAAAACGTCGCCACCGTCAGACCTCCGATAACCGCGCGCCCCAGCGGCGCGTTCTGCTCGCCCCCTTCGCCGAGGCCAAGCGACATCGGCAACATGCCCAGGATCATCGCCAGCGCGGTCATGATGACCGGCCGCAGCCGCGTCATGCCGGCGGCGAGGGCCGCGTCATGCGCGTTGGCTTCGTGGTCCTTGCGGTAATCGTTTGCGAACGTGATCATCAGAATCGAGTTGGCGGTCGCCACGCCGATACACATGATCGCCCCCATCAAGCTTGGCACGTTGATTGTGGTGCGGGTCGCGAACAACATCCACAAAATCCCCGACAAGGCGCCAGGCAACGCCATCAGAATGATCATCGGATCCAGCCAGCTCTGGAAGTTCACCACCATGAGCAGATAGACGAGCACCACCGCGCCCAGGATGCCCACCGCCAGCGCGCCAAAGGATGACTTCATGCTGGCGACCTGGCCGAGCACGGTAATCGTCGTTCCCTTGGGAAGTTTTGGCTTGATGTTCTGGATCAGCTTGTCGATGCGATTGGAGACCGAACCGAGATCGGTGTCCTGCACGTTGGCCTGCACGTCAAACGTCGGGGTGATGTTGTAGTGCGAAATATTCGTCGGGCTGTAACCGCGTTCGATCGTCGCGAAATTGCCCAGCAGCTCGGCCGACCCGGTCGGCGTGGTCACGGGCGTGTTCTGAAGGGCGTTGATCGAATTAATCTGATATTGCGGCGTCATGACCGACACAGAATATTGCACGCCGCGCCTTGGATCGAGCCAGTAATTCGGCGAGATGATGCCGCTGGAAGAAAGCGAAATCAGCACGTCGTTCGCCACCCGCTGCTGGGTAACGCCGACCTGATCGGCCATCGTTCGATTAACCATGACGTTCAGGTCCGGCGTCTTCATGACCTGGTGAACGTGCACGTCCACGGCGCCGGGGATTCCGGAGATTTCCTTCCGCAATTCCTCGGCGACGACGAAATTCTTCTCCTGGTTTTCCTTGCTCCCGCGCACCTGCACGTCGATCGGCGCCGGCAGACCGAAGTTCAGGATCTGCGTCGCGATATCCGCGGCCTGAAACCAATACCCGTTCTGCGCGAACTGCTGCGGCAGGCCCTTGCGCAGCTTTTTGATGTACCGCTCCGTCGGATGATGATCTTCCTTGAGCGAGATCAGGATTTCCCCGTCGGCCGGCGATATTCCCGAGCCGTCGCTGAGGGACATGTTGATGCCGCTGTTGGGGATACCGATGTTATCGATGATCGTGTCGACCTCTTCCGGCGGAATCTGCGTGCGAATGTACGCCTCGACCTTGGCGAAATTGCGTTCGCTTTCTTCCAGCCGCGTACCGGCCGGTCCGCGCACGTGAAGGCGAATCTGACCGGCGTCGACGGCGGGAAAGAAGTCCTGCCCGATGAACGGGAATAAAGCGCACGATCCGACGACAAACGCCACGAAGACCGCAAGCACCGAAATTCGATGATGTAAGGCGAACGCGAGAAAACCGCCATAAAACGCGCGGAACTTTTCGAATCGAACATTAAAGGCCTGGTGCGCCCGCCAGATCCAGTTGTTCTTCATGATGAAGTAGACGAGCGCCGTCGCCAGGAGAATAAGGGCCAGCCAAAGCGCCGCCGACACAAATGACGCCATCAGGTTATGGGGGAAATTCTCGAATAATTCGACGATGCCGGCGGGGAACACCTGGATCGCGTCCTGTCGGCCCTTGAACAGCGCGAGCAACCCAAAACCGATGCCGCCAAGAAGCAGCGACGCGCCGACGACAACCGCCCACGCGGCCAGCGCCCAGCCGAGCGCGTCGATGACGCCGACGTGCTCGTCGCGATGCGGCACATGCGTGTGTTGAATGCCTTCCTGCTCCACGCCGCCGTACATTTCCACTTCGCTTTCCAGGAGATAGTGGACCATTGTGGGAACAAGCGTGCGGCTCAGGAAATAGCTCGTGAGCATCGCGAAGATGACCGACATCGCCAGCGGGGTGAACAAGCTCTTGGCGGCGCCGGTGATAAACCAGACCGGCACGAAGACGATGCAGATGCACAAGGTGGAGACGAACGCCGGGACAGCGATCTGCGATGCCCCGTCAAGGATCGCCTGCACGAGGCGCTTGCGCTGGTGGAGATTTCGGTGGATGTTTTCGATCTCGACGGTGGCGTCGTCCACCAGGATTCCGACGGCCAGCGCCATGCCGCCGAGGGTCATGACGTTCAGCGTCATCTTCATCGCCCAGAGCATGATGATCGACACGGTGATCGACAGCGGGATCGAGATACAGATGATGATGGTGCTTCGCCATGATCCCAGGAATACGAGGATCATCAATCCGGTGAGGCCGGCGGCGATGGCGGCTTCCTTCACCACGCCCGAGACGGCCGCTCTCACGAAAACCGACTGATCGAACAACGGGGTGACCTTCAACTCTTCGCTGCGCGGCACGCGCGCCAGGACCGCCGGCAATGCCGCCTTCACGCGCTGCACGATGGAGAGGGTGGACGCGCCGCCGAGTTTATAAATCGGTTCCAGCACGCCTTTCTTCCCGTCGACATGGACCATATTGGTCTGAGGCATGTACTTGTCGCTGACGTGCGCCACGTCCTTGATATAGACGGTCGAGCCGCCGAGGCTCTTGATCGGCATGTCGTTGATGCCGTTCACCAGGCTGGTGCTGTTGTTGATGTGGACGGTGTATTCCTGCGTTCCCATCTTGGCGGTGCCGGAGGGGAGAATCAGGTTTTGATTGTTGATGGCGTTGGAGACGTCGGCGGCGGAAAGTCCGTAGCCGTACATTTTTGCCGGGTCCACGTCCACCATCACCTGCCGTTGTTTGCCGCCGTACGGCCATGGGAGCATGGCGCCCTGCACGGTGGCCAGGTCGCTGCGCAGGAAGTTATTGGTGATGTCAAAAAGTTGTTGTTCGGGGAGCGTATTGCTTCCCAGCGACAGCCAGATGATCGGCACCGTCGATGCGCTGTATCGCATGATCAGCGGCGGGGTGATTCCGGCCGGCATCTGCTTGAGGGCCGTTTGCGAGACCGCCGCCACCTCGGCCAAGGCTTCTTCGATCTTGGCGTTGGGCTGGAAGTAAATTCGCACGACCCCTTCGCCGAGCACGGATTGGCTTTCGATATGTTCGATGTCATTGACGATGGTCGTGCAGATGCCTTCGTAGGTGCGGATGATGCGGCCTTCCATTTCGTCCGGCGACATGCCGTCGTAACGCCAGATGACCGAGATCACCGGAATATCCACCTCGGGGAAGATGTCGGTGGCCATGTTGTTGACGCAGAAAATCCCCATCAGCACGATCGCGATCGACATCACGACGAACGTATAGGGCCTCCGCAGGGCGAGTCTGACAATCCACATATAACCGCTCCGAACTCAAGCGTGAGGGGGAAGGCTCACGTGACTGCGATGACGCGGGAATCAGCCCTTCACCGCTTCGGGATCGAACGACTGACGAAGGATATCCATCGCCGCGCTGATCGTCCGGCAATCTTGCGGCTTCATGGCGGCTACTTCATCGGCGAGCCTGACGTGCGTGCTTTTCCACGATTCGTCCAAAGCGCTCTGGCCGACGGGGGTGACGGCCAGGCGAACATGCCGCCGATCGTCGGCGCAGGCCCGGCGGGTGAGGAGGTCGGCCTTCACCAAGCCATCGACCAATCGCGACATGGCCGGTAATGACAAGCCGATGAACTCCGCGGCGCAGGAAAGTGAAGGCAGATCATGTTTGCTCACGAAGTTAAGTGTCCGCAACTGGGCAATGGATAGTTTTCGTGAACTTGCCTTGCGCATCTGGCGGCGCATGAACTGCATCACCAGCGGTATGGTTTCAATCATCTGCTTGGCGCACTTCTGCGGGCGGATGTCCGCCGTGCTTGCATCTGATAATAGTTGCATGATGCAACCATATGGCGACGAGTTCGCCGAATCAAGAAAAAGAGGAAAAGAATTCGAGTCTTCCTTGGAATGCGGTGAGAAGAAAGTCGCTATGCGGGGTTGACGTTCTCGATATCGGGAAATTCGATACCGGCATAAACCTCGGACAGCGGAAGCAGCACGTCGAGCGACCTCAGCTTAAGCGGCCGATTCAACGCCCGAGAACAAATCGAACAGCCAGGCGTGGTTTACCTTTGAGGCGATTTCCCAATTCCCGAATAACATTTGCGACGATCAGGCTGTGATCTCCCGAGCCGTCCGCCATCGCGACGATATCGCCGTTTCGATATTCATGTTTGTCCGGCGACGCGCGTTCGGCATCGAGATATTCGGCGACGGTGTATCGCTTTTTCGGCGTTACTAATTCCATGGCGGGATTATAGCAGGCAGCCGGCAAAAGGGCTTCTTGACGGAGCCGTCCATCCCCGATAGCTTTCGCCGCTTCATGCTCAAACGTACGCCATTTTATGACTTTCACGTTTCCGCCGGCGGAAAGCTGGTGGATTTTGCCGGCTGGGAGATGCCGCTGCTGTATCGCGGCATCGTCGATGAGCATGAGCAAACCCGCGCCAGCGGCTCGATTTTCGATGTTTCGCATATGGGGCGTTTGCATTTCACCGGCAAAGACGCCCAGGCGTTTCTGAGCCGGGTGGTGACAAGGAATATCGCGGATCAGAAGGTGGGACAGAGCCGGTATAGCCTGGTGTGCAACGAATCGGGCGGGGTGCTGGATGACGTGATCGTGAGTCGTGATTCGAAAAGTTGGCTGATGGTTTGCAACGCAAGCAACCGCGAAAAGCTGGTTCGGCATTTCAATGAAATTCGCCGTGGCGGCGGGCTCGATCTGGACATGTCGGATCAGACCGAATCGACGGCCATGATCGCCCTGCAGGGGCCGAAGGTGATCGATCGCGTCGCGAGCATTCTCCCGGTGGACTTGAAGTCGATGAAGCGATACCGCTTCGAGACCTCGTCCTTTATGATGGTAAAATTCAGCGTCTTCCGCAGCGGATATACCGGCGAAGACGGAGTCGAAATTATCCTTCCGGCCAAGATGGCGTCGATGGCGATGAAGGCATTGGCCAACGGCATCGATAAGCCCGACGCGACAGTCAAACCCGCCGGCCTCGGCGCCCGCGATACATTGCGGCTGGAAGCGGGGATGCCGCTCTATGGCCATGAGCTCGGCGAGAGCGTCGATCCAATCTCCGCGGGGCTGGGGTGGGCCGTCGATTTGAGCAAGGATTTCATCGGCGTTGAACCCCTGCGGGAGATTGCGCGAACGGGACCCAGGCGGATGCTCGTCGGTCTCGAGCTGGAAGGTCGGCGCATCGCCCGGCAGGGAACGCCGGTCGTCGCCGACGGGAAAATCGTGGGCGAGGTCACCAGCGGCACGTTTGGCCCAACCGTGCAAAAGAGCATTGCGATGGCGTTTGTCGATTCAGCCCTGGCGACCGAAGGCGCGACGCTTTTCGTTGACCTCAAGGGAAACTTGAACCCGGCGAAGGTCGTCAAGCTGCCCTTCTATAAGCGGGCGACATGAACGATAACATGCAGGAAACCGTCCAATTCGTATCGCGCCGAACCGAACGCGATTCGATCAACGGATCGTCCGTTCCATGATCTCAAAAAGCCGACCCTGCGTGCAGGGTGGGTAATGAAACCTGACAAAGGGCCCCTATGTCTTCCACACCCCCCGCCCAGTATCGCTACCTTGCATCGCACGAGTGGCACGACCTTCAAGGCGCTACCGTCACGATCGGAATCACTCAAATCGCCGCCGAAGAACTGACCGACATCACTTACGTCGGCCTTCCGAAAATCGGCGCCGCGGTGCGGGCCAACCAGCGTTTCGGCGACATAGAATCGGTCAAGGCCACCAGCGATCTTTATAGCGGCGTGACCGGAACCGTCACCGAAGTGAACGCTGAATTGGCCAAGAACCCGGGGCTGGTGAATTCCGACCCGTACAAAGCCGGATGGATGATCAAAGTCAAAGTTGATAACCCGGCCGAAGTGCAGAACCTGCTCTCCCTGGACGATTATTTGAAGAAGACTGGGCATGGATAACGGACAACTGACAGTAGACGTAACCAAACGCGAACCGGCGGCGCCGGAGGGGGCTTCGTCGCCGGAGATCGACCCGATCGACACGTTCGTTCGTCGCCACATCGGACCCGACGCCGACGACGTGCGCGCGATGCTCGAGGTGCTTGGCGTTGACTCGCTGGACGATCTGGTCGATCAGACGGTCCCCAAATCGATCCGCCTGAAAAAGCCGCTCAAGATCGGCGAGCCGCGCGGCGAATACGAGCTGCTCGGCGAGCTGAGGACGATCGCGTCGAAGAACAAAATCTTCCGCTCGTTCATCGGCATGGGCTATTACGGCACGATTACGCCGCCGGTGATCCAACGCAATATTCTTGAAAACCCCGGATGGTATACGCAGTACACGCCCTATCAGGCCGAGATCGCGCAAGGCCGGCTCGAGGCGTTGTTGAATTTTCAAACGATGGTGAGCGATCTGACGGGTTTGCCGCTGGCCAACGCGTCGCTGCTGGATGAAGCGACCGCCGCCGCAGAGGCGATGACGATGTGCTGGCATATCGCCGGCGCCGAGACGTCGAACGATCCGCGGAAAGTCACGTTTTTTGTGGCGGACGATTGTCATCCGCAAACGATCGCCGTCGTGCGAACGCGGGCGAAATCGCAGGGGATTGAAGTCGTCGTCGGCGATGCGAAAACCGCTGATTTCTCCTCCGGAAATTTCTTCGGCGTGCTTGTTCAATATCCGAGCACGGATGGCCGGATCGTCGATTATGGCGACATGATCGAGAAGGCCCACGCCAACGGCGCGATTGTTGTATATGCGACTGATCTGCTCGCGCTAACGCTGATCAAGCCGCCGGGCGAGTTTGGAGCGGATATCGCCGTCGGGTCTGCACAGCGTTTCGGCGTTCCGATGGGCTTCGGCGGCCCGCACGCGGCGTTCATGGCCATGACCATGGACCACGCCCGCAAGATGCCGGGGCGAATCGTCGGCGTGTCCAAGGACGCGCAGGGGAATCCCGCGTATCGGCTGGCCATCCAGACCCGCGAGCAGCATATCAAGCGTGAGAAAGCCACGAGCAACATCTGCACTGCGCAAGTGCTGCTGGCGGTGATGGCGGGAATGTATGCCGTCTATCATGGTCCGCGGGGGCTGGTAAGGATCGCCAACAGCGTCCACGAAAAAGCGCGTCTTATACGCAAAGAACTGGCGGAAATGCGTTATTGCGTACCGGAAAACAACTTCTTCGACACCATCTATGTCTCGCTGAACGGGGAAGGAAGCATCACGGGTAAGGCACGCGATCTGATCATCCTCGCACAGAAGCAAGGAGTGAATCTCCGCCAGCTCAGCGAAACCGAAGTGACGATCTCAGTCGACGAGGCAACGGACGAGTCGGATCTCGACTCTTTGCTTCTCCTGTTCGCCGGGTTCGCGAATAGCAGCGAAATTGCGCCCGGAACACATGCTTCTTTAGAGGAATCAAGTTTGGTCGCCCGGCAATCCAGCTTCCTCACCCATCCCGTCTTCAACCGTTATCACAGCGAAACCGAAATGCTCCGCTACATGCGGACGCTGGAATCGCGCGATCTTTCGCTTACGCATTCGATGATCCCGCTCGGCTCATGCACGATGAAGCTCAACGGGACCAGCGAAATGTTCCCCGTCACCTGGCCGGAGTTTGGCCAACTGCATCCGTTCGCGCCGGGTGATCAAACCCGCGGATATCAGAGGCTCTTCAAAGACCTCGAAAAATGGCTGGCCAACATCACCGGCTTCGCCGCGGTTTCGCTTCAGCCTAATGCCGGTTCTCAGGGAGAATATGCTGGCCTGCTGGCGATCCGCGCTTACCACGAATCGCGCGGGCAGGCGCATCGCAATGTCTGCCTGATTCCCGTTTCGGCCCATGGCACCAATCCATCGAGCGCGGTGGTGGCCGGGATGAAAGTGGCGCCGGTCATGTGCGACGCCAACGGCAGTATCGAAATCTCGGATCTGAAATTGAAAGCCGAGGAACACAAGGACGATCTCGCGGCCATCATGCTCACCTACCCGTCCACGCACGGCGTTTTCGAGGAAGACGTGAAGGAGATTTGCAAAATCGTCCACAGCCATGGCGGACAGGTCTACATGGACGGCGCCAACATGAACGCTCAGGTCGGCCTGACCAGTCCCGGCGTGATCGGCGCGGATGTGTGCCATCTCAACCTGCACAAAACCTTCTGCATTCCCCACGGCGGCGGCGGCCCGGGCATGGGACCGATCGGCGTGGCCCGGCATCTCGTGCAATTTCTGCCGGGACATCCGCTCAGCGCCCAGCATGCGGAATTGAACAGCGTCGGCCCCGTCTCGGCCGCTCCGTATGGCAGCCCGAGCATCCTCGTTATCCCCTGGGTTTATATCGCGCTGATGGGCGGCCCGGGGCTGAAGCGCGCGACGGAAGTCGCGATCCTCAACGCCAACTACATGGCCGCCCGGCTCGAAAAGCATTTCCCCATTTTGTTCAAGGGAAAAAACGGCCGCGTGGCGCATGAATTCGTGATGGACGTGCGGCAATTCGAGCAGTCGGCCAACGTTAAAGCCGAGGATATCGCCAAGCGCCTGATGGATTACGGCTTCCACGCGCCCACCATGAGCTGGCCGGTCGTCGGCACGCTCATGATCGAGCCGACCGAAAGCGAATCCAAGGCGGAATTGGATCGGTTCTGCGACGCTTTGATCGCGATTCGCGAGGAGATTCGCGCGATCGAAGAAGGCAAAGCCGATCGAAGCGACAATGTTTTGAAAAACGCGCCGCATCCCGCCGGCGTCGTCGTCGCCGATCACTGGACCCATCCCTATGGCCGCGAGCAGGCGGCGTATCCGGCGGCGTGGCTTCGGCAACACAAGTTTTGGCCGGCCGTCGGACGGATCGATAACCCGTACGGCGACCGCAATCTCGTTTGTTCCTGCCCGCCGATGCAGATGGAGCCGCGGAGCTGACGATGAACAGTTCCGTCATGGCAGATCAACGATCGGAATCCGGCCGACCCGGCGTTTCGCCGACGATTCCGCGGAGACTGTTTTCGGTCGAAGCGCTGGCGTCGGCGGGAACCAACCTGCTGGTCACCGCCATCTACTTTTACACGACCAGCCGATTTCACTGGGGCCTTAAACAGAATTTCCTCTTGGCGACCGGGCAGGGTTTTTTCTACATCGGCGGCGCGCTCTCCGCCCACAAAATCGCCGAAACGCTCAAGCCCCGCAGAGCGCTTTCAGCCGTCTATATTTTCATGGCGACGCTCGCCCTCTCCGCCCTGGCCGTGCGAACGGCAACCGCGCTGACGCTGATTCTGCTGGTGTACAACTTCGCCGGCAGCGTCAGTTGGCCGATCATCGAAAGCCTGGTTTCCAGCGGCGTCGACGCCCATAAACTCTCCCGCCGAATCGCGGCGTATAACCTTGTCTGGTCGTTCGTCAGCCTGGTGATGGTGGCGGTGGATGGTTCGCTCATCGAGCATTGGCCGGCGGGCGTTTTCCTGATCCCGGCGGCGGCGCACGCGATTTCGTCGGCGTTGATGCTCAAGCAATATCGCGGACCAGCCCTCGTCGCCGCCGATCCGGGCGATTCGCGCGGCCACTTCGCCGGCGATCGCGACACGCCGGGCGATGAAGGGCCTGAGCCTGAATTGCTTCGCGTTCGCACATTGGCGTTGTGGCTCTCGCGCGTCGCGCTTCCCGCCACGTATGTGGTCATTTTCAGTCTGATGGCGTTGATGCCCTCGCTGCCCGTGATGAAACGGCTGGACCCCGCGTCCCAAACACTCCTGGGCAGCGCCTGGATGCTCAGCCGCTGGGTGACGTTTCTGATTCTGGGGATGGGAACGTGGTGGCATACGCGCCCCCGATTGCTGCTGCTGGCCGCGGTGGTGATGCTCTTCGCGTTTTTCGGGGTGACGCTCCGCCCTTCGGATATTTTCGCCAATGCCGCGCCGGCGCTGGACATTCCTTCGATGATCGTCGCCCAATTTGCGCTCGGCGCGGCCCTGGGCGTCATCTACTCCGGCAGCCTTTATTTCGGCATGGCCCTCAGCCAGGGCAGCACCGAACACGGCGGATATCACGAAGCGCTGATCGGAATGGGTTTTGTCCTGGGTCCCGGCGTCGGCGCCATCGCTCAGGTGATTCGACCCGGCAATGTTTACACCGGAATCGCCGCCGTCGGCACTGTCGTTTTTTTCAGCGTGCTCGCGGTCGCCGTCACGTCCATCATCGGGGGACGAATGGAAAACCAAACGATAATCGGCGGATGATATCTCATTCGATAATCCGCCCTCGCCGGCGCGAAGTCTTGAAAATCACATGACAAAGGCATGACCGCGGCGCGCCGATTCTTTCCCGCCAGGCGCGGAAAGCGCTCAAACCGCCGATCCCGTCGCGCTACTTTGTGAGCGTTACCCGGCAAACGTCAAACGGGCCGATTTCCACCTTCAACGTTTTGCCGGATGTTTCGGTCGTCTCGTCGGCGGTTTTGGTCGAAAGGCGCATGACCCTTACCTGCGGGACGGCAATTCCGTCAATCTCGACATGGCAGGCGTGGGCCGTGCGATTGACCAGGAAGAGCCCGATTCCCCGCTCATTTTCAGCGGCGAACGCAATCAGATGATGCGAATCGGCCGGCTCAGTTTCGACCTCGAGCAGCTGCCGGCCGGCATAAGGCGCCACCGCCTGCAGCGCGGCCGTCGCGTGTGGACCCAGCGCGAAATTCGCTTCGTCCACGCCCCCGAGGGCCAGCGACTTTACCATCGCCACGCCCCATGCCGACGCGATCGGCTGGTCGTCTTTCTCGCCGGGGATGTGGATAGGGCCGACGCCGAGCTTGCAATCCGTCGTGAAGCTTCGGATCGTGTTGGCCTGATCCGTCACCGCCGGGATGTTTTCCATGATGGTGTCATCGTCCGGCAGATGCGTCGTTGGAATGTACGGCCAATCGATCCGTTTCTTGTCGGCGTATTTGGGGCGGGCGAAATCGATGACGTAAAAATCGACGCCGGCCGTCGAGGGCGCCGCCACAAGCAAAGGCAGCTTTGCCCCTTCGATCGGCCGCCCGATCTTCACATGCACCGGATCCTGCGGCGATGCCTTGGCGTCGGTGGCGCCGGCGACGGTCAGCGTGACGGTTTGCGATTTCTTGTCCCCTTTCCCGATGTGCTTATATGCGTAGGGAAGCGCGGCGAACGCCTTCCACGAGCTGTCGCCCCAGTTTCGCTGGTCTTCCATGTCGAACGTCGCCCCTTCGACGCCACAAGAAACGTGCAGCCCGTCGGTGGTTGAATATTTCAGCGTATGAAAATGATCCGAGAGATGCGTCGGCGAAACCAGGCGAGGAAACGTCCCGTCGGCGACCGAGCCATCGGTCTGGAAATCCTGCCCCGCCAGCGAAGCGTTTCCGTACAACACGCACAACCCGATGCGGTTGGATTCGAAATCACGACCGGCCACGCCCTCGGCGGCAAAGGTGATTTTTCCGTCGGCGGCGCCGACGATCGTGCCGGTCCAGGAATAATCGACCTCGCCCAGTTTGCAATCCGCCGCCAGATGAACGGTGAAATGATCCGCGGCCTTCTCGACTTCCATCTTGGAGTAGACCGGTAGCGCCGTGTTCCAGTTGCCGTCGCGAACGCCGAAATAGATCCGCCGGATGATCTCCTTGTCGCCGACGCGGATGTAGCGCAACTGTCCGTCGGCGAATTTCATTCGCACGGGCCCGGCGTGCAGGATTTGGCCCGAGGCGGAATGATCGGTCGGTTCCGCGCTGTTGATTTCGCTCATGACGGCCCTTTCAAAGATCCCATCCGCCGCTTCGGACGAAGCGGAACAAATGACCACTGTAGCGACAATGAAAAAAGCGGCTATAGATAAAAAACGCTCATCGGATCGCATGGGTAGTCTCCGGAAAAATTCCCGATCAACCGAAATAAAAATTTCCCGGCGAGGCGCCGTGGCCGGAACGAAAACGGTTTCGCGACAAGCCGTTCGCGGTTCGTTCTGTATTCGCGCAAATATCGCTCCACGTCGCGGGGAACGCCATCGTGCGAAACGCGCACGCTATG
>DASZME010000049.1:0-35722 GCA_035551995.1 Tepidisphaeraceae bacterium
GGACAGGGCAATCGCTTTTGGCCGTCTTATCCCCTTCCCCCGGCGTACCGTCGGATTACCGGGCGAGGGAGTAGAGCGCGTCGTCGCGCAAGTTCATTTAGAAATTGCGAGCAAGCCGGTCGATTATTCATTTCTCAAATCAGCCGGTTTAACGTGAATGCCGCTGAGTCGCACGGCCGCCGCGGCTGAAATAAGTCCGACGATCAGCACAATGGAGAGCGTCAAGACAAGTGACCCGGCATTGATCGGCCGCGTCTCGCGAACGACCGCGGGGAGAATTCCGATCACGGCGCTGAGCGTCCCGAGAATGAGTCCCAGCAGCAGCAAATAAATATTTTCGGCCAACACCAGCGTTGTTCGACTGGCCGCCGTGAATCCGAGGGCGGCCAGCAGCGCCAGTTCGCCGCGCCGCTCGATGACGGTGCGGACAAGGACCACCGACAGCCCGATGGCTCCGAGCATCATCCCCAGCGCGCCGAGCGTTTGGAATGTTTCGAGGTAGGTGTTTTGCACGTCCTGATAGGCTTTGAGGCGCGCCGACGCGGTATCGACGCTCACGGAAAAATCTTGCAATTCCGATCCAAGCCGCCGGGCGAGTTGCGACTGTCGATCGGCCCTTTCGCCGGGCGCGACGTCGCCAAGGTCGATCAGCGCGACGCCAAAGCCGCTTTGCGCGGGAAAGAGCTTTCTAAAATTGCCGTCGCTCATCAGCAACTGGCCCTGGAAGATGCTGTGGGCGACCGTGGCGACTAGTTTGAGGTTACGCGTGACGCCGAGTTGATCGGTGATGGAAATGGCGCCGCCCAGCTCGATTTTCAGAACATATTCCTGCGTATCGCTGTCGGCGATCACGGGGATTTCGTCGCCTTGATCGCTATCGAGGAGCGTCCAGAAATTGCCGGTGTTGGAGATCGCGTCGCCGGGGATGAATCCGCCGCGCTGAATCATGGCGGCGGGAAGGCCGAGGATCGTGGGCGCGGTTGGCTTGGTGAGGTTCAGGCAACTGATATCCTGGCCCGCCCATTGCCGCAACGGCGTGAAATGAACGCCGGCGTAGATCGGATCGTTCGGGTCGCGGATGCCCAGGAGACGGCGTCCCTCGACGGTATTCAGATCGCCGGTGAGGGGAATTCCGGCGCTGAGGACAAGACGGTAGCCGCCGGCTTCGGAGTTTCTGTCGTCGGGGTTAAGCACGCCGTTTTGCTTGAGCGCGGCGACGGTGATGAGCGTAAACGCCGCGAACGCGATCAGCCCGACGCTAAGAACGCCGCGTGCGGTATGGCGCGTGGCGTTGCGAAATCCGAGGCGCACCACGGAGGCGCCGCCGACAAACGAAGCCCCGGCATGCGGGCGCGGCCGAAGCGTCGCGGCAAGCCACGTGAGGCATCCGCACAACAACAGCGCCCCGCCGCCGAATCCGGCGGCGGTTGAAATCTTGCGGCTCAGCGCGGCGCCTACGATCGCCAGTCCGATTACGACGGCCGGCGCGGCGATCCATCGCAGCATCCGGCCTTTTCCGCGGCCGCGCGAATCGGTTTCCCATCCGCCGGCCAGCAGGCGCGCGGGTTGCGATTTTCCGATGCGCCACACCGCCCAGATGATCGCGAAGAACGCCACGAAGAGACCGGCGAACAAACCGTAGATCAGCGTGAGCGGGACGACATGCAGCGTCATGGACGTCGTGCCGACGGCGCCGATCCACCACGTTCGCAGACCGAGCATGATAAAGTCGGTGTAGGCGATCGCCCCGCCGAGCCCGATGGCCCCGCCGACGACCGCCAGGATCAAGCCTTCGCGAAGGGCGAGCATCCGCAGCGATCGCGGCGAAAAACCGACCGCTGACATCAGCCCAAACTGGCGGGCGCGCTGCTCGATGTTCAGCCGAAAGAGCATCGCCACCAGCAACGCGGCGGCGACGATCAGGAAGAAACTGAACATCAAGAAGAACATGGAGAAATCGGTTCCGCCGGACGCGGCGGCAAGCTGCTGCGCTTTGATCGGCCGGAAGGAGAAGCCGAGCGATGCCGGATTAATTTCCGCGCGAAGTTTCGTCGCGAATTTGTCGGCGTCGGCGGCGGGGAAGCGGAGGCCGGTGACGTCGCCGTACACGCCGCCCCATAGCTTCCTGGCGGTTTGGAAATTAAAAAAAAGTTTCGGCGCCGCGCGATATTGCCGCCAATATTCCTCATCCGCTTTGGTGACGAGTTTTTTATCGATGGTCAATCCCTCCGGCGGGTCCCAGTCGGCCACGCTTGCCGCATCCGTCAATCCTTTGTAATTCGGCGGCAGTTTGGGATCGGCGCCGATGCCGGTCATCGGGAGAATGGTCTTGACGATGAAGGTCAGCCGGTCGGCCGGAAGCGCCTTGCCGGCGTCGGTCAGATCGCCGCCGGATTGGCGAAGGTAGAAGTCGATCCGCAGTTTGTCGCCGACCTTCGCTTTGAGTTGGCCAGCCGTCCATTGATTGACGGCGATCTCGTTTTCCGCAAGTGCCGAGTCGTCAAGCGCGGTGATTCCAGCGGCCACCGCGTAATGGATCATCGGAGATTGATCGGCCGCCCCGGCGGAAACCGAAGAAAGATTCGCGACCGAGTTAATGAGATTGACCGATACTTTCCGCAGTCGCACATGCAGCGCGTCGGCCGTCCGTTGGGCAGCATCGACGACCGGCGGAGCGATATACGTTTCGCGCGCGAAGACGCACGCTTCGCCGTCGGCGACGGGCTGAACGCTCAGGCCGTAATCACTCAATTGCAGTGCCGACCCCAGTCGGGCGTTAAGGGGATTGTGGGCGTCGGTGGTTTTCCCGGCGTCTTCACGCGCCGATCCGCCGTGAACAAGCAACGCGTTGATTCGGCCTTCCTGTTCGAGCGCTCCCTGCAAATCGTTCAGATTCGCCCAGGCGTTTCGCGGCACGCGCTGACTCGCGTTTGGATCAAAAAGCGACACGAAATCCGGCTGCGAATCAATCCGGCCGACCGTCGCGCGCATCTGGTTAAGCACATCGTTGCGGCTTCGCCGGGAGAGAGCCGATTCGCGAGGCATATCGCTTTGGGCGGGGACCGACAGAACGATCGGTCCGCCGGTTTTTTGTTGTCCAAGACCCGACGCCAATTCACCGTTGATGGAGCAAGTGCCCTGCCGAACGGGAAACCCTTCGCCGCCGATCGACGGAAGATCGAACGGCGCCGCCCCGATCGCGGCGATCTGCACGTCGGCGGTGTGGCTGTCGCCTTGTTCCGACGCGGCGCCGCCGCGTACGATGATCGCGGGTGTGACGATTCCCGTTGAATCGTCGGGCTTATCGCCGTTGATTCGCGAGGCGAGAGACTGATCGAAGAACCGCGTGGAGACCAGAATTTGATCGACGCCGCCAAGTCGGCGCAGCGCCAGGTCGGCCAGGCTCCCGCGGACGCTGTCGCCGACCATAAGGGCGCCGGTGAGGACGGCGGTGGCCACCGCCATGCCGGCGACGACGGCGAGATTGACGCCGCGAAAATATCGAAGATTGCGGAAGACAAGCGTGAGTCGGTTCATGTCGATTCGGTCCTGTTTCTCCCGCTTGCGGCATGCCGGGAATGGGAGTGAAGACGGATTCAACCCACGTGGGATTGCAGTATGCCGTCCATCATCCCAAGCTTTTTCGGGAACATTTCCGCCAGCGCCGGGCTATGCGTGACGACGATGAGGATGGCGCCCGTCTTCGCGGCGACGGTGGTCAGAAGCTCGCCGATGGCCTGCCCATTCTTGGCGTCGAGATTTCCGGTCGGTTCATCGCACAGAAGAAGTTGAGGGGAATTCATTAGCGCCCGGGCGATGGCGACACGCTGGCGTTCGCCGCCGGATAGCTCGGCGGGGAGATGGGCGGAGCGGGTTTCCAAGCCGACAAGTTTCAGTAATTCCGCCGCGCGGTCGGCGTCGCTTTTGCTCACGCCGGCGACGGCCAATCGCGGGATCAGTACGTTTTCCAGTGCGTTGCATTGCGGGAGAAGATGGTGGTCCTGGAAGACGAATCCGATGCGCTCGCCGCGAAAGCGGGCGAGTTGCCTGGGCTTGAGGGAAAACGGATTGACGCCGGCCAGGGCGACCGACCCGGACGTGGGGCTGTCGAGGGCGCCGATGACGTTGAGCAGCGTGCTTTTTCCCGACCCGCTTGGACCGATGATGGCGATTCGTTCGGCGGGGTTCATGGAGAAAGAGACGCCGCGAAGGACGACGAGAGGTTCGGTCGGCGTCGGATATTCCTTGTAAATATCGATCACGGCAAGCGTCGCGGCGGACGAGGTCGAAGCGGTCGGCGTCGTGGTGAGTTGAGTCATGTTTTTTCGGTCCGTCTTCCTTGAGGTTCTCGACTTTCGTCATCCGCGCGATTCGTCGGCGGCAAGCATCACCGCCGGTTAAAACGGAAATGGTGAGATCGTTTCTCGCGTTCATCCATTCAAACCGAAACGGCGGCTGCGCTCTTTCGCGATGCCACGTCCTCGAACACCTTTAACATGTTCGCAGCCATTCGCTCTTCGGTAAACGTCGATTCCACCGCGGCCCGTCCGTTATCGCCGAGGTGACGCCGTCGCGGGGAATCGCGAAGCAGGTCGGCCAGCGCCGACGCCAGCGCCTGCGGGTCGCCCGGCGGGACGATGATTCCGCCGCCGGTGTGTTCGACAAGTTCGGGGAACGAGCCGTGGCCGGGCTGCACGACCGGCACGCCTCGGGCGAGCGCTTCGAGAATGTAGATGCCCTTGGCTTCGGGATATGCGGTCGGGACGCTGAAGACGTCGATCGAGTCGAGCATTCGCTGCTTGGCGGCGCGATCCACTTCGCCGAGATATTCAAATGATCGCTCAAGCCCGCTGGCGGAGATCCGCTTTTGCAGCGCGTTGAACCATTTATGATCCTTGGCGCCGAGGAACCCGGCCGCCAGGACGCGCGCGTCTCCCATGCCGGGCATTTCGCGAAGGATTTTTAGCGCGTCGATCAGACGGTCCAATCCCTTTTCCGGGCAGATGCGGGCGAGATAGCCGATCGTCGGCGGGCCGTTCCGACGCGCGATCGGCGTGAAATAGTCATTTGAAATTCCGGTATACACCACGTCGATTTCGCCGCGCGGGATATCCAGATATTCCGCCATTCGGCCGGCGTAATAATCGGTGGTCGCGACAAATCGCGAAACGTCCCCGACGCGCGACCGAATGACCTTTTGAATATGCGAGCGATCCGGCTCGGCCATCGCGTCAAGAAAAATATCCTCGCCCGTCATCTCGCAAACGACCGGCGCCCCAAGCTCTTGCCGAAAAACGCGGGCCATGCCGACAAACATCAGGTTCGGCAGACTAATGACCTGCGGCTTGACGTGCTCGCGCATGAATTCGACCAGCCGATCCAATTCCTTGCTTGCCGCCCCTTCTTCGCCTTCGATGATGCTGAGCGTGAGGCCGGCGAGTTTTTCCGGCGCCGTCTGCGCGCCGAGCTTGCCGGCGACGTTCAATAGCCAGGGGCGATCGAAGATCCAATCCAACACGCGCGGGGTGTGGCGGAAAAGCCGGGTGGCGTGCTGAAGATAGACGTTGACGCCGCCATAGAAAATTTCGGTGTCGCTGGCGTCGGCCTGCTCGCTGCGCAACGGCGTATACAGCGGGATAAGCGTTACCGCGTGCCCCATCCGCCGCAGCGAAGAGGCCAGCGCGTTGTCGCGCATGCAACTCCCGCAATACATCCCGCCCGCTCCGGCCGCTAAAACGCTAATATTCAAGAAAATCGTCTCCAATCCGGCTGCTGTCGCACGGCATACATATTAGGCTCGCGAACGGCGCCCGTTGCGACACAAACGTCCATGCCGCGACCGGGCGACGGTATGCGGGCCTTCGCAATAATTTACAGTTTTGCCGGAAGAACATATCATTGCCGTGCGACCGTGATGGCGATCGTGCAGCCACGGCGGGAGGTCGGCGGTCTTCGGGTCAGGACGCGGGAGAGTCAGGTACACCTCACGCTAACAGGTTTTTTTATATCGGTGGAGCGAGTTTCGATCGCAAGAATGCGCCCCGCAAGCGGGGCCGCTAAACGAGAGGCGCTGCCAGCTACTTGTGAATTGCTCGAACGCCATCGGTCACTGACGGCATGAAGGGAACTGGCCATGAGAAGCGACGCAATGAATCGAACGATCACGCGTAAGGGCAGCGACGCGGTTCGACGTGCCGCGGGAATAGGCTTATTTCGCGTCGTCGAAGCGCTGGAGCCTCGGCGGCTTTTGTCGGCGGTCAGCGTCCTGCCCATTCCCGGAGCCGATCCCGATTATTGGGACGGCAGCCAGTCTCATATTGTCGCCGACGACAACGGCAACCACTGGTTTACCGACGCGACCGATAACGCGATCGGCGAAGTGACGGCCGGCGGCGTGGTGACGATGTATCCGCTTCCGGCACTTCCCGATTCCAGCGATGCGACCAGTCAGTCGCCGGTGGATATTGTTTTGGGCCCGGACAAGAACATCTGGTTCACGGAAAACGGCGCCGACGCGATCGGCCGGATTACTTCGAGCGGGACAATCAGCGAATTTCACACGCCAACCGCAGACAGCAATCCGCTTGGGCTGGCGGTTGGACCGGACGGCAATCTCTGGTTCGCCGAGAGCGGCGGCGAATCGATCGGAAAAATCACGACCGACGGAAAAATTACCGAATACGCCGCGAATAACCTCGATCTCAGTTCGCTCGACGGCGTAGTCGGCGGGCCGGGAGGGAAAGTCTGGTTCATCGCCTACGACAACGACGGCGACGGCACGCTCGACAGCATCACGTCCAATGGCCACGTCGCGAGTATTCAGCTTGACGATGATCCGACGTCGCTCGCGGCCGGGCCAGACGGAAATCTGTGGGTGGGGACCGACAGCGGCAACGTCGATCGCGTGAGCCCTGACGGCAAGGTAACCACGTTCGCCATTCCCGATGACGCCGACGTCAATGACATCGTCGCCGGCGCCGACGGCAACCTCTACTTCAGTCTCGACGGGAACAATCAGCTCGGCAAGATAACGACATCAGGCGTCGTCTCCGAATTCACCTTCCCGACCGACGCCGCCCAAAACGCCGACGGCGTTATCGAAATGGCCGGCCTCGCGCAGGACAGCGACGGCACGATCTGGTTCGTCGATCAGAACAATCCACAGGTCGGCAACGTCAACCTAACCGATGCGCTGCTTGCGACAAGCAACGACGTCACGGTAACTGCCGGCAAGTCGTCGACCGCCACTTTCGCCACCTTCACCGACTTCGCCGGCGGGACCGATCCATCGGCTTACGCCGCGACCCTCTCCATCGACGGCGCGACCCCTTCGAGCGCGACAATCTCCACCGACGCCAACGGCGGTTTTGACGTGAATGACGGCAATGATTGGACGCTTGGCGGTTCTACGTTTGACGTGACGATCACCGATAACAACAACTCCGCCCGCGTCGCGACCGCCACGGGATCGCTCACCGTCGACGCCCCGCCGGCTAAGGGCGTCGGCGTTGCCGTGACTGCGACATCGGGTCAAACTTTCACGGGCACGGTCGCCCGCTTCACCGGGCTCGCGATGAACTCTCTTTCGTCTTATTCGGCCAGCATCGACTGGGGCGATGGCCAAACGACAGCCGGCACGATCACCGTCAATAACGCCGGGGGCGTCGATATTACGGGATCAGACACCTACGCCGCCGCCGGAACCTTTACCGTCTCCACGACACTCTTGCCCTACGCGAGCGGCGGCGCGTTTTTGCCGCCGGGCATTGGCGTGGTCTCTCCCGGCATCTCCGCCGGCGGCGCAAGCGGCGTTGGCGGAGGAGGATCGGCGCCCGCTCCCGTTGTCGAGCCGCCCACTTTTATCTCGCCGCCGGTTTCGACCGGGCCGATCATCGTCGATCCGATCATTCCCGTCGCCGGCAACGGCTCGGCCACCGCAACCAGCGCGGCGACGATCACGCCGGGCGTCATGGACGGCGCCGGCTTCAGCGTTCAAGCCACAAGCACAGCCCCGTTCATGGGGGATGTCGCTTCGTTTGTCATGGCCGACCCGACTGCCGACACCAGCCATTTTCACGCCACGATCACCTGGTCCGATCCGGGCGTTCGTGATTGGCAAACGCTTTCCACACAACCCAGCGCCGGCGTGTTTGCCTCCGACGGCCAGGGCAATCTCACCGTCTCGACCACGGCGAGTTTCGCCAACTCCGGCTTATTTCACTTTGCGGTGACGATCACCGATGACCGGCTGACGACCGGAGGCGATACCGTCGGCGTCGCCTACGGACAACTCATTGTCGATTCTCCCAACATCTGGTTTCCGATCTATCAGGGCGGCGGCCCGACTGCCGTCGGCTTGCTCGGCGGAGGTGTGCTCTATGCCGGCGCCACATCCGGCTCGACCAGTTCGGCCACCGTCAATCCCGTGCTGAGCGAACACGTGACAGCCGCCGCCAAATCGATCAAAACCGTCGCCGGCCACAGGTTCAAAGGACCCGTCGGCGTCTTGAACGGCGTCGTTCCCGGCGCCAAGCGCATGGCCGATCTTCACGGCACCATTCACTGGGGCGACGGCACAACCTCCGCCGCCACTTTTGCCAAGGGAAAAGGGGGCGGCGTCTCGGTGCTGGGAAGTCACGACTATGCGCAAGCCGGCGCCGAAGCAATTTCGGTCGATATGACGCAGACGCTCTATTCGAACGGAAAGCCGACGACAAACTATCCGCTGATTTTGCCGGATATTGCCTCGACGGCGACGGTGGCTTCCCATTCGTCGAAAGATCACGGGCTGCCGATTCTGACGGGCAACGCGATTGCTCCCGCCGCCGGCGCGCCTTTCAGCGGAACGCTGGCGACCATAACTCTCCCCGCCACGCCGGCGGGGGATGGCGTGGCGGCATTGGTCCGATGGGGCGACGGAACCAAGTCAACGGGCGTCGTCAGCGCATCGACGGATGGCGCCATATCCATCAGCGCCAGCCACGTGTATCGCAAACGTGGCAAATACGCGGTATCGGCACTGGTGTCGGAGACATCCCCGGCGTCGGGGCACCACAAGATTAAAATGCGCGAGATCGCCCAAGTCAAACTGACGGCGACGGTTTCGGCGTAACGAAATCGAGCGCGCGAAAAAGCTGAAGAAGCAAGTGCACAGCGACCCCAATACGGCACGAGGCGTTTTTGTTTTGGTCCAGACGTTGTTGCTGCTGCCGGAATTGGTCTGAGTTGAGCGGAATCGCGAACGCCGCAAGCGGCGCCGCAAAACGCGGAGTCGGTGCAACCGCGCGAGAATACCATGGATCCATCGCGCCTGACCACGTCACCCGTTTTGCATTCCACGAATTCCGTTCACCCTGCTCGGACTACTTGGGACGGGTCGTTCAAGCTCCGACGACGGAGGCGGTTAGCGAGCGCCGCGGCGCCGCTGATCCGCTTGTAGATACTTTTCTCATTCCCATTACAATCCGACCCCATGCGGCGGTATTTTCCGGATTTTGCATCGTTCTCGGCGTCGGCGGGGGAAGCCGACGTCATTCCCGTTTATCGGCAGCTTCTGGGCGATCGGCTCACGCCCGTCAGCGCGTTCGAAGTGCTCGGGCGAGACGCCAACGCGTTTCTGCTCGAAAGCGTCGTCGGCGGAGAAAAAATCGCGCGCTACAGCTTTATCGCCACCTCCCCTTCGATCATCTACCAGGTGAGCGACGGCGCCGCCTCGATTGTCCCCGGCGGCTCCGGGTCATCGGAGACGGCCCGGCATTTTACAACCACCGATCCGCTGACGGATCTTCAGCGTCTGCTCCCCCGGCGCCGGTATAAGCAGGATCCGCATCTGCCGGCGTTCACCGGCGGATTGGTCGGATACGCGGGATACGACACCATTCGATACTATGAGGGGGAAAAGCTGCCGAATCCGCCGAAGGACGATCGCGATCTCCCGGACCTGCTTTTCGGTTTGTACAACGAAATGGTGATCTTCGATCACGTCGATAAGACGATCAAGATAGTGGCCAACGCTGACTTGAGCGCGCATCCGGACGCGGCGTCCGCCTATCGAGACGCCGGGGAGCGGATCGACGATATCGTAGCGCGCCTGCAACGGCCGCCGTCGTCGGCGCTGGGCGAGATTGATCCGGGAGGGCAGCCCACCCTGGCTTTTCAAAGCAACTTCACGAAACAAGAATTTGAAAGCGCGGTGCGCAAGGGGCAGGAATATATCAAGGCCGGCGACATCTTTCAGTTCGTCCCCAGCCAGCGCTTGCGGGTGAAAAGCGATGCTGATCCGTTCGACGTTTACCGCGCGCTGCGGATCATTAATCCATCGCCGTTCATGTTTTATTTGAAAAGTCCAAAATGCACGCTGATCGGATCGAGTCCGGAAATTCTCTGTCGAACCGAGAACGGCAAAGCGACCACGCGCCCCCTGGCCGGCACGCGCCGCCGGGGGGCGACGCCGGAAGAAGATCGGCTGCTTGAAGCGGAGCTGCTGGCGGACCCCAAGGAGCGGGCCGAGCATATCATGCTGGTGGACTTGCATCGGAACGATATCGGGCGCGTTTGCCGGATCGGGTCGGTGAAGGTGAGTGACGTGATGACTGTCGAGCGGTACAGCCACGTCATGCACATCACCACGAACGTGACGGGAACCCTTGCCGACCAGATGACTTCTTTCGACGCCCTGCGCGTTTCGTTGCCGGTCGGCACCGTCAGCGGCGCCCCGAAGATTCGGGCGATGCAGATTATCGACGAGCTTGAACCGACCCGCCGAGGCCCTTACGGGGGCGCGGTGGGTTATTTGGACTTTGCAGGCGACATGGATACTTGCATCGCGCTTCGCACCATCGTGTGGCAGAACGGTTTCTTTGACGTTCAGGCGGGGGCGGGCGTGGTGGCCGACTCTATTCCCTCCAGTGAATATGACGAAACGATGAGCAAAGCTAAAGCGATGCTTAAAGCCGTGCAGATTGCCGAAGGGGGCTTTTAGCGCCCGTGCGATTCGCCGCCGTGGCCGCCGCCACCGATATGACCGCCGCCTTCATGTCCGCCAAACGCATGGCCTCCTTCGTGACCGCCTCCAAAATGGCCGCTGCGAAAGCGAGCGTCATGTTCGCCTCGGGCTTCGTGGTACCAATGTCCGCCATGATCGCGGTAGACCCAGTACGGCCCATCGTAGTATCCACCCCAATACCATGAATCATAAACCACCGGCCCGACGCCCACTACCGGCGGCCCATCCTCCACTTCCCCATAGCACCCGCCCAGACCCAAAATCGCAAACAGCGCCACGCTCATTAAACCGATTTTCATGGTTGCTCCCGGAAACACATTTTCCGCTTTAAGGCTACAAATCCGGCGCCAGTGGATCACTCGTCTCCCTCTGGCGCCAAACCAATTTCGATGAGGACGGCGCCGTCCGTTTCGCGCCGGCAGATCATCAATTCAAAGCTATCGCCCGCCGGACCCCGTAAGCCAATGTCGTCGGGTTGATCCTCCCACGGTCCAAATTGATCGTCGAGCGATCGACGATCGGCTTTGCTTTCGGGAATCAGTTCAACTCGCCGCAACGATTTGTTACATTCGACGCGCATATCGACGCCCGTGTTCGGATTCCCGCCTGATTGTAGCACGGGCAATCCGTTTCGCGCCGGCGCGGCTCAACCGGCGGGAAGCGCCCGGGTGACGATGTCTCTTGCCTCGTCCATGATCCGTTGCAGATGGGCCTGGCTCTGCATGCTCTCCGCGTAGATTTTATAGACGTTTTCGGTTCCCGACGGACGTGCCGCGAACCACCCGTTGGCCGCTGTGACCTTTAATCCGCCGATGGCGGCGTCGTTGCCGGGTGCGCGGGTAAGCCGCGCGATGATCGGCTCGCCCGCCAGACTGGTTTCCTTGACCTGCTCGGGCGAGAGTTTTTTGAGGGCGGCTTTCTGGGCGGGCGTCGCCGGGGCGTCGGCGCGGGTGTAATAGGGCGTCCCGAATTGATCGGCGATCTCGCGAAAATGCTCGCCGGGGTCTTTGCCGGTGCGGGCGGTCATCTCCGCCGCCAGGAGATCGAGAATGATTCCGTCTTTATCGGTGCTCCAGACGGTCCCATCCTGCCGCAGGAAGCTGGCGCCGGCGCTTTCTTCGCCGCCGAAGCCGAGCGAGCCGTCGAATAATCCATCCACGAACCACTTAAAGCCGACGGGAACCTCCACCAATCGTCTTCCCAAAGAAGCGGCCACGCGGTCGATGATTCCGCTGCTGACCAGCGTTTTGCCTATCCCGGCGTCGCCGCGCCAAAGCGGCCGGTGCGAAAAAAGATAGCGGATCGCCGCCGCCAAATAATGATTCGGATTCATCAACCCCGCCGACGGCGTTACGATCCCGTGCCGATCCGAATCCGGATCGTTCCCGAACGCGACACGGTATTTATCCTTCAGCGCGATCAGCTTGGCCATCGCATACGGGCTGGAACAGTCCATGCGAATCTGGCCGTCGTGATCGACGGTCATGAACGAAAACCTCGGATCGACGACCTTGTTCACGATGGTCATATCCAACCCGTATCGCTCCCTGATCGGCTCCCAGTATTCAACGCTCGCCCCGCCGAGCGGATCGACGCCGATCTTGACCTTCGCGTTTTTCACGGCATCCAAATCGACGATGTTTTTCAGATCATCGACATACGGCTTAACGAGATCGACGGCGTGCGTGATCGAAGCGCGAATCGCCCGCGCGAACGGCAGGCGTTTTACCTCGCGATTCCCGCCGCCCAGCAGCGCGTTGGCGCGATCCTGAACCCACTGCGTAATATCGACGTCGGCCGGCCCCCCGTTGGTCGGGTTATACTTAAACCCGCCGTCGCGCGGCGGATTGTGCGACGGCGTAATGACGATTCCATCGGCGAAGCCCCTTTCGCGGCCCTTGTTGTATACCAGGATGGCGTGCGAAATGACCGGCGTGGGCGTGAAGCCGTCCCCCTGCTGAATGATCGTCTCCACCCCGTTGGCCGCCAGAACTTCCAGCGCGGTATGCTCGGCCGGCGCCGACAGCGCATGCGTATCTTTCCCCATGTACAACGGCCCGTCGATCCCCTTGCTCTTGCGGTATTCGCAGATCGCCTGCGTGATCGCCAGGATATGGGCCTCGGTGAACGATCCATCCATCGGCGTGCCGCGATGACCGCTGGTGCCGAAACTCACTAGCTGCTGCGGATCGGACAACTCCGGCTGACGCGAAACATATTCGGCGATCAGTTTGTTTGGATCGATCAGCAAACTTGCGGGAGCGGGTTTACCGGCAAGGGAAGACAGAGCCATATGCGTTACGCCCTTTCGTTTTAGCGGAGCCAATGGCCAAATGCTAACTTCGCGCCCGGAGGAAAACGAATCGAAAAATCGTTCCTGCGATCCCGCAAGGCGGATGTGTCGACATTTCCTGCCGATCCGTCGGCCGCCATTTTGCAATTGCCATGAGAAAATCTCGCTCGATGCAATACGCGTCCTTCCATCATCCGCAAAGCGATGATCACCAGATATCCTTTCCGTATCGACCCGCAGAGACTATTCTGTCGGTTCAGCGAAAGGAAAGTGGCGATACATGGCGGGAACATTGCTTGTGCGCGATCTTGTCAAACGCTACGGCGACGTCGAAGCCGTTCGCGGCGTGAGCTTTGAAGTCGCCGACGGCGAAGTCTTTGGCTTGCTCGGTCCCAACGGCGCGGGAAAAACGTCCACGGTCGAGTGCATCATCGGACTCCGCCGGCCTGATTCCGGCGCCATCCAACTCTGCGGCTTTGACGCGCTGACGAATCCCGATCAGGTGAAGGAGCGCATCGGCGTCGCCCTCCAATCCACCGCCCTTCAGGATAAAATCACGCCGCGCGAGGCGCTGACGCTCTTTGGATCGTTCTATGGTCGCCATGTCGATGTTCAGACGTTGATTTCGCGTTTTTCGTTGCAGGAGAAAGCCGACGCGCCGTTTGATTCGCTTTCGGGCGGTCAACGCCAACGTCTGGCGTTGGCGTTGGCGTTCGTGAATGAGCCGGAGGTTTTATTTCTGGACGAGCCGACGACCGGCCTTGATCCGCAATCCCGGCGCGATCTGCATGCCGACATTCTTCAGATGCGAAAAGAAGGCCGAACGGTCGTGCTGACGACGCACTACATCGAGGAAGCGCATTCGCTTTGCGATCGCGTGGCCATTATCGATCACGGCAAGGTCATCGCGATCGGCAAACCAGACGAAATGATCGCCGTTTCCAAGGCGACGCTCCGAGTGACGGTGCAGGCGACCAAGCCATTGGATGCCGGGCGGCTGTCGGCGCTGGCCACGGTGCAGCACGCCGACGTCAGTAACGGCCGGGCCGTGCTGAAGACCGCAAACGTGAGCCAGACGATCATCGACGTCGTTCGCGCGTTGGATGAAACCGGCAATGAATTGATCGACCTTCAGATCAATCGGCCATCGCTGGAAGACGTGTTCATCGAGCTGACCGGTAGCAGCTTGCGGGATTAAGCATGGAGCGATACTGCATGAAAAAACGCGAAAGAAGATTCGAATCGATTTGAATATTTTTCGGCCACCCTTTGATGTGCGACGAGGGTCGGCATCCCGACGCGCGATGAGACTCACCATGAACGGACTTCTCCAACATCTCGCCCTCTCGCTGCGGCTGAATTTTCGCAGCAAGCAGGCGATCATTTACGGTTACGTCGTTCCTATTTTCTTTCTCTTTGCGCTGGGCAGCGTGTTTGCGACCAAGCCGCCGTTGCTGAGGGACATGGGCAGGCTGCTGACGGTTACCATCCTCGGCGGCGCGTGTTTCGGCATGCCGACGGCGATGGTCGCCGAGCGGGAGCGCGGCGTGTGGCGCCGGTATCGGCTTCTGCCGGCCGCGACCGGGGGAATCATTCTTTCCGCCATGGTCGCGCGCTTCGTCATTATCCTTTCAGCCGCCGTCATGCAGATCGCGCTGGCCCGGCTGATTTACAAAACGCCGTTCCCGCAGCATCCCATCGACATGCTTGGCGCCTTTGTTTTTGTCTGCTTTGCCTTCCTGGGATTGGGGCTGGTGATCGCGATGGTTTCCGACAATGTGCCGGCCGTGCAGGCGATGGGACAAGCGATTTTCCTGCCGTTGATCATCATCGGCGGCGTTGGCGTCAGACTCGAATCGCTTCCGGCGTGGGCGATTCATATCGCCGGATTTCTTCCCGGGATTTATGCCGTCAATGCGCTCCAGGCGTGTCAGATGGGGCCGGGGCTGATCGCCCGGCGATTCGATTTGCTGTCGCTGACCATCATCGGATTGGCGGCGATCGTCGCCGGGGCGAAATTGTTTCGCTGGGACGTGGGACAAAAACTCACCGGACCGGCCAAGGGCTGGGTTGCTGTGGCCGTTGTGGGATGGCTGTTGGTGGGATTCGGCGCCGAATTCGCAAACCGCGTAAAGGCGGCGTTGACGCCGGGCGAGCCTCCGGCGGTCGTCGCAAAAATTCCGCCGGCGACGACGCACGCATCGCCGGCGACGACCCAATCCGTAGCGATCGCGCCGCCGGCTGAAGCCAAGGCGCCCTGGGAAAAATTGACGCAAAAGGAGATCGATTCCATCACCTACGACGATCTTCCCGACGACGGCGGCACGGTCACGCCGTTGGCGGCGGACTTAAACAGTCTCGACGACGACGGCCGCAAGCGGATGGAGAATTTCAACGACGCTTTGTCGGATTGGGCGCCGGGGCAGGTGGAAAATATTCCGCAGCGGGTGCGCAATCTGCTGAGTCTCTGCGCCGTCGCGGATATCGTCGAAGATCAGCATGAAGCGCAGATTCCTTATGTGGTTTTCAACTACATGAGGGCGAACATCCAGAAGGATCAGCTGACCAAGGCCGTCGCATGGGTGGTTCTCAACCCCAGCGAGGGGACGGCGCCGACGAACATCAAGGATATGAAAGAATTGGGGATCGACGGCGAAGTTCCCGAAGATACGGTTCGCGAGCGCGCGACGTTATATGGGAAGAAGCTGTTGTTTCGCCTGCTGAAAAAGGGTTAGACGCCCTGGCATGACCACACGGAAACGAGGCTTTGGTTCCCGGCTATAACGAGCGGTTTCAATTCCACGATGCAATTTGTCCTTCACGTCGGCGCGGGTAAAATAGGGAGTGGTCAGGGCGCCATCGAACATTTTAGTCTTCAGCGGAAGAACGCCGCGCGAGGCCCGGGCCACAGGCGTGGAGTCAATTATGCGAGACGAAAAATCCGATTCGAAAAACGAGGCGAAATTTCCTCTCAATGATATCACCCCCGTTCTGCAGGGATGGGATTACGAGCCGGGCACCATCAACGTGCGCAAGGTGGCCGGCGTGGACGGCCAACCCAAGCTCCAGATGCGGCTGGACCTGGGCCTTCTCCAGATGGAACTGAATGGCCGTCCCGACGGCCTGCGACCCCATGGTTGCGAATCATTGCTCGACTATGCCGAGCAACTGCTTTCTGAGCATCGTAAAGAGCACGGCACCGAGCTGGGCTTTCACCTCAGCGGCGCCCAATGCCAACTCCTTCGCGAAGAAGCGGCGATGTATTATCACCGCTACCTGAGCCTCTTCGTGCTGGAAGAATTTCCCGGCGTCGTCCGCGACACGGCCCGCAATCTGCGCGTGATGGATCTCTGCGGCCAATATGCCGAGGACGAGGAAGACCGGCTGATTCTCGAGCAGTATCGCCCGTACATCACGATGATGCACGTTCGAGCGCGGGCGTCGATCCTATTCAAGGATCAGGAGTACGCCGACGCAATGGCCGCCGTCGAAGCGGGGCTGAAGAACATCAGGGAATTTTTCATCAGCTTCGGCCAGGAACAGGCGTATGCCCGATCGAACGAGGTTCGGGTTCTCAAGCGTTTTGCCCGCGAGATTCGGCGGAAGCTGCCGGTGAATCCCCTGGATCGGCTGCGGCGCAAATTGGAAAAAGCGATCAAGGCCGAGCGGTATGAGCAAGCCGCCAAGCTGCGCGATAAAATCTCGGCGATGGAGCGTGCGGGAAACGCCGGTAGCGAAAACGCAAAACAAATTCGTTGACCATTGCGGCGTCGCGTGGCGCAACGTCGGTCGGATGGCGCGATCTCGGTCGAATCGCGCAATTTCGCGTAGCGCCCCTTTTTTGACGAAATGCGACGCCGCGGTGATTGAACGAACGCCACCGGTTATTTTTTCTCCGCCGGCGCCGTGTTTGGCGCCGAGTCCGCGGCGGGATCGGCGAGCGTCGCCAGCTTATCTTTGGGCGTGAATTTCAACGATTCGGAATTGACGCAGAATCGCAATCCGGTAGGACGCGGGCCGTCTTCGAACACATGGCCCAGATGACAATCGCACCGGGCGCAGAGGATTTCCGTCCGCGCCATGCCGAAGCTGCGATCGACATGCTCGACGACATTCTCCTTAGCCACCGGCTGAAAAAAGCTCGGCCATCCGGTTCCCGACTGGAACTTGGAGCTCGACGAAAAGAGGGGCAATCCGCAGCAAACGCAGGTGTAAACGCCCTCCAAATGATTGTCGAGCAAGTTTCCGCAGAACGGGGCTTCGGTCCCCTTGGCCCGGGCAACCTCGTATTGTTTGGGGGTGAGCTGTTTCTTCCATTGCTCATCGGTCTTGACGACCCGAGGCTCTTCAATTGGCCCGACCAATTCACCGGCCCGATTGAAAACCTTGACTTTGACCGTCGAATTCATGGCCGTGGCCTCCTTGTCTGATGGCGTGGGGGAACCGGCTTGCCCGTCGGCGTCGGCGCGGCTGCACCCGGCGCCGGCCAACACTCCCAGCGCCGCGATTCCCTCGAAGATAAATAGACGTCTGCTTTGCATCCGAACCTCCAACGATGACGAAGGATTATAGGCCGCCTTCGTTAACGGTCACGCCATGCGCCTTGAGGGTGTTCACCTGCACCAGCTTTGCCGCGCCGGGATCGGCGACCTTGTCGCTGTGACAATCGGCCTTCTTTCCCTTGTGCGCGAGTTTATGAATTTCGTCGGCGGAGAGCACGCCGCGCTGTTTGAGGATGTCGGCGCCGGCGGCGGTCACGCCGGGCGAGGCGATCGCTCGCTTTTGGGGTTGGGATTCGGAATCCTTGCCGCTGTAGAATTCGACGATTTCCTTGCTGATTCTCACGCTGCACCAATCGTGTCCGCACATGGCGCAGAAGTCGGTGTCCACTTCCAGGTCTTCGTCGTGATACGCGCGGGCAAGCTCGGGATCAAACGAGAGATCGAAATGTTTTTGCCAGTTCAGGGCCGCCCGGGCCTTGGTCAGCTCGTCGTCGCGGTCGCGGGCGCCGGGAATTCCAAGCGCCACGTCGGCCGCGTGAGCCGCGATCTTATAGGCCACGCACCCTTGCTTCACGTCATCTTTTTTCGGCAGGCCCAGATGTTCCTTTGGGGTGACGTAGCAGAGCATGCTGGCGCCGTGATAACCGGCGGAGGTGGCGCCGATGCAACTGGTGATGTGGTCATAGCCGGGAAAAATATCCGTCACCAGCGGCCCCAGAACGTAAAACGGAGCGCCATGGCAGAGCTTGCGCTGAAGCTTCATGTTGTATTCGATCTGATCGAACGGCACATGACCCGGACCTTCCACCATCACCTGCACGCCCTTCGCCCACGCCCGCTCGGTCAGGTCTCCAAGCGTGGCCAATTCACGAAGCTGCGCTTCGTCCGAGGCGTCGGCCAATCCGCCGGGGCGAAGGCCGTCCCCGAGGCTGAAGCTCACGTCATATTCGCGCATGATATCGCAAATATCGTCGAAGATTTCGTACATCGGATTCTGTTTGTCGTGAGTGAGCATCCACTTGGCCAGCAGCGATCCGCCGCGCGAGACGATGCCGATCAGGCGTTTCCTGACGAACGGCAGATGCTCTCGAAGCACGCCGGCGTGAATGGTGAAATAATCGACGCCCTGCTTCGCCTGTTTTTCCAGCTCTTTCAGGATAACGTCGTAACTGAGGTCTTCGATCGTCCGCCCGATGATCATCGAATAGATCGGCACGGTCCCGATGGGAACGGTCGAATTCCGAATGATCGCCTCCCGGCATTCGTCCAAGTTGCCGCCGGTGGAAAGATCCATCACCGTGTCGGCCCCCCACTTCTCGGCCCATTTTAATTTTTCGACTTCTTCGTGCGTGCCCGATGAAACCGGCGACGCTCCCATGTTCGCGTTGATCTTTGTGAGCGACGCCCGCCCGATCGCCATCGGCTCGAGCTTATATCCCAGATGCACTTTGTTGGCCGGCACGATCATCCGTCCCGCCGCCACTTCCCCCCGAATCTGTTCCGGCGACAAATGTGGCTCGCGCAGCGCCACCCGTTTCATCTCGGGACTGACCCGTCCCGATCGGGCTTCTTCCAGTTGCGTTTTGCCCTCGTGATCGCGCCGCGAGCAAAAATCCATCGCCGTCAGATCGGAAACGCCCGGCATTCCCGGCGTGTCCGGCGAACTATACGTATACGGCGTTCCTACCCGCCCCGCATTGGCAAAAGACCCCGGCGTCGTCCCCTGCCGATCCGTGGACGGATTATCCCCCACCGGCGGAAGCGAATATGATCGATCGGACGCAACACGCGAAGAATTCATGGCAACTCCTGCAAATGCAATTTAAGCGGCGCGACGAAAGCGAGATGGGGACAGAAGATCTGCCGGGCCATTCGCTTCCCTACGCCGGTACAAGCCGGATCAGGTTCCAAGGGTTTCGTCTCAGGCCGGCGTTCTTAAAGCCGGCCACCCCTAGCGAACATGTGGCAGTGTAGGCGAAACGCCGATGGGAGTGAAGCGGCGGTGGCGATTATGAATTCCCGAGCGACCGCGCGGCTGCCGCGCGCCTTGCCACACGGGATCGAATTCGCCAAAGTTCGCGGTCACTCGCGCGAGATCGGATTCCGAACATGAGTCAGCGATAATTCCGGCGAACTTGAGCTAACGCATCATACGCACATCGCGATGCGCGTCCCCCGTTCATCCGACTCCAATTTCAGATGATCTTGTCCGCAGCCCAATGCGCGGCTACCCTATGTTCATGACCGCAGTGGCCGCGAAATTGTTGCAGGATTTCCAGAGCCTTGCTCCCGAGGAGCAGCTGCTCGTTCGCGAACACGTGGTGTCCATGCCCGAAAGTGTTCAGCGTCAGGCATTGGAACGGTTGCGCGGCGCCAGCGAGGGAAAGAAACTCGTCGCGAGGCTGCTGGAAGATCGTGCCGGGGAAGGCGCCGGTGGCTGACGCTTTTGTCCTCGATACATCCGCGATTTTGACTCTTTACCGACGATGAATCCGGCGCCGACGAGGTGCAAAATTACATTGCGGACGCCATCGCCGGGCGCAACCACCTTTACGGCTTATTCGTGAGTCTCGCCGAGGTGCAATACATCACGCTACAGGAAGAGGGCGAATTGACGGCCAGCCAGCGGCTGGCCGATATCAACGCGCTTCCCATTCGGTGGATCCATTCAGACGCGGCCCTGTGCAGCGAAGCCGCGAAATATAAAGCGGCCCACAAGATATCATTCGCGGATTCAGTTGTCGCCGCGACCGCGCTTCGATTTGGCGCGACGCTTATTCACAAAGGTCCGGAATTCCTTGCGCTGGCGCCGGGTCTGAAACAGAAGATGCTGCCGCCGAAATAAAGTACGCACAGAGCGGCGGCGGGCACATCGTGGACCTTTGGCGAGGATGCCGTCGGAGCGAATGCGGGAACGTCCGGTGAAATCGGCGTGTTTAAAATATCGCCATGATTCAACTTTTGTCATATGCCGAAGGTCCCGATCCGGAGGACTCGAGCTTGCGCGTCGTGGTCATCGCGCTGGCGATCATCGGCGTGATCGGTCTGCTGGCGGCGATTCCGGCGGCGGTGGCGCGACGCCGCCTTCATCGTCACCGCGAGGGAATCGTCGCCGCGCTGCTTTTGTGGGCGGTGCTGTCGGCGGGAAGCGCGATCTTTGCCGTCAATGCCCAAACAACCTACGCCAGGGAATACAACCGGCGAATCATGAGCGGGTATTTCGATCCGCGAGATACGGCCGATGCGCCCGAATTGCCGTGGGCGCTGTGGATCGCACTGATGGCGGCTTACGCGGGCGTCATGGTTTGGATCTGGTCGGGAGCGCCCTTTACGCCGCAAGGATCGGATCCTACGGCCGCGGATCGGTAAACGAGATCGACTTGAGCCTGACGCGCGCGGGCGCGGCAGGTTTCAAGACGGGATCGAAGCGCAAACCGGTGATGGCGCCGACGTATCTCGGTGAGTGTGAAAGATCGACTTCATAAGTATGGAAGGCGTTGTCGGGGTTGACGGGGAACGAAATCGTCTTTTCCTCGGAAAAGCGATCGTCGGCGGCGGTTTTCCATCGAATTCGCGCGACGGGCGCGGTGGCGTCGAACGCCGCCTCGATTTTAATTTTCGGAGACCCGGCGGCATACCAAAAACCGTCCGGGCTGATGCACTGCGGATCGGGGCCGGTCGTGTGGATGTCGAGTTGGCCGTGAAGGGGCAGGCCGTTGTCGGAAGCGTCGTGGTAGGACCAGTGCCGGCGGTCTTTGTCGAAATGAAAACTCGGCGCCGACGGGCGCGTGGCGTGGGCGTAGACGTAGGTTCGGATCTCGTCGAGAGAGCCGAGGATCAGGACGTATGTGTAGTGGTATTCGATGTTGCTGTCGAGGATTTCCAATTGCGTGGGGGAGAGATAGCCCGTGGGAGAGTCCCCGGCGCCGCCGGCCCCGGGCTTTCCGGCAAAGCCGCCGCTGAAACGGAAAATGGCCGGTTCCCAGACGCCAAGGCCGCGGTCGTGATCGTTGACGAGGGCGGCCCAGTTCTCGGTGGCGCGAAATTCGGTCCATGGCATTTTCGGCGGGATCTGCGTGAGGGCGTCGGTGGTGAAGGGTTTGTCGCCGGTGTAGGTCATCAGCCGCCACCAGGGGGCGTTGGTGTAGATGGCGGGGAGTTCCTGAAGGCGCGCGGGATATTGCGTGACGTCGGACCGATGATTGATAAGCGTGCAATCGGCGCGGACCGTGTTGGCGTCGAGTGATAATCGCGATTCAAAGAGGCATTGGCCGGGGACGTTGTTCAGCGGCCATTGCATCGGAACGCACTTGATGTAAATGGATTTGCCGTCGTTGCGACATTCGATGGTTTTGGAGCGATTCTTAAAGTGGTCGCCGGATTGGATGGGATTCCAGCCAAGGCCGCGCCATTGCGGGGCGGGTTGTTTTCCTTCGGGGGTGAAGGGGATCGGCCCGGAATAAAACGACATTTGAATTTCCCGGCCCAGGTCCCAGCTGTTGACGAGATTCGCGTTGTCGGCGGACGTGGAGAGCCAGGTGATGGCGCCGCCCAGATCGAGATCGACGCCGAGGCGAATGGAGCCGTTGTCGAGATAGGATATTCCGGAGAGCGGTTGGGTTGACGGGGCGGCGAAAGAGACGCGGATCGAAAAGGAGAAGAACGCGAGCACGATCGCCAAGCATGACGATTGACTCGATTTGATCGTCAAGTCCGTCATTAAAATCTCAGGGACGATTACCCGAAAGAGCTTGCTTTCCGCGTGCGAAGCGGCCGAACGCAAACGTCGGACGTTGAGACTGACCCGTTGGATCGCGGCCGATCGTTCTCGTTATTTCAAGCCTGAAGGCACGCCATACGCGATTTGATTTATTCCCAGGCCCGGCATCGGCTGTTCACCTTTTTCCCACTTGATCCCGTCGGTGGAGGCGAACATTTTTCCCGGCCAGCCGGAGCCGAGGAAAAGCGAACCGTCGGTCCAGAGGATGCCGCACGGAATCGGCTTGCCAAGGGGTTTCCAGGCGACGCCGTCGGGAGAGGTATAAGTTCCTTTCTTGGCGGTGAGGTAGAATTCCTTTCCGGTCCAGACGACTCGATCAAAGGCGTCGGCGGGAGACGCCGCGCCTCGGGTCCATCTTTGACCGTCGCCAGAGGTGTAGAGCGCATCGGTGGAAACGAGAAGAAACTTGCCGCCGCCGAAACAGAGGCTTCTCACCGGCGGCAGATCGACGGAGAAACTGGCGGTGGTTTGGCCGTCGTGGCTGGTGAAACACCACCAGGTTTTTTGGTCCTTGTTGGCGTTGCCCATGAATACGAAATTTCCGGGAGACGCCGCCGCGTGGCGAAACCAAAAGGCCCAGCCGGGCAGTTCTTTGGGTAATTCGACCTTGGCGCCGAGACTCCAATTTTCGCCGTCGTCGGAATAGATCAGTTGTTTGTCGGGGGCGCCGGCGACGAAGCGGCTGCCGTCGAAGAGAATGGGGCTGATGCGGAATTGCATCTTTTTCACTTCGCGCCACTTCGCGCCGTCGGTGGAAATCAGGATGTGGCCGGCCTGCGTATCGCGTGACCATCCGCCGCCGCCGACGGCGACGAATTTACCTTTGCCGAAAACGACGCTGATCAGGTTATTGCTGTCGTCTTCGCCCTTGTCGACCCACTGCTGCACGTTTTGCCAGGTCATTCCGTCGCGCGACGACATTCGGCGTCCGCCGTACCCGACCGCGACGAAAACGCCGGGGCGCACGGATGACGCCGGTGTATCGCCGACGACGACGGCCGAAAAAAAAGCGATCATCGTCAGGGCGATCGAAGCGAACGGAATTGCAGTGCGGTTCATCGGTCGATTCCTCAGTGAAACTAATCCATGGGCAGGAATACAAGCGACACGCGCTCGACGACGATCGCTCTACGCGTCGGAAAGGCAGCGACGAATTCGATTGGCACATCGCCGCGCACGCGTTGAAACGAAGACTCGTTGACGCCCTTCCCGAAGATCCTACCGGCCGGCAGGCGGCGCGTTGTGCCCTGGACGGCGCCGCGCCGGCCGTGAATCAACCCGGCAACGTAAAACCCCGGGGCTCGCGATTGCAAGCCCCGGGGGAAGAAACGTTAGTGGTGGTCGGCGCGGTCGCGACGATCCTTAGATCGTCACCGCCACGGTCGAGGTGACGGCGTTGTTGGCCGCGTTGGTGTCGCCCGGCACGTTGATGGTCAACGTGATGTTGTAGCTGCCGGACGCGGGAAGGTTGGCGGGAACGAAGTTCAACTTCACCTTCTTGGTCTGGCCGACGGTCAGGTGAAGGGTGACTGGAACGGCCGCGGCCACGACGGTGGGGGTTCCGCCGCCGGCGGGAACCAGAGCGACGTCCACCGTGGCCGGGCCACTATAGGCGACGTTGCCGAGATTCTGGACGGTGATGAAAGCCGATGCCTTGGCGCCGGCGGCAAGCGAAGTCTTGACCGGAGTCGCGGCAAGGGCGTTGGCGTCAACGAACGCGGCGGCGACCGTGATCGGCGTCGAGGTGGCGCCGTCATAGCTGTCCAACGCGCCGTTGAGGGTGACGTCGGATACCAGGTAATAGCTGCCGGCCGTGGCTGGATAAGAGAACGGCTTGAAGTGGACGGCGAACGACTTGCCTGGCTTGAGTTTGGCTAACTTCTTGGTGACGGGGACGCCGGCGACGGCGGCGCTGCTGTCATGGATTTGCGTGCTGGAGGTATAGAGCGTGACGGTAACGGTGGCCTTGACCAGCGTGGTGGCTCCGTTGTAGGTGACGATGACCGACGGGCCGGCCTTTTGCTTTCCGCCGGTGACGGCGGCGGCGGGAATTTTGCCGGTGACGGCGCTGACGGCGAAGTCGCCGGTCGGCGCCGGCGCCGCGGTGGGAACCGTCAACGTGAACGATCCGACGCCGCCCGCGGGAACGGCGCTGGGTGGCGCACTGGTATCAAATACGCTATTGCCGGCGATATTGACCTGATAGACGCCGTTATTGGCCGGGGACAGGTTCGACCCGAAGGCGATCTGGTACGTTGCGTCGATGTTGGTCGAGTTCGTCAGGCCGGTGCTGACAAGGGTGGCGGCGATCGGAGCGCCGCCGCCGGGCGGGGTGACGGTCAGGTTGCCGTTGCCCAGCGTCGCGGCATTGATCGCCACGCTGTCGGCGTAGGTGACGGTGAAGTTGTAGGTATTGGAAGACGTACTGGGAGTGGTCTGGACGCTATCGACGGCCGCGGTCGGCGTCGTGGCCACGGTCAGGGTGAACGCCCCGATGTTCCCGGCGACCAGGGCGTTTCCACTGGTGTCCTTGACGCCGTTGGCTCCGGCGAAGACCTGATACCCGCCGTTGGCGGCGGATGTCAGGGGCGACGAGAACGTGATTTGATACGTCGCCAAAACCATCGCGCCGGTCATCAGGGCGGTGCTCACCAGCGTGGCGGGCTGGGTCTGAACATTGCCGGGGAACGTCACGGTGAGATCGTGATTGACGATCGTCGTGGCGTCGACCGCAACGTCGTCGGAAAAGAGGACGGTGAAGTTGTAGGTGGTTGCCCCCGCGACGGCGGGCGCCTGATTGGCGCTGACGGCGGCGGTGGGCGGCGTGTTGTCGCCAGTGACGACATTCAACGTGAACGATCCGATGTTCCCGGCGGCGGCGGCGACGCCATTGGCGTTGGTGACGCTGTTGCCGTTGAGCGTGACGGTATAGGGACCGTTTTGGGCGGCCGTGAGGTCGCTGGGGAAGGTGATGCGGTACTTGGCGGTGATGGTCGCGGCGTTGCCGAGGTTTTGGCCGGGGGTGAGCGTGGCGGCCTGATGGGTCGTGCCGTCGGGGAACGTCACGATCAGATTTCCGGCGCCAAGCGTGCTGGCGTCAACCTGGAGAGAATCGGTATAGGTTACGCTGAAGTCGTAGGTGCTCAGCAGTGTGCTTCCCGGCAGTTGCGTGGCGTTGACCATCGCCGTGGGGGCCGTGTTGTCCAGACCGGTGACGTTGAGCAATGACGTAACCTGCTTGGAGTTGGTGAGGACGACGTCGGTGAGGTTGTCGGTGTTGATGTTGCCGGCGGCGATCGCGTTGCGGGTGTCCCCGTTCGTGGCGATCGTGGTGCCCAGACGGAAGGTGCCGTCGCCGTTGCCCAGAAGCACGGTGGCGTCGGCTGAACTGTTGGGGCTGAGCAGAACGACCAGGTCCTGTTCGGTGGTGCTGTTGGTGGTGGTGAAATTGGCCAGACGGACCTTGAGCGGCCCGCCGCCCGGGCCCGAACCAGCCACCGGGCTGTTCACGGCGGCGGCAAAGGTGCCATCGCCGTTATTGCCGAGAAAGCTGACTTCTCCGCCGGTGCTGTCGGCGGTGACGATGCCGAGCTTGGGCATCCCATTGGTGAGCGTCTGGCCGGTGAAATCGGCGACGACGAGGGACGTGGGCGAAGGGCCGGTCTTGTAGGTCACGGGCGCCTGGAACGTTCCGTTTCCATTGCCGAGGAAGACGCTGGCGGAACTGTTTAACTGATTGGCGACGACGAAATCGAGATTTCCGTCGCCGTTAAAGTCGCCGACGGCGACCGTGGAAACACCGCCGAACGGGAGGCTGAACGGCGCGAACGCGGTGAGGCCGCCTTGTCCATTGCCAAAGAGAACCTCGGCGTTGTTGGATGGGGTCGCGCTGTTGCTGACGGTGATGACGTCCTGGTTGCCGTCGTTGTTGAAGTCGCCGACGGCGATCGCCTGGTTGTTGTCCAGCGCGGGGACGTTATTGGCGGCGGCGAACGTGCCGTTGCCGTTGCCGAGGATGACGCTGATGTCGCCGGGCAAACCGCTGCCGGGCACACTGCTGGTGCCGGCGATGATGTCAAGATTGCCGCTGCCGGTAAACTGCCCGGTGGCCAGAGGCAGGGGCATATTGGTGACGGGGATGGTGACGGGAGCGGCGAACGAACCGTCGCCGTTGCCGGTCAGCACGCTCACGCTGTCGGTGGAGTTGGCGACGAACAGGTCGGCTTTATTGTCGCCATTAAAATCGGCGAGATTGGCGAAAACCGGAGCGATCCCGGCCGAGGCGGTGGCAAGATTTACCGGGGCGCCGAGCACGACGCCCGACAGGTAAGCCCGCGCCTCGAGAGATTCGATGACGCCGGCGGCGGCAAATCGGACACGGTGGGGGCGAATGATGCGATTAGAGCGTTCGTTCACATTAACTCCTTAACCCCGGGATTATCAGGCCAGGGCAACGACAAGGGCGAGCGAAATGCCTGAAACGTTCAGATTTCGCTGAATTATGCGCCCCGGCGCCGACGGATCGGCCTACAACACGCTTAACGAGGATCGGCGCCGACGCCACAGGGGGCGAACAACGTCTGCGCCGCGATTGGTATTATCGGCGACTCGACCTGAAAACGTAAGGCAAATCAAGGCGGCATCGGCGAAAGAGCAGTCGCTTCATCTCGCCGCGATCTTCCATACATATGATACAAATTGGTGGCGGGCAAATGGAATTTGCGCCGCGAAGGGCGATTTTATCGGACCCGCGAGATGCCGACAAGGCCAGGATGCGGATAAACTGAGTTACGCGAGTAGTTTGCCGATGACTTTCCCGCTCACGTCCGTCAGCCGAAAATCGCGGCCCTGAAACTTAAACGTCAGCCGTTTATGGTCCAGGCCCAATTGGTGAAGGAGGGTGGCATGCAGATCGTGCACGTGCATGCGGTCCTGCACGGGGGCAAATCCAAAATCATCGGTGGCGCCGACGACTTGGCCGCCCCTGATGCCGCCGCCGGCCATCCACACGGTAAAGGCGTCGATGTGATGGTTGCGGCCTGTCGTCGTCCGATTCTCCCCCATCGGCGTGCGTCCGAATTCTCCGCCCCAAACAACGACCGTGTCGTCAAGCAACCCCCGCTGTTTCAGATCCGTCACCAGGGCGGCGGCCGCCTGGTCGGTCTCGCGGCAAACTTTTTCGAAATCCCCCTCCAGGTTTTGCCCCGGCCCGCCGTGGCTGTCCCAGTCGGTGTGATACAACTGCACGAAGCGAACGCCGCGCTCGACGAGTCGGCGGGCAAGCAGGCAGTTGTTCGCGAACGACGGCTTTCCCGGCTCGGCGCCGTACAGTTTCAGCGTCTGTTTGGATTCGCCGGAAATATCGATCAACTCCGGCGCGCTGCTCTGCATGCGATATGCCATCTCATAAGCGGCGATTCGCGTGGCGATCTCCGGGTCGCCGGTCTCGACGAATCGTTTGAGATTCATTTCGCCGACCGCGTCGAGCGTATCGCGTTGCTGGAGTTCGGAGATGCCGGCGGGCGTCTTAAGATCGACGATCGGATCGCCTACGGAGCGGAGCGGCACGCCCTGATAGCTGCTGGGAAGCATGCCGCTGGCCCAGTTGACGGCTCCGCCGCGTGGGCCGCGAGGGCCCGATTGAAGCACGACAAAACCGGGAAGATCGCGCGATTCGCTCCCGATGCCGTACGTCACCCAGGCGCCCATGCTCGGCCGGCCAAACTGGGTCGAGCCGGTGTTCATGAACAATTTGGCGGGCGCGTGGTTGAACACATCAGTGGCGGCCGAGCGAACGATGGAGATGTCATCGACGATGCCGGCGGTGTGCGGCATCATTTCGCTGACCCAGGCGCCGCTTTGGCCGTGCCGGGAGAACTTGCGCCGCGAGCCCAGAAGCCGCGGGCGCTCTTTGCCGGCAAAGCTGCTCATAAACGCGAAGCGTTTCCCCTTGATGAAAGATTCGGGAATTTGCTCGCCGTTCAGTTCGATCAGTTTCGGTTTGTAATCAAACATCTCCAATTGCGACGGTCCGCCGGCCATGAAGAGGTGGATGACGTTTTTTGCCCTGGCCGGAAAATGGCCCGGCCGCGGGGAAAGCGGATGCGCCATATCGCGCTTTTCGGCGGCGTGGGCCGACTCGTTCAACAACGACGCCAGCGCGATCGAGCCCAACCCGATGGCGCAGCGGCCAAAAAGGTGGCGGCGCGTGATGTCGCGGAGATTGGCCTGATCGTCATACATCGCGCTCATTCCCGTGTGATGGCCTCGTCGAGATTTAAGATCACCCGCGCGACGATCGTCCACGCCGCCAGCGACTGATCTTCTTTCTTGAGGGATTGTGGCGTGGAATTCAGTTGTTTGTTCAACAATTGCAATAAAAACGTCTTTTCGGCGGGCTCGGGAAGGCGGGTGACGGCAAGGCGAAACGCATAGTCGACGCGCGCCGAATCATCCGGCGGCGCTTCATGCAACACGCGCGACGCCATCGCCCGCGCAAATTCCAGGCAAGCCTGATCGTTGAGAAGGATCAGCGCCTGAAGCGGCGTGTTTGATCGCAATCGGCGGGTACAGGAGGCGGTGGCGTTGGTGGCGTCGAAGGCCGTCAGCAGCGGGTGTGGCGTGGATCGCCAGAGGAAGGTGTACATCCCCCGCCGATATTGGTCCGGTCCGGCGCTGGTTTTCCATTCCCGCTTGAATTGGCCCAGCCCCATGACGCCGTCGGGCTGCGACGGAAAGACGCTTGGGCCCCCGACGGTATCGCAGAGCAAGCCGCTGGCTTGCAGTCCGACGTCGCGGACGATCTCGGCGTCAAGCCGCACGCGCGACTGGCGGGCGAGCAGGCGGTTGTAAGGATCGACGTCTGCCAATTGGGGCCGCGCGATCGACGATTGCCGATAGGTCGCGGAGGTGACGATCAGCCGATGGATCGCCTTTCGGCTCCAGCGCCGATTGACCAATTCGGTCGCGAGCCAATCGAGCAACTTCGGGTTGGACGGGCCGGAGCCCTGCGTTCCAAAATCGTTTTCCGTTTCGACCACGCCAAGACCGAAATAATGCTGCCAGACGCGGTTGACGGTCACGCGGGCGGTCAGCGGATTCCGCGGATCGACGAGCCAGCGCGCAAGATCCAGTCGCGTCGGGTTCGGCGCGTCGATTTGCGGCAGGATCGCCGGGACGGCCGGCGTGACCGGATCGCCATGCCGCGTGAAATCGCCTTTGATGAACACGTGCGTCTGGCGCGGCTCGCGGCGCTCTTGCAGGACAAGCGTTCGCGTCACGGCGCCGGCCTGGTCTTTTTTGAGCGCGGCCAGCTTTCTGTCTCTTTCGCGAATCTCCGGGCTTGCCGCGCGGAACGCGGAAATAATCGTGTCGCGCTGCGCCTTGGTGCGAGAATCCCCCGCGACCGAAAGAACGGCTCTCACGTTTTCACCGAGCGTGGCCTTCTCGGCGCCGGTCAACGTCGATTCCCACGCGGCGGCCTTCTCCGCGATGCGATGCTCAAACTCCTGCTTCTCCATCTCCAGCGTGGCGTATTGATAGCGAATTTCACTTTCCCGCTTTAACTGGTCCCCCACCGGCGTCTTGAGCTCCGGCTCATCACAACTATTGAAGAACGCGAAAAACCGATAAAAATCAGCCTGGGCGATCGGATCGAATTTGTGGTTGTGACACTGCGCGCATCCGATCGTCAATCCAAGGAAAACCGATCCGGTGGTGTTCACGCGATCGACGATCGCCTCCACGCGAAATTGCTCTTCGTCGATTCCCCCTTCCTGATTGATCTGCGTATTGCGATGAAATCCCGTCGCGATCTTTTGCTCGAGCGTCGCGTTCGGCAACATGTCCCCGGCGATCTGCTCGATCGTAAACTCATCGAACGGCATGTCTCGATTGATCGCGTCGATCACCCAGTCGCGATATCGCCACATCGACCGCGCCCCATCGATGCTGTAACCGTTTGAATCCCCATACCGTGCCGCGTCAAGCCAATGCTTGCCCCATCGTTCGCCGTAATGCGGACTGGCCAGCAGTCGATCGACCACCTTTTCATAGGCATCCGCGCTGGCGTCATTCAGGAAAGCGTCCAGCTCCGCCGGCGTCGGCTGAAGGCCGATCAGGTCGAGACTCACCCGGCGGAGAAGCGTCGCTTTGGGCGCTTCCGGCGACGGCGACAGGCCTTGCGATTGAAGGCGGTCCAGCACGAAATAGTCGATCGGGTTGCGGCTCCATCCGCCGTCTTTCAACGCAGGAACGGCGGGTCTTTGCGGGGCCACGAACGCCCAATGCGACGTCGTCGGGCGAGTGGTCGGCCAATCGGCGCGGGCGGCGCACGTCGATGCAAGGAGACAGGCGAGTGCCGCCGTCCATCGATGTTGAAGCTGTGCGATTCCAACCATGCGCGCTCCGTGGAATTTACCGGCTCGATGACGTGCCGTTGAGCGAAATGACATCGGTCCGACCGAAAACGAGATCTCCGAAGGGGAAAGAACCGATCGGCCAGTCGCCGATCGATCGACCTCATGCCTTGAGTTTTGAATTTTCGGATTTTCGTTCCGCGACGAGTTTCTTTCCGGTTGGGCAGAATTCCAGAATCGGACATTTTTCGCATTTCGGATTGCGAGCCGTGCAGATCGCCCTGCCGTGAAAAATCAGCAGGTGCGACCAGAGCGCCCAATCCTCTTGCGGAACCAGCGGCATCAGGTCTTGCTCGATTTTCACCGCGTCGCTCGCGTAATCGGTCAGCTTCAATCGATTGGCCAGGCGCGTGACATGCGTATCGACGGTGATGCCGACGTTGATCCCGAAGGCGTTGCCGAGCACGACGTTGGCGGTTTTGCGGCCGACGCCGGGTAGGTCAAATAGCGCTTCCATCGTCCGCGGAACCTCGCCGCCGTGATGGTCGATCAGCGCCTGGGCCATCGCGCGAATCGACTTGGCCTTGTTTCGATAGAAGCCGGTCGAACGGATGTCTTCTTCGAGTCGCTCCTGGGATACAGAAGCCAGGTCGCGGGCTGATTTGTATTTTTGGAAGAGGTCCCTGGTGACGATATTAACCCGTGCGTCGGTTGATTGAGCCGACAGGATCGTCGCCACCAGAAGTTGTAGCGGCGACGTATGATCGAGGCTGCATTTGGCCGTCGGATAGGTTCGCTTAAGAATCGGAAGGATGGCCGCGACGCGATGCTTTCGATCGAGCGACTTGCGGGAAATTTTCCGAGGCATGCCAATCGCTCCGATCGTTTTAGTGGCCAAACGAAAACGACTGTGCCGTGGAAATTCCCGCGCTGAATAGAACCAACCCCAGTAGCGCGCCCAATCCAAGCATCAGCACGTTGACGCTTTCGTGATGATAGCGGTCAAACTGCTCTTTAGCGGCGTTGGCGATTTCCGGTTCGTCGGCATTGTCGATGTACTTCTGGCGATTCTCGAAAATTCGCGGTGAAACAACCCGCCAGTCATAGATCAACAGCGCCACGGCCATCACGAACAAAACTGTGCGAACCACTAGCAATCCCAGCTGAAGGTGATAGAAAATTTTCCAGTGCGCGATGAAGCAGAGTCCCAGCACCGCCGCGCACGCCAGTTGAATCCGCAACGTCGCCGCCAGCAGATTGGCGACGATCGACCCGGCCAACAGGGTGCCGTGCTGGCCTTCGAGATTAACGCTGAGAACGGTGGGAAGGATCGGATCGCTTTCGCCGACGGTGCGGAAGATAACCGGAGCGGCCATGGTGACAAAGAGCACCCCGCCGAACCACGTCGCCAGCGCCAGCCAATAGAACGTCTGAATGATAATGAAACCGAGGTCCATCGCGGGAGTATACCCGCTGATCGTCATTTCCACGTAGGCGGTTCCCCCGCCCAGATTTCCTTTTTCCAAATGGCGACTTCCGCCTTGAGCGTATCGATAAGCCAGCGGCACGCTTCGAACGCCTCGGCCCGATGCGGCGTCGAAACCGCGATCACCACCGAAGGCTCGGCGATGCCGACCCTGCCAATGCGATGCAGCAGCGCAAGCTTGAGAATCGGCCCGCGCTCGCGCGCCCGCCGGGCAAGATCGTTTAATTGCGATTCGGCCATTCCGGCGTATGCCTCGTAATCCAGCGCGACAAGCGGCTGACCCCCGGAGCTTTGCTCGGCGCGCGTAACGCCCAGGAACGCCGCCACGCCGCCGGCGCGCTCGTCGCCGACGAACTCCATGGCTTTTGCCGTGTCCAGCGGACTCGGGCACAGCGCGATCCAATCATCCGTCGGCATCGATCGTTCTCCGGCTTACGGTTATCGGACCTGATTTTCGTTCAAAAGGGGCGGCGGCGGCGCTCGCAAATCTCCGGGAAATCTTTCGTTTCCGCATTACGGCTTGGCCGATCCATTGACGCCCGGCACGCATCACCGAATGATTGACGATCATGTACCGCCCAAGCAAGGTCCGCAGGTTCGATTTTCCGCCGGGGAGGATCGTAGCCGGGAAATACCAGATCGGCCAGCAGCTTGGAAGCGGGTACGAAGGGGAAGTATACGAAATCGTCGAGCGCGCGACCGGCATTCGCAGAGCCGCAAAATTCTATTATCCCCACCGCGATCCGATGGGCAAGGCGGCTATCGTTTACGCCCGAAAGCTCGATGCGCTTCGGCACTGCCCGATCCTGATGCAATATCACCACCAGGAGATCGCCTACGTCAAACGAAAGAAAGTCATGGTGGTCATCAGCGAACTGGTCGAGGGCCAGAAGCTCAGCGAGTTTATCGCCCAGCAACCCGCCGAGCGACTCAGCACGTTCGAGGCGTTGCACGTGTTATACGATCTGGCGAAAGGAATCGCTCCGATTCATGAGCGCGGTGAATATCATGGGGACATTCACGACGACAATGTGATGATCCGCCGGCGCGGGATCGGATTTGAAGTGAAGCTGCTGGATTTCTTCGATTTGGGGAAGCCGACGAAGAGCAAGATTTATAAAGACGTCCTGAATCTTGTTCAGGTATTTCATACTCTGGTCGGCGGCCGAGCGCGATACAGCGAACAGCCGAAGGTGGTGAAAAATATTATTCGGGGGCTTAAGGACTCGCTTATCCTCGCACGTTTCCAAAGTGCCGGGGATATTCAACGGCATCTCGAGAACCTGGATTGGAGCGAGTGAGTGCGCGGGAATCGCTTGTCGTACGTTCAGTAATCAAAACATCGGGAGCGTCGAGAGCGCGAGCATGCACCGTTCCGCGGGCAATTTATTGTCCATTGTCGGAAGCGGCCATCGACGCGCAGACCATCTCTTTGTCGTTGCGCCAGAATATGCAATGGTCGGCGCAGGCCGGGTGACACCAAAGCGCGGGGCGGCCGGGATCGGCGTTGGTCGGGTCCAGCAGATGCGTACGGCTGATTTCGTGGTAGCCGGCCGGGTCGAGATTCGCCAGAATCAGATCGCCGTGTTCATTGGCGATGAGATACCGGCTTGCGTGCTCACCTAATTGAATGAGGAACGCCGACGCCCACTTCTGCTGGCCGGCGTCGTAGGTGGTGGCGTCGAAGGTTTGCCAGAGGCGGTCGCCGGTCTTTAGATCGAGGCAGCGCAATTCGCCGTAGGCGTCCACGCCATAGATATGTCCGTCGCGTAGCGACGCGGATGAGAGCAGGACGTGGAGCGCGTCGGTTTTGCGGTCGCTCTTGCCGGCCCGGCGCCAGAGCACGGTGGCGCCGGGCTTTTTCTCATCCAGCTTCAAAACAAGCGAGCCTTCATATTGCGTGGCGACGAACAATACGTCTCCAAGTTGGGGGTCATGATAAAACCGCGGCGTCATGACGCACAGCCCCAGCCGCACCGGCCCAAATGGCTGCGACCAATATATCTTTCCCGTCGCCGGGTCCAGCGAATAGACGGCGTCGGGGTCCCAGATGATCAGTTGTTTGACGCCGCCGGACTGGCAAATCATCGGCGGCGCGTAGCCGGGTTCCTTGGCTTTGAGAGCCGACCATATCGCGGCGCCGGTCTGTTTATCGAAAGCGGTGACGACGCCGCGGCCATGGTCGGGATCGCAACCGCCGGTGATGCAGATCAATCGATCGCCGTACACGAGCGGATGAGACGCAAATCCCCAGGTCGGCGTGGGCGAAACAGAATCCGAAAGATGTTTTGACCACTTCACATTCCCCGTCTTGTCATCGAGACAGAGCAGATCTCCCTCGGCTCCCAGGGAGTAGACGGAGTCGCCATCCACGCACGGCGTCGCTCGCGGCCCAGCCGAGTACGACATCCCGTACGCGACGTCATAGGCGTGCGTCCACACGATCTTGCCCGTTGCCGCATCGAGACAGAGAACGCGCTCGACCCCCAGCTGCGTGATCCGTTGAAATGGATTGCGCGGGCGCTGCACGGACGGGTTGGGAATGTAGTCTGCGACATAAACCCTCCCGTCGGCCACAGCGGGACCGCAATACCCGCCGCCGACGGGACTGCGCCAGCGAGTTTTGAGTCCCTCTTTGGGAAAATCCGTGACCAGGCCATTTTCCCGCCATGTACCGTCGCGCTGCGTCCCCATCCATTGCGGCCAATCATCGGCCCGGATGTCGCATACGATCGCTGGAACGATCAAAATAGCCGCCATGAAACAGGCCACAGATCGACTCATACTTCTTATCCAGTCGCAGAAACGGTTTTACTTGCGAAAGCTCACCCTCGCGGCGCGCCGCGGCTCAGGGTGGCCATTATCCCCGAATTGTAACATACTCCAGAGACAACCGCATCAAATTCGAAAAAGCTGGCGTCTGGTTTGCAGCTTCTGAAAGCAGCTTCAAACCCGGTTTACCCCGGAGAAAGAGAGTGTCAATATGTCAATGACATCTATTACACAACGGAAACAACTGAGATTGGCTGCGGTTGCCGTGATCGGTTTAGGCATGCTTTCATTCACGTTGCCGGCTGGCGCGGCGACCCCCGATCAACGCCCTGCGGCCGCTGGGGCACAAGCGTCGCAGCCGTTGGCTCTACCCGCCGGATTCGAAAACAAAAATGTGAACGCCGACAGCGGAGTCAAGAGCGGCTTGGTCAAACTGACGGAGCGGTCCGTCGAGAAGGGAGACTTTAAGAGCTTTCTCGGCGAACTCACGACGCAGGACAAAGAACGAGCGCGCGAATTCAAAGGCG
>DASZME010000050.1:0-60300 GCA_035551995.1 Tepidisphaeraceae bacterium
CGCGGCGCTTGCCGGCGTCGTACAAAAGTGATTCGAGAACCGGCCTGAGCTTGTCGGCGTTTTTGCGCCGATCCATCTCATCATCTACTAGCGCCGCCGCCCCGGCGTCCGACAGCTCTTTCGCGTTCAGCCGTTGATGCATGTCGCGGTGAAACGGGTACGGCAGCAGGATCGACGGAATGCCGCACGCCGTCAGCTCGGCGCAACTGCTGGCGCCGGACCGACTCACGGCTAAATCCGTAACGGCCCAGACGTCGGCCATCGCGGGCGTGAAATCAATCACTTGGGCGGCGACAGACGTGCCGTTGTCGGCCAGCTCGCGATAACCGGCCCGCACCGCGTCGGCGTGCTCGCGGCCGGCAAGGTGTAGCACCTGCCAGCCACGAAGTGCGACGCCTTCAAACATGGTGAGCACCGCTTCGTTGACCGTTTTGGCGCCGAGGGAGGCGCCGGTAACGGCCAATGTCATCAGCCGGGGATCGAGTTGAAGCCGCCGGGAAGCCTCCTCGCGCGGCGGGAGCGTTCGGATGTCCTCGCGGATGGGGCAGCCGGTGATTCGCAATTTCGATCTTTCGGCGGCGGCCACGTGATTGGCGGTGGAAGCGAATTGGCAGCAGACGGCTTTGGCGCGCTTCATGAGGAACTGATTGGCTTTGCCGGGAATGACGTCAGGGTTGATCAGCGCCGACGGCACTTTCTTTCCCGCCGCCTCGCGAATCGCCACGCCGGCGGCATAACCGCCGAGGCCCAGGGCGGCGATCGGCCGCCGTTCGTGCAATATTTTCCGAACCAGGTCTTTGGTCTCGCGCCAGGATTTCCAGAATTTCAGCAATCCTCCGATCGATTTCACCGGCGGAACGATCGGCTGCGGAATGAACTCGAATCCGGTCGATTCGAGGATCACGCGGTCGATCTCTCGTTGCGTGCAGAGAAACAGCGGCCTGGCGTCCGGCAGCAGCGCGCGCAGCGCCTGGGCCACCGCGATTCCGGGAAACAAGTGCCCGCCGGTACCTCCGCCGGCCATCAGGATGGTTGTCGGTTCATTCATGGATCGGCAAAGGGTACTTGAAGAATGAGCGACGCGAAATGGACGGCGTGGCCGCGCGGCGGATCGGACCGGATGGCCGATATCTCAGCCGCCTCGATCGAACCATACGAATCCCAAGCGTTTCTCCCCCGCTCGAGCCGATAAAAAGAATGGATTCCTTCAAAAAAAATTGCGAAAAACGATGCGATGCCGCTTGACATGTGATAGACTCAACCAACCACCGGCAGCAGTACACAAAGGCGCAGCCCATGATCGCGAAAACGCTACGTGTTCAAAAATACAGCGTGGGTGACCGCGTGATTTTTCGAGCTTGCAAGCGGAGCACCCATCCCGGCCTCCGCGCCCGGCACGTTCGTCCCGAACCGCTGGGTGAAGGGTATCAATACGAAGTGGACAAGTTCTGGACCGTAAGCGAAATTCGCGGCGGCCAACTGGTCCTGCTTACCCGGCGAGGAAAAATCCGCGTGGTCGATATTGCCGACCCCTCCCTTCACGGCGCGACTTGGCTCGAGCGCATGCTTTACCGGGACCGGTTTCCGAGCCCGGCGATCTTCGCGCGCCCCACGTGTGAATAATTCTCGCTTGGTGATTTTTTTGACTCGTGGCTTAGGGAGCCTTGGGCGTCGAGCACGCCGCCGCAAGCCTTGGGCGGGAAGAACGTCGCGCAAGCCTTGGGCGTCGAGCACGCCCCGCAAGCATTGGGCGGGAAGAACGCCCCGCAAGCGGGGCCACTAAACGTGGGAGCGCTATCGCAACCTGACGGTGATCTAGTGGCGCGGAAAATCCAAGACTTGAAAATCGGGCCGATGCTCGAGCTTTTTCATCACTTGGGGAAGCGTGAGGGGATCGCCGAAAGCGCCGCCGATTTCAGACTCCACGCCTCGTTCGGTTGCCTTCAGACGTTCCTCCCAATTGTGCGCGTCTTCCCGTGAGAATTCAGCCATCCAATAGCGAAAATTTCCCTCTTCTTGAGGACTTCTCAAAACGACGACTTTCTGAGCGGGGGCTACGGTCGTCATAAAATGCATCCTTGTTTCGGGCATTCGATCGTTCTCTTATTGTCCGAGTTCAATCGGAATCAAATCTTAAAAGCCATATTTTAAGGATTCTACGAAAAATCGGCTAAGATTTGGTTAATAATACGGGAGGACCAAGGAATGTCGGTCAAGACTCGGGTGGAATCCATTAGATGGATATAACGGAAGCCAAGCTCTATATGCTGTATCAGGGAGAACAGGTCGAAGAAAAAAATTTCTGTCACCCCTGGCCACCACATGTAACGACAAAGGCGGCGTGGATCCTCTCGGACAACCACGCCGCCCAGGGAAGGAGGATTGTAGAACAAAAATAATACGCCCATTACATGGTGGAAGTTCGCGATTCGTATTATTTGGAGGGATATTCAGACCGGAAGTTTTTTGCCGTCGGTCGTCCAGAGGAAGGCCAGGTGTTGACGTGGCTTTGGAGGGATGAACCATCGCAGCAGGGCGCGGGCGATCGGCCGTCCGAACGCCAACCCGGCCACCACGCATGCGCACTGGAACAGCAGATCGACGCAAAGCGTTGCGATTCCCCACCCGCGGAGGAATCGGGCCATCGGATTCAGGAGCCAGAATGCCGACGCGCCCATAAACGAGATCAACGGGAAGACAAACGCCAGAGCCCGGGTGGCGCCTTTGACATGCCAGAAAAAAACCGAGTGAAATATCCCAACCAAAACCGCCAGCGTGCCGGCTGTCGCTTCGATCATGAAGAGTGCGTATCGTTCCTGCCGAATTTCTTCGGGCGTCAGCGTGTGCCCTGGTTCAATTGAGTAAACATAGCGCGTCACCCATGTCCGCGATTGAAGATTCCATTCAACGGCTTCCTGCCAATGCGTTGACGTGCGTAGATGGGCGTATGGGAGCATCCCCAGAAACAGCGTAGACAGGCCAAACCCAAAAAATAGAAACATCACCCAAATGAAGAGCAGGAGCGTCGCGAATCGATTGAGCCAAACCCTGCCGATCGTGACTCCGTGTCCCGCCGCCGCGAATTGGCCGCACTCCGGACATCGGCAGACGAGAAGATTCAGCCGCTGGTCTCGCGAGACGACCTGGGCGTGGAGGTTGTAGCCGCACGCCTGGCAGAACGTATCGGTTTGCAGTTGTCCGATCGGAACGGCGGTCTCGCTTTCAGTGGAAGTCATGGCGGGTATCATAAGTCGCGTGGGGCGAAGTGACCACGACGCCAACGGTAGTCGACGCATCCCGCCTCCCGCCGATTGAAAATACCAGAATCACGCAAGACCGAAACGGGCTTGAATCCGGCGTTGCAGGACCGCAAAAATCCAGCGATCGGCGATCATGCCGATGACCACCATGATTATCATCACCGCGACGACCTGGGCGACATCCGAAAAGTCGCGGCCGGTTTCCAGGAGAAAGCCGATGCCGCGATATTTTTCCACCGGAAAGATCAATTCCGCGCCCATGAGCGATCGCCAGGCGAAAGAAAACCCGGTCCGCAAGCTCCCGGCGAGCGCGGGCAGGCTGGCGGGAAGAAGAATATACACATAGAGCCGCCATCCGCTGGCGCCGAGCATCAGGCCCGCGCGCGGGTACAGCGGGGGAATGTTGCGAAGTCCATCCCGCAGCGAAAGAGCGGCGGCGGAAAAACTTCCCATCACCAGCACGAACAGAATGCCTTGCTCGTTGATCCCGAAGCATAAGATCGCCAGCGGAACCCAACAGACGCTGGGAAGGGTCTGCAAGCCGAGAAAAAGGGGGCCGATGAATTGATCGATGGCGTCGAACCGCCACATCAGCAGGCCCAGCGTCGCGCCCAGGGTGATGCTGACGACGAATCCCACGACCAGGCGCGTAAGGCTGATGATCGTCGCTCTGACGAGGTCGCTGTTTAGGATGCGTCCGATGCCGGTTGGGGCGGCGTTATCGATCGGCCGGGGCCAGCCGGGATGCAACGGCTCGCCGAAGCCGGTATGAATGTTGAGCATTCCCAGAATGGCGTCGATCACGTGGCTTGGCGCGGGGAAGGTGGTGGCCTTCCATTCATACTGCGCGCCGAGGATCGACTGTTCGGCGCCGCGTACCCATGTCCATCCCGAAGCCCTAAATGCCGTCTCCCAGCATGCCAGTATTAACGCCCAGACGAGCAGACGCTTGAGGATTCCAGTATTCTTCTGCCATCTCGGCGTTGACACGGTTGACCTCATCTTCAATTTCTTTGCGGACGATCCGGGTAATTTCGCTGATGTCCTCGTTGTCTGGATTGCGCGGGTGCGCCAGCGGCACGATCACCTCGCGCCGAATCCGGCCGGGATGCGAATGCAGCACGATGATCCGATCGGCCAGACGAACCGCTTCGCCGACGGAATGGGTGACGAACAAAATCGTCTTTTTCGTCTCGGCCCAGATTTCCTGGAGCTGGCCGTGAAGAAGCGTTCGCGTCTGGGCGTCGAGGGCGGCGAAGGGCTCGTCCATGAGCAGCACCGCCGGGTCCATGACCAACGCGCGGGCGATGGCCACGCGCTGACGCATGCCGCCCGAAAGTTCGTGGATGAGCTTATCTCGCTTGGTTTGAAGATGAACCAGTTGCAACGCGGCGTCGACGCGCGACGCCCGCTCGTTTTTATCGACCTTCAGCATTTTCAATCCGAACTCGATGTTCTGAGCGGTCGTGAGCCAGGGGAACAGGCCGTGATCCTGAAAGACCATCGCGCGATCGGGGCTGGGGCCGTCGCTGCGCTGGCCGTCGAGTTCGACCGCCCCTTTTGCTTGCTTCAGCATTCCCGCCGCCACGCCAAGGAGCGTGCTTTTGCCGCATCCGCTTGGACCGACGACGACCACGAACTCGCCGGGCGCGCAGGTCAGACTGACATCCCGAAGCGCCTGCATCGATGAGCCGGGAAAATTGACGTCGATGTTCCGAAGCACCAGCCTTCCGCGGGCGGCGACATTGGCGCGCTCGCGTCCAGGCGACGCGGCCCCCACCGCCGCCAGCGCCAACGAACGAACATCCGCGGAGCTTGCGAAGACCGGCAAGCCGATGGCGGTGGATGTAGATGCGACGGCTGATGCTGCCATAAGGTTCCCCTCCGTACTCAGGGGGCTGACTTCTGTGTTTCGATACGCTTTAGAATGCTCGTGTCGATCAGGCCGGTGAGGTCCGGCGGATGGGGCGCCAGTTTCAGATCGTAGGCCCAATCTCCCATCGTCTTAATCGTGTCCGGCAGCGGATCGTCCAAAAATCGAACCGTCTGAATCGACGATTCCAATACGCCCGGCGGAAGTTTCTTGCCGCTCAGCGCGAACAGCGCTTCTTCAAGCCGCGGCGCGTATTTTTCCGGCTCGCGCTGCAATCGAACCGTCCAATGATGATGCACCTCCAGCATCTTGCGAACGACATCCGGGTGATTTTCCAGAAACCGCGGCGTCGTTATCACCAGCGTCAACACGAAAACCTTGGCCGGCCAAATATCCTTCTCCTCGGCCACCACGTGCGCCCCGGCCTGCGCCACCAAACGCGACCCCCAGGGCTCCGGCGCCCAAGCGGCGTCGATCTGACCGTCTTCCATCATCTTCAACTGCTCGGGATTCGCAATCGGCACCACATTCGCCGCGTCCTCCTGACCCAGAACATGCGTCAGATAATGCCTTGCCGCGATGTCCTGCGTATTGCCGTGCTGCGGGGTGGCGACGCGCTTGCCTTTGAGATCTTCCAGCTTCTCGATCCCCGAATCCTTTCGCGCGACGATGAGCACCCCGTTGGCCGCCGCCGCCGATATGACGCGAACGTCCTTGCCGCGCCCTCTTAGATGTGCGTTGAGCACTGGTCCGGGACCGACGTACCCGACGTCGATTTCCCCCGCCAACAGCGCTTCAATCAGCGATGGCCCGGCATTAAACACCTTCGCCGTCAAGACCGACGGCTTAATCGCCTCGCCAAATTCCCCCGACGAAACGCCAAGCACGGCTTGCGCGTGGGTCAGATTTCCGAAGTACCCAATCCGAACCTCCGCCGGGGGAACATTCGTCTCCTGCCCCGACGCTTTGTGGGTCGTCTCGATCTTGCGGCACCCACCGACCAAAACCACGGCAATCGATACAATCGCAGGGACCACACCGAAAAATCGCTTGAGACGCTGCATCCTCATAATATATACAAATCCTATCGAATTACAAGACATTTATGGAAGGCTTCAAGACGCCACCCGGCGGCATGGTTTGAATCGTGAGCGATCTATGGTTGAATGTGCCATTGATGCGATGGGTTATTGGAGACATCCACGGGATGCTTCGGCCGCTCGAAGCGCTCCTTGAGGCCGTGCTTAAGCGCGACCTTGGCGCCCGTTACATTTTCGTCGGCGACTATGTCAATCGCGGCCCCCAGACGCCCGGCGTGATCGACCGCCTGCTCGGCTTGCAAAATGCGACGTTCCTGCGCGGAAATCACGACGACATCTTCGACCTGATCGTCAACGGCCAATGCTATCTCGGGCAGAACGATCCGTCCGACGCATTGGCGGCTTACCGATCGTTTATGAACCACGGCTTGGCCGATACCCTTGGGGCATACGGCGCCGACTGGACGCAATTGGAATTTCTGCTTCGTCATCCGGACCTGCAACGGCTGCGGCAATTGACGCAACTGGTGCCGGCCGAGCATCGGAAATTTTTCCGCGGGCTGCGGGCGGTGGTTGAATACGACACTTTTTTTGTCGCCCACGCCTATTGGGACCCGGCCGAATCGGACACGAGCCCCGACATCGCCGCGCGGCTGGTCTCCGACGCCAAGTTACGGTCGCAGCTTCTATGGGGGCGATATAACGAGGCTCAGATCCAGTCCAAAAAACGATGGAAGCGAACGGGATATTTCGGGCATACGCCGGTGAGTAATTATCTAAAAGGCGCCGACGTGAAGCCGGTGCGCGGGTCCCAAATCGTCCTGCTCGACACCGGCGCGGCGCTCGGCGCCAACGGCCGGCTCTCAGCCGTCTGCGCCGATAATGGGGAGCTGATTCAGGCCGACCGGGCAGGGGCGATTGTTTAGGAGTTGTGCGTTGTTAGTTGTTAGTTGTTAGTTGGTAGTTGCTCGTTGCTGGTTGATAGTTGGTAGTTGTCAGTCGCTAATTGTTGGTTGTCAGAGCATTTCGCAGTTGGTACAGCGAGTGGAGGTCGCGAATCACGCCCGCAAGCGGGGCCGCTAAACGTAGAAACGCTACAGACTTAACAAACTAACAACTGACAACTGGCAACTAACAACTGACAACTACCAACCACCAACTCATTGCACGCTCAGTTCCTCATTCAGCACCCGGACTCCCAGCAGTTCCTTCACGCCCACCCGCACCTTTGTATGTTCCGTCACGTGAACGTCTCTGAAGCGGTATCGCTTGATTACGGTGGTTCCGGTTCCCAGTTGGGTGATGAGCCGTTCCTGGCGCGGCTGGCCGGGGAAGGTGACGAACGCGGTGTAATCGATCGATTTTTCGCCGTAGTTGCTGATCATTTGCTGAACGATCACGTCGTTGCCGTCGCGAATGGCGATGCTCTGCATTCCCACGTCCGACAGCCCCAGCGTCAGCGTCAACGGAACGGTGAAATTATTGTTGTTCGCCAATCCCTGAAGGGTAAAAATACAATCCAGCGGCTTGGGGCCGGCAAAGGAATTGTACGGAAACGAAAGCGTCACCGCCTGATCAAACGTGTCGCCGGGATTAAGCGAAAAAACGAACGTCGGCGGATTGAGCGTCCAGCCATTCGGCGCTTTCAGCTTGACCGTGCCCGATAGAAGCGTCTTGTACGGATTGACGAAACGGATCCGCCGCACGTGAGACTGAAAGCTGGATTCCAGCATCGGCTGATCGATCGAAACGCTCGCGCGAAGCTGCGCCTGGGGCGCGTCAATGCCAATCAAAAACATCGGCATCGGCCCAACCGTCAGTTGCACGTCATTGGGAGATTTATTGCCGGGAACGCTGAGCAGGGCCGTCACGTTGCCCCACAGATCGACGCACATCGGCTGCTGACCGAGATTCATCGCCAATGTTTTTTGTCCGTTGACGTCGCCTTTGCTCCAGAGCGCGACGATGCCGCGTCCATCGCGGTCAAAGAGAAAGGCCTCCACGCCGTCGGCGATGGGAATCCGTCCTTTGAACGTGGCGCTGCCGAGTACGGAAATAATGGTCCGCATCGGCATGAGAATCTCGCGCGGCTGCTTGAGCGTCTGCTTCGCGTCGGCGCCGATCGCGAACGGCAGCGGAAAATCGATGCGGGTGGCGCCGGCGCTCAGCGCATAGATCGCGCGCTGCGCGAAATCCCTGAACTGGGCCGTGCGGCCATACCGATCGCGGTCGAGAATTTCAAAACTCAGCGAAAGCCGTTGCCCGTCGATCCCCGGAAACTCTTTCATGTAAAGCGGAATCTGATAGGGAAGCACCGACGTCGGAATGGACATCGCCACCGCCGCCGGGAACGGCTTTACCATCTCATAGGAGGCCGGCCAGGGCATGGCCAGATCGGGATCATGAACCAGCTCGGCGAATTCACGCTGCACCGCCGCGTATGCTTTTCGCATGACCGGATCGGCGGCGAAGATATCGGAAAAATCCGCCCCCATCTGCCAGCGATCCAGATGATTCGCGTATCGCGCCAGCAGGTATGAAAGATCCGGCCGCCAGATCGATGGGTCGGCCTGGAGCAGAGCCGGCCACGATCCGCCCCGAAGCCGCTCGGAAAGTTTTGGCGGCAGATCGACCAGACATGCCGTCGGCGTAATCCCTTGCTCGGCCAGCCGGGTGAGGAGGCGATCGAAAACGTCGCCGTCCATCTGCTGAATGTCCCCCGCCTTGCTCCACAAGGCCAGCTTGACGCGCCCGACCGAGAGCATCGGCAAAAGGGCCGGCAACTCCTTCCATGCGCCAAACGGCAGATCGGTGGCGATGATTCCGAACCGCGGATCGGGAGATATCGATGCCGCGTCATCGGGCAAGATCACCACGTCCATCGTTTGGTTACAAAGAAATTTTCCGCCGCTGCTCATGGCCAACGACGTTTCGTACCATCCGGGCCCAACGCCGGGAACCGCGAAGGCCAGCGCCTTAAATCCCGGCGCCGGCGGGCTGGGAGCCGTGCTTTCGACGCCGCCGCTGCGTTGATAGACGATCCGATCGTCGGCGTCTTTCACCACAAACTGCGCGGTGAGATCGTCGGTGAATCGGTCGCTGACCATGACGTTAATTTGCAGCGGGTCGTCCCGGCGGAAGACATTGCCGGGGCGGTCGGTGCTCATCGTGACGCGGGGGATTTGCGAAACCGAAACATCGTCGAACCACGCGCTTCCGCGAATGTCCTGCGCGAACAGGGCGCGGTTGCCCAATTTCGTGTCGGAGTATTGGGCGGGTTGAAGCAGCTCCAGTTCAAGCACCAGAAACGCCGCCCCCGGATCGTCCGCCGGCAGGTCGATGCTTAGCCGCTTCCAGTCCCGCCCCTCTTCGCTGGCCGCATATAACGCGCTATGATCGACGGTTTTGATCAGCGGGTGTCCGTCGGCGTCAGTGAAGTAAGCCGTGATTCGAGCCTTGGCGTTGGGCAACGCGGTCGTCTGCACATACGCCTCGACGTGATAGTGAGCGCCGATCTGAATCGGCAACAGGCCCGACGGATAACGATAAAGCAGACTGCCGCCGTTCAGATCAAAGCGAAAGCTGTATGAGCCCGAGTGGGCGCGGTCGGAAGACAGCCTGCCGTTGACATAATGCGGAAATCCCGGCCCCTCGACCTTCACCCACCGCATCGGAATATCCTCGGCGTTTCCGAGCTTCCGCTCCTCGAAATCAAACGTCCTCACCACCCGCGTCACCCCCCGCGGCGCCGCCTGCGCGGCCGATGCGATAAGCAGCGAGAGAAGAAGGCAAAATCGATACATGGTCCGATAATTCATATATCGGCACATCCTGCCTGAGAGTTTAGATTCCCCGGGGTTAATTCCTACCACAACGCGGGATATTTCATCCTTTAGCACTTTGTTCCCCGTCCCGCGCCGATCCAAACCGCAGAGTCAATCCGACGATTGACGGTCCCAACTTTTGCAATGTCCGTTGCTGCGGCGTTGGCAGCACGGGTTCGAAAGCCCAGGCCAGCGAATCTGAATGTGGATCGAAATTGGCCGCCGAAATGGCGATGTCGGCGTCAATTCCGTAGCCCCAACGATTGCCGGATCAGACGCCGAACGTGCGCGGTGGAATGGGATAGGGCCGATGCTTCCATGGGCGTGGTCGTTCGGCCAGGGTAGCGCGCCTCGACGGCATAGTCGGTCATCGCGGCAAGCGCAGGCCGAAGTGATGCCCATTCGGGTTCGATGATCAAGACAAGGTCAAGGAGACGCTCAAGATCGTGAGTCTTTGTGAACGCAATCGTCGCCTCTTCCAGACGAGCCTTCGGATATCCTCGATGCATTACTGGAAATGGAAGCAAACAATATCACGCGCGTGCTTCTTGCGGGATCGTCGCAACAAAGTCGCGGCGGCGTAGTCCGCTTCGGCCTTGTGAACCCACTCAAGCGTGCTCGTTTTCATGCAAAACAATGCCCTTTGACGTCACTTCCTTCAGAAACGAATCACCCATTCGAATACGACGGCGAATCTCCGCGGGCGTGCGCACGATGAGGTCCATCGGGAAACTCCGGGGGCAGGCCAGTCGGATACGGGTGGCGGCGCTGGCGCCCGACCCGCGCCGCATGATGACCATGAGATCGACGTCTGAGTCTTCCGTGGGACATCCATAGGCATACGAGCCGAAAAGAATGACGCGGGCGGGCCGGAAGCGACGCACGACCTGATCGACGAAAGCCTGAATTTGTTCGCGCGGTATCATTACGCTCCAGTATAGCATTCGACTTCGCCCTTGGTATGTGGCAGGAAAGCCGCGACGGCGCAGCACAGGCAGCCGATGACGAAAAAGTAGTAGTTGCAGAATGCCTGCTTATTAAGTGCGATGAAGACCATGTAGGTTAGCGCCAAGGCGGCGGCGAAACCGCCGGGACCGCTTCGGACTTTTCGAATCGAAAGAACGATCGCCAAAACCGCGGCGGCGAAGGAGAGCCAGACCCAGGACGTGTACTTTGAATCGACGTGAAAGCCGATCCAGACGAGATAGCTCAAGGCGTCCCAACGAAATGGCGCCTTCGCCTGGACGGTCACGGTCGAAAACCAAAACGCGCGCCAGTTCCATAGCGCCATCGGCAGCGTGACGACGGCGGCCGCGATGGCGGCGCCGATGAGGAGTTTGCTCCAGGCGATCCAGCTTTCCTTTTGGCGCCAGCGAAAATCGTCCAGCAATAAGAACGAAAGAGGAACCGCAAACGCGAGATATTGCTTGCTCGCGAGGAACAATCCCAGGACGACGGGAAGAAGCCCGCGGATTTTTCGGCTGGCGCAAAAGACGATCGCCGCCAGAAACATCACGACGAATGGCTCGGTCCACGCCCGGCCGAGCACGAACCATTCGGTCGGCGTGAAGAGAAACAACGCCGCCGCGAGTTTGGGAAAACGGCCGGGACGGCAGTAGCCGATCAGCATCCCGGCGAGCGTGAGGGCGACGGCCTGCGCGTAGCGCGTATCGCTGCCGATCAGAAATCCGATTGTCGAGCAAAACAGGCTGATCGGCGGATAGGGGAAGCCGAATTGCAGCGTATCGTCGATGACCATTCCTTGGCCGTAGACGCGTTGATGGCCTTCGTGCGTGCTCTGGTAGATGTCGGCGAAACGAGCCTCGGCTGCGTCGTATGGATCATGGCCATGAAGCAGGGCGCTTGGGCCGTCTTCCTGGAAATACCATACGTCGATGTGCGGCAACGGCGCCGACCGCACCATCCAGAAACCGAGCATCGAATGAAACAGCAGGAGCGCGGGAAACCAGAATCGGCGCATCTTCGGCAAATCGAGAACGCCACACAAAAGCGCCATGGCCGCGACGGCGGTTAGATATAGATAGATGACATGGTTTTGGATCGATCGATATTGTTCGCGCTGATCGACGCTCACCGGCCAGAGAATAAAGAGTGCGATGAACTGCAACGCGAGGGCGGCGGCGAGAAGATCGCTCTTGCGTCGCGTCGTGGGAAGCGGTGACGGTTTTCCGAAGAAGATCACGCCGATCGCGCAGGCGACGATCGAGAGTGTCAGGAGAATAAGGGCGAGGGGGGAATATTCGCCGTCATGTTGATGGATTGCGAAACCCAGGGCGGTCGCCGAGACCGTGAAAGCGGGAATGCTCCATACACCCGCGGGGCGATGCGGTCGGGGAGTCGCGGACGTCAGCGCGGGAGGTTGGGTCATTGGATGATGATGAAAATGTGGACTGTGATCTTCTCGGTTACGCTTCGATAGCTACCCTGAAAGCGTGGGCCTTGCGAGATTGAAATAAACTTGCGCGATTACGCGCTCTACTCCCTCGTCCGGTAATCCGGGAGAGGGTTGGGGAGAGGGTTTTTTAAAATGATGCAAGCCGCATAAAATTCGCGAGCTGTCAAAGAAACCCTCACCCCGCCCTCTCCCGGAGTACCGGGCGCGTATATGGAAAAAGCCCGCGTGATCGCGCAAGGCCATGTAGAGCATTTCTCATGTTGGTGAAGCGATCTTGCGCCGCGAAAAACGCCCCGCAAGCGAAAACGCCCCGCAAGCGGGGCCGCTAAACGCGGAAACGCGCGAGCAACCTGTCAACTGCTCTAAGCTGGAGCATTCCTCATGGTGGTCAAGCGACCTTAAGTTCGCGCATCGCGCCCCGCAAGCGGGGCGGCTAATCATAGAGACACTACAGCAACCGGAAAATGCTTATCGAGAGACTACCCAATCTCCTTTGCCCGCGCAATCATGATCCACTGAAATCCGAAGAGCCTGGGGGCGATCGCCAGGGCGAGATGTTGCGCTTTCATCATGACGTTGAACGCGAGCTTCCCTTCGCCGGTTTTCCATAGCTCGTCGAGCGGGACGCCGGTGACGGAGAATTCTTTTACGTCCAGTCCGCCCTGCGCCATCATCTGTCGTGCGGTGTCTTTGGTGAGAAACTGGAGGTGCGTGCGATCGAGGGGGCCGCGTTCCATTTTGGGAAATTGCCCGAATAGAAGCATCAAACGCACGCCAAGGTGAGCGACGTTGGGGACGGAAACGATGAACGTGGCGTCATCCGTCGCCGCCCGGCGGAGTTGGCCGATCACCCCCACCGGATCGGGCGTATGTTCCAGGACATCGGCGCAAACCACCGTCTTATATGTTTTCTCCGGCAGCGGCGCGTCCTGAACATAAGAGGCATAAACGCTGCGATAAAATGGCTTGGCCAACGCCGCCCATTCGGGATTCGCCTCGACGGCGTCCAGCGCCAGACCGGTATCGGCAAGGCTCTGCCCAAGCATTCCCTGGGCGGCGCCGACGTCGAGAACGGGCCCTTGGTTCAGTTGCCGGACGAGCTGGCTGATCTGTCGATGGCTACTCTTGGGGTCGCGGTGCGAACGGTAGTGGATCGCCATGCGGCTGCGCCCTCCAACGGTCCATCGTGGCGAACTTAAACGTCTCCCACATGCAATTCATCGCATAGGGAACGCCATTCACATAGCAGATTTCGTCGCCGTAATAAGTCGGAATCGGCACTTCCTTGATCCGGTGCCCCTGCTTGAGCAACTGAAGTATGATCTGAGTATCAAAGTGCCAGTTGTGCGTCATTTCATCCAGCGGAAGACGCTTGAGAGCATGGACGTTGTAGGCGCGATACCCGCTGTGAAATTCCGTGAATTGCGAGCCGATGAGGGTGTTTTCCACCCAGGTGAGAACCTTGTTGCCGACGTACTTGTATATCGGCATATTCCCCTTGAGGGCGGCGCCTTTGATCATCATGCGCGAGCCCATGACCGCCTCGGCCGTCCCTTCTTCCAACGGCGTCAGGAGGTTTTGCATCACTTCCGGGGCATACTGCCCGTCGCCATGCAGCAGCACGACAATATCCAATCCCCGCTCCATGGCATACTGATATCCCCGGCGCTGATTTCCGCCGTACATCAAGTTGACCGGATTGCGATAGACTTCGATCTTGTGTCCAAACGGCTCTTCGCGACAGGCTTTGCCGATGTCGTAGGTTTTATCCTTGCTGGCGTCGTCGAAGATAAAAACCTCTTCGATTTTCTCCCAGATTTGCTGCGGGATGCGCTGCAAAACGCCGCGAAGCGTCGTCTCGGCATTATACGCCACGACGAGGATGCCTATTTTCGGCTGCTGAGCCATGGGAAAGAGTGTAGCCGAAAGAAAATAAAAAGGCGATATGAAGGTGGTCTTGTATAAATCCGGGCCGGATGCGGTCCGTTATTCGAAAAATGCGCTTACCGGACAAGCGAAACCAGGAATTACCTCCTCGCCCGTGATTGTATCGGTTTGTTTGAGTGCAAAGCTATCGCCGAGCGGAGTGGCGCCCGGGCGAAAAATCCTCACGATCCGAGTCGGCGGGTAAACGACCCAAATCAGCGGTATATTGACGCTGAGATATTGCTCGATTTTTTCTTCGAGTTCGTAAGCCGAATCATTCGGGGAGACGACTTCGACCGCCAGGTCAGGCGGAATCGGGCAATGCCCTTTTGGCATGTGCTCGCCGGGGAGTCGTCCAACGCGGATAAAGCTGACCTCCGGCTTTCGCACGTCAGTCGGACCGTTCGGAAAGCAACGATAGCTGGCGTCGGCCGGAAACGCCCGACCTAACCGATGCTCCTTAACGAAATTTCCGATCAACAGATGAATATTTCCCGCGATGCCGCTCGATTCCATCCCCATATGCCTTTCCACGAGATTGCCGTCAACCAGTTCGTACCCAACAGAATCAGGTAACGACAATAGTTCTTCGGGCGTCATTGAAGCAGTTGGCGCGGATGTAAGAATCGTCATATACGGCCGCTCTTTCTGTCGGGAGTATAGCAGTCGCAACAATCCCCCGCCACATCCACTCGCGATGAACCCTCGCCGCGGATAGACTCCCAGCCGGGGTTTGGCGCAGGAATTATGAAGTGAACAGCTGGTCTTTCGACATCACACGACAGTCCGCCTGGGATTGGTGGGTTGTGGTTTGCATCACGGCGGCGTTCGTGCTGCTCTGCTATGCCGCGCTGGGCCGTCTATGGGAACGCGGCGGGCGCGGATGGGCGGCCATCATCCTTATCGGCGTCGGCGTCGGCGGGACGGCGCTGGTGCTGGCGATTCCCGAATTTCGCAACGCGCGCGTGGGACTCGGGTGGACGTTTGTCATTTTGAGCATCCTCTCCGCCGCGTTTTATCTTGAACTTCTCGACCGACTTGGCACGCGCCGAATGGCTATCCTGCTGGCGCTGCGCATTCTCGCGCTGGCGCTGGCGGTGCCGATGTTGTTTGAGCCGGTGTTGCGGTATGTGAGCCATCGCAATCCCGAGCGGCCGTTGCTCATGCTTGTGGATACGTCGGGGTCAATGTCGTTTCCCGACGTGCAGAATGGGCCGACACGAATTCAATCCGTCTGGCAGACCATTGCGCCGCAACTGGAGAAGATCAACGCCAAGTTCGTGCCTCGATACTTCACGTTTGCGACGGGATTCGAGGAACTGAAAAAGGCCGACGATTTATCGAAAGCCGTAGCCAACGGCAAATCGACCGACATCGCCCTGGGCATCAACAAGACCGTTTCGCGGATCACGCGAGACGACGCGATCATCGCGATTTTTACCGACGGCATCGATAACACTTCGCCGGACGTGACGGACGCGGTGCGAAATTCGCGGGCGCCGATTCATACCCTGCGCGTGGGATCCGAGCAAACCGAATCGGCCAATCTCGTGAACATCGCCGTGGCCGACGTGGACGCCGCGGAAGACTTTGTCGTGAATCATGAGACGATGGTGAAAGCCACCATCAAATCGACCGCCCTCCCCAATCGCGTGGTTGAAGTGAAGATGGCGGAGGTGGACGCAAAGGGAAAACAGACGGGGCCGCTGGTCACGCAAAAGTTGATCCTTCAGCCGTTGCCGGACGGGCAGCAGGTTTCCCTCCCCTATCGGCTCCAGACGGTTGGCGTGCATCGGATCGCGGTGTGGGTCGATCCGGTTCCCGGCGAGCGAAGCACGGTGGATAATCGCCAGGAGTTTCAGGGATTGGCGATCGATCCGCGGATCAAGGTGCTCTACATCGAAGGACGGCTTCGGCCGGAATATCAGCAGCTTGTTCGGATGCTCGGCCACGATCCGAATATCGAACTGGCCGCATTGCTTCGCGTTCAAAACGTCCGTTTTTCCGCGACCGGCAGCGTCGATGGAACGCCGTTCAAAGGAATGCCGCAGTCGTTGGAAGAATGGAAAAAATTTGACGTCATTATTCTGGGCGATCTGGATTCCACCTTCCTCCCCAAGGCCCGCCAGGAAGCGATCGAACAAACCGTCCTTGGCGGCGGCGCGCTTCTCATGCTTGGCGGACAAAGCACCCTGGGCCCCGGCGGCTATCAGGGAACCGCCATCGAAAAGGCGCTGCCTGTTTTGGTTGGATCGAATACAATTGCACAAGAGAAGACCGAGTTCGTTCCCCGCTTGACCGCCGAGGGCTCGACCCATCCCGCGATGGAGGGGTTGGCCGATTTCTTCGGCGCCGAGAACAAAGGAGGCATCAAGCAGCTTCCGCCGCTCCGTGGCAACGTCGTCGTCGCCGGCCCAAAGAGCGGCGCCCAAATCCTGCTGATCCACAAGGACCGCCTCGGCCCCGACGGCAAGCCGCAGATCGTTCTGGCCGTCGAGCGCTACGGCAAAGGACGCACCGGCGTTTTCACCGGCGACACAACCTACCTGTGGGCCCTTCCGCTTTACGGCATGGGCCAGGACAGCCCCTACAACCGCCTCTGGGGCCAGACCATCCGCTGGCTCGCCGGCGCCGACGTTCGCAATCGCCAGAAAGGCGCCGGCATCGAAGGCCTGCTCAACAAGACCGTCTATCAGCTCGGCGAAAACGTGCGCTTGCGCGCGATGGTTCGCGACGACCGCGGAGACGCCACGCGATATGCCCAGGTCACTCTGAAGCTCAAGCGAGCCGGATCGACGAAAGAAGAATCGTTGACGCTCAATCCCGTCGAGAGCCACACCGGCATGTACGACCTTGTCATTCCCCATCCCGACCAGGGCGATTGGACCGGCGAGCTTTCGGCCTCGAAGGACAACAAGCCGCTCGGCAAGCAGGAGTTGAAATTCACCGTGATTCCGCCCGCTGACGAGATGCTCAAGCTTGCGGCCAATCCGCAGCTTCTGGCCTCGATTGCCGAAGCGACGCATGGCACCCACCGCGACCTTGCCGGATTTCCGCAACTTCTCGACGAATTAATTCGCGCCGATCGCACCCCCGCCGACAAGGAGACCTCGGTCAATTTAAGCAACTATGCGCGTGCCGTGCTGACCTTCACCGGCCACGAGCCACAATGGCCCAAGCGCGTGGATCTCCCGATGCAAGCCTGCCTGGTCATCGTACTTCTCGCCGCGGAATGGATCATGCGGCGCAAGTGGCAGTTGCAGTGAGTGGGTGGCAGATGACAAGGTGAGGGGGTGAGGGGGTGAAAGGTTGAGGAGACGACAGAATGGGGGTGCGGTTGACGTGCAATGAAAAATCACCCATCACCTTGTCACCGGGTCACCCTGTCGCCCATCACTTGGTCTGAAAAAAGCGGCTTTGCACCAACGCATGCAACAACGTCCGAACGCCGCCGCCGTGCTTTTCGGCGGCGGAGACAATCGCGGCGATATCGTCCCGATCGCCAAAGGCGATCTCCCGGCCCGTCGCGTAAATCGCCAGTTGCTCGGTTAGATTCTTCAGCAATAGATGCGTATCGGCAGCCAGCAGCGACTGGAACTCTTCGATGCCGCCGAACTTTCGCCCGTCCGGCATCATCCCCGACGCATCGACATTGGGGCCGAGCTTGAAGCTGATGCCGATGAATGGATCGATCGCACCGCGCGGGGCCGGATCGCCGCCGCCGATCGAACGGTAGCGGTCGCGCTGTCCGCCGATGACGTCGAACGCCTCGAGGGCGAATCCCGGCGGATCAATCTTGGAATGACACGACGCGCAGGTCGGGTCCGAGCGGTGCTTATCCAGCTGCTCGCGGATCGTCTTTGCGCCCTGCACGTCCGGCTCGATCGCGGGAATATTCGGCGGGGGCGGTTCGGGCGGCTGACCGAGAATCCGCCCCATCACAAACGCGCCCCGAACCACCGGCGACGTCGTCGTGCCATTGGCGGTGATCTTCAGTATCGCCGCCTGCGTGATGAACGCGCCGCGCGGGCAATTCGGCGGCAGCGCAACGCGCCGAATCGTCGGCCCGCTCACCCCCGCGATCCCGTAATGCTTCGCCAGTTTCTCGTTGATCATCGCGAAGTCCGACCGAACCAGATGACTCGCGTCGAGGTCCTTGTCGATCAACTCGCGGAAATAGGCCAGCGTCTCGGCTCGCATGGAATCCTGAAGATACGGGCTGAATTCCGGATAGAGCTTGCGGTCTGGATCGTTTTCCGCCAAGTGGCGCAGACGCAGCCATTGGCCGACAAAATCTTCGACGAATCGCTGCGATCGCGGATCGCCCAGCATGCGATCGACTTGCGCCGCCAGCGCCGCCGGGTCATTAAGCTTGTGCGACGCCGCCAGCTGCACGAGCGCGTCGTCCGGCATCGAATTCCACAGAAAATACGACACCCGGCATGCCAATCCATAGTCGTCAAGCGCATCGCCCGGCTCGACGTGAAACAGAAAATCCGGCGAACACATCGCCGCTCGATAGGCCCACCGCATGGCCGTCTCAAACGTATCCCCGGCGGCAAGACGCTCGCGCACCTGATCGACATATTCCTTGCGAATCTGCACGGAGACCGGACGACGAAACGCCTTGGGCAGGAAAGCGCCCAGCAGCCGATCGGCGTCGATCGTCGGCTCATTGCTTTGCACCGTCCAGATTCCCGTCGCCGGATCAGGCTTGTTCTTCGCGTGAATGATTTCCTGCTTGAGGACATGACGCCGAGGCGGATGAATATCCTTATGGTCCGCCGGCTTGAACGCCGTCAGCGGCAGGTCTCCGAAGAGAACGCGATGGCTTTGCGGGGGCCAGATATCGTGAATCGGCCCTTCGATTTCGAGCCAATCGCTGGCGATGCCCGGGCCGGTGAAGGCCATCGATTTGCCTTTGCGCGTGTAGTTGACGACCGGCGCCAGCGACGCGGTGTTAAAGCCGATGGTTTCTTTGTAGTTCAGCCACGTTTCAAATTCATGCACCTGACTGTTCAGCGAAGGGGAATCGTAGTAACCGAGCACCCGGCTGCCGTCGGCGGTGCCGCGGCCGTTTTCGCGAAGTTGGACCGCCGAGAGCCGCGCCGCTTCAACCCCGCGCGAAGGCAGCACCGTTCCCTTGTCCCACTGAAAACTGAAGAACGACGCGCGAAGCCTGTATCGGCCGGGATATAAAGTCGCGAAGTGGGCGAACGTCGGATTGAACGATTCATCCTCGTGCCGAAAGACGCCGACGCTGCTTTCAACGCTGAATTTTCCGGCCTTTTCCAACTCGCCTAAATTGCGGCTGGTGTGATCGTCGGCGGGAGGGAAGTTCGGGTCGGGCTGCTTATTCTTGAGCAACACGGCGTCGCCGTTTATCAAAATAATGCGGGTGGCGTAATCGCTGGCAAGCGAATACCGCTCGTGCAGGACCGTCGGCGGCGCCGGGGCGGTGGCGATGGCCATATCGAGCGCGCTGTCCGCCGCCTCGATGTACTTGGCCATGTTCACGTGCGAGATGTCCAGCGCGTCGGCGTTCTTATCAAAGCCGTGGACGTTGCCGTCGTCGGGCAGTCCCGCCTGCAACGAAATGCCGGGGATGGAAAGAAGATCGCGAACGGTGTTTTCGTACTCGCCGCGCGTCAGCCGGCGAATCGCCGTGCGGCCCTGCGGATCGAGCCTCGCGCGCTCGGCGGCGATCAGCGAATCATGCAGCCAATGCGTTACCGCCTGCACATCCCCCGCCGGAGGACGCGGCTTCTTCTTCGGCGGCATCTGCCCGCTCTCGATCCGGTCATAAACCTTCACCCACCGGGGAAACAAATCGACATTCGAGAAATCCGCCTTTAACGCCGTGAGATCGAGATTTCCCTTTCGCGTGTCGGCGTCGTGACAGTCGACGCAATTGGCCTTAAAAAACGCCGCGGGTTCGACGGCGACGGCGCCCCCGCCCGCAAACCCGATCGCCAAACACGCCATTACGAATACAGACCGGCCAAGCGCTTGGGCTGACATCACGCCATCTCCAATCCAGACATCGTGCCCCTGGAGGTGGAAAATTCGCTCGCCTCGATTCCCAGACGTTGGAGCATCGAGACGAAAAGATTGGTCAGCGGATAATTGTTCGTCTTGCTGAAGGCCAGATGCTGCCCATGTTTGAACCCGCCGCCGGCGAGAAGCACGGGAAGATTGACGTTGGAATGGGCGTTGGCGCTGCCCATGCAGGTGCCGTAGAGAACCATTGTCTTGTCGAGCAGCGTTTGGCCTTGTTCTTTCGCCAAGTCCAGGCCGCCGAGGAAACTGGCCAGCGCGTCAAACTGCGCCGTCTCCTTGGCGCGCAACTGGGCGATGACATCGGGCCTTCCGCCGTGGTGGGTGATGTTGTGGATGACGGTGGTATCGACAAAGAGCGTTATCAGCCGGGTGGAGTCGGTCTCCAGCGCCAGCGTGATCATGTCGAACATCTGGCGCGTCTTCTCGACGAACATCTTCGAATCCTCGATGTCCGTCGGCGCCGGGACATCGACCTTCGGCTTGGGCTTGTATTCCCAGGCTTGCGAACTATGCAGGCGTTGCTCGAGATCACGGACGGACGTGAAGTATTGATCCAGGCGCCGTTTGTCGTTCGCCGACAGCGAGCCTTGCAGCCGTTTGGATTGATCGCCGACAAAATCGAGCATGCTGCGGCCCTGGCGAAGGGCTTCGACGTTGGCTTCCACTTCGTCGGGCTTGCCCTGCACGAAGAGCTTCTGATAAATCTTGCGCGGGCTTGTCTCGGGGGAAATGGTGGCGCCGCTTCGGGTATACGAGAGTGTCGATCCCCCTTCGCTGGTCATCGCCAGCGTGAGCGACGGATACCGCGTCTGGCCGCCCAGGTGCTCGGCGGCATGCTGATCGAGCGAAACGCCGTTGCGAAACCCGCCGCGATCCGGGTGCGGCGTGCCGGTGAGAAAGCATTTCTGCGCCATGTGCCCGCCGGTCACGCCCAGATGGCTGACGCCGGAAAAAACCGTGAGGTTTTTCCGATGCGCCGCCAACCGCTCCAGGTACGGCGTCAGTTCGTAATCCGCCCCCGCCTTTTCCGGAAAGAAGAACTGGGGCATGATGCCCATGTTCGTCTCGACGGCCACCATGCGTCGCGGCGAAGCGCCGTCCCCGGACGCCGCCGCCCCATACACCGGCGCCATCGCCTCCAGCATCGGCAACGCCATCACCACCCCCGCGCCCCGCAAAAACGTACGTCGCGACAAGGCTCGGTTAAGACTAATGTTCATGATGCAATATATCCGTGCGAGACCCAACCGTTTATCGCGATTGCCGCCTTTTTGTACGACAACCGCCGCCGCATTGAATGCCCGTCGATCCGCGTGATCCCCGCCCGCCTTTTATTCCGGTATAATAACAACAACCGCCTGCCGTGTTCATTAACTTCGGGCGCGGCGCAGCCTCATGAACGACTAAACGCAGAAACACCATAGCGCCCTGAGAATGCTCGATAACGGATTGGTTAATTAGAGCGCGCGCCCCGCCCGGCGTCGCGTAATGCGTTCAGCCCTGAATTTCGTCCGGCTTGGGCCCCGGTGACTGCTCGCGGGTCTTGTCGTATCCATGCACCGAACGTACGGTCGCGATGAGCAATTCGATGTCGTCGCGGATCGATTCCAGGTCCGCGTGGCCGCGAATATGATCTTCGGCCGCCGCCGCGGTTTCGGTGATTCGGGGAAATCCGTAGCCGCCGCCCGCGCCTTTAAGCTGGTGAACGGCCTGGCGGAGCGCCAGCAGATTTTGCTCTTCCAGCAGCGTCTTCAGAGCGGTAACGCGCTCAGGCAGGCGCTCGACGAATTTTTCGAGCAGACGTTGTACCGCCGGCTCGTGGACAAATTCGCTTCGGAGCGTCGGCGGGCCTTTCTCCACGACCACGATCGGTTCCGGCTCGTCGATAATCGCGATCGGAGGCGGGTCGCCGCGCTGAAGAAACTTCGACGCTTCGTGCAGCAACTGCGCGCGGGAGATCGGCTTGGAAAGATATTCGCTGCACCCGGCTTCCAGGCATCGCACGCGGTCTTCGGCCATCGCATTGGCCGTCAGGGCGATGATCGGCACCGTATGGCCCAATTGCCGCAGCGTGCGGGTGGCGCTGTACCCGTCCATTTCCGGCATCTGCATGTCCATCAGCACCAAGTCAAACGTTTGGGCTTTCACTTTCTCGACGGCGGCGCGGCCGTTCGCGGCGATGACCACTTCAAGACCCGCTTTGCGGAGATGAGCGGAAATAAGGTGCTGGTTGTCTTCCCCGTCCTCGGCCAGCAGCACGCGACCGCGCAAATAACAGGCCGCGTCGCTGAACTGCGCGTCGGCGCCGACGCGCAGCTTATCGACCGTAAGATAGGGAATGATCTCGACGCCTTCGCGCGGCCCGCCGTCGAAAATAAAGGTGAAGGTGCTTCCTTCGCCGGGACTGGATTTGACCGTGATGTCGCCGCCAAGCAGGCGAGCCAGACGCTGGCTGATCGTCAGGCCAAGTCCGGTGCCGCCGAATCGGCGCGTGGTCGATTCGTCGGCTTGCGTGAACGGCTGAAACAGCTTGGCGATCTGCGGCGAGGTCATGCCGATCCCGGTATCGGCGACGTCGATGATGATCGATTGACGGAAGTAGGATATCTCCCGCCGAACGCGCAGTTTCACGCTCCCGGCGTCGGTAAATTTGATGGCGTTGCCGAGAAGGTTGACCAATACCTGCTTGGCCCGAAGCGGATCGGTCTGGATCGTCGTGGGAATTTCTCCGGCGAACTCCACGTCGTAAGAGAGCTTCTTCTTGATCGCCCATGGCCGGGTCAGTCCGATCACGTCGGCGATCAACTGCGGCAATGACCACGTCAGTTTCTCGACCGTCACCTTCTGCGCTTCGATTTTTGATATGTCCAGCAGATCATTGATGATCGCCAGCAGATGCTCTCCGTTGCGGCGGATGGTCTGGGCATACGCCTGGCGGTCCTCTTCGCTTTGACCGGCGTCGAGCATCATCTCGGCATAGCCAAGAATCGCCGTCATCGGGGTGCGAAGTTCGTGGCTGGTGTTGGCCAGGAACGCGCTCTTGGAAAGATTGGCGAACTCGGCCAGTTCCTTGGCTTTTTGTAGCGCTTCTTCGACCAATTTTCGGGCGGTGATATTCTCGTGGGAGATGACCAGGCGGGGAATACGCCGTTTTTCGCCGTCTTCGGGCTCGCCGGGAAAGGGCGTCACCCGCCCGATAAACCAACGGCGTTCGGTGGGCGAGTGTGCGGCATATTCCAGGAAAAAATCTTCCTGCTTGCCTGTCATGACCGACCGAATTCCCGCCGCGAACTGCTCGGCCTCGCGACAGCGCTTTCCGTCGGCGCCGTCGCAAACCATAAGGTAGTTGACGCCGTCGCCGAGGCGCTCGAGTTCTCCGCCGTTGGCCTGGGCAAACTCGCGCCAGGCGCGATTGGTGGCGAGAATCACGCCGGCCTCGTCGAGAATGGCGATATGCGTCGGAAGAGCGTCGACGGTGGATCGCGCGAACTCCTCGCGTCGCCGCAGCAGATCCTCGGCGAATTGCCGGCGGCGCATGAAGCGGTGAAACGCCGTGTTCGCCGCCACAAGCACCGCCAATTCCGTCAGCGTCAGCGACAGCGAAACCAGCCTGTTGGAAAGCGCCTGCTCGGCGAGCGCCTTGCGCGTCTGCGGCGCCAGGCGGTCCTGATAATCGCGAATCGATCCGATCAGCGCGGCGACCTCCAGCGACGGCCCTATGTGAGTGCCGGCGCCGGTGGCGATTTCTTCCAGCCAAATATGGATCGCCGGCTCCAGCTTCGACAGAATAATCCGCTCGACCGGACGATCCACCAGAAGCGGGCGAAGCGCGTCAAGATTGACGTCGATGGCCGCTCCGGCGCGACGGCAGGCGTCCAGGTAAGCGATATCGTGAGACAAATCGTACGCCCGTCGGCACATCTGCGCCGATTCAAGCCCCGCCGACAGCGCGTCCAGTTTCGCGAGAACTTCCGACGCGGTCAGACCATCCCGGCGGTCGTCGTGGTCGTTGGCGCTCACCCACGAAAGCAGCCGAATCAGGACAAGCCCGCTCAAGAACAGTCGATACATCACCGCCACGGCGCGGTCTCTCTTCGTCGACAGCGTTCTTGGTTGAGTCACGAACGTTCTCCTGCACCCAGAGGCGGAACACCAAGTCGCTATCGGTCTTGTCCGTGAGGCGGTTAATCATCGCAGTCGTCACGGCCGGAAAATTTTTCGCGCCGAATCGCTCGGTCATGTCGATCGAGCGATGCCGCGACCCTGCGGAATTCTTTCGACCGTGAGCGGCGTCGAGCGGGGCGGCGGGTCTACAATCGCCCATGGACACTTTGCGCGTCGGCATCATTGGTTATGGGCGAATCGGAGCGGAACATGCCGAATGGCTCTCGTCGGCGTGCAACGCGCGGGCGACGGCCGTCGCCGACGCCACGCCGGCCCGGCGCGAACTGGCGAGCCGGCGCGGGCTGCGCGTCTACGAGGACGTCGATGCGCTTCTTCGTGATGACTCGATCGACGCCGTTCTTGTGGCCTCTCCAACCGCGATGCACTTCGAGCATGCGTCAAGGGCGATCCAAGCGGGTAAGCATCTCATGGTTGAAAAGCCGATGGCGCTTGATCTGCCGCAATCGCGGGCGCTGCGCGATCAGGCCCGCTCGCGAAATCGTGTATTGAGCGTTTTTCACAATCGCCGATGGGACGTCGATTATCTGACCGTGCGCGACGCGATCGTATCCGGCGCCTTTGGACAATTGATCAACATCGAGAGCCGACTCGGACAGTTCTCAAGCTGCGTAGGTCCGGCGGCGGCCGAGTATCGGCCCAATTGGCGCAACGAAGCCAGTTTCGGCGGAGGCGGGCTTTATGACTGGGGAAGCCATTTCGTCGACCAGATGTGGCGGATTTTGCTGCCGGCCAAACCGGTGCGGGTTTTCGCCCAGCTTCGCGCGAATGTCTGGAGCCAGGACTGCGACGATTTCGCCCGCGTGCTGATCGACTTTGATTCCGGCGTCGCCGCCCTCGTGGAGATCAATACCACCACGACCGCTCCCCTTCCGCGCTGGCAGATCGATGGGACGCTGGGATCGGCTTCAAGTCCGGCAAGCCTGACGTTTGATTCGCGCGTGTGGGCCGATCTGCGCTTCACGCCGGCCAACGGTGAATCGCGCACGTTTCCCGTGGCCGCGAACGGTTTGAGCGAGCGGCAAATATGGGAATCGTTCGCGGCGGCTGTTTTCGGCAAAGGCGAACCGGCCGTGCCGATCGACACCGTACTTGTAACGATGGCCCTGCTGGACGCCGCCCGCGAAAGCGGTAAAACGGGAAAGGCGATCGAAGTGCCGGACAAGACCTATTGAATAATTTGAATAACGCATCGCACCGGCGTCGTGGCGACGATCGCGCGTTTATAGCCCGACGCCGATACCACAGCTCATTCAATATCTCTGGTTCTTCACAGTCACTCGATGGAAAAAATCAAAAATATTTTCGTCGGGATCAGCGGTGGATAAGTTGACGGCGAAGCGCGCGTCGCTCATCGCAAATGATGAAGTCCGTGCCGAGCGGGGAAAGATCCGACCTTGGCCTGTCGTCAACTCCGATAGCCCGCGTCCGTGCGCTTCACCGCTACCAACACCTTATGCACAGGCTGGGTCCGAAAATAATCGATATAAGTATCTATATATTATGAACTTGTATTTCCATGCCTGAAGTTGTCCACAATGCGCCAGTCCTTTCCACCACTGCTATTCTCTAAAAGCTTTCTCTATACAACAGATAGAGATAGAGTATTCATTGCATCGAATTGAGTTGATCGAAATGGCCGGCGCGAACTAGCATCCTGCCGTGGGTTTCGGATACAACTCGTTTTTCCGTGGAAAGGCATCCGCTTATGAAAGTGATCTGCAACCGAGGCGCGCTGCTCGAAGCTTTGTCGGTGACCGGCAGCGTGATCGCGCCGCGCACGCCCAAGCCGGTTTTGCAATGCGTGAAACTCACGGCCGCCGACGATCGGCTGACGATCGCCGCCACCGATTTGGAAGTGGCCGTTCGATATTCCGACGCCCAGGTGCAGATCGAACAGGCGGGCGAGACGTTGGTTCCCGCCGACAAGATGCGCGACATCGTTCGCGAAAGCGTGGACGACACGCTCTCGATCGAAATCACCGGCGACACCGCCAACATCCGCGGCCAGGATTCGCACTTCAAAATCTTCACGCAAAAAGCCAGTGAGTTTCCCCCCGTTCCCGACTTTGAAGGCGAACCCGATATCGAAATTCCCGGCGGGGCTTTGAAGCAGTTGATCGGCCAGACGATTTTCGCGACACAAAAAGACGCCACGCGCTATGCCTTCAACGGCGTGCTTTTCGCGATCAAGGGAAAAAAACTCGCCCTCGTCAGCACCGATGGCCGTCGCCTCGCGATGTCCAAGGGTGACCTCTCTTCAGACAAATTGGCCAACGATGGCGCCAAGATTATCGTGCCGACCAAGGCGCTGAATTTGCTCGACAAGTTGATCGCCGATCCTGACGAATTGGTCGGCATGCAGGTTCGCGAGAACCAGGTCATGTTTCACACGTCCAGCGCGACGTTGACGACGAATCTCGTGGAAGGGCAATTTCCGCCGTACGACGACGTGATTCCAAAGGACGCGGACAAGAAAATGAGCGCCGCGACGGCCGATTTCCTCGGCGCCATTCGACGGGCCGCATTGCTGACGACCGAAGAAAGCAAAGGCGTTCGCCTTCAATTCACCAAGAAGGGTTTAGTGCTGACCAGTCGATCGCCCGAAAGCGGCGAGGCGACGGTGAATTTCCCATGCAAATACGAAGGCGCCGACGTGGAGATCGGCTTTAATCCGACGTTCCTGACCGACGCCTTGCGCGTGGTGGACAGCGATGAAGTTTCCCTGGAGCTCAGCGCCCCAAATCGGCCAGGCCTGCTCAGGGGCGGCGCCAATTTTCTCTACGTGATAATGCCGGTGAACCTACAATAATCAGCGGTGTCTCCGGTTCTTACTTTCTCGAAGTGAGAGAGAGTCGAAAGAGCGCCTGTAATCATGATCCCTTCCCGTTCCATGGTCGGCGAGGCAGAATTGCGACGCCTCGCGCGCTTCAAAAGCATCGAGCGGCCATCGGTCGAGCCGCTCGGCAATTCCATGATTTCCTTCTTCAAGCAATCGGTCGCCAAGCGCACGACCAAGCTCGGAAAAATCAGCGAGCACTGGGCGGCGTTGGTCCCCGAAACGCTCAGCGCCCATTGCGCGCTCGACTCGCTTCACCGCAACTCCCTTACCGTCCTGGTCGATAGCTCGTCTCATTTGTACGAACTGAAACAACTGCTCCTGGCGGGTCTTGAGCAGCAGCTATTGATCGCCTGCAAGAGCACCGGCCTACGCAAAATCTCCCTCAAGCCAGGCCGTTGGCGCGACACCGGCGCTGACGAGCGAAAATCCCATTTTGCATAACCGGCGGTAAATATGTGCGGATTCGCCGGTGTGATCGTCTGGGACGAGCAGTATCGCGTCTCTCGCCAGACGATCGAAAAGATGTCCGCCCGCATCGCCCATCGCGGCCCCGACGGCAGCGGCTACTACTTCTCGCCCGAAACCGAAATCACCCGCCAACGCCCTTCGATCTCCCTCGCCCATCGCAGGCTTTCCATCATCGATCCAGACCCGCGAGCCAATCAACCGTTCACCGATCATGCCGGCCGGTGGATCGTCTTTAACGGCGAGATTTACAACTTTCGTGAACTGCGAAAAGAACTCTCAAATCTTCAGCCCAACTATGAATGGCGAACTGACTGCGACACGGAAGTTCTCCTCCTTGCCTATGTCCAGTGGAGGGAAAATTGCCTCGAACATTTCAACGGCATGTTCGCGTTCGCCATTTGGGACGAGCCGAAAAACAGGGTCTTGCTCGCGCGCGATCGGATGGGCCAAAAGCCGCTTTATATCACCATGCCCCATTGCCACAGCGATCACCCCGCCTTGGCCTTCTCCAGCGAAATCGGTGGCCTGTCGGCGTTGGATTGGCCGACGACGTCGATCAACGCCTCGGCGTTGGCCGATTACCTGCGCTGGGGCTATCTCGGCAAGGAATCGACTATTTATTCAGGCGTGAGAAAAGTGGCCGCTGGAACGTGGCTGCGATTCACCGCCGGCCGTGAAGAGGGCGACTACTATTTCCACCCGAACGAGATTGACGTTTCGCAGCCGCGCGGCGCCGGAGCTGCCCGAAAAAAAATCATCCACGCCGTCCATCGGCAGCTTGTCTCCGACGTGCCGATCGGTTGCTTTCTTTCCGGGGGCGTCGATAGCTCGATCATCGTTGCCGCCGCCCGGCAAGCCGGTCCTGTGCGGACGTTTTCTGTCGGCTTTGAAGACGCCCGTTACGATGAAACGAAATACGCTCGCGCGATTTCATCGCATCTGGGAACAGAGCATCACGAATTTGTCATCCATCCCGACGCCGCGGCGGACTTGCCGAAACTGGCGGAAGTATTTGGCGAACCATTCGCCGATTCCTCCGCGCTCGCGACCCATTACCTCGCCCGTGAAACCCGCCGTCATGTGAAAGTCGCATTGAGTGGCGACGGCGGCGACGAACTATTCGGCGGATACGAGCGATATCGCGCCATCCAGATGAGCCGGCGAATCGAGCGCACGCCGATGGTGTTCCGCAGGCTGCTCGCGCGTGGCGCCGGTAATTCAACCGGTCATCCTAAATCGTTCGGGTCCAAGCTCCGCCGTTTCCTGATAAATATCGATCAACCGCCCGGCGCCAGATATTCCGGCTATATGCGTTTTTTCGACGATGATGCGATCCGCGAACTGCTAATCGAACAGCCCAAGTTTTGGCCGGATTATGTCCGCGACGAGTTCGATGCGAACGCCAAAAAGACTGATTTTGTTCAAGCGGCAATGGCGGCCGATCGCGTCACTTATCTGCCGGATGATCTTCTCGCGAAGGTCGATCGCGCCTCGATGCTTCACGCCCTTGAAGTGCGCAGCCCTTTCATGGATCACGAACTGGTCAGCTTCGCCGCCGGACTCACCACCGATCAACTTCTTAAAGGCGGTTCAAAACGCATGCTTCGCGAGGCCTTCGCCGACGATCTGCCGCCGTGGGTTTTCAAACGAAAGAAAATGGGCTTCGCCGTCCCCATCGGGGATTGGCTTCGCAAGGAACTTCGGCCGATGCTGCACGATCATCTCTTCGCGACGAATTCATTCGCGGCGGGACATTTCAAACGAAATGTGGTGGAGCGCATTGTGCAAGATCACGAAGACCGCTTCGTCGATCATTCGCAGCGACTCTATGCACTGCTCATGCTCGAATTATGGCGGCGCACGAGAATATGAAGCGCGACATCTTTGGTGTTATGATCGCGTCTCATGCCCAAGCTCTAGGAGTATCTGGGAATTATGCTGTTGTTCTATTCCAACGAACACGAATGATCCACTGGCCATGGTAAATACCAAGGTCGAGAGAGCCGGTCGGAACTGGTGATACGCGCGGGCGTGTTGTAGATATAATCTATTCGCCGATACGGGGTCGCCGCCCGTTGGAGGGCACACAGCTTCAGGATTTTCAAACGCTCGTCGGGCATCATGCCCACGATATCGTGCGGAAGTGGATCGATTCTTTCGTCCTGCATCGCCGCGTACAGCCCGAGGTCATCACACGGAGAATCAAATGACTCTTTCTGACGACGCCGTATTTTCGTCCAGCGCGCCGAACACACCGGCGATTTCAAGCTGAACCTGATCTTCAACGACGCCACGCAACGGATCGTCGACTTTGCCCCGTTCCTTCGTCAATCGCATAATCCGCTGATTCAGAGCTATGTCGACCCCGCCGCCTTTGCGCGTTTTGCTGTAAAAGAGGGTGACCTTGTCTGGGACGACTATGACCTTTGTTTCCCAATTGCGGGATCTGTATGAAGGGCGCGTCTGGGGGATTGCGATTGCGGGAGTAATTCCAACGGGTCTTTTCGGATCGATGTTCAAGCCATTCGGACGTGGTAAATCACCGCGATATGTTTCCGAAGAGGCAATTCAATCGACAACAGCAGCATATCGCAATTTCATTCCGCCTTCACGCTCACCCCCGCGATTAAGTCATGCGACCATCGCGCGAACATATATAAGAAAGGCGCCGTCACCCATCGCGGCTTGATTCGGCTCGGCCGTACCCACAGCCCCTCCCGATCGGGCAGCGCTGCGGGAGAGTCGCCCAGCGCGCTCACCGGGATGTACACCACCCGCGACGCAAACGCATCGGCCGTCGATACCACGTCCGGCGCCGTCTGGAGCAGCATCTCGCGGATGATGGCGGATACGCCGTCGATGCGTCCCACATCGACGCCGGCGATCGATCCATCGGCTAGCGCGCCGGCGATGATCGGCTCCGTCGACAAATCCAAATTGACCAGCGGCCCCCAAATGTCGGCTTTGGGCACGACGACGACTAAGGCGCGCGGCGCCTGCTGCGTCGCCGGCAATCCCGCGAACTGTCGGACGCGGGAGGCCATTTCCGTCAATATCGTTTCCTGCCGTGAAATCGGCGAGGATTCTTTGATCTGCGGATCGGCGCTCATCTCGCGGAGGCGTGCGCGAAATCGCGGGTCCTGCGTCGGATCGTATAGAAACATCAATACTCGCGACGTGCCCAGGTGCAGCGTCAGCGGCGACATCGCGGCGTTTTCGCCGGGATTAAAATGCTCGCCCGCGTTGTCATACATGCAGACCACGCGCGATACCTGTGCCGCCAGGTCGGCCTTGGGATGTTGCGGGGTCGGACGCATCATGAACAGCAGCGGCCGGGGAAGCGTGATGATCTGGCGGCCGACGCGGATATGATCGTACAGCTGCGGACCCGAGGCGGCCGTTTTGTCGAGCTTCGCGGGCTGCTCGGCGTGGTCCGCGAGAAAAAGCGTCTGTTCCTGTTGATCGAGCGTGCGATTGAAATGGGTGTCGGCGTCGTTAAACGACACGCCAAAGTAGAGCGGGAGCAGCCGGCGCAATTCCCACGTCATGCACGTCATGAAGCAGGTCTTCCCGCTTGCGGTGGCGCCGACGATGGAAACGAACAACGGCTCGGCCTCGATCAGCGGCCGGGGGATGATCAGGTGGCAGCCCGGACAGGCCACCGTCTGGCACGTCAGGCCGCGGGCGTCGAGTGCGTCCCCCTCGAACGTAAATCGGCTGGGTAAAAATCGCAGCGGCGCGTCGGGACCGGCCACCGGATCGCCCATCAAATCAGGATGCCTGCTGACCCAGAGAATATCCTGCGGGGCGAATCGCTGAAAACAATGGGGACAGGTGACGCGCGGCAAAAGCGCCGGCCGCGCCGGCGGCTTGGGCCGGCGCGGCGCCGCCGGAGCCGCGGCCTCGCTCGCCGATGGCTGTGCCGCCCATCGCTCGACCGCCGACGCTTGCCCAGGCGCCTGCGCCGTGGCGGCGGCCACGCGGGCCGCCAGTACCTGCGCCTGATTCCAGCACTCGGTGCACGTGATCGCGCCGTTCGCTTCGTAGACCTGACTGGCCGGCAATGTCCGCCGACAGATCGAGCATTCGTAAGTGATCGGACCGGCCTGTGTTCCTAAATCGCCCGACGCATTTAAGTCCAGATTGATTTCAACCAGCGGTTCATCTTCATCGACAGGCATCGTTTGCTCCTGACGAGGAGTGTATCCATCGGGGGCACGGATCGCCAAGCGGGCGCGGTTTCGAGAAGACGTGAAACGTCGGCGAGCGGCCTGGCGAAAAAGCCCGGCATATTCAAACAGTGGAACGGGAGGGCCGCCAGACGCCGGCTCGAATACAAAACGCGGATGCGACCTATTCCCCGTCCCCGTTTTCCTCATCCGTCGGATCGGGCTCCTCGACGGGAATTTGATATTTTCCGTCCAGCCAGCGCCCGAGATCGATCAATTTGCAGCGGTCGCCGCAGAACGGAAAACAGGCGGGTAACGGAATTCCTTCCGGCGGTTCTTCGACCGGCTTTTTGCAAATCGGACAGCGCATCCGGCGACCCTCTTCGCATGAAATCCCGCCCGGCGTTTCGCCCATCACTTGCCGGACTTGTTTGACCGTTTTGCCGACGAAGACTTCGCCGAAGGCTTGGATTCGGCTTTTGCCGGCGCACTTTCTGTTTTCGCGGCCGGCTTGGCTTCGGCCTTGGCGTCAGTCTTTGATTCGGTCTTGGCCTCCGCCTTGGTTTCAGCCGCCGCGGGTTTGGCGTCGGCGCCGGTGGAGCTGGAATCAGACTCGGTCTTTGCCGGCGCCGCGTCGGCCTTGGCTTTTTCGGCGTAGCTGGCGTCGCGATAGTCGGTGATGTAAAAGCCGCTGCCTTTGAAGATCAACGCCGCTCCCGTGCCGATCAGGCGCTCGACCGTTCGCTTCCCGCATTCGGGACATTTCTTAATCGACGCGGCCGTCATCGAGTGAAACTTCTCGAACTTATAGCCGCAACTCTTGCACTTGTATTCGTAAGTAGGCATGGGAAATAATGGATAATGGATAATTGATAATTGATAATTAACGGTGGATAAGATTCGGGGGACAGCGGGTATTTCCGATCGTCAATTGTCCATGGGGAATAATGGATAATGGATAACTGATAATTAACAGCGGATAAGATTCGGGGAACAGCGGGTATTTCCGATTGTCAATTATCAATTATCCATTTCTTCATCTTTCCCCTCATCCTGTGCTCTTGCTGACGGCCACCTGCGCCGGCCGCAGGGTCCGGCCATGCAGCGCATAGCCCTTCTGCATCAACTGCACGACGGTCGGCGTTTTGTAGATCGAATCCTGCTGAAGAAGCGCTTCGTGCCGGGACGAATCGAAGGGCGTGCCGGCGGCCGGCGCGATTTCCTCGACCTGCTGCTGACGCAAAACGCTCATCAACTGATCGTGGACGATCTGAAGGCCCTTGAGCACGGAAACCGTGTCGGTCTTGGCGGGATCGACCGTCAGTGCCCGCTCGAAGTTATCGATGACCGGGAGCAATGTTTTGATCAGCGAACTGTTGGCGTACTGCGTACGCTGCTCAAGATCCTGCTGAAGACGGCGCTGCGAATTCTTAAACTCCGCAGTGGCCCGGGCCAGCCGCTCGAAAAGCGAATCGCGATCGGCCTTGAGCGCCTGATAATCGGCCATGCCCGTGTCGGCGGCCGAGGCGCGCTGGCCCGCGCCGCCGACGGATTGCGCGGAGCCGGCATCCGAGGCGCCGGGACTTTCCGGGTCCTGCGGAAATCCATTGTTCGAATTGTTCTCGTCGTTGATCGGAATGCGGGTCATGTGTGTTGGCTCTAAAATGTTAAATGGTGTTCGCCAGGCCGCGATTATAACCTAAATCACTCACGGCTTTGGGTCTGCCCCAATAATCTGTTTTAACTTATCGAGAAACCCCCGTTGCTGCGGCATCACCGAATGGTCTTCAAGCGTTGAAAACTCTCGCAGCAGCGTCTTTTGGCGTTCGGTGAGCTTCTTGGGGATTTCGACGATAATTTGCACCAGTTCATCGCCAGGCCGGGTTGAGCGGAGGTCGGGAATTCCCTTGCCTCGAAGTTTGAAGACTTCGCCGTGCTGGGTGCCGGAAGGAATTTCCAGCTCTTCGCGGCCTTTGAGCGTGGGCACTTCGATCTTTCCGCCGAGGGCGGCCTGGGTGAATGAGATCGGCACCTGGCAGACCAGGTCGTTGTTCTGGCGGATGAACATCGGATGGGCCTTGACGGTGATATAGCAGTGCAGATCGCCGGGCGGCCCGCCCCCTTCGCCGACCTCTCCTTCGCCGGCCAGGCGGATGGCCTGTCCTTCGTGAACGCCGGCGGGAATCTTCACGGTGACGACGCGTTTTTTCGCCTGTCGGCCGGCGCCGCGGCAGGCGGTGCATTGATCGCGCACCACGCTTCCGCGCCCGCGGCAATTGGGGCAGGTGGTGACCATTCGGAACATTCCGCCGAAGCCCGCCTGCGCCACGCGCCCCGCTCCGCCGCACTGCACGCAGATGACCGGCGAAGATCCCGGCTTGGCGCCGGAGCCTTTGCAGACGTCGCAGGCGTCCTGCCGTTCGAATTCGATTGTTTTTTCCGCCCCGCTGGCGACTTCCAGGAGCGTGAGTTCGACCTGGGTTTCCAGGTCGAATCCGCGTCCCGGCCCGCGCCGTCCGCCGCCGCGCGCTCCGCCTCCGGCCGCGTTGCCGAAGATGTCGTTGAACATCGAGAAAATGTCCCCGACGTCCATGTGGGAAAAGTCATGCTGCCCGCTCATTCCGGCATGGCCGAATTGATCGTACTTCTTGCGCTTCGCCGGATCGGAAAGCACTTCGTACGCTTCGGAGCATTCCTTGAAACGGATCTCGGCTTCGGCTTTCCCGTCGGTTTGATTGCGATCGGGATGATACTTCATCGCCAGTCGCCGATAGGAGCGCTTGATCTCCTCGACGTCGCAGGTTTTTACGACGCCGAGCACTTCATAATAATCTCGTTTGGTGGTGGCCATCCGTTATTTTCCCGAGGCTGCTTTCTGTCTGGCTGATCCTTGTGACACGAATGGATCCCATTCGTCGGGCGTATACGCCGGGATCATCCCGACGCGTTTGACGGCGAGAGGGCCAAAGATCTTTTCCAGGGCATCCCAGATCATTATCTGTCGACGATTATCTCTCTTGCCTTTGAAAGTAGGAGAAATGAGCGAGCCGCTTATACGGCTGCCGAATTTCTCAAGTCGAAACCGCGGTTCGCGCAATTTCAGTTCTGACGTCAGCGCCGCCTCGACCGATGATTGTGTTATGCGCATAGAGCCTCACATCGTTTGACGATTGCCGAGCACCTTTCATGATAGTCACCTACGGCCTGTTTGAGCGTTCGTCTTCAGCGCACGAAGCATATCCTCAACCGCGCGCCCCGATAAATAAACGCATCCGGCAAACAATTCGCGCTGAAGAAGAACCGACGCTTCTCTAAGCCGCTCGGCGCCCGCTCGACGATAATCGGCCTCACCCGGATTGTATTTCAGGCACCGCGTCCGCAAACTCGACAAACACGCGAAGGCACAAAGCCCTGTTACGGTATCTTCGTGCCTTCACGCGCGCGGGGTTCACATTTTTTCAGGCGGCATCAGACGACGGCGCCGGTAATCGGCGCGGTGTCATGATCCTTGTCTTCCTTTAGTTCGGTCATCAGCACTTCAGTGGTCAACGCCAAACCGGCCACGCTGGCGGCGTTCAACAGGGCAGTCTTCGACACTTTGGCCGGGTCGATGATGCCAAGCCGGAACATGTCGCCGAACTCGCCCGTGGCGGCGTTATAGCCGTAGGAGAGATTTTTGTTTTCCAGGATCTGCGCGACGACGACTTCGCCGTCTTCGCCGGCGTTATCGACGATCTGCTGCGTCGGGAAACGCAACGCCTCGGCCACGATGTCAAAGCCGATCCGCTCATCGCCCTTGGGGGCCTTGGCCCGGCCGGCTTCGACGGCTTCGATCGCGCGGAGAAAGGCGACGCCCCCGCCGGGAACGATGCCTTCTTCGGCGGCCGCGCGGGTGGCGTGCAGGGCGTCGTCGATCAGGTCTTTTCGCTCTTTCATTTCCATTTCCGTCGCGGCGCCGGCCTTGATGACCGCTACCCCGCCCACCAGCTTGGCCAGACGCTCCTGGAGCTTCTCGCGATCGTAATCGCTGGTGGTTTTGTCGATCTGCTGGCGAAGCTGCTCGGCCCGCGCTTCGATCACCTTGCGCTTGCCCGCCCCTTCGACGATCAGGGTATTGTCTTTGTTGACGGTGATACGCTTGGCCTGGCCAAGCTGTTCGAGTTCGACGTTCTCAAGTTTGAGACCCACGTCTTCGCTGATAAATTCGCCGCCGGTGACGACCGCCAAATCGGCCATGAGCGCCTTGCGACGATCGCCGAAGCCCGGCGCCTTGACGGCGCAAACTTGCAGAATGCCGCGGAGCTTGTTGACCACCAAAGCCGCCAGCGCTTCGGACTCCACGTCTTCGGCGATGATCAGCAGCGGTCGGCTGCTGGCGACAATCTTGTTGAGCAACGGCAGAAGCTCGGCGAGATTGTTGATCTTCTTTTCGTGCAGGAGGATGTAGGCGTTCTCCATCACGGTTTCGAGCGTGGTCGGGTTGGTGAGGAAATAGGGCGAGAGGAAGCCCTTGTCGAACTGCATCCCCTCGGTGTAATCGAGAGTCGATTCGGTGCCTTTGCCTTCATCGACGGTGATGACCCCTTCCTTGCCGACTTTTTCCATGGCGTCGGCCATCAGGTCGCCGATTTTTTCATCGCCGTTGGCGCTGATGGTGGCGACGCGCTTGTAGTCTTCGCGTCCCTTGACTTTTTTGGCCTGAGCGGTGATGGCGTCGGCGGCGACTTCGGCGGCCTTTAGGATGCCGCGCTGAATGCTGACGGGATTGGTGCCGACGGTGACCTGCCGCAGGCCCAGCGTATAGATGGCTTCGGCCAGTACGATGGCGGTCGTCGTTCCGTCGCCGGCGACGTCGCCGGTCTTGGAGGCGACGGTATTCACGAGCTTGGCGCCCATGTTCTGAAACGCCTGCGGCAGCTCGATTTCCTTGGAGACGGTAACGCCGTCTTTGGTGATGCGCGGCGAGCCGAAAGACTTTTGCAAAACGACGTTGCGGCCGCGGGGGCCGAGCGTGGCCTTGACGGCGCGTGCAAGCTGCGAAAGACCCGCCGCGATGTCGGTTCGGGCGTCGGTATCGAATTTCATCTGCTTCACTGACATGGGATGCTCCTGAAGATATTAATAAGTTGCCAGTTGCCAGAAAAATCGGCATAGGCACGGGCGAGTTCGTAACAGTTGCCAGCAAATCTTGATCGTCGCAATTTGCCAGTTCTTCACTGGCAACTGGCAACTAACGACTGGCAACTCATTCGCCTTCTCATTCCAACACGCCGAGGATGTCCGATTCGCGAAGGATGACGAATTTCTCGCCGTCGACTTCGATGTCGGTGCCGGAGTATTTGCCGTAGTAGATGTTGTCGCCGGCCTTGACGTTCAGGGCCATGTGCTTGCCCTTGTCATCGACCTTGCCGGGCCCGGCGGAGACGACCTTGCCCTTGGTGGGTTTTTCCTTGGCCGAGTCGGGAAGGACGATTCCACTGGCGGTCTTGGTCTCGGCTTCGGACTGCTTGACAATCACGCGATCTGAAAGGGGTCTCAGTTTCATGGTTCGTTGCCTCAAATATGATCCGCCGGGCGGATCGTTTCCAGTTCGACTCTCTCCGCACAATGACATCCAAAGTGGATATCACATTTGTTTTATTGACCGCGACGGATGATTTCGATCGTCGCGTTCTTCACTTCGTCACGGACCGCGTCAGTAACGGTCGCGACACGTTTGGCGACAAGGCTACGATGCCCCGTGAAGAGCTTACCGGGCCGAACAAAACTCACGCTTCTCAATCCGCCCGCCACGAAGCTAGCGGCTTTCAGTTCCACCGCATTTGGGTCCGACTGACTGTTACTCGTTATTTGACACGCAATGAAGTCGTCGCGTCCAACTTGGGCCAGAATCACCGCAGGCCGCAGCTCGCCTCCGGACAGGTCGCTAAATGTGAAATACAGCAGCGCGATGTCGCCCGACTTCATTTAACGACCTCATCGAGATCCGCAAGCTCGGACAAGTGCTTCCATGCCTCATCCGCCTCCGGTCCAACCCATCCTGGCTTAAAAGCGTCCTCTGCGAGAATCGCCGGCTCCCACTCGCCTCCGACCGTGAATGGATCATCTAAAAACGTCACCAAAACCCGCGTCGGCCCACGAAGAGAAACATCCGCTTTTAGTTTTACTCGCCCGCGAGCATCGAGAGTTGCTTCAACTGTTTTCAACATATAGGCGCCTCCTTAGCCAGACGCTATCCTGGCTTTGATTGCCTGCGATGTTTCTCGCATCGCAGCAGTCAGATTGACGAATAACCGGTCAAGATTTCCGAACACCTGCTCGTCGGCATCTCCGAATGCCCAGAAGCTGATCATGAGAATCCAGCCGATTCTCGATTCTTCGTCTCCCGAGTCGTCCAACGGCAACTCGACAAAGCGCGTCGGCAGCCGGGATATTCCGATCGCGGCGCCCACGAACCCGGCGTCGGTCTGCCAGAGGCACTGGGCGATGCTGTCGCTCAGCCACTGGCACGCCGGTTCGTGGAGATTTTGCCGCAGGCCGCGATAAAACAGCATCAGGCGTCCACTGCATTTGAGGGCGCCGGCAAACCGGGCGTTATCGTTGGGCCGCGGTCCGCGAAAACCGCAGTCATTACTTTCAAGCGTCGAGTCGGCTCCGTTGAGCCACTCGACCAGACGGTAAAATCGATCGATCGCCGGCCATGCTCCGAAGGGAATAAAATCCTCCAGGGCCGTCCGGATCAATTCCGGCTTTTCGCGAAAATCATGAAACCGGCTGGCCGGGTCGGTCTCGGATGTCGTCCACGGATGGTCTCGAACGACGTCCGAGGTGTGGTCCAGATTCCGATCGCAAAACACGAGCATTAAAGCGCTCTATCTAGCATCGCAACGGCGCCGCCGGAACCGGTCCGGCGGCAATGACTTTTTCTGCGGCGAATCGATCCGGGCGTTGAAGCCTTCCAGGCTCCCGGCGCCTAGCAAAGCCAGGTCGCCATCGTCGGCGAAAACCACTCCGACCGTCCGCGAGATCGACCGTTAAATGATGCTCGGTCGCTATTGCGTCTGCCGCACTCATTTCGCGGTTTTCGTTGCTTTTTTCCGTCGCGCCTTCATGTAATGCTCAAAAGCTACTTTTCGTCCCTGCTGACGATTTGTCAACCAGAACTGAAACGATGCCGGCGTTTCGCCGCTCTTGCGTCCGAGGAGGAGTCCTCGGATGCTGAAATCGGCTTCAATCGCCGGCCATGTCACGCCGACCCGGGCGATCTCATAAGCGGCGCGTTCATTCTGCGTGGCATGCAGCAGACGAGGATAGCAAGCCGTCGGAACGGCAAGGGTGCGGCCATTCTCCAAATCGACCGTGATCGTTTCGTCGGTCACGGAGACCGACGTCGCTTTCACCGTCTGATCAATTTCACCGGCCAAAGAAACCACGCCATGACTCCAGATGTTCCTCGCGATGATCTTCCACGATTTTCTGCACTCGATTCAAGTCGTGGGAACGAAATCCATGACTAAACTCCAAGATGACCGCCGGTTGCAGCCAATACTTTACGCTTTCCATTCTTCTTCACATGAATGTGCTCTGGCTCCTCGCGATCACTTGCATAAAACTCAAATCGATAACCGCGAACCCGCGGCACAACCGGCGTCTCATCTCCTTATGCCCAATTAGCAGCTCGCCATTCTCCACCTAAGAATGTTCGCGAGCAGGGCGCGTTACATCATATCATCCATGCCGCCCATTCCTCCCATTCCTCCCATGCCACCGCCGCCGTGATGGTGGTCATCACCGCCGCCGCCGGCTTCTTTCTTGGGGGCGTCGACGACGATGCAGTCGGTCGTCAACAACAAAATCGCCACTTCGCTCGCATTGATCAGGGCCGTGCGCTCGACCTTGGTCGGCGTAATGATGCCGGCCTTGATCACGTCGACGAATTCGCCGGTGAGGGCGTTCCAGCCTTCGCTGTCTTTGCTTTCCATGACCCGGCGGACGACCACGCTGCCGCTGGTGCCGGCGTTCTCGGCGATCTGCTTCAGGGGGGCGACCAACGCCCGGCGAACGATCTTGATTCCCGCGGCGGCGTCGCCTTCGAGATTATCAAGACTCTTGCCGCCATTATTGAGCGACTTGAGAGCGCGGATCAGCGCCACGCCGCCGCCGGCGACAACGCCTTCCTCGGCCGCCGCCCGGGTGGCGTGGAGGGCGTCTTCGATGCGGGCTTTCTTTTCTTTCAGCTCGGCTTCCGAGGCGGCGCCGACGTTGATCTGGGCGACTCCGCCCGCCAGCTTGGCCAGGCGTTCCTGCAATTTCTCGCGGTCGTAATCGCTGGTGGTGATGTCGATTTCTCGGCGAATCTGAGCGATTCGGCCTTGAATCGCGGTCGTCTCGCCTGCCCCTTCAATGACGGTGGTGTTGTCATTGTCGATGCGGACCAGCTTGGCTTGGCCGAGATCGGAAAGCTCGACCTTATCGAGCTCGACGCCAAGGTCCTTCATGATCGCCCGACCGCCGGTGAGGATGGCCAGGTCTTCAAGCATCGCCTTGCGGCGATCGCCATAACCGGGGGCTTTAACCGCGGCGACGTTCAAAATGCCGCGGAGCTTGTTGACCACCAGGGTCGCGAGGGCTTCGCCTTCGATATCTTCGGCGATGATCAGCAGCGGCTTTTTGCCCTTCTGGATTTTCTCCAGGAGCGGGATGAGCTTCGCGGCCGACGAGATCTTTTCCTCGTGGATGAGAATCAGCGGCTTCTCAAGCTGGACGATCATGTCGTCGGGGTTGGTGATAAAGTTGGGCGAGAGATAGCCGCGATCGAACTGCATTCCTTCGACAACGTCAACGTAGGTCTCCAGACCTTTGCCTTCCTCAACGGTGATGACGCCATCTTTGCCGACGCGCTCGAAGGCGTCGGCCATGATCTTGCCGATCTCGCGGTCGTTGTTGGCCGATATGGTGGCGACGGCTTCGATGTCGGCTTTGCCGTTGATGGGGCGGGATTGTTTTTTGAGGCTTTCGATCACCGTGGCGACGGCGGCGCGAATGCCGCGGGCGAGGGCCATCGCGTCGGCGCCGGCGGTGAGATTCCGGTACCCTTCCTTAAAGATCGCTTCGGCGAGGACGGTGGCGGTGGTGGTGCCGTCGCCGGCCACGTCGCTGGTCTTGCTGGCGGCTTCCTTGACGAGCTTGGCGCCGATGTTCTCGAATTTATCCTTGAGTTCGACTTCCTCGGCGACCGTCACGCCGTCCTTGGTGACATTCGGCGCGCCCCACCCCTTGTCGATGACGGCGTTGCGTCCTCGGGGCCCCAGGGTCGCTTTGACCGCTCGAGCCAGTTTCTCCACGCCAATCAGAAGCGACTTTCGGGCCTCCGCATCAAAGGCCAACATCTTTGCCGCCATGCTCGGTCTCCTTCTTTGGTTGATCGAATCGATGAATTCAGTTTTGACAATTCGACGCCGCAATCGTCGTCTTTCGACGAAGCGTCGGTGAAGTCATCTAAGACAAAGGGCGTGCCGAACGAGGACACAAGGTTATATGGACATAAATAATTGATAGCTAGACACTTGTGATAAGTGATGGCCTTTCGTCGAACAACGCGGTGGACTGTCAGGCTGGCAGCGGCATCTCATGAACAGCCATCCCGGTTGCCATTGTGGCAGCAGGTCGAAGCCCTCATCCGCTTCGCGAGCGTATGGCCTATAGTTTGGAAGGCCACAAGCCGGAAAGTGGCTCTGACTCGCCGGCCCTTATTGATGAGGGCGTTCATATTGGGTGGCAAGCCACCACGCCCGCCAGGCCGCGGTTGCTCATAAATGGGTCGCGGCCCGCGCCCGCAAGCGGGGCCGCTAATAAACGACCGCTATTCATAAACGCAGGGACGCAAAGGCTATTTGAGAAATGCTCAAGGGCGAATGTGGCGACCATACGAGCAAAGACAGCCGCCCGATCACGGGCGGCTGTCTTACTGTGATCATTGGATGTCGGCGCTGAAAGGACGTCCGCATCGTCTTAGGGGGCCGGGGCGGGCGACGGCGGGGCGTCGCTTAGCGTTCGCAGGAACGCCACCAGGTTTGCCTCATCCTGCGCGGTAAGTCCGAGGTTGCCGATCAGGCCGGAACGGGCGCCGGAGGGGTTGATCAGCGTGTCGGCCGATGGACTTTCGGGCGCGGGCCAGAGGGGTTTGCCTTTCAGGCCGGCGTAGGGGCTGGCCTTGGTGAAATCAATCACCTCGCCGGCGACCGTTGTTAGATTTCTCGTATTATAGAAGTGGACAATCTGTGACAGGCTCTTAAAGAAGCCGTTGTGGCCGTAGCACTTGACGAAGCTGGAAGAGGGACGGGTGTCTACGTTGCGAAGGGTCGGCGTCTTGAAAAGGCCGTTGATTTTCAGGTAGTCGCCCTGGCCGTTGCTGCCGTGGCCGACATTGCCGGAGGGCAGAGCGTCTTCCAGATAGAGAAAATCGCCCAGGCCGAAATCGATAAAGGCGGCGCCGAGCGGATTGTAGCCAAGTGGGTTGGTCGTCTTATTCGTCTCTTTGTAAAAGGGATTGTTGGGGTTCTTGGGTACGCCGGTGTTGTGAAACGTGCTGGCTGCGAAGACGTCGGGAGTTTGGCCTGTCGTCGCTTGGACCACATGGCAGACGGCGCAGTTGGCGTTCTTTTGAGTAACTGGACCGCCGGGCCGGCCGGTCGTGGAGCCGGTGAAGAGTTGCAGCCCCGCCATTTCCTGTGGCGTGAGTTTTACTTCGCCGTCTACATAGGCGTCGTACCTCGAACTGAAAGGCGAAACAGCCTGCGACGACTCGAAGGCGACGATCGCCTCGGTCACGTCGGCGAAGGCTTCATCGACGGCTAACGCCGAGATGGGCACGCCAAAGGCTTGTTGGAATAAATGTGCATTGGGCCCGCCGGCGACGGCCTGCACGACGCCGGCCGGCGTGTTGTTCATTTCATTGGGGCCTTGCAGCGGCCCCGGGACCTGCGCCGCCAGGGTGGCCGCGCGGCCATCATAGAAAAATCCGCCGGCATATGAGAGGAAGGCGGCGACAAACGTCGGCGGACCTGACGGCATAAAGGTCGCATATCCGATCGTCGGCGGCCGACGACTTCCAAAACGTCCAGGCACGGCGCCGGGCACGGGGCCAAACTGCTGATTCGTGTTTGAATTCGGAAACGTCCACCCTGTCTGCGGGGCATGACATGTCGAACAGGAAGTTCCCTTGGGATTGGAAAGGCTGTTGTCGTTGAATAACGCGCGCCCAAGCTGCGTGAGTTCCGCGGTGGTCGGCGGAGCGGGATTCGCCGGCGGAGGGTTTGGCGGCGGAGGATTTTGGGGAGGGGGATTCTGAGGAGGGGGCGGCGGCGTTGGCGTCGAAGGCGGGGGCGCGTGACCGGCCGGAGGCGGCGGCGGGGGCGGCGGCGGGGTGGCGCCTCGAGCGGACGCCGCGCCGCTGATCGTCCAACCGCCAAATCCGATCATTGCCGCGCCGACGCAATAGACCCCGACTCGCCGCCAAAATCCCTGCTGTGCCATGGTGTGCCTCCACTAGAGGAAAGAATGCGAACTACTCGGCCGCCGCCGATTCGTTCTGCACAGTTGGTGTGGATGGCCGTTGAAAGGGTTTCAAAATAATTTTTGAATCGAGATCGCGGAAAACCCCGACACGGCAATCGTCGATCAATCCTGTGTCTTCTCCGCTCCCGGGCGATGTTCGGGGTCGGCGAGTTTTTCTCGCTCCATTAAAATTCCCACCAGCTGCGCAAGCGCCGTGATCTTTTGATCCTGCACGCTGACGATCGACAGCAACTCGAAGACGATCAGAAACAGAAAAACGCTGACGCCGATAAGGGCCAGCGTGGTGTATTGGATTTTGAGTTTTTCGGCGATCCACCCCAGGGCGTTTGGCCAGAAGGCCAGGCCCAGAAAAGGAAGCCCGATCAGGACGAACAAGAGGGCGTAGCGTTCCTTGAGTTTATACGCGCGCAATCGGCGGACGGCCAGCAGAAGCAGGATCCCACCGAAGGTCACCAGAAACAGGCTCCGGATATTCATCTTGAACGATCTCTTCTTCTTCAGGCGCCGCATGTCCCACCTTGCCGGTCGGCCAGGGTTCGCGCGCCAGATCCAGCAGCAGGCAGACGCTGACTTTGATCATGTAAAACACGCCGCGCATCATGCTGATGCTGCTTCGTCCGGTGCGGCGATGTCGCATCTTTACGGGGATCTCGGCGATCCGATACCCCGCCCGCTTCAGCAGCAGCACCACCTCCGGCTCAGGATAATCCTCCGGATACCAATATGCGAATGCGCGAATCACCCGGCGGTTGGCGGCCCGAAAGCCGCTGGTGCAATCGGTCATGTGCTGGCCGGAAAGGATTTTAATCAAGCCGCGAAGCAGGGACGCGCCGAATTTTCGCACCGGCGTCTGGCGATAACCGTTGATTTCCATGAAGCGCGACCCGACGACAAGATCGGTCGTCCCCTCCAGCAGATAATCGACAAGCCGGCGGACCTCCGAAGGCCGATGCTGGCCGTCGCCGTCCACCTGGACGGCGATCTGGTAGCCGTGCAGGGCGGCAAAGCGGTAGCCGGTCTGCATGGCGCCGCCGATGCCAAGATTGAAGGGAAGGCTCACGACCGGTACGTCTGCGGGAACCTGGCGGACGGTGTCGTCGGTCGAACCGTCATCCACGACCAGCACGTCAAAGTCGGGCAATGCCCGCCGAAGCCGGGTAACGACTCGACGAACCGACCCCGCTTCGTTGAACACCGGCACAATTGCAAGGTATCGACGTGTCAACGGCGGCGCGAAATGACGTAGTGGCTGGACAGACATAAATGCTAATCGGCGGTCATCCCAAGTACCCTTACTTTAGCAGGTCAACGGCAATCGTGCCATACCAGAACTCGATGTCGGCCGCTTCGGCGATCCGGCGGTCGGGATTCCGGGGGCGCGGGCTTTGACCCTTCTCGTGCGCGATCAAGCCGACAGTCGCACGCGTCTTTCCGGTTCTTCCCAAAATATCGCAAAAAATCGCGAGTTGAGCGATTTGCAAATTTGGTTTAGCGAGTGGTGGCGGAAACGCCGCGCAAGCGGTGACGGAAACGTCCCACAAGCGGTGACGGAACTCGTCCCGCAAGCGGGGCCGCTAAACGCAGGAGGCGGTTCATTTACTTTGGAGATGCGCGAGGATTCAGGCGTCGTTTTCGCCGAATAGGTTGGTTTCAGTCACCAGAAACGAAAGATGACGGTTGGCGCCGTCCACGGTATATCCGGAGAAGTGAAACTGGAGGACGACCGCGCGATCTTGCGGAAACGGAATGTCTTCGCCGATCGCCTGTACCTTTCCCCCCAGCAGCGGATAGGCGCCGAGGATCTTGTCGTCGGCCTTGACGGTCACTTGCATGTCCAGGGGTGAAAAGCCGACGTGTCGAAGGCGCTGGCCCGAGGCTTTGGGCTGGACGGTGATCCGGGCGTTGGGCGCCATCCAGTTGTCGGATAGAAAACCTTCGATGCGGGCCGGCGCCTTTCGCGATCGGACGATGCGCATCCCATGCGAAACGAGTTGGCCGGCGATCGGCATACGGCCGATGCCCGACACGATCGGGTCGAACAATTGAGCGGCCAATTTTTTCGTCCCGCATCGCCGAGCCTCGAACACCTTGTGATGCATCCATGCCAGCAGCAGGAATGATCCGGGAAGCGACTTGAAAAATCGCGGCCAGCCGATGGCGCGTTCCGTGACGAGATGATGCCAGAGGCCTTGGAAATAGTTGTAATCGACATACCCGCCGTGCTTCATGCAGACGGCGAACGATTCGGTGTACGACTGGTTTCGCATCGACAAGGTCTTGGTGTCGGGATAAAGACGGGAGTCGGCGAGAATATCGTGGATATGCTGAATGCGGCCGCCGGCGCGGTCGATGCGCAGCCAGTAATCGTAATCGAGCGCCAGGTGAAGCGAGGCGTCAAACGGCCCGATCTTGCGGGCGATGCGGGCTTGCCAGAACGCGGCGGGCTGGCAAACGCAGCAGTCGTGCATGAGGCGTTGGAAGGAATAATCGTCGGTGCGGTATTGCCCGGTCACGTGTCCCGCCGCGTCGATATACCGCGCCCGGCCATAGACCATGTCGCATTCGGGGTTGTCGCGGAAGTGATCGACGACGCGCTGAATCGCGCCGGGAAGAAGCACGTCATCGGAATTCAAAAAGGCAAGAATCTCCCCTTTTGCGCGAGCCATCCCGGCGTTGATCGCCGCGGCTTGTCCCCCGTCTTTTTCGGATATCCAGAAGAAACGGTCGCCGTAGGATTTAAGAATCTCGACGGATTCGTCGCTCGATCCGCCGTCCATCACGATGTATTCGATATTGGGATAAGACTGGGTCAACACGCTGTCGATCGTCGCCCTCAGAAATCGGCCCTGATTGTAAGACGGCGTAACGATCGTCACGAGCGGGAGCGGGGTCTTTACTTCGACAGGTTTATCGACGGCGGCGACGTGAATGCACGCGTCGATGAAGCCTTTGGCGGCGATTTCGGGCGTGTAAGGAGACAGCCGTTTTTTGCCATGTTCGGCGAGCCGGGCCGAAAGATCGCGGTCCGACAAAATTCGCCGCATCAGGCTTTGCATCGCGTCCACGTCGGTCGGATCGCAGCTTAAGACCGCGTCTCCGCCCACCTCCGGCAGACTGGTCGTGTTGCTGCAAATGACCGGCGTTCCGGTGGCAAACGCCTCGAGCAACGGAATGCCAAACCCTTCATGCAGCGAAAAAAACGCCAGCGCCCGGGCGCTTTTCAAAAGCGCCTTGAGCATCGGCTCGCGCACAAAACCAAGATGCGCAACGGGCAGGCCGGGAAATCGATCCCGCAAGTTTTCCCAGCCTTCGCGATGGCCGGTGAGGATAAGCCGGGCGGAATGTCCGTCCTTGATCAATCGCGCGAAAGCCTCGAGCAAGCGGCGATGGTTTTTGTGCGGCCAAAGATTGGCCGGATAGAAGAGGAAATCTTGCGGCGGAATATTCGCCCGCTCATCGGGGGTGAGATCGGCGGGTTCATTCCAGTGCGGCGGAAGAGAGGGCGCCGCAAGAAAAATATCCCGGCAGCGCGTCCAGGGATGCGCCAGGATCGTGCCGCGGACGTAATCGGTGCTCGTCACCAGCGCCCCGGCACGGGCCAGCGCCTGGTTAAAGGCGAGCGTTCGGGCGGACAATATCGCCGGCTCGAAAAACTCGGGATAAATCTCGTGCTGGATGTCGGGAATCATCACGATCTGTCGATGCCACGGCATTCGCAGGGATGATTCCATCGGATAGGTGCGGAACAGCACGTCGATTTCGCCGTTGGCGGCCGCTTCCTCGATGCGCGAAAAAAAACTGAAGGCGGGGATCGTCAGGACCTGCACGTTGGGAAAATTCCGGTCGATCAGCGATCGGCTGAAAATGGTGCAGAAGACGGTGAAGCGATGCTCGGGATATTCACGGAAGGCGGCCTGGAGCATCCCCTGAAGGTGCTGCGCCAAGCCTCCGCTGGCGCCGAAGGTAACCTGTCTGAGTTCGATTCCGATCTTCATGAATGCGAGTTAAGCTGTCAGGCGTTCGTCGCCGGTTTCACGATCCATGCAAGACGTACATGAATGAGTGACCGCCGACCGAAAGCCGCAACTTATTCCTTTCCGTCGCGCCGACTAACGTCTTGCCGGTGATTCTTTGATTCCACCTTTTGCGCCCGCCGCTCCGGCCCTGATCGGCGTTCCCGACGAATCGGCGCCCCATCGCGCAAACAACGCCGACGTCGCCGCCCAGAATCGCGTTACCTCGGCATGGTACTCCGGCGGAAACGCCTGCGGATGTTGCAGGACCACCTTGTAAAAGGTATCCAGGAAATAGCACATCGCCCCCGGCGTCATTTCCACGCCGCTGAATTTCGCGGCGATCTGACGCAACTCCTCGATTCTCGCGAAAGAACCGTTGGACGTTTTAGTCTGCCCATGCTCGCGCGACGCCGCCAGCAGGTGAGGAACCGCGATTGCCGGCGCCGAACCGGATAGTTTAATCCAAAGTTCACTGTCCAATCCCCAGCTTAATGACGGATTCAAATACCCCACTTCCTGCAGACGTTCGCGATCGATGAAGGTGGACGGTTGGGCTATGTAATTGAGTCCGTAAATCATCGCGTCACGATTGAACAGCAATTGCGGCGCCTCGACGTATTCTCCTTTTTTCGCGGATTTTTCGTCCACCCGCAAACATCGTCCAAAATAAAACGAGCCGCCGGGGCTGGCCCGATACGCTTGAGCGGCGAGATTGAACGCGCCCGGAAGATAAAAATCGTCGGCATTGATCCACGCGACCAAATCTCCGGTGCACCGGCGAAATCCCTTGTTGATCGCGTCGGCCTGCCCCGCGTCTTTTTCGCTCACCCACCACGAAAGCCGTTCTTTATACCGGCCGATCACCGCCGGCGATTCGTCCGTAGACCCGCCGTCCACGATCACATATTCCAGATTGGGATAATTCTGATCGAGCACCGAGCGGATGCACTCTTCGAGGAATCGCCCCTGGTTGAACGATGGGGTCACGACGCTGATTTTGGGTAGTGGGCTGCTGGCGTTCACTTTGAGCCTTCTCCGTTCCTTCGGGCGCCGGCGGGGGTCATCCGCTTGACTTGAGCGTCTAATTCCATGATCACGTCCAGGCGTTTGGCGCGGTCGGCTTCGATCTCGACGATCGATGCTCGCAAACGAATCACCTCCGCCGTCAGAGATTCGATCTGCGCCAGCCGCTCGGCCCGATCCGCCTCGATCTCGGCGACGGCGCGATGCAAATCGCCGACCTGCGCGGTCAATGTTTCGATCTGCCCCAGATGATTTTCGCGGTCGGCCTCCGCTTCGCCAAGCTGCGCGGTGAGCGTGACGATTGTCTCGAGGCGTTTGCCGCGGTCGGCTTCAATTTCGTTCACCTGAGCGGTCAGCGATTCAATCCGTTCAAGACGCATTGCCCGATCGGCTTCGATTTCATCGACTTGCGCGGCGAGTAACTGCATACGCTCAAGGCGCCGGGCGCGATCGGCGTCGATCTCGGCGACGCGCGCCCACGAATCTTCCAGTTGCGCCGTGAGCGTTTTAATATCATCCAGGCGTTTGGCGCGGTCCGCCTCGATATCCCCAAGGGCGTCGCGCAGTTTCCTGCGATCATGTTCCATGTCGAGCCAGCAAAGCGTCATTCGTCCCCGCGCTGAAGCCAGAAGTGCCTGTTCAACCTCGCCGTCGGTTTTGCCTTTCAACGGCGCGGGACTCACGAACAGATACATGTCATAGCCGCCGAACATCGCCGGTTCGGTCGCAAAATGATCGAGCCCGATTCGCCCGAATAGTTCGCGGGCCGATCGTTCGCTGAACAAGTACAAGTGCTCTTGCGGCTTGAGCTGCTCCAGAAACGGATCGTTTTCCGCAAGCATTTCTTCATACGACTTCCCCTCGGGATATCGTGGCGTCTGGGCCAGCAGAATTCCGTCCGGCTTTAACAACTTCGCGCAACAGCTCAGGGTTCCCACAGGATCGGGCAGATGTTCCATCACGTCCATCATGGCGATCACGTCAAGCGTCGCCGCAGGAATGTCCTGCCGTTCGATCGGTCCCTCAAGCATGGGGACGTCAAACGTCCGTCGGGCAAAATCGACGATGGCGGGGCTCAGTTCCAGCCCCGACGAGTCGAAACCCGCCGTCCGAAGCATCGCGACGAATCCCCCATGCGCGCATCCCAGTTCGAGCGTGCGGGCCGGCGGAAGCTTGTATCTCAGAAGGGTCCTGAGCCAATGCTGGCAGCGTTCGGGCAAATCGGTTCTGGCCCGGGTTTCGATGTTGGCAAAACCGAGATCCTGCTCCTGATGCTTGAACCAATAATTGCGGCCATAAAAATCGGCGTCGTCGTCCTTGATCATCGGGTCGGGCTGGGCGGCCTCGCGAGCGGTCACCAGCGTTTCGCACTGGGCGCAGCGCCAGTACTCGTCGTTGAATCGCGCGAACGACGCGTTTCCACACCAGCAGGTCGGCGTTTTGGTCATCGTCATCTTCTCAATTGCAAAGCGTAAGAAATAAAGCGTAAAGGAAGCACCGAGATCCGAATTCGTTTTACGCTTTACATTACCCTTTACTCCTGCATTTTCTCCACGCCACGAAAAGCCTCAACCATCGAGACCGTGCATCGCCCGTTCAAATTCGCCAGTCCGTGATGCAGTAACTGCACCGGCTCAGGATTCTGCCGGAAGACGACCGCAAATTGCCCGACGATCGGCAGATGACACACGCGCACGCTGGCCGTATGCAGATCGATATGGTTCACGACCGCTCGGCGCCGGTAATCATGCGCGCCGATCGATTCCAGTCCAACTTCAAATGTATACTCGCCGGTCGCGATTTCCATCGCGATGTCCTGGCGGAATCGCAAAAGCGTTCCCGCCTTCACCGAATCGGGAACATCGCTGCCGTACTCCAGCGTGCTTTTGCCGTGAACCGTAATTCCCTTGTCGTTGGTGAGGACGACGCCGCCGACCGGCGTTTCCATGTCGTGGAGAATCTCAAACTCGTAAAAAACGCTCGCCGTCTCCGCTTGCTCAAAGGCGTGGGCCGGCTGTCCATCTTGATTGCACAGCCATACGCCGGTGCATCTGGCCCAGCCGTTGGTCACTTGCGGGATATTGGTCAGATCGATCGACTGGTCATTGCGCGGCCAGGGCTGTTGGAAATTTCCGGCCGCGGTTTTATCGGCGTCGGCGCTTGGGGCTTGTCCGATTTTTTTGGCCCGGGCGCTGGCGGCGGCGGCGCGATCTTCCTGATCCACCAGGTAGTACCGTTTCACCGCTTCGGTGGAAACGCCGGCGAATAGCTGCCGGCCATGATGCAATAAAACGCTCCGTCGGCAGAACTGCTCCACTTCGGTCATGGCGTGCGATACAAGAACGATCGCCATTCCCTTTTGCCGAAGGGTTTCCAGCCGCTGGTAACATTTTTGCCGAAAGAAAATGTCTCCGACGGCGAGCGCTTCGTCCACCAAGAGCAGATCGGTATCCATACTGGTCGCCGCGGAAAACGCCAACCGCATGAACATGCCGCTGGAGTACGTTTTCACGGGACGATCGATGAATTCGTCGATGTCGGCGAACGCCGCGATGGCGTCGAAGCGCTTTTCCATTTCGGCGCGAGAGACGCCGAAGATGGCGCCGTTGAGGAACACATTTTCGCGGCCGGAGTATTCGGGGTTGAATCCGCTTCCCAGTTCGAGCATCGCCGCGACCCGCCCGTTGACCTGCACCTGCCCGCTTGTTGGTTGCAAAACGCCGGCGATGAGCTGCAACAGCGTGCTTTTTCCCGAGCCGTTGCGACCGATGACGCCGAGCGTTTCGCCCCGGCGTAATTCAAGCGAGACGTCGCGCAACGCCCAGAATTCCTGCCCGTACTTTCGGCTTTTGCGACCAAATAACTGCTGCTTGAGCCGATCGACCGGCCGCTGGTACATCGTGTAGGCTTTGCTGACCGATTGAACCGACAGGACTATCTCGTCGGATAGCTCACAGGACATCCGCAAACCCCCGCTTGGTCTTCATGAAAAAAACGTATCCGACGCCCGCCAGCAAAGCCGACATCGCCGTCCACGTCAGCCAGGGAACTGTTCCAAGGACATGCTCCTGCCCAGGCAGCAGCGCTTCGCGAAAGCCCTGCACGATGATCGTCAGCGGATTGGCCAGCAGCATCGGCCGCACCGATATCGGCACGATGCCGATCGGGTAAAAAATAGGGGTGAGAAACGTGAGAATCTGTATCACCGGCACAACGCCCTGCGCCAGATCGCGAATATAGGTGCCCAGCGACGTCAAAAACCATCCCAGCCCGACCGAAAGCAAGATCAACGGCAGATACGCCAACGGCAGCAACCACAGCGCGCTAGACACTGAACGCTGAAAAACCGCCACCCCCGCCAGCAAAATGGCGACGCTGACGAACGATTGAAACAACGCCGTCCCCAGCGCCACCATCGGCAGCACTTCCAGCGGAAAGACCACCTTCTTCACGTAGTTCGGAACGCTCAGGACAATCGTGGGCGCCCGCCCGATCACGTCGGCGAATACCGTGAACGGCAACAGCCCCGCGTAGAGTTCCAGCGCAAAATAAGTCTCCCCCGCCTTCCCCGGCGGCTGGCCGTCCCATCTCGAATGAAAGATAGTCGAAAAAACAAAGGTATAGATCACCAGCATCAATAACGGATTGACCAGCGACCAGATTGTTCCCAGATAGGCGCCGCGATAGCGCAGGGAAATTTCCCGGCAGGTTAACTGCCAGGTGAGCTCTCGCTGCCGCCACAGTTTTCGCACGATTTGCAGCGGATTAAGCAAGCCGGCCGATATGGAAGACCTTGGGGCCGCGTTAACGGACATTGGTGGCGAATCGTACAGAACCGGGGAAACATTGCAAGAAACGACGGAGGCGGGGTAATCCGAAACGAGTCCACTCGACCGCGCCGGCAATCTCGTGCGTTTTTCGGATTGCCGGCGCGTCCAACGTGGGTGGGAACGCGTTTCATCACCCGACGCCACCGATGCTCAGCGGCGCGATCGTTAACAAAACGCCGCATGCGCTACCAAACTGAAAAACGTTCTATCGCCGCGGCGTCTATCTTGGATCGTCCTGGCCATTCCCGGCGAAAATCGGATACAATTTCCGCCGTGCCGATTCATGGAGGAAATCGTGGCGATGTCATACTCGATCGTTTCTTGCTTTGCGTGCACGGTATGCGCTTGCGGGCTGTTGCTGTCGAGCGGCTGTCAGCCGATCAAACCTCCCGCGCCGGCTCCACCGGCCGCCGTTGATTACGCGGCGCCGCTTCCGGACGGACAGGTGGCACTTCGAAAAATCTCCGCCGATCAATACCCGGATTTTTCCAGAAGCCTCGCGACCGTGAGCCTCGCGGACCTCCGCAAATCGGTGGCCAACAGCCAGACGTATCTCGCCCGGCACGGCAGCGTCCGCAAATTTCCATACCTCGATATCGATCATGACCGCGCGGTGGCGTCGGTTCGCGCATTTGCCGAGTTGATCGACGGCGGCGCCTTCGCGCTTCCCGGCGATCAATTCAATCGTCGGATCGCCGAGGAGTTTGACGTCTATCGAAGCGTCGGCGCGCCCTCCGCCGACGGGGCGGGTTACACGCACAAAGTTCTTTTCACCGGCTATTTCACGCCGACCTACGACGCCAGCCTCACGCGCGGCGGACGTTATCAATGGCCTCTCTACAAGCGGCCGGTTGACTTGATCACCGACGCCGAGACCGATACCGCCGGCCACCGCGGGGCCGGGGGAACGCTCCTGCCCTATTACTCCCGGGAGGAGATCGAAAGCGGCGCGCTGGCGGGCGATGAATTAGTCTGGCTCACCAGCCGATGGAACGCTTACGTGATCACGGTTCAAGGGAGCGCGCGATTGCGTTTGCCCGACGGGCGCATTATGGAGGTGGGATATGCCGGCAACAATGGCCGCGATTATGCCAGTCCCGGATTGAAGATGGTCGCCGACGGCGCGATCGCCGGCAAAGACCTCAGCTTCGACGCCATGCGCCGCTACTTTGAGCTTCATCCCGAAGCGATGGATCTTTACCTCCGGCAAAATCCGCGAACCGTCTTTTTCCATGAAGATCATGGCGGGCCGTTTGGATCGCTGAATGTCCCGGTGACCCGCATGGCGAGCATCGCCACCGATAAATCGGTGTACCCGCCCGCGCTGGTGGCGTTCGCGGCGGCCGAGCAGGGGGCGAATGCGATCGCCGGGTCGGCGTCGGCGCCGGATTCCTCGCGACGCGACTTCTCCGGATTCCTGCTGGATCAGGATCGCGGCGGCGCGATCCGATCCGCCGGGCGATGCGACATCTATATGGGCATCGGCGATCGCGCGGAACAGACCGCCGGCTACCAGTTAAATCTCGGCGCCCTCTATTACCTCGCCGTCAAACCGGAACTGGTTTCCCGATATCGAGCCACAGCGTCGGCGCAGTGATTCCGTCTGGCGCGAGGAATCATCCTCTTTCATCGCGTTAGCCCGTCAGACAAAGCTATCGCACCACATACAGCGTGTCATTCAGTACGATGTCCAGTTGATTTCCCAGGGCGAACCACTGCGCCGCCTGCGGTTGATTCTTTAAGAGTTCGAAGTATTCGTCGCTATTGAACGCGATCTGTTTTTGTTTGATATTGGCCTGGCTTTGGGCCGTGGAATCGGTCCAGACGCCGCCGTTCTGATAGAAGGCGCGCCCGTTCACCACGCGGGCCTGCTGGGCGTCATTTTGGGCGGCGTGGTAGCCGCCCTGTCCCGCTCCGCGCCCGTCGCCGCGCGCCACGGACGCTGCCACTGGTCCTCGGCTGTCCTGCGATTGCTTATCGAACGACTGGCCCGCAGATCCGAATTGCGCCCCTTGCGACTGCGGGTTGTCGGCTTGGCCGGTATTTTCGGTTTGTTTTAAGGCGCCCACGTCGCGAGCGGCGGCGACGGCTTCGCCGGGCAGCGGGAAAATATAAGTTCCTTCGAGGTCCTGCGGATTGGGAATAAAAAAAACTCTTGGTCTACGGTTGTGGTCGCCGTGTGGTCGTTGATGGAGACGGCGACATGATGATACGTCACTTCCAGCGGCGCAAAGGCAAAGTGTCCCGCGACCGTCTGTGCCGGCGGATTATCGACAATAATAAACCCATCCGCCCGGCAACGATCTGCCGACAGCAACGCCAGCATCCCGGCACAAAAGCCCAGTATCGTATGAAGTGATCGGTTCATATGGGTGGTCTCCAATCCTGATCTCCCCCGTGCATTAGATGATCAACGGACGGAAAAGTTGCAGCCACGATCCCGGCATACCCCTTGCTTTCGTCGGGAAGCCCGCAGCGGTGGAATTGTTTCGCCGCGCTGGGTTTCGTTTTTCCTTAGGAGATGCCATGAAGCTCGAAGACCTCAGGGATTTGTATATTGAAGAATTGCGTGATCTGTACAGCGCCGAAAACCAGTTGGTGAAGGCGCTGCCGAAGATGGCCAAGGCCGCCACCAATGAAGACCTGGCCCAGGGATTCCTCGATCACCTGGAAGAGACTAAGGGGCATGTTGCCCGCCTTAAGGGGATTTTTGAGGAGCTTGGAACCAAGCCAACCGGAAAGGTCTGTAAGGCGATGGAAGGGCTGATCGAGGAAGGCAAGGAGATGATCGAGGAGGACGCCGAGCCGGACGTGAAGGACGCCGGGCTGATCGGCGCCGCTCAACGGGTGGAACACTATGAGATCGCCGGGTATGGCGTCGTCCGCAATTTCGCGAAACTCCTCGGCGAAACCGCCGCGGCCAAAATTCTGCAACAGACGCTGGACGAAGAAGCGGCCACCGACAAGAAGCTGACAAAGTTGGCCGACTCGGTGATCAATCTTGAAGCGGTCGAACACGCGTAGAGCACGGTTCGATGCCCGTACTTAGCGGCTATATACGTTTCTCCAAGAGAGATTAAGCTGAATGCTGAGACGCCGAGATAAAAGAGAAACTGAGGAGAAGAGAAGACCAAAAATCGCATTGATTTTTTGTTGATGGCGATTGCCGATTCTCTTTTTTCCTTTCTTCTCGAAATCTCGGCGGCTCGGCGTTCGCATCAGCTCCTTTTTACGCGAACCGGAATGTGTTTAGGGAACAGGGAAAAAACCGACCTCGCCGCGTGTGTATCGCTTGTGTTCGGTTGAAAACGCTCATTCTACGACTTCGAACGTACTTGCGTTGGCTCAGGCGAAGCGGCATTATAAGGTTTTTTTTAGCCTTAACGGCCGCGTTGCTTAGCGCGCTGCGCGCGGAGACCGATAAAAATTGCGCAACGAGCTATTTCAATACCGTCCCGAGTATGCTGAGCACGACTTTGGATATCTGAACGGCCGCATTGAGAACGTCCGCCTGCTTTTGCCGTGCGGCCCCATCCAGCGCCGCTTGGTTGAGAAGCTGGTCGAGCTTGTTTATTTGGTCCTGGGTAAAAGTAATGAATTCAGCGAACGTGTCATCATAAGTATCAGCCAGCGCGGCGTAGAGGGCGGCTTGGCGCAGCCAAAGCCCCGCCTGAACGTCCGGTTGGTCCTGATATTTCCGAGTGTCCGCGGCAGCATCCAAAATCTGTTTGATCAGGTCACGCTGACGGACCTTAATGTCCTGACTGGCGCTTCCGAAAAATTGAATTTTCAGGCCACTCACGGGCAATAGCGCCTTCGCTTGCGATCGGTTCGCCTCGACTTGTTTCCACAGAGTATCGATACTGGCGGAACCGGCCGCGATTTGTTTGACGAGTTCTTCGTTTTGCTTGAGGAAATTGACGAGTTCTTTCGTTTGCATGGAGAGTCCCGGTTCATGAGTAAAAGGATCGGCGGCGACGCAGGGCCGATCAGTGTGCCACCGACGGTTGCGTGGATGGAGTAGCGCCGATGTTCGTCAATACTCCGATGAGCGACTGAAAGGCGGATTGCGCACCGCTGGTTTGAACAGGGCCGACGAGGCTCGTGGCGCCGGCGGTCTGGAGAGCGTCGTTCACCTTCTTACCGTCGGCGAGTACAGACTGCAGCGTCTCCTCGGCGCCTGGGATCTCCCCCGCCAACGATGCGAGCAATCCAGTATCCACAGACGAGAAGCCCGTTTGTTTTGAATACGAGACGAGCTGTATATGCGCTTTGTTAATCGCCTCCCACGAAGCGATTATGGCGGAAGCCGCTCTTTTTAGAGCCTCTGCGTCGTCATCGAATTGTTGCTTTACCTGACTATCCAGCCCCGCTTGCTCGGCGAGATAGACCTCGCCGATGAGATACCCAACTGCGTTGGCGTCGGCGCCGGTTTTGGTCGTGAAGCTCCGTTGTGAGCCGGAGATAAGCGCGTCCTGCGCCTCGATTCGCCGAAGATTCGAGAGCGCCATGTCCAGGGCGGCGACGGCGGATTGCCAGTAACCGATACGAGCGCTCGTCGCTTCATTGAGGAGACTCATATTCTTGCGGGCCTGCTGAATCTGCCCGTCTTCGCGCTCAATCAGGCTACGAAGGGATTCGCTTTGGATGGATTGGCATCCAGTCGCGAGAGACGCAGCAAGCAGGATCGATACGTTGGCTCTTGTTTTCATGATAAACCTCGTATTGTGATAGTCCACGAACGGCTCATGCTTATTTTGTCGTAGCTAACGCCTTGACGCTTTCGATCAGGCTTTTGATGTCATCCGATTTCACGGTGACGTCGATGTTCAAGTAGGCCCGTTCGGCCGCATTCAGTTGTCGAAGGGCGCCGACGGCGGCTATATACTTTGCGTACGCATCCGATTCGGAGGGCTTCGTTGAGACTGAGTTTCCAGGTGAAGGAGCCGATTTCGTTAGTTCGTCAAACCGTGTCGCCGCGAATTCGCGAGAGAGTCTTGCGAGCTCGGGGGCGGCCTGTATCAGATCGTCCAGACTTTTCTTTGTCCCGGCTTTGAAAATTGCCGTCGAGGCGCCGGGGTATTCCGTACCGCGTCGCTCGGGGAGATTTGTTAATCTCAGTTCGTTGATCGTCGCGACCAGTTGGTTGTCGAACAACATGCGCTGATTCAGATCTACGTCATTTTGTGGAGAGACGCCAATGGGCGGCCGGGGATCGGTCGTGATCCATTTCATCGCCGCCGAGAGAGTGATGCGGGACTGGATGTAAATGTACCAAATCCTGAGGCGAGTGTCGGCCTGCTCGGTCAAGGCGCGGTATTGGCCGGCGAGTTGGACGTTTTTTGCGTAGGCATCGTCCTTGTCCAGCAGTGCCTGTCGAATGGGCTGCGGCGTCGCGCAACCGTTAAGCGGCGCGACGAGGCAAATAAAAAGCGCTATGGAAATTCTCATGAGCCGGCCTTTCCCTGGATGACGATGGGCGTGGTATACCCAATCCGGGCGGCCGATTTCCACTTTACTCGCGCGGGACGGTCGATCGACGAGATAGTTCCCCGAGGAGTCGGATTATTTTGCGGGAATCAGGCATCAGGAACCAAACAATACCGCTGTATGTCGCTCCGCCGGCGATTACGATTACAGTCAAGCGGTACCACTCACGATTTAACGAGGCAGGCAGCAGGCGCGAGGCAACTACTCCGACGAGCGCGGCCCATCCGGCGGCGATGTAAGGTCCCGCGCAGGTTTTTATGATCGCGTGAGCGCCAAGCCCGGCTGGGCGGATGGCGATATATAGATATATTGGATGCATGATCGCATAGGCGACCGACACGCCGACGGCGGTGCGGAAACCGGGGTCGTTCCATTTGCCGCCAAGGGATATCGTGAGTTTCGTCGTAAGACTGAGATATACCACGGCGACGAAAAGCGCTCCCATCCAGAGCGCCATGAAAAAGTTCGCGCGAAATCGACCTTGAGCTGTTACCAGACCGTGCGTCGGCCAACTTAGAACGTGAAATGACATGCCGATCGCAAGAACCTGCACGATCGGAATCGCGGGATACCAACGCGGGCCGAATAGCAAATGGATAAGAGGCTCGGCGGTCGCCGTCTGGAGCAGGCAAATTGGAACAGACACCAGGCACATCGCTCGCATGGCGCGCAGTAGTGCACTGGTTTGCCGAACAGGGTCGCGATCCATCGACGCCAGTGACGGAAGCAGTACCTCAAATAGATTGACGACCAGGAGCATTGTTCCCTGGATCGATAGATTGAAGGCAAAGTAGTAGATTCCCACGGCCGCGCCGTCGGCATGAAGGCCCAGGAGAATATTGTCGCCCTGTGACGTCAGTAAAAAGGCGGCGTTGGCGCCAAGAACCAGCAGGCTGTCGCCGAGCAGGAATCTCCAGCGGCGAAATTGCGGGCCGGATTGCAGCGCGATCGGCGCAGCCGTCCAGCAAAAGATCGCTCGCACGCCCGATTCAATGAGGCGAGGAAGGACGAAGCTATAAGCTCCGAATCCTCGATATGCGAAGAATATCGATAGCCCGGCGACGAGTGCCGTCGAGAAGAGATTGAAGCCGCACAAGAGACCGAAGCGCATCTGTGCACTGAGTCGTGCGGCGGGGACGACCGAGAGATTGGCGATGGGGATCATCGCCGCCAAAAGAAACAATAGCTTGACCAGCTCCGGCCGATGGTAAAGTCTTGCCGCCAGCGGAGCGACGGCGCAGGTGAGAAACGCGGCGGCGATCCCGCTGGCCATCGAGAGCCAGAACGCGGCGTTGGCCCACCGGTGGAAATGCCTTTGGCGGTGAATGAGAACGTCGCGCAGTCCGATCTGCTGGAGCAGGCCGATGAAGGTGGTGACGGTGTATGCCAGGGCGATGAGCCCAAACGCCTGGCGGTCCAGCAGCCATGCCAGTGCAAGCTGCAGACCTAGATTAATCGCCTTGGCGCCGAGCGTGTTGGCGAGGCTGTACAAGAAGGCGCCTGTGACCCGCGTTGTAAGGGAAACGCCCGGCGTCTCGATTTCCACGCGGGCGGCCTGGGCGGGATCGGTAATGGGTGAGATAGCAGCGGCAAGGTCGTCCGCCGTCGCGGTTGGCGGCTGTGGTTTGCGAGGGATATTGCCGGGCAACAAACTCATGTCACGGCTTCGGGGTTGATCCTCGTGTCGGGCTTGCGCCCCACGGCACACGTTGCGCGATACACCGCAACCGCCTGTACACCTTTAACAGCGTCGAACGGACAGGGCCGAAGTCTTCAGGAGAACCGCGGAGGGACACAGGCAGTTGCTGTGCCATCGCCGCCGACAGCGGTACGCCGTGCCAGATCATGCTGCGCTGGCCGCGCAGGAAAACCTGGCCGTCGTAGCCGTAGAAGAAATGGGTTACGCCGCTTGAATCGTCGCGAAGGGCGTGGATGGAGTTGTCGGCGATTTCGAACGCGGGGAAGTATTCCGACGCGACGAAAATCGCGTTGTTCCACGTGACCGCTACCAGCTCGTATTGCTTTTCCCGGGCGAGGGCATTGATCGAAGAGATCGAGCTCCCTTGTTGGACACGGGGATTGCGTTCTTGCACGAACTCTACGCCAGTTGCGATCGTGGGGTTGAACTCGACGACGACGATTTTCGGATGATATATAGTGACTGCCGACCACGCATGGTAGTCGTTCCCGTCGATGTCGATCGAGAGGAGGTCGAAATCGGCAGGTATGCCAAGCGGGTCGAGGATGACGTCCAGACTGTCCGCGGCGCCGAAGCCGACCCTTCTTGGTATCGTCTTGACGTTT
>DASZME010000051.1:0-4837 GCA_035551995.1 Tepidisphaeraceae bacterium
TGTGGTAGAGGAAAAGATTCATACCGTCCAGCGCCAAGCCATCCCTGGCGTAGAATCAGTTGAGGCCAACCGGACATTTCTATCGGCCAGAAATACCGGACATTTCTATCTGCGCTTGACAGCCATCGCGGCGGCCGACGCGACGAATCGCAAAAATACCGATGAAATTGATACAGCGATGAATGCGCTTTCGCCGCGGATTTGATCCGTCGCCATGTGGATGACGCGGCTTATGTGGCGTCCATAGTCAACGCGAAGAAAACGACCGAACGGCCGGCGATCGCCCCGACGTTTTCATCCTGACTGTAAACGAATTACAACGGCCACTTGGTGCAAGAAGCGCTGTTGATGGAGGGCGTAATGCCCCCATGGACGGCCGTGAACGGATCTCACATCGCCTTTGCATCGCCGGCGAAGTAGCTCAGCCACGCAGCCTCGTCGTACAAGAAATCGTGGAGGGTCATGTGCTCGAGACTGCGGCGGGCCTGCCATGCGACGGCGAACGAGCGGTCATGCAGCACTGAACTCAGCGCTCGTTCCACCGGCAACGTTCGATAGTGCTTGAGCGCATCAGCCGCGGCGACGCGCACGTCGCGGCTCTCTTCGTGATCGGTCAGCGCGGCGATCAGCGCCGGAGCGGCGCCGGGCTCGGGGACGTTTACCAGCGCCTTGGCCGCCTCAAGACGAATCATCTCGTTTTTGTCGACGAGGTCGGCGATGAAGATCGGCGTCGCTCTCGTGTCGCGGGCGCGATTTTCGGTACGCACCGCAGTCGCCCGAACCGTAAAATCGGTATCGAACTGCGCGATCTGACGGCAACGCTTCTCAAACGTCTCGGACGTCTTTTTCTCGATCGGCGTTTCGTGCTTCAAAAACCCGTACTCGACCAGCTTATTCATGCCAACCCGGCGGTTATCCGCCGACGTGGGATCTTCCAACAGGCGAACCGCCTGACTGGCGTTTTCTCCCGAGAAGCGATTGGCCAGACGGGATGTGCCGTCCACCACGGAAACGACCGCCGCTTGCGTTTTTGTGATCGTGGCGTCAAGGGCCACGCCCAGCAGGCCGTCGGGTACTTCGTCGTCGTCCAGCCAATCGTCGGAGCCTTGGGGGCCGTGCACATGATGTTGGCCGACCGGATCATGTGGCCCCGCGGTATTCGCCACCACGCCCGTTTGATCGTTGGGCCGGCTGTTCTGGCAACCGATGGCCGACAACAGCGCCACGCCAAGCAGAAGAACCATCGGCCCGCTCTTGAGACAAACGACGCGCTTCGATCCCATTCCGATCTCCATTGCCAAAAGCGACCTAAGCCGACTGGCTGAGCCGAATCGGCGACGGCACGGTCGCGGGTTCATACAACGCTTCAGGATGGACCCACGCCGGCTTATCAATCTCCATTCCCAGAAATCGCGGCGCCAGCAGCCGAAATCGCTCCGGATCGTCGGTCACGACACACCGCAATGTTCCTTCGCCCGGCTTGCCATGCAGCATTCCCGCGATCTTCAGCCGGCGGGCGACATCTTCGGCGCACTGCTGTGCCGAGTCAATCACCGGCACCACTTTCCCCGTCATTTCCTGAATCAATTCCCGATAAATCGGATAATGCGTGCATCCCAAAACAAGCACATCCATTCGATTGCGGATCAGCGGCTCCAGATATTGATTGAGGGCCAGGCGAACCAACGGATCGTTGGACGTTCGGCCTTCTTCGATGATCGGACAGAGCAATGGCGCCGGCCGCATCAACAGGCGAGCGTGATGGCGCCGACGGTGGATGGCCCGTTCATACGCTTTGGATCGCACGGTGGCTTCGGTAGCCAGCACGGCGATCGTCGGGACCATCTTCGATCCTGCCGCGATAACGGCGCCCTTGGCGCCCGGTTCGATCACACCGGTGATCGGCAGACCGGGAAACGCATGCTGAGCCGCCTGAAGCGCCAGGGCCGTGGCGGTATTGCAGGCGATCACCACGTGCTTGGGATTTGACGACAGAAGATATGTGATGATCTGCCGAACGAACGAGCAAACGGTCGCGGCCGTCTTGGATCCGTAAGGCAGCCGCGCCGTATCGCCGAAGTAAACGATATCCTCTTTCGGCAGTTCATGCCGCAAGGCTCGAACAACGGTGAGTCCGCCCAAGCCGCTATCGATGACTACAATAGGAGAAGACGGCGCCATCTTTCTCTTATCGGACGCCCCGGCGGATACCTTGAGCAACGTTCCCTCATCATTCGGCCAGACGTCGCGTTCGACGGGAAAACCCGCGGTAAATGATTGGCGCTTGCTAATATTTACTTGACACCCGCGGAAATCAGGAACAGACTGCACAGCATACACCCTGGGAGACAACATGAGCGAATCCCTCAAAGACAAGCGAATTCTATTAGTTGACGACGATTCGGACATCCTTACCAGCATGCAGGCGGCGTTCGAGCCGACCGGATGCGCTATCGACATCGCCAGCAACGGCAACAAGGCCGTCGAGTTAGCCGAGAAAAATCTTCCTGATCTGGTTGTTCTGGACATGATGCTTCCCGGCCGGAGCGGCTTTTTGGTTTTGGAGAAGATCAAATCCAAAAAGCCGCGCAACGCCAAGCCGTTCGTGATTATGATCACCGGGAACCAGGGCGGGCGGCACAAGATGTACGCCGAGACGCTTGGCGTCAGCGAATATTTCAATAAGCCGGTAAAAATGGACAAGCTGATCGCGACCGCCGAAAAGCTATTAACGCCGCCGCCGGCGCCGGTGGCATGAGGCGGATTCTCCATTGGCTTTTCCTGGCCAGTAGTTTGTCATTTCTTCCTGCCAAAGACGAAGACTGCCATGACGCTCAAAACACGAGCCACCATCGACGACCTTTATCGCGAAAGCGGCAAAGCGGAAATCGTGAATGGGGAGATCGTTCGCATGTCGCCCACCGGTCGCCGGCCAAACCGTGTTGCACTTGAGATAACCATCTCGTTGCGCGAGTATGAGAAACGAACAAAGATCGGCGTCGCCGTCGCCGACAACGCGGCTTTTCAGGTTGACCTTCCAAACCGCGAATCATTCAGTCCCGACGCCGCTTTTTATGTGGGCCCCGACAGCAAGATGAAGTTCTTTGAGGGGCCTCCGATGTTTGCCGTTGAGGTTCGCAGCGAAGGCGACTATGGTCCCGCCGCCGAAAGCGAGATGGCGGAAAAACGCCGCGATTATTTCGCCGCGGGAACGCTTGTCGTCTGGGACGTCGATATCCTGAGTGCAGACGTCATCGTGCGCGTCTATCGCTCGACCGAGCCCAAGCGACCCACCCTCTACCGCCGCGGCGACATCGCCGAGGCGGAGCCTGCCGTCCCGGGATGGAAAATGTCGGTGGATGACATGTTCGGATAACAAGGTTCGACCTTTCGGCGAAAAAAGACTGCATCAGACGCTTGCGTCGACAGTTAGCTCTTAATTTAACCGAATTGAGTTTATTCTGAAATTTTCTCCCGGCCGTTCATGTACTTCCGCAAGACTTCCGGAACCGAGATCGAGCCGTCGGCATTCTGGTAATTCTCGATGATCGGAATTAACACGCGCGGGCTGGCTACCACCGTGTTGTTCAACGTGTGACAAAAACGAAGTTTCCCGTCCGAGCCCTTGTATCGAAGATTCAGGCGGCGAGCCTGAAATTCATAAAGCCGACTCGCGGAGTGCGTTTCGCCGTAGCCGCTCTCGGGATCCTTCGCGTTCTGCCGGCTTGGCATCCATGTCTCCACATCCATCATCGACGCATTTTTGACGCCGAGATCGCCGGTGCAGCATTGGATGACGCGATAGGGGAGATTCAGCCGTTTGAGAATCTCTTCGGAATACGAGAGCATTTCGGTGTGCCAGCGTTTGCTCTCATCGACGTCGTTCTTACAGATGACGACCTGTTCGCATTTGTCGAACTGGTGGACGCGATAAAGACCGGCGGTGTCTTTTCCGTAGGTGCCGGCCTCACGGCGGAAACAGGTGCTGATTGTCGTATATTTGCGAGGAAGGGTGCTCTCATCAAGCACTTCGTCCATGTGATAGGCGGTCAGCCCGACTTCGCCGGTGCCGGTGAGGTAGCGGACGTCTTCGCCGGTTTCCTCGACTTCCCCGACGCGGTACGCCTGCTCGCGGCCCGCCGGGAAGAATCCGGTGCCGCGCATTCCCGATTCGCGCACCATGACCGGCACGGCCATCGCGGTGAATCCCTTCTCGTAAACCATCAGATCAAACGCCATCCGCAACACCGCCGCATGAAGCTCGGCGCCCGCCCCTTTAAGAAAATACGACCGCGATCCCGCCAGCCGAACTCCCGCGCTGAAATCGACCAGACCCAGTTTCTCGATCAATTCGACATGACTCTTAGGCTTAAAATCAAACTGCCGCGGCGTGCCCCACTTATAAAGCACAACATTATCCGCCGCATCCTTCCCCACCGGCACATCGCCATCCGGCGGCTGCGGCACCTGCAACAAAAACGGCTCAACCGCCGCCGCCGCTTCCTTCGCCCGCTCCTCGGCGTCCTTCACCTTCGTCTTCAATTCAGCCACGCGCCCAATCGCCGCTTGCTTCTCCGCGGCGTCCTTAAGCTGGCCGATCTTCTTGCCGGCTTCATTCTGCTCGGACCTGAGAAGCTCGAATTCACGCTGGGCGGCTCGATGCCGTTCGTCGATACGAAGGATCTCATCGATGTCCACGCGAACGCCTTTGAGTTCGGCGCCGCGACGGTATTTATCGGGGTTTTCGCGTAAGTCTTTCAGATCGACCATTGGACTTCCTTGCTGAGAGTTTCGGTCGGGAGCTTGTAACAGAATGGCGGCTTCCGAGATAGATTTC
>DASZME010000052.1:0-23560 GCA_035551995.1 Tepidisphaeraceae bacterium
CAACGTCGGCGTTTCCCTCCTGCTTAGCGATATTGAGTACCTTCGCGTCCACGGAAACCGCGACCTGCCCGAGGGTCTGGCCTTGCTGATACGCTGAAACGCCGCTGATGGTGGTGAGGTCCATACCGTTTATATCGGCGCAAAACCACCGCAGCTTTGTTGCATTTTTTTCTTGACCCTGTCCGATTGTTAGGGTAATGTCCACCTTAATTCGCCCCAAACACTTGCAAGGACGTTTATTATGAACCTCACGCCCCGCCAGACCGACGTCATATCGGCCATACGAAATTACCGCTATCTCAATGGCTATGCTCCGACCATGCAGGAGCTTGCCGACCAGCTCGGCACCAGCAAGGTCACCATCTTCGAACACGTCGGCGCCCTCGAGAAAAAACGGGTCATCCGTCGTGATAAGCACAAGGCCCGCTCGTTGGAAATCGTCAGCGACGAGCTTTTGCCCGACGAGAATCGGTCGACAAAACTCCCGATGCTCGGCAACATCGCCGCCGGGTCTCCGATCGAAGCCGTGGAGAATCGCGAGGAGCTTGATCTTGAATCGATGTTCCACTCGAAAAATGGCGTATATGTTCTTCGCGTCCGCGGGGATTCGATGATTGACGATCATCTGTGCGACGGCGATTACGTCGTCATTGAACGCCGGGAGATCGCCCGAAACGGCGAGCAGGTCGTGGCGCTATTGGACAGCGGCGAAGCGACGCTCAAACGCTTTTACAAGGAAAGCGGCAAGATCCGTCTTCAGCCCGCCAACAAAACGATGGAACCGCGAATCGTCGACGCCGATCGCGTGAAGGTGCAAGGGGTGGTCATCGGCGTCTTGCGAAGTTATCAGTAACCGCCGCCCGTATCCAGCGGCGAAGCCCCCCGAGGCGATCCACAATTCATTCTCGTTTATCCGTAATCAACGGAAAGGAGTCGTCATGTCCACAGTTTTTCCCAAGTCCGGTAAGAAACCGGCCCGCGAACACGAAATTCTTTTTCAGAACTGGTTCAAGTCCGCGGGACCGCGGACGTATGCCGCCCAGGTAAAAAAGGCCAACAACGGCAATCACTTCCTGGTTCTCACCGAGGGCAAACGGGACGAAGCGACCGGCGAGGTTCGCAAATCGCGTTTCTTCCTTTACAGCGAGGACTTCGTCGAATTTTTCAAGATGATGAAGGAGACGGCTCTGTTCATCCGCGAAAATCCAGTCCCGGCCGACGTGAAGCGCAGGCAGGAAAAGCGCTATCGAGGAGACCGCTAGCGCATTTCATGTTACTATAGCGTCTCTCCGTTATAGGGGTAGGGAAGGCTGGTTGGTTCCGGCCTCCCCTCCCTCCGAACCGGACTGGCGGGTCTCCCGCATCCGACGCGAAACGGAAGCGAACCTCCGACGGCTCGCCGAGCAGTGCGGGAAGGGCAGTACCAACCCAAGGCAATTCGGCGAACTTACATTCCGAAGGCCGACGGCAAGATGCGTGCCCTGGGAATCCCGACGGTTCAAGATCGGATCGTTCAAGGCGCGCTCCGCCAGGTGATCGAGCCGATCTTCGGGAAGGAATTCGCCGCCCACAGTTACGATTTTCGGCCAGCCCGATGCTGCCGCGGCGCGCTGCGGCGGGCGCAACGACTTCTGGAAACGGAATCATCGCCGACCCGACGACGAACCCGACGAACCGGATGAGGCGGAAGGCGCAACAACTTCTGGAAACGGGATCATCGGCGACAGGATAAGGGTAGCTTCTCATCAGAAGTGCGGCGATCGCCGACAAATAGTTCAGTGAAGCTTCAACCCATGAAAATCGCCTATTTCGCCAGTTCCGTCTACAACCATAAAAGTCCCGCGGGCGGCCACGCCCACATGAAACAGTTTCTCACGCTCGCCGCCGAGATGGGCAACGCGCTTCTATTGATGGACGGCGGGGAGCATCCCCATCCGTCCATTCATAAGGCGCCAAAAAGCCGATTCGGGAAAATGCTGGCCCTTCGGGGGATGGATTTTCTTTACTATCGCGTCGAGTTCCGCAAGCCGCGCGACATCAAATGGGTTTTACCGCCGCGCCGGACAATAATCGGCTCGCCGAAGGTGGTATGGGAATTTAACAGCGTGCCGGACTACGCGCTGGTGCTTGGCGAAGATCAGTCGCGCGTTCAAAAACATATCGCCGACTTGCGGCATTACGGGGCGGGCTGCGACCTGGCTGTCTGCGTCTCGCAAGCGATCACCGATTATGTGAAGGAAAAGATCGGTATTCAAAATGTGATGACCGTCCCCAATGGTTCGGATCCTCATTTGTTCGTGCCGACCGCTCAGCCGGTTAAAAATGTCCTGCGGCGGCCGGATCGGCTCAACGTGCTATGGATGGGATCGGCCGAGGTGAAATGGCATCATTTCGATCTGCTTCGCGAAGCCGCCTGGATGCTCTGGGACGACGGCAATCCCGTCGTTGACTTTCATATTATCGGACAAGGGATGCAGGGACTGCGCGATTTGCCGCCGAATGTGCTTTATCATGGGTCCGAGCAATATGAGAAATTGCCGAACTGGCTGGTCGCGATGGACGTGGGCCTCAACGTGTACCGCGCGGGACCGGCCGATTACAGCTCGCCGCTGAAACTTTTCGATTACATGGCGTGCGGTTTGGCCCTGGTCAGCACGGATCAACCTCAGGTCCGGGAAATCTTCGCGAAGCTGGGCCAATTGGATCTGGTCGTGAGCAACGTGGACGCGGCCCCACTGGCCGCGGCGCTGCGAAAACTGGCGGCGGATCGCGATCGCGTCAAACGTCAGGGCTTGGCCGGCAGGCAACTCGTCGTCGATTTCTATAACTGGAAACGGGCGGTATCCGATACACTGGACGCCATGAAGGCGATTGACGGGCGTGAACATTATTCCGGGTGATCAATGTGGATGGCATAAAAGACCATGTCGGGCAAACCCTGAAATACACCTGACAACGCAGGAAAAACACGAACAGGACTTCCTCCGCGACGACCTAAGCCGCACTCCTTTTACCTTTCACTCACCTTGTCACCCTGTCACTTGGCAACTATCACCCGTCACCTATCACTTATCACCTCTCACCTCTCACCTCATCACGTTCTCACCTCGGCCGCTTATCGCTTGATGCGAGCGCTTCCCCCGCCCGCCGTGTGCAGCAATTCTTCAAGCGTGATTTGGCTCGAGTCGCCCATCGTGCTCATCAGTAGCGCGCCGTGAGTGACTCCAAGATTTACGCATTCCTGCGGCGGCTTTCCCGTGAGGAAGCCGTAGGTAAATCCGCTGGCGAAGCCGTCGCCGCCGCCGACGCGGTCTTCGATTTCGAGGTCGTCGAATTTGACGCCGTCGTAGAATTTGCCGTCGGACCACATGATGGCCGACCAGTCGTTGATGGTGGCGGTTTTAACGCCGCGAAGGGTGGTGCCGACGACGGAGACGTTGGGAAAATCCTTGACAACCTTATTGACCATGCTCTTGAACGCGGAGGTGTCGAGTTCTCCTTTTTCGATGTCCACGCCTTCAACGCCGTAGCCTAACACTTTCTGGAAATCCTCTTCGTTGCCGATCAGGCAATCGATGTAAGGAACCAGCGGTTTGGTGGTGGCGATGGCGTCGGCGCTCGACCAAAGCTTGCTGCGAAAATTCAGGTCGTAGGAGACGACCGTTCCCGCTTCGTGAGCCGCTTTGACGGCTTCGCCGACCACCTGTCTTGTGCTGTCGCTAAGAGACGAAAAAATGCCGCCGGTGTGCAGCCAACGAACGCCGTCTTCTTTGAAGAGTTTGTTCCAGTTGACGTCGCCGGGCTTCATGCCGGCGGTTGCGGTGTGTCCGCGATCGTAAAGGGTGACGCTTCCGCGTTTGGCGACGCCGACTTCGGTGAAGTTCAGTCCGATGCGGTCTTTGTTGCCGACGCCGTCGTATTTGCGTTCGACGACATAGCTGACGTCCATGCCGACGGCCCGCGCATGATTACGGACGATCGCGCCCATGGGGGACGAATTAAGCCCGCCGATCCATCCAGTGCGCAGGCCAAGCCGGGCAAGGGCATAGGAGACGTTGTATTCCCCGCCGCCGACCCACACTTCAAGCAGCGGCGCGAATTCGATGCGGCCATGTTGCGGGGGCGAGAGCCGAATCATGCTCTCGCCGAGGGAAACCAGGTCGTACTTGCACGATTTCGCGTCCTTAATCTTCAGCATGAAAGCGTTTCCTTGTGAGTGCGCCTGAAAGTCAAAAAAACGAGGTAATCGAATGACGGAATGTCCATTGCGACGCCGGCTTACGGAGTTGCGAATCTCGGTTATTCCTGACTGGAAATCAGGGTTCGGTTTCAAGGTCGCGCGCGTTTCGCCGTCTCAACCGCCCGGCGCGACAGATCGCGAATCGTATCGAATTGCTTTGCGACGAGCATTTCCTTGCTCACCATCCACGTTCCGCCGCATGCGATCACCTTGGCGAATTTCAGATATTCTTCGATGTTTTCCGGCGTAATCCCGCCGGTCGGCATGAAACGCATCATGGGATACGGGGCGGATATGGCCTTCAGCATCCTGATTCCGCCAAGCAACTCGGCGGGGAAAAATTTTACGACGGTTAAGCCATGGTCCAGCGCCATTTCGATTTCGGTCGGCGTCGAAACGCCCGGCGTGATGGGAACGTTGTTGTCCACGCACCAACCGACGACCTTTGGATTCAATCCGGGCGAGACGATGAAGCTCGCGCCGGCGCCGACGGCGATCTTCGCCGTCTCGACGTTCAGCACCGTCCCGGCGCCGACGAGCAAATCACCGCGTCGCGCCAGCGTCGCGATCGCCTTTTCCGCCGCCTGCGTGCGAAAGGTGATCTCCGCGATCGGCAGGCCGCCGCCCACCAGCGCGTCTCCCAGTCCGCCGGCGTCTGCGGCGACTTCCAGGGAAATAACCGGCACAATTTTCAGTTCGCCAATCCGCCTTAGCACATCAAACATCGCGTTGCCTCCGCATAACAAACCTTTAAAATCGTAGCGATTTGTCGCGAGCTGAAAAGCGCCGGCGGGGCACGCCCCATAAATGAGCGTTCGACAGTCGCAGGCGCCGCGCCGTCGCCCTTGATCCTTGCGGAGAAGCCGGCCGGCTGATCGCCGTCATGGCCGGGCAATATCCTTGAACACTCCCGCATGAAACCCCCGGGATTACGTCAGCCGCGATACGGTTCGATTAGTTGCATTCTTCAGTTTGCTAAAGCGTTTCCGCGTTTATAATAGCGGCCCCGTTTGCGCGCCGCGTCTCGCGACCAGCATTCCCGCGCCACCCAAAAAATGCCCCGATGGCCCTCCGCGCGAAGAACCATCACGGAATTCTCTTCGCCCGCCGCGGCGGCACGAAAGCGTCCGGCGCCAGTTCTCCGTTCAATTCCGTGTCCTTCAGTTCCACCATGATCCGGTTTCCCTGCGATGTCGCGATCATCCGAAATGGCCAGGCGATCCCATCGATAATCCGGTAGCGATCAAGCGATAGCGCAAACCGCTCGACGCCGTCCGCGTCGATCACGACATATCGCTCGGGCGTGAGGGATGCCCGATCGATCGTGCAGACAATCCGCTGGCCGTGAATATTCCGTGCGGCGCCGAAGCATGGGCCGCCGGTGTCGATCACGCTGAAATCGTCGCCGCAGAAAAATCCGCCGAACACGATCGACCACGCGCGGGCGACATTGGCGGCACTCAGGGTGGCCGGGAGGATCTGGCCCCGCCGATTCGGATCGGCCGGCGATTCGATCCAAAGCCCGGCCGGCGTCAGCGTGAGATCGAACACCGGCTGCCCCATTTTCCACGCCCGCATCCGCACCGAATCCGGCAATCGCATCGCCACCGCCCCCTCAAGGCGAACGCTTTCGCCGTCGTCGCGCGTAAGCGTCAGCGCGCACTCGGCCGAAACCGCATGGACGGCGGCCGAACGCCGGCAAAGCGCGTGGATCGCCGATCGCGAGTCGGTCCATGTATACGGCGGGATGTCGGGCGACGGCTTCAAACATCCGCCGACGATCGGCGTTATCGCCGCCAGAAAAATCAGCCGATAAACCATATTCGCGCTCTCGCCCGGTGACGGAGAGGAAGCCGGCGCGACAGTCTTCCAGAACGCCAGGCGCCTCATCGCACCCTCATCGCCAATGCCTTGAGAACCCTCTCGGCCTGCTCATAATTCGCGAATTTTCGCTCGTCCCGGTGGAACTCGGTAGTGTGAGCGTAGCCGCGGCCATTCACCCAATGCAGCCCGTGAAATTTATGCAGCAGCTCGTGAAAGACCAGGAAATCGACGACAAACTCCGGCACGTCCGCCGAATCCAGCGTGCGGCTTACCATCAGCGTGTCATGAACAAAGTCGTAATGCCCGAATTTTCGCCCGGTAAACGTGCGGTTCCATGTCAGCGTCGGTCGGGCGATCGTGCTATTGAAATAGTCGGCGTTGACCCGATCGAAACTGACGGCCAGATCGTGATTGGCGCCGCGGGAATGCTCGACGATTCCCCCGAGGGATTCGAGTTCGGCGCGAACGGTCTGATAGCCGTCGCCGGTCATCCGGCCGATCACGTCCTGGCGGGCGCCGGAGCCGCGATCGTAAATGAGGGAGGCCAGGGCCGCGAATCCCGCCTCGTCGAACGCGATCATCGGCGTGGGCAGCCAGAGAACGGCGCCGGAGCGGGTGGAGCGCAGTTTGTAGATTCCCATGACAGGCCGAAAATGAATCGTCAGCGGCGGCGGATAATGCCGCGATCCAACGGCGGCGCCATCGAGCAACCGACTGGCGCACCGTCGAGCCTGAATATATGCTTGAAAATTCTCCTCTTGACTGAAGAAGGCCAGCCAGCCGCGGCGAGCGCGCGTTTCGTTCGACAATCGATCGGGCGCAATCGCATCGCGCTGCATCGTCAATTCGATCTGGCGACTGACGCGGACAATGGACGCGCCGAGCCCTTGGGCCGAATCATCCGAGACGTCATCAGCCAGCGCTTCCATGGCCCGATCCATCACGGTGTTTAATCCGCGCCAGGTGATTTTTTCGGCCGGCGCCGAACTGGTTGGAACGGGCTGACCGTTTGCCGAGGTAGCGGCGTGGGATGCAGCGAGCTTTTCCCAATTTAGGCCGGCCAAAAAAAGGTACGCTCGCTGGGAAGGCGCCGGCATATCGGCGATTTGCCCCCGTTCTTCGCGAAGAATCCGCTGCACCGCTTGCAGATTCCGATCGACGTGGCTCTTTAGTCGATCGCGCTGTGCGGCGGTGAGCGGCGTCGATAATTCGCGTCGGGCCATCTCGGCCGCCCGCACCAATCCCGCAATCCGCACCTGCCTGCCCATCGGATGACTCCGTACTACACCGAACTCATGCCGCGATGCGGCAACGACGCTTTCCATTATCAGAACAATCCGACCAACGTCGAGGTCGGGCGGTCGCAACGGAAACCCTAAAGGTCAAGTGAAAAAGATGGCGTCGGTCTCGGCGACCGACGCCATCCAGGGAAGGAGGATTGTAGACACCTATAGTACGACCGCCTTTCGATCAGGTTCGCGATCCACGGAAATTGTGGCCGCGTATCGAACGCCTGCGCGGCAGGATTATTTGCGGGCATGTGGCGGAGGGTGTCGCACCGAAGCTCAAGCGGCTTGATTAATCATAAACGTGGCGGTGTCGTGAAAGAACTTTCGTAAGGGCGCCGCCGCCGACGGTGGCAATTGAGTTTCCGACAGTGCGCGTTCCATCAATACGATCCAGCGATCACGAGCGGCTTGATCGACATGAAACGGAGCGTGCCGCATTCGCAGGCGTGGATGGCCCCGTCTCTGTGAGTAGCGTTCGGGGCCGCCAAACCGCTGGACGAGGAACTCGCGAAGCCGAAGCTCGGCGGCGGCCATGTCCCGCCCCGCGTACATGGGGCCAAGAATGTCGTCGGATGGTATTTGCCGATAAAACGCGGCGACGAGACGGGCAAACCCGTCTTCACCGATTACGCCAAAGATTTGAGTATCGAGAAGATTCACTTCTTATCGCGCAACGGCGTGTCGCGTCGAACCGTTTTAGAAACGGTTTCACGACGCGACGCGGGCTCTTAGAGTATTTCTCATGTTGGTGAAGCGACCTTACGTCGCGAAAAACACCCGCAAGCGGGGCCGCTAAACGCAATGCGGTTCACTTAAGACGATTGGGTACGAACGCCGAGACTCAGAGAAAAAAGAGAGAATGAGAGAATTCTGAACTGGGTATCATCGAAAACCAGTGAGATTCGCTCTTCTTCTCTTCTGTTCTTATCTCGGCGACTCGGCGTCTCGGCGTTCAACTCAATCTCTTAAGTGAACCGTATTGCCGCTAAACGCGGAACCGCACGAATACGCTGACAACTGCTCTCGGAATGCATCCAAAATAAATCCACATTTCTTGCGCCAAGCTGGCCGCGGCGCAAAGCCGAGCGATTTACCGCCTCCGCGAATATTTTCGCAACCGAAGCAAAACGCTCCGCTTTGCGCCGCGGCTGTTGAGCGCGACTAGCGCTATAGTGCTAACCCATCGCGACGATACGCAAATCGATTTCGGCCGCGTTCCTTCGATAGCGCGTGAGCCGGATCGAACGCGAACGAATCCCGGCGCCTCGGATTATCTCAGAACCGGCGTCGCCACCGGCATTCCACGGCGGAACCAACGCCTGACCGAGGCATGTGCCGTGGTCGGAGGTGGATACCGACGCGGAGATCGTCTACTCCTTGTAATACGCCGGCTGCGGCTTGCCCATCTTTTCCCATTGGGCGATGATGGCCGGCGCCTTGCCGGCGCTGTTCAGCATGTGCAGCTTGCGGCGAACCATCGCCGTGATCGCTTCGCGTCCGGGCCCAAGATAGTTTCGCGGATCGAACTCGGCCGGCTTGGTCGCGAACACTTCGCGAATCTTGGCGGTCATCGCCAGCCGAAGATCGGTATCGATGTTCACCTTGCACACGCCATATTTGCTGACGGCTTGATGGATCTGATCTTCCGGAACGCCTTTGGCGTTGGGCATCTTCCCGCCATATTTGTTGACCAGATCGATGAACTCCTGCGGCACCGAACTGCTCCCGTGCATCACCAGCGCCAGGCCCGGACAGGTCTTCATGATCTGCTCGATGCGATTGAACGCGAGCTTGGCTTCGTGCATAAATTTATAGGCGCCGTGACTGGTGCCGATGGCGACGGCAAGGCTGTCGATGCCGGTCCGCTTGGCGAAATCCTCGGCCTGCACGGGATCGGTGAGGAATTTTTCGACGTTCTTTTCATACTCGGCGGCGTCAAGGCCGACCACGTCTTCTTCGATGCCGCCGAGCATTCCAAGTTCGGCTTCGACCGTCACGCCGGCCGCATGGGCATGCCTGGTCGCCTCGGCGGTCAGGCGGACGTTTTCTTCGTACTCGTGGTGCGAGCCGTCGATCATCACGCTGGTAAAGCCGTCGCGCAGGCAGGTATCGACGAGGTCGACCGTGTCGCCGTGATCGAGATGGATCGCGATCGGCAATTCCGGATATTCCTCCACCGCCGCCAGGACCAGATGGCGGAGATAGTTCATCTTGGCGTACTTGCGCGCGCCCTTGGAGAACTGAAGAATGACCGGACTTTTCTCGGCCGCGCACGCGTCGACGATCGACTGCGTGATTTCCATGTTATTGACGTTAAACGCTCCGACCGCGAACCCGCCGTCATAGGCGAGGTCGAACATCGGCTTGGTGGTGATCAGCGGCATGGGTACAGATCCTTTCGTATTCGTCGGTGGTTCGACAAGGCGGGCCAATCGCCCGCGTGGTCAAAAATTCAAGCCCCTCAGGATAGAATACCGCCGGAGAAATGCAAATTGAATTACGGTTTGACTTGCGCAAGGCCTCATGCGATAGCATCGAAATGGGCGCCGAGTTGATTTAGAGGTGACCGAAGTTGACGAAGGGCTTTTTTCAACCACGGTCGATGTCGGGATCGATTACTTAAACATCACAGCAGGCGCCTCACGTGGCTTGCCGCCCATTGGACGGCGCGGTCGCGCCAGGGTCGCCGTCGCCATTGTTCGAGCAGAATTTTTTCGGCGAATCCGGCGTCGTGCTGAAACAGGCGCGTCATCTGCCCGGCGAAAACGCGGTTGTGAATCACCGCCGACAGCTCGCAATTGAATTCGATGCTGCGGTAGTCGAGGTTGACCGAGCCGATGACCGAGATTTGTTCGTCGATCACCATGGTCTTCGCATGAAGGACGGCGCCTTGGCGCTCCCAGAGTTCAACGCCGGCCAACAGAAGCGGTTCGTAAAAGGAGCGGGCGGCGAAGCGGGCGATTTTGATGTCGCAGCGGCCGGGGAGCATAAGCCGAACCTGAACGCCGCGATGGGCGGCGTGGAGAAGTTCGTAAAACAGAATGTCGGATGGAATGAAGTAGGCGATCGTCATATCCAGACTGTAACGGGCGCCGCGCACGAGGTTGCGCAAAAACGTAACGAGCGGGCTTTTGGCGGTCGGAACGGAAGCGAGAACGCCAAAATCGGAGGTAAGCGGCCGGTCGCGGTCCGGGTTGCGCGCGGCGGCCTTGGGAGGGCGAACGCCGCCCACGCGCTGCGGCAACGCCGTGTCGGCGGTATGAATCCACTCGGCCGGATCGATGTTGACATGGTCGCTCATCGCGGCCCGGCGGATCGGTCCGCCGCTATGACAGTACCGCCAGGTTTTCGCGAAGCACTCGGCGAAAATCGCGGCACGCGGTCCGGCGACGCCGATGGCGTTATCCCGCCATAGTTCGCAACAGCGGGCGCGGGCGACAAGGAACCCCGAGCCGTATTCCGATCCGACGTTTAACCCGCCAAGGCCGGCGATTCGGTTGTCGATCACCAGCAATTTCCGGTGATCGCGGTTAAGCGGCCGCCACGAATGGGTGGCGTCCCACGGCCTCAGGGGATGAAACTCAGCGAGATTCACGCCGGCTTTTCGCATCGTCCGGAACATCGCCGGATCGCTGTCGATGCAGCCAAACGAATCGTAAATGACGAAAACCCGCACGCCCGCGCGTGCCCGCTCGCACAGTGCGTCGGCAAAGGCGCGGCCGGTATCGTCGCTGTGAAAAATATACGTTTCAAGGCAAACCTGCTCGCGCGCGGATTTGATGGCGGCCAGTGCCGCCGTCAGTCCCTGCCCATCTTTGAAGAGTCGAATGCTCGTGCCGTCGGCGAGACCGACCGGCGGCGGGGATGTCCATCCGGCTTCGACGCATCCGACATCGACGCCCGCTCCCTGGCATGTCCCCGCTTCCCCAAGTCGGCTCTCGCGCGGCGGATGGCGACGATCCAGCCGCGCCTGACGCCGGGCCCACCGTCGCGACCGCCGTTTTTCCTGTTCGGAGATTTCGATATCCGCCACACCGCCGCTCATCGATTAGAGCGTATGACCGAACGACCGGATACTCAACCGATATCGATCGGCAACCAATCGTCGTTGCGGCATTCCGCCGACGCTTGCGGTCAAGACATCCATAACTTTCCCATTGGAAACGCGATGGGGTGTGGCTTATAGTTGCGACGATGAAGGCACATCGGATTCTTCCCGGCAGCTACACGACGACACCGCACGCCGGGTTTGGCGGGCAATGATTGCGTCGGCGTAAATTCGATGCGACCATATCCGCCCGGCAATGCACCGGGCGGTTTTTGTTTCTCAAGGCACGGCACGCAACGCAACGAGGACTCTTGTCATGGCATCAATCAAACTCCCCGATGGGAGCGTCAAGGAAGTCGCCGACGGAACTACCGTTGGGCAGATCGCCGAAGGAATCGGGCGAGGACTCGCGAAAGCCGCGATCGTCGGGAAGGTCGATGGAAAACTTGTCGATCTCTCTCATCCGCTCACCGGGGCGCATGATTTACAGATCGTCACGGAAAAAGACGCCGACGGGCTTTACGTCATGCGGCACAGCGCCGCCCACGTCCTGGCCCAGGCGCTTCGGCATCTGTATGGCGCCGAGTTGCAGTACACCATCGGGCCGGTGATCGATAGCGGTTTTTTTTACGACTTCCTGTTTCCGAAGGACGTGGCGTTTTCGGTGGACGATTTGCCGAAGGTCGAGAAGGAAATGCAGCGCATTATCGACGGGAATCTGGCGTTCAGCCGGGAGGATGTCGAGCCGGAGAAGGCCAAGGAGATTCTGCACGCGCAGAGCCAGCGGTTTAAGGATGAGATCATCGATGAGCTGAAGTGCGCGGGAGAAAAGAGCGTTTCGATCTATCGGCAAGGGGACTTCACGGACCTGTGCCGCGGACCGCATATTCCGTCCACCGCAAAAATTAAGTCGTTCAAGCTTCAGAGCGTGGCCGGCGCGTACTGGCGCGGCGACAGTAATCGCGAGCAACTGACGCGCATTTATGGCACGGCGTTTTTCGATATGAAGGAGTTGGACAATTATCTGAAGATGCTTGAAGAGGCCAAGAAGCGCGATCACCGCTTCGTCGGGCCGCAGCTTTCGCTTTTTCATATGCAGGAGGATGCGCCGGGTTCGGTCTTCTGGCACGACAAAGGATGGACGCTCTGGCGGATCGTCGAGAATTATATTCGCGACGCCATCCGGGCGCAGGGATATATCGAGGTGCGCACGCCGCAGTTGCTCGATCGATCGCTTTGGGAAAAATCGGGTCATTGGGAGAAGTATCAGGATCTGATGTTCGTCACCGAAAGCGAAAAGCACGTTTTCGCGGTGAAGCCGATGAATTGCCCATGCCATATCCAGATTTTTAACCAGGGAACCAAGAGTTATCGCGATCTGCCGTTGCGGATGGCGGAGTTTGGCGCGTGCCATCGCAATGAGCCGGGCGGCACGCTGCACGGCATCATGCGCGTCCGCGCCTTCACGCAGGACGATGCCCACATCTTCTGCACCGAAGCGCAGATCGAGAGCGAAGTGCGCGAGTTCGTCGGCCTGCTCCACAAGGTGTATAAGGATTTTGGTTTCGATAAAGTCATCACCAAGCTTTCGACGCGCCCGGAAAAGCGCATCGGGTCGGACGAAATGTGGGACAAAACCGAAAAGGCCCTGGCCGACGCGCTGCAGGCGATGGGGATGACGTATGAAGTCCAGCCGGGCGAAGGCGCCTTTTACGGACCGAAACTCGAGTTCCAGATATCCGACGCCCTTGGCCGGCTCTGGCAACTTGGAACCATTCAGGTTGACGGCAACCTGCCGGACCGTCTCAACGCCCGCTATGTCGGCGAAGACAATTCCGAGCATATTCCCTTCATGCTGCATCGCGCCATTCTCGGCAGCATGGAGCGTTTTCTGGGCATTCTGATCGAACACTACGCCGGCGCCTTTCCGCTTTGGCTGGCGCCGGTGCAGGTTGCGGTTTTGACGATCAGCGAAAAGTTTAACGACTACGGGAAAGAAGTCGCCGATGCCCTGACCAACGCCGGTCTGCGGGCCGAAGGACATTTCAATTCCGAAAAGATCGGCGCCAAGATTCGGCATGCCACCCTGCAGAAGATCCCCTACATGCTGGTGCTTGGCGAGCAGGAACGTGACGCCGGCAAAGTCGCGGTGCGGCACCGCACGGAAGGCGATAAAGGCCAGATGTCGCTGGAAGAATTCATCCAAAGGTGCGATCAGGCGGTCTCCAGCCGCGGCGTCGCGCCGGTCGGAGGGACGCCGGCCTGAATGGATAGTGAGCATGTTTTAATTGATTTTTAGTTTTGCTCCGTCGATAAGGCCGTGTTAGATTGCCGTGGTGATGTTCCTGGGGAAATGAATCGGCCATTCGCGTGGGGTGGAGATTTGTTCCTTCGGCCGTATGAAGGAGAAGGGCATGACTCGATACACGGCAAGCACTTTCGTCGCGCTCATCGCAATGGGCGCGTCGACGTTATGCGCCAAATCGATTTTCGACGACGACGCGCCATCCGCCCCGGCCCCCGTGCATGAGACGGCCAGGCCGCCGGTAAAGACCGAGCCGGAAGAAACGCCGCCCCCCACGCCCGCCGCGCCCGCGGATACTCCTCCGGCGCCGAATACGTCCCCGGCGCCAAACACGCCCGAAACGGCTCCGCCGATCATCGCCGACGCGGCGACAATCGAAAAAGAAGCCCGCGCCAAAGCCGAACTGGAATTGGCCACGGCCAAGGCGGCCGCGGAAAAGCGGGTGAATGCCGATGCGGATTACGTCAAGGCTCGCGACGCCGTGGACGACGCTCGAAATGCGTACGAAGAGACCAAGCGCAACGGCAGCATCGAGGAAAAGACCGCCGCCTTCAACACGCTTTCGCAAGCCCTCACCAACAAAGAGACGCTCTACACTCGGATGGTCGATGGCGACAAGGCGTATCAGGAGGCGAGAAAGAACGCCGCCAAATATGCCGGCGCCGCGCCGGTGGCTGTCGCTCAGAAGGAAGTGGTCAGCCCGGAAATCGCCGAGGCGATCGCCAACCATGATTTCGTCGCGGGGATGACGCTTCGCCAGGCGAGGAAGGCGGCCCGACTTCAATGCGAGTGCGTGCGTGTCGACGGCTCGACCAAGACTTACAGATGGTACGTCAAGGGGCGCACCGGAACGTTTACCACGACCAGCGAAAGAGCGAACGGTAAAGTGACCCTCCGCACCGTCGCCGACTTTGGGATCGTCGGATATGTCGAGGGCAATTTCGTGGATGATAAACTGACGACATTCGGCAGATACTCGCTTGCCAAAAAAACGAAGACGACGAGGTAGATAATCGTCCAGGCAACGCCGGTGGGTCGGGAAATGCGGAAATCGCACTTATTTCTTGCAATATTTCCGGCGACGAAGCATTATAATGCTGATAATATCGACAAGTGCATTCGCCCGCGCGAGACGCGGCATGCACGATTCCCGCCGGTGGATTGCTACCGAACCGGTCGGCGGGCTTGGCGTGATTTCCCGTTGCCGTAGTCAGGATAGAATCCTGTCGGCATCGCGGTTCGGAATGTTCTTACAGGAGATCAAGACCATTTCTACGAATTTTCGCCACAACGAGCAGATCCGCATTTCGCCGATCCGCTTAATCAATGACAAGGAGGAGCAGGTCGGAATCGTGTCTACAGCCGAGGCGTTGCGGATGGCTCGTGAAGCCGCTCTGGACTTGGTTGAAGTCGCTCCCACCGCTCGTCCGCCGGTCTGCCGAATCATGGATTACGGCAAATGGCGCTATCAGCAGCAGAAGAAGGAAGACAAATCCCGCGCATCATCGCGAGCGGGTCGCCTCAAGCAGATCAACATCGATACCATCCGCATCGGGGATCACGATTTGGAAATTAAGATCAACCGGGCCAAGGATTTCCTGAAAGAGGGAAACAAGGTTCAGTTCACGCTGCGCTTCAAGGGCCGCGAGATGGCGCACCTTGATTTAGGCCGAGTTCTGTTCGTCAAAATCAAGACCGAGCTTTTCCTGGTGAGCAAGGTTGAGCGCGACGCGAAGATGGAAGGCAAGCGTATGACGCTGGTCCTTCAGCCGGACCATAAAGATCCCAGCAAGCTGAAGGAAGTCCAGCAGCCGGCTGCGCCGGTGCGTGCCGGAAGCGGCTTGAATATTCCGATTGGCGCCGCGCGCCCGGGCGCTACGCCGGCAGGATCATTGCCCCCCGCCGGCGGTGCAGGGCCGATGTCCCCGCGGCCGGCGGTGGTTGGCGCGCCGGTTGCGACTCGACCGGCGGCGTCCGCTCCCGTGGCGCCGCGCCCGGCTGCCGCTTCGGCGCCGCGCCCGGTTCCCGCGCCGGTCAATACCTGATTGATCTGAAGTTAAACGCCCACCGCACTATCGCCGACACGGATTGAAACTCGGCGTCGTTTTCTTCCTTTTCGTACTTTCCGGCGATCGTGCGGCTGGGCGTTTTTTCATTTCAGATAGTAGAACGCCGCCCCCAGCAGACCGATGCTGCCGCACACGATCCCCGCGATGGCCATTCCCTTGCCTCCGCCTTCGACTCCGCTCTTGCTGACCTGGTTGTAGCCGATGATTCCGAAGACGATCGCCAGCGCGCCTGGCGCCAATACGCAGGCCGCCGGTATACCGATGATCCCGAGCACCAGCGACGCCACGCAAAACCCATTGCTGGACCCCGCCGCCTCGAGCGTTGTTCCTTCCATCGTAAACGGCATCCCGCAGCTTTTGCAGTTGTTGGCGTTGATCGGGCTATTGCTGTTGCACCGCGGGCATTTGATGAACTGCTTACGATCCACGCCGCGAAATATACCCGGCGCCCGTTCCCCCGCGGCCGCGTAAGCGTGAACCGGATGCGGATCCTGCTTGATGATTTGCCGGGTCTTCGGATCGATCAGCCGGCCGTACCGATCGAGGATCGGTATGGTGATGTTGTTGCCGCAGGTCGGACATTGCCCATCCTGAGCGGCCATCGATTCGGTGGCTTCCAGGCGGGACGAACAGTATCCGCAGTTGAATCCGTAGCGTTTCCCGGTGGCTCGCGTCGCGCCCATCACCTGCTGCTGTGTGGCCGGCGCAATCGATCCGCCCCCCGCCGCAGCGACGGGTGCCCCAGTCTCGACCGCGGCTTTTTCCCCCGGCACGCGCATCGTCGTCAGGCATGTGGGGCAACGCACCAACTGCCCCGACTGTGAGCTCAAGGCCGAAAGCGACGTACGACAAACGTGGCAGGAAAATACGATCATAGGCCCCGCGATTATCCTACGGATGCATGCCCCTCCCGGCAACGCGCCGGCGATTTCTCTAATGGATGCATCGATGGCGTTGAACACTTACGTTAAACGAACTCTCGGCATACAATTCCGTCACCCATGTTGGACACGCTTACAAATAAATTTAGTGACGTATTCCGCGGCTTATCCGGTCGCGGAAAAATCAGCGAGGAAAATATACGCCAGGCGATGCGCGACGTGCGCGCCGCGCTGCTCGAAGCCGACGTCAATCTTGGCGTCGTCAAGGAATTCGTCGAAAAGGTTCAGCAAAAGGCTCTGGGGCAGGAGGTCATCAGGAGCCTTAAGCCCGGCGAGCTGATGGTCAAGATCGTTTATGACGAGCTTGTCGAGCTGATGGGGCCTGTCGATACGAAGATCTATTTTGTTCAGCCGCCGCCGACGGTCATCATGATGTGCGGGTTGCAGGGGGCGGGCAAAACGACCACGTGCGGAAAGCTCGCCAAATATCTACTTTCAAAGGGGCACCATCCGCTTTTGGCGGCGGCGGATCTTCAACGGCCCGCCGCCGTCGAGCAGCTTCGCACGCTCGGCGAACAGGTCGGCGTCCCGGTTTATACCGACGATACGAAGGTGGCGCCGCATGGCGAAGTGGTAAAGGGGGCGGCGGTTTCGGTTTGCCGGGCGGCGATTCAGTTGGCCAAACAGACCGGGCGCGACGCCGTCATTTTGGACACCGCGGGCCGGCTGCACATCGATGAAGAGTTGATGGGGGAACTTCGGGATATCAATTCGCAGCTCAAGCCGCACCAGGTTTTTCTGGTGCTTGACGCGATGAGCGGGCAGGATGCGGTCAACAGCGCCAAAGCCTTTAACGAACTGCTCGAAATCGACGGCCTGATCCTGACGAAATTTGATTCCGACACGCGCGGCGGCGCCCTTTTGTCCGCGAAACTCGTCACCGGCAAACCCGTTAAATTCATCGGCGCCGGCGAGAAACTCGACGGCCTGGAAGAATTTCGGCCCGAAGGCATGGCCCAACGCATCCTGGGCATGGGCGATATCCTCGGCCTGGTCTCCACCGCGATGGAGAAATTCGACCAGGACGAAGCGGCCCGCCTTCAGGAAAAGATGAGCAAGGGGGAATTCACCCTCGAAGATTTCATGTCGCAGATGGGCCAGGTGAAAAAACTCGGGTCGATGGGAAACATCATGCAGATGATCCCCGGCATGAGCCAGCTCACCAAAAACCTCAACATGAACGGCGATGAGATGGAAGGCCAGATGGGCCGAATGCAGGCCATCTATAACTCGATGGCCAAGGCCGAGCGGAAAAAGCCCGAAATGCTCGACGGCAATCGCCGTCGTCGCATCGCGCGTGGCGCCGGGGTGCAGCTCAATGAGGTGAGCCAGTTCATCAAGCAGTTTGAGGGAACGCGCGACATGATGAAAGCCGTCGGCGGGATGGGAATGAAAGGGAAAATGGGCCTCATGAAGAATCTCATGAGCGGCAATCTCGCCGGACTTGGAATGCCCGGCGGGCCGCAGTTGAAGATTAAGAAATCGGGGCATATGGAGAAGAAAGATCGGAATAAGAAAAAGCGGCGATAGTGAATGCATTTGACAGGGTGATTGGGCGCCAGGGTGACAAGGTGAAGAAACAGGCGAGCGGTTCTGATGCCGACGATTACTAAAATATCCGAGCAAAAGCGCCGGCCAAGTCGGCGAAATGTGTACCTCGACGGCTCTTTCGCTTTTGCGGTAAATCTCAATGTCGTCGCTCGATTCCGTTTGCGGGAGGGAAATATTCTCACCGCCGAGCAGGTGACGGCGATCGAACAAGGCGGGGTTCGGCAGGAATGTTTTGATCGAGCCACGCAGTTTCTGCAAATGAGGCTGCACAGCCGGGCAGAGCTGTCTAGAAAGCTTTTGCGGCGAGAATTCGGCCACGCCGTCATTGATAGCGTGCTCGATCAACTGACCGAGCTTGGCTATGTGAATGACGAACGGTTTGCCGGCACCAAGGCGCTTTATGCATCCGAGCGGAAACATCACGGGCGCCAGCGGGCACGGATTGAATTGTTCAAATCGGGGATTCGGGGCGAGGTGGCCGAACGAGCGCTGAATGAGGTTTACAATGGCGCGGATACCGTCGGCGTTGCCCGCATGCTGGCGCGCAAGCAGGCGCCGCGATTGCAAAAACTCGATCCCATGGTCGCGCGGCGGCGGTTGGCGGGGATGCTCTTGCGGCGGGGTTTCGACTATGAAACGGTCAAGCCGATCATCGACGAAACGCTGGGAGAAGCGACCGAATAAAACAAATCACGCCACCGTTATATCGCTATTGTTCTCTCGATGAATCAGAGAACTTCCCTAATGGAGCCGGTCTCATATCAGAATCGATTCAGCGCAGCAAAAAATCGGCACATCATGATGTCCCGATTAAGCGACCTCCCGGCGTTCGCGGTTGCCAACGCCGGGAGAATATATTTCGCATCATTTTCAGGTAGGCCGACGACCGCCGCCGATGAGGCGGACAGCGGCTCGACGCGACTGAACGCCCTTCTTGCGGCGTTCTTTATCGCTCGGCTTTTCGTAGTAAGCCGCTCGCTTCATGGCGTCCTTCAACTTTTCGTTGTCGCACGCTTTCTTGAAACGCTTGAGGAGGATGGCGGTCGGTTCGTTGGGACGCGCTTTCACATGAATCATTGAATCTTGGCCTTTTCTTCACGTCAGGCCGCTGCCTTGGGCACGGCCGATCTACCTACGGACTTTTCTACCGGCCGATCATTGTAGCGAAGATATCGCGATGTACCACCTCCGCCGACATTTTTAAGTTTTTAACTTTTTAACGAATTCCCGCCCCCGGCGCCGCCGCCGCCGCCCACCCGTGACGTCCGACTTTTTCGCGCCGCGCCTGATGATCCTATGGCCTCTTCCCAAACGATCCTCAATCGCTACGATTCCCGCCAACCGGCCTCCAGCGGTTTGGCGGCGGGAAAAAACCGTTCACTGCCACGGAGGCGCAATGATGGATCAGCCAATCGGCGGGCCGACTAACGAGTCAAAGCCGATTACCCTTTCGATTGTCATCCCCGTCTATAACGAGGAACAGACGATCCACGAACTCGTCCGTCGGGTGATCGTGGCGCCGCTGCTTCCCAATGTCGCCCGGCAGATTATCTGCGTCAACGATTGCTCGAAAGACCAAACCGCGGCCAGGCTTGACCAACTTCCCGCACTTTATCCCGGCGAAAATATCAAGTTGATGCACAAGCCGGTCAACGAAGGAAAGGGCGCCGCCCTTCGGGATGGCTTCAAACTCGCCACCGGCGACATCGTTCTCATTCAGGACGCCGACCTCGAATATGATCCGGATGATTATCCCAAGCTGCTTTTGCCGATCATCGAAGGAAAGGCCGACGTCGTCTTCGGCAGCCGATTCATGGGCGGCGAGCCGCATCGCGTGCTGTATTATTGGCACAGCGTCGCCAATCGAATCCTGACCTTGTGCAGCAATATGTGCACGAATCTGAACCTGACCGACATGGAGGTCTGCTACAAGGTTTTTCGACGTGAGGTATTGCAGCAAATTACCATCAAATGCAACCGTTTCGGCTTTGAGCCGGAGATCACCGCCAAGGTCGCCAAATTGCGGCCCAGGCTGAGAATTTTCGAGGTCGGCGTCGCTTATTACGGGCGCAGCTACGAAGAAGGAAAGAAAATCACCTGGAAAGACGGCGTAAAAGCGATTCTTGCGATTATCCGATTCAAATTTTCCGATTAGACTGGGGTCGAACCGTGAGAACTCGCAGGAAGCTCTGAAGAGTCGCATCACAGCGGTCGCGATTTGTTTTTCCCGACACAGTTTGGAAACGCTGACTGCAAACGCCCGATCCGGATTCCGCCATGCGAATTTTGATATCAGGAGCCGCCGGCTTTCTTGGCTCGCACTTGAGCGATCTGCTCCTGAGCCAGGGTCACGACGTCGTCGGCGTCGATAATTTCATCACCGGCCGTCCCGAAAACATCGCCCATCTGCACGATCATGCGAGATTTACTCTGATCCGTCATGACGTCATCGACCCGCTGGCGCTGTCCGGCCCGGTCGATCGCGTCTACCACTTGGCTTCGCCCGCCTCGCCGATCGGGTATGTGAAACATCAGGTGGCTACTCTCAAGGTAAATAGCCAGGGAACGTGGAATCTTCTTGAACTGGCCCTCGAAAAAAACGCCCGTTTTCTGATGGCGTCAACCAGCGAATGTTATGGCGATCCCGCCATCAATCCGCAGCCCGAGGACTATTGGGGCAACGTCAATCCGATCGGCTTTCGCAGCATGTACGACGAAGCCAAACGATTCAGCGAAGCCTGCACGATGGCCTACCGCCGCGAGCGCGGCGCCGACACCCGGCTGATTCGAATCTTCAATACCTACGGCCCCCGGATGGATCCGTATGATGGCCGGGTCGTGATCAGTTTCATTCGCCAGGCGTTGCGCGACGAACCGCTGACCGTCTTTGGCGAAGGTCGCCAGACGCGCAGCTTGTGTTATGTCTCGGATTTAGTGCGCGGCATTAACCTGACGATGGAGAGCGCATTTCATGAGCCGATCAATCTGGGGAATCCGCAGGAATTGACGATCCTGCAAATCGCCCAGGACGTGCTGGCGTTGATTCCGGAGAGCAAGAGTCAAATTATTTTTCAACCGATGCCGCCGGACGATCCCAAAGTGCGATGTCCGGACATCACGCGGGCGAAGCAAGTGCTCGGATGGTCGCCCATCGTCACCCGTACCGAGGGTTTGACGCGCATGATCGAGTTCTACCGCAAGGACCTCGCCTGAACGGCGGACAAGAATAATTCACTCCACCGTACGACGGCGAACGGCGGGCAAACTCCGCGTTCGTGGTCGCGTCTCAAGTCGATCAATTCTCGGTGAGGCCGTCGCTTTCAATCTTTCTGAAAATGGGCGCCACTGTCGCCTTGCGCCTATCATTTCAGTAACTATTGAAAGGAAATGTCGATGACGCAAGCGACGCTTTCACCTACTCTTCACGGCTCCAGGCCCCCCGCCGCCGCGCCGGAACAGACGCTTCGGACGGCCCAGGATTTATTCATCCGGCGATGGGGCGAGATGGGCCAAACCTGGGGCATCAACCGAACAATGGGCGAGATTCATGCGTTTCTCTACATCACCGGCAAGCCGCAAAGCACCGACGACGTGATGGAACGGCTGAACATCAGCCGGGGAAATTCCTCCATGAGCCTGCGGGCGCTGTGCAACTGGGGCATCATCGAGCGCCAACACAAACGCGGCGAACGACGGGAATATTTCGTTAGTTTAACCGACGTGTGGGAGATGTTTTCGATCATCGCGGCCGAGCGTAAACGGCGTGAGATGGACCCGGTTCTGGCGACGATTAAGGAATGCCAGAAGATGCTGGACGAATCGTCGCTCGGCAAGTCCGCCGCCCGGCAGGAAGACGTCGCCATGACCCGCCAGCGGTTAGCGGGAATGGAAGAATTCGTCGAAGTGACCAACAAGATATTTCAGCAATTCATCGGAAACGCCAAGAGCGGCTTGACGCGCGTGGCCAAAGTATTGCTCAAGGCTTTTTAGAGCATTTCCCAACTACGCTCGCCGTGCCTCGCCGGCGCCTCGTCATCGCGGCGGAATTCGCTAATCGGACACTCCGCTTTGAGCCTCGCGATGTGTGATGTGGCGCAAAATCTCTGAAACGCCGGCTTCGCGCAGACCCGTGATGACCGCCGAACGAAGATCGTAAAAGCGCGCCGAGGCGTCGGGCTTCGCAGCCTTCAACAGCGCCTTAAATTCTTTGGCGATGTCTTCGCCGCCAACTCCCCCGAGATCGAGTAGGAGGCCCCGGAACAGCCGCATCCTATCTTGATCGTTCTGCACTTCTCTGGCTTTCGCATTGCCGATGACATCCTCAAATCGCCTGTTGATATCGTCGAGCGTATCGATGCGAACGCGCGGTTGTCCTCGGCCGTCGCAAATCTTGCGTCGCCTGAGAAGGGGTCCGCTTGTCCGTCCAGCGATAAGCCAATTTAATAGCGGGTCGAATTGCCGCGGACATGCAACGCGGAAATTTTGCCGAGCCTTGTTGTGATCATCCCTATGCTTGACCATTTCGATTCGAAGATCAATCGGTAATTTCGCCGGCTTTACATCCGGGCGTTTGGCCTGATTCAGGGTCGTCGCGACCGTGCTCATTATGTTATGCACCTGTCGCGTCGACATGCGCTTCGGCGTGGAAGCTGCATGGCCATTTCGCGTGACCGTGCGCTGGAAGAGAAATGCCCTCAGTTTCAGGGAAAAATCGCGAGAACCGTCAAGGTCCGCTGCCCATGGTGTCACCGGGCGCGCAAAACCGGCCACTGATGGGCGCGCCAAAACCGGCCATTTTGAGACGAAAGGCATTCGATCATTACCGGGCTTTCCCGACATTTGTCGGGAGGTCTTGGCGCGATGGCGAATCTACTCAAGATGGCGGATATTCAAGCAATTCTGGCCCTTCACGGGCACGGCTGGTCGAGCCGGCGGATCGCCCGTGAACTGGGCATTCACCGGGGAACGGTCAGGTGAAGGGTGAGAAACTGGGTCGAGCTTATCGGCCATTCCGGCGGATCGGCGGTCTGCTTGGGGCTCCGCCCCAAACCCCGGAGTTTAACGCATGGGCGCCACCAGCAGGTTGGGTTTGAAAATGTGGACTTCCCCCCGGATGGCGGGCGCGGCGAACGAACAGCATAATCGCTGTTACAAGGAGTTCGTCATGCCAAGAAGAAAGTTCACGCGCGAGTTCAAGATGTCCGCGGTCCGGTTGGTCAATCAGCAAGGATACACGATAGCGGCCGCCGCCAAGAGCCTGGACGTCGATCCCAACTGCGTGCGTGGTTGGGTC
>DASZME010000053.1:0-39037 GCA_035551995.1 Tepidisphaeraceae bacterium
TATGTCCACCGAAATCCAGGCGCTAAAGGCACGTCTCGAGCAGCTTGAGACCAAGCAAAAACAAGCCGAGCAGCAACGCCGCGAGGCCGAGCAAAAGCTTGACGCCAAGATCACCTCCGACGAATTAAAAAACGACGCCGCCGCGTCCGACCGGCACTTCCTCACCGCCGAGGGATTTACCGCCGGGTATAGCGATAATCGCTTTATCATCCAAAGCGCCGACGGGAATTTCACCTGGCGTCCCTGGCTTCACTTCCAGATGCGCGACGTGGTCGAAGACCGCGCGAATCGCCTGGGCGGCAAGAAGTATCCGGAAGACGAAGTCGACAACGGCTTTGAAATCCGCCGCATGCGCTTCGGATTTGATGGAAACCTGTATAGCCCCGATTTCACCTATTTCTTTAACTGGACCACCAACCGTGCCTCAGGCAACACCACCGTCAGCGGCGCCACGCCAAGCGCCACCGGCGGAACGGTTACCGCCAGCAATAATCTCGGCGGCGTACCGTTTCTCGAAGAAGCGTGGGTGGCCTATCACCTGCCCACCACGCCGTTTTCCATAAAGCTCGGCCAGCAACACGATCCGCTTATTCACGAAGAGTTGACCAGCTCGCGCTATCGGCACAGCGCCGAAATCTCACTGACGGGCGATATCTTCGCCAACGGCGACGCATTCACCGAAGGCGCCTTCCTGATTTACGACGCGGGAAAAAACCTTCGCGTGGAAGCCGGCGTGAATCACGGCATGCGATCGGCCAACACGAACTTTTTGGATTATCCAAACAACGGCGGCTATAACGCGTTTGATTACGGGTTTGCGGGGCGGGCCGAATGGAAGTTCTTCGGCCGCTGGAAAGACTACGGCCAGGTCGGCGCCGTCGACACCAAGGAACCGCTCCTGGTGGTCGGGACCGGAGCCGACTATTCCGAGCGTGGCCGCGAAGGGCAGCTTGTCGCCGCCGCCGACGCGATGTATGCCGATCAAAACGGCCTGCTCTTTTACGGCGAATTCGTCGATCGCTATACCACCCACAACTTCGGCGCTTATACCCAATCCGGCGTCGGCGCCAGCATCATCACCCCCGACCCGGCGGTGGCCGGCAAACCGACCAACGAATACTCCCTTCTGGCCGAAGGCGGTTACATCATCAACAAGCGAATCGAACCGTTCGCCCGCTACGAATTCATGCACATCCAGGGCGACGCCGCGGGAAGCCATAACTGGCTCAACGTCGTTACCGGCGGCGTGAATTACTATTTCCACGGGCATCGCGTCAAGCTTACCCTTCAGGCGATGTGGCTCCCGCAGGGCCTTCCCTTTGACGACAGTCCCAGCGATGAATTGTCCAGCCCCAACGGCCATCGTGAAATCGACTTCGAAGCCCAGCTTCAGATCCTGTTGTAATCTCAACGAGACCGAGATCGAACTAAAGCCGGGCGAACCTAACGGGGTTCGCCCGGTTTTCGTCATGCCACGCATACCGGCTGTTCAGGACATGAAAATCTTCGAACATGTTTCACGTTGCTGTAACGTCTCGCCAATTTAGCGGCCCCCGCGTGCGGGGCGTGTTTCGCGACCACCGCTCGCTCCACCAACCTGAAAATGCTCTGGTACAACGCCCCATTGAATCGGGATCATCTTTTCCATCCCGACGGGATGTAGCCCTTAGCCGGGGGTTGAGCGCAGCGACACCCCCGGAAGTCGATCGATATCTTACATCGACCCTGAAAGGGTCGCAGCGATCCTCGTCCTGAACGACCGCTGCGATCTTGCGCCTGCCGCGACCCCTTCAGGGTCGGCGGGTGTTCGATACAATACCGGTGGCGTCGCTGCGCTCAGCCACCGGCTAATCGCTGAAACCCCTCTCGGGGTTTAATGCAAAAATGAATTCAATCCCCGTGCAATGCGGCAGTGTACGGATTTTATGAACGGCGCTGTCCGCGGTGTCGTTGGCGGGCGCAAGCGAAGGAAACGATTACCGCAGCCCGGTATCGAGGCCGCTCGATCGACGAATAGCGACAACTCGGGTAGGAGGGGGAGCGTAAGCCCGCCTCCTACCCGATTCTGCCGGCCAATCCGATCACATCGTCGTCGCGTGCACGATCGCCGACGGGGCGGAGTTTCCGCCGGCATTGATGGCGACCAATCGATAGTAGTACAACGTCGCCGTCGTCAGACCCGCGATCGGCGCCGACGTCGCTGTTGCATCGAGCGTCTCATACAGTGTGAACGCTACGCCGTCCGATGAAACATACAATCCAAATCCAGTCAGACCGGCCGCCGTGTCCTTGGTCCACGTCAGATTAATTTGCGTGGCGGACACCGCATTGGCCGCCAGGCCGACGGGGGCGGCCAGCGGCGTCACCACGGTTTGCACGGCGCCGGGAAGCGACGTGCCCGAGGCGCTGATGGCCGACAGGCGGTAGTAGTAGGTTGTCCCGGCCAGCACGGTCGAATCGGTAGCGCCGGTGCTGGCGCCGGTCAAGCCGGGGGTCGAGACGGTCGTCCAGGTCGAATTATTCACAGAACGCTCCACCTTGTAGTTGGTGCTTCCGGCGATCGCCGACCACGCCAGCGTAACCGACGTTGAAGAGGCCGCAGTGGCGGTGAGCGTCGTCGGCGCCGCCAGGAGCGTCGTCGCCGAAACCGCGGTGCTGTGCGCGGAAGAGCCAGAGGCGTTGTTCGCCGTGACGCGGTATTGATACAGCGTGCCCGCCGTCAGACCCGTGTTGGAGTAGGTGGTATTCGTCTGGGTAACACCCGGGGAAGACCATGTCATTCCGCCGTCGCCGCTGATGGTCAGCGTGTAGCCGGTGGCGCTTGGCGTCGTCGTCCAGCTCACATTGATCTGAATCGCGGAGATAACGGTGGTCGTCAGGGTCGGAGCTGCCGGATCGGTCAGGGCATTAACCGCGACGGCGGGCAGCGACGTACCGGCGGCGTCGGTGGCCGAGATGCGGTAGTAGTAGGTCGTGCCGGCGGTCAAAGCGGTGTCCGCGTACGAATTGGTCGCGTCGGCGGCGGCGATCGTCGTCCATGTCGTGTTGTTCACGGAACGCTCGACTTTATATGTCGCCGCGCCCGTTTCGCTTGTCCACGCCAGGTCTACTTCAGTCGCCGAGATAACCGTCGGCGCCAGCCCAGCCGGGGAAGAGAGCAGCGTGCTGACCGTGATCGGCGAGCTATAGGGCGAGCTTCCCGATCCATTGGTAGCCAGAATCTGGAACTCGTACGCTGTGTCGGCGGTCAAACCCGTGGTGACATTGTACGTCACGCCCGCTTGGGTGACGACGTTCGTCCAGGTCATGCCGCTATCGGCGCTGCTTTGCAAAGTGTAACCGGTCGCGCTCAGCGACGGCGACCAGGAGAAATTGATCTGCGTATCAGAGACGGCGATCCCCGTCAGCGTCGGCGTGGCCGGCCATGTGATGGCATGAACGGCGGCCGCGGGAGCCGACGTCCCGGCGGTGTTCGTTCCCGAAATGCGATAGTAGTAAGTCGTGCCGGCAAGCAGGGACGTATCGTGATATGAGTTAGTCGCGTCGGCGGCGGCGATGGTCGACCATGACGTGCCATTCGGCGAGCGTTCGACCTTGTATGTCGCGGCCCCTGACTCGCTTGTCCAAGCCAGATCGATCTCCGCGGCCGAAATTACCGTCGGCGCCAGACCCGCCGGCGCGGCCAGGAGCGTGCTCACCGATACCGGCGCACTATACGGCGAGCTTCCTGATCCATTGGTCGCCAGCACCTGGAACTGGTAAGGCGTATTCGACGCCAGGGCCGTGCTATCGACATAGGTATTCCCTGCCTGCGTGACCACGGTCAGCCAGGTCATTCCGGAATCGACGCTGCTTTGTAGAGTGTATGCCGTCGCCGACGCAGACGGTGTCCAGGAGAAGTTAATCGAAGACGCGGTGGCGTTGGAGAACGAAAGCGTCGGCGTCGCCGGAAGCGTCAGGGCGTTTACCGAACTGGCCGGCGCGGAGGTTCCGGTGGCGTTGGTTCCGGAGATGCGATAGTAATACGTTGTCCCGGCATTCAACGTGGTGTCGTTGTAGGAATTCGTCGCGTCGGCCGCCGCGATGGTCGACCAGGTCGAATTATTCAGCGAACGCTCGACTTTGTACGTCGTCGCTCCCGCTTCGGCGGTCCAGGCCAGATCTACTTCGCTCGCGGAAACCACCGTCGGCGCCAGACCGGCGGGCGACGCCAGGAGCGTCTTGATCGTCACGGGCGCGCTATACAGCGAACTTCCCGATCCATTGCTGGCCAGAATCTTGAATTGATAGGACGTGTCGGCGGAAAGGCCCGTCACCGAGTAGCTGACGCCAGCCTGTGTAACGGCGGTCGTCCACGTCATACCGGCGTCGCTGCTGTCCTGAAGGGTATAACCCGTCGCTGTGGGAGAAGCCGTCCAGGAGAAGCTAATCGACGTGGCCCCGACGCTGGTGGTTGAAAGTGTCGGGATGGCGGGTGCGGTCACGGTGCTCACACCGGTTCCCGGCGCCGAGGTTCCGTTGGCGTCGGTCGCCGAGACGCGATAGTAGTAGGTTGTACCGGGCGTGAGGCCGGTATCATCATATGAGTTCGTCGCGTCGGCGGCGGCGATGGTCGACCAGGTGGAATTGTTCAACGAGCGCTCGAGCTTATAAGTGTCGGCGCCCACTTCGGAGAACCACATCAGCGTGATTTCAGTCCCCGAGACCACCGTCGCCGACAGATTAATCGGCGACGGCATCACCGTGGCCGCGGAAAGAGCTGTGCTGTAGGCGGAACTCCCCGAAGCATTCGTGGCTTTAATCTGGAATTCGTACGGCGTGTCGGAAGTTAAATTCGTCGCGGTGTATGTGGTGGATGCCTGCGTGACGACGTCCGTCCAGGTCATTCCACTATCGGTGCTGTCCTGAAGGGTGTATCCGCTGGCGCCGTGCGACGCGGTCCAGGAGAAACCAATGGTCGTCGCGGTGATGGCGGAATCGGAAAGCGTCGGCGTGACCGGCAATGTCAGGCCGCTGACCGCCGTCGCCGGCGCCGATGTCCCGGCGGCGCTGGCGCCGGAAATCCGGTAGTAGTAGATTGTGCCGGCGGCGAGGCCGGTGTCGCTAAACGAGTTCGACGCGTCGGCCGCCGCGATCGTAGACCATGTCGAATTGTTCGGCGATCGTTCCACTTTATATGTCGTGGCGCCTGACTCGGCCGTCCAGGCCAGATCGATTTCGCTCGCGGAAACAACCGTTGTCGCCAGTCCGGCGGGCGCCACAAGCAACGTTGAGAGCGAGACCGGCGCCGTAAACGGCGAACTGCCCGAAGCATTGGTGGCTTCAACTTGAAATTCGTACGGGGTGTTAGCTGTCAAGCCGGTCGCGGCGTAGGTCGTGCCGGCCTGCGTGACCACGTTTTGCCAGGTCATACCCGAATCAACACTGCTCTGAAGCGTGTATCCCGTGGCCCCGATGGACGCCGTCCAGGAAAAGTTAATAGACGTGGCCGTAATGGCGGAACTGGAGAGTGTCGGCGTGGCCGGAAGAGTTAGCGCCGTAACCGCGGTAGCCGGAGAAGACGTACCGGCGGCGCTGGAGCCGGAGATGCGATAGTAGTAGGTCGTGCCGGCGGCAAGCGTGGCGTCATCGTACGAATTGGTGGCGTCGGCCGCGGCAATAATCCCCCAATTCGTTCCGTTGGGAGAGCGCTCGACCTTATAGGTAGTCGCCCCGGCTTCCGCCGTCCATGCAAGAGTCACTTCCGTAGCCGAAACGACTGTCGCCGCCAGCCCTGCCGGGGGAACCAGCAGCGTGCTGACGGATGCCGGGGCGCTCTCGGCGGAACTTGCGCTGGCGTTGGTCGCGAGCACCTGGAACTGGTAAGGCGTGTTCGCGGTCAAACCCGTGGCGATATAGGTCGTTCCCGCCTGAGTTACGCCAGGGCTTGACCAAGTCATGCCGGCGTCGGAACTAATCTGAATATTGTAGCTCGATGCGCTCTTGATCGCAGGCCATGAAAGACTGATGGAGGTCGACGAAATCGGCGCGCCGGTGACGACGGGAACCGCCGGATAGGTCAACCCGTTTACCGCCGGCGCCGGGGCGGACACCCCGGCGCCGTCCACCGCGGAGACGCGATAGTAGTAAAGCGTTCCCGCCGACGCGGCCGAGTCGTGGTACGTTATGGTGGCATCGCTGCTCGTGAGCGTCGACCACGCGATATTGTCGAGAGAACGCTCGACTTTGTAGGTGACGGCGTCGGTGACCGCCGTCCAGCTGAGGTCTACTTCCGTGGCGGAAATGACCGTGTCGCTGAATCCAATGGGCGAAGTCAGGTAGGTCGTCGCAGTGACGGCGGCGCTTGCGTTGGAGGTTCCCGAAGCATTGACCGCAGAGACCCTAAATTGGTAAACGGTGTCGGGCGTAAGGCCGGTCGCGAAGTAGCTTGTGGTAACCGGCGTGGCCAAAGTGGTCCAACCGCCGCCTGCTGGATTCACTTCCACCTTGTAGCTTGTGGCGCCGGTGGAAGTGCCCCAGGAAAGATTGATCTGCGTCGAGGAGATAACGCTTGTCGTAATGGTCGGCGTCGGTGAAAGTGTGGAAGCGCTGACGGCGGTCGTCGGGCTTGACGTGCCGGATGCACTGATCGTCGACATACGGAAGTAGTACATTGTGCCGGCCGTCAAGCCGGTAACTGCAAAGCTGACGCTGGAACTATTCAGGCTTGACGTCGAGAGCGTGGTCCATGTCGTGCCGTTGGAAGACTGTTCGATCTTATAGCCGGTGGCGTCGGTGACGGCGTTCCACGCCAGGTCAATCTCCGTGGCCAAGGCCGCAGTCGCGGTTACGCCGGTCGGCGCGAGCGTAAACGTGACCGCGGTCGCGGTGGAGCTGGCGGCGGAGGTGCCGGTCGTGTTGATCGCCGAAACGCGGAACTTATACGAAGTGTCGGCGGTCAGGCCGGTGACAGTGTAAGAAGGCGTCGTATTCGCGGCGGCGAGGGTTGTCCAGGCGAATCCGCCGTCGGTGCTTTGCTCGACCTTATAAGTCGTCGCGCTCAGAATGGCTGGCCAGGTGAGCGCGATCGTGGTGGCCGACGTTGGGTTAGCGGCGACGACGGGCGCGGCCGGATAGGTGAGAACGGTGATGGCGGCGGTGGGGACCGAGATGCCCGAGGGAGACAGTGCCGACAAGCGATAATAGTAGGTCGTCCCGGCCACCGCGGTTGTGTCGGAATAAGACGTTGCCCCGGCGGCGGGGGACGCGATGCCGGTCCAGGTGGTATTGTTCACCGATCGATCCACATGCCAGCTTGTGGCGTCGGCGATCGCTGCCCAGCCAAGATTGACGACCGTGGCCGACGAGGCGACCGCCGTGAATCCTGTCGGCGCGGCCAAAAGCGTCGTCGGGAAAACGACCGCGCTGGGAAAGGAACTGCCGGTGGCGTTCATCGCGGTGACACGATATTGGTATGCGGTGTCGGCCGTGAGACCTGTATTTGAATAAGTCAACGTAGCTTGCGTGACGACGGTGCTCCAGGTGTTGCCGTTATCGGTAGACTTCTCCAATTTGTAGCTTGTGGCGCTGGCCGATGCGGTCCAGGAGAGGTTGATCTGCGTGGCCGAGATGACGCCGGCCGTCAGTGTCGGCGCGGCGGGTAACGTAAGCACGGCGGCGGCGGTGGCGGCGGTCGAAACGCCGACGGCGTCGATGGCCGACAGGCGGTAGTAATAGGTCGTGCCGGCGGTAAGCCCGGTATTCGCGTACGACATGCTTGTACCGGTGACGCCGGCGGCGACAAGGGTCGTCCAGGCCGTGTTGTTGAGCGAGCGTTCAATTTTAAATCCCGTGGCGTCGGCAACGGCGCTCCAGGCCAGATCCACTTCCGTCGCTGATGCGACGGTTAAACTGAATCCGCTGGGGGCGGCGAGTAGCGTGGTGGCCGAGACGGCCGAACTGGCGGCGGACGTTCCGGTGGCGTTGATGCTGGATACGCGATACTTGTAGGCGGTGTCCGCAGTGAGCCCGGTATTGACGTAGGTGATGCCGGGCTGTGTCGGCACGATGGAAGACCATGTGGTTCCACCGTCGGTCGAGCGTTCGATCTTGTAGGCGGTCGCGCTTAACACGGCCGGCCAAGCAAGATTGATCGAAGTGGAAGAGGCCGTCGTCGCGGTGAGGACCGGGGCGGCGGGAAGCGTGAGGGTGGCGCCGATGCTGGCGGTCGCGGACGATCCGGCCGCGTTATGCGCGGCGATGTGATAGTAGTAGGTTGTGCCGGCGGCGACCGTCGTGTCGGCGAATGTCGTGCTGATGCCGTTGACGCCGGGTGTGCTGAGGGTGGTCCAGACTGTATTGTTCAGGGAGCGGGAAATGATGTAGCTGGTTGCGTTGACGACCGGCGCCCAAGCCAGATCGATCTCCGTCGCCGACGCGACCGTCGCGGTGAAGCTTGATGGCGCCGAGAGTGGCGTGGTGACGGTGACTGTAGCGCTCGGAGCTGAAGCGCCGGTGGCATTGGTCGCCGAGACGCGGAAGGTATAAACCGTGTCGGGCGCGAGACCGGTGACAGCATAAGTAATGCCGGCATTTGCGGCGGCGAGGGTTCCCCAGGTCGTACCGCCATTGGTGCTGCTTTCGATTTTGTAGGTTGCCGCGCCGGTAGTGGCGTTCCAGGCGAGATTGACGGCAGCAGCGGAAACCACTGTTGCCGTCAGGACCGGAGCGGCCGAAAGCGTTAGCGCCGAACTGGCGGCCGTCGCGACCGATACGCCCGAACCGCTGGTGGCGCTGATTCGATAATAATATGTCGTGCCGGCCGCAACCGTCGTGTCCGCGTAGGTATCGCTGGCGCCGGTGAGGCCCATGGTGGTGAGCGTCGTCCAGGTGGTGCCGTTGGGCGATCGCTCGATCTTATAATTGGTGGCGCTGGCGACGGCGTTCCAGGCCAGGTCGATCTCCGTCGCCGATGCGACCGTCAAACCGAATCCCGTCGGTGTAGCCAAAGGCGTCGTGGCCGATGCAGTTGAACTGACGGTTGAAGATCCTGTGCCGTTGATTGCGGTGACGCGAAACTGGTAGGCTGTGTTGGGAGTAAGGCCGGTGTTGGCGTACGTGGTCGTGGACTGGGTTACGGCACTTGTCCAGGTGACGCCGGCGTTGGCGGAGCGCTCGAGCAGATAGCTTGTGGCGCTGACGGATGGCGTCCATGAGAGGCTGATGGACGTCGGGGTCGAAGAGGCGACCGTTAGCGTAGGCGCCGCCGGTAGTGTTAGCGTAGCGGACGAGACGGTCGGCGTGGATGTACCGGCTGAATTGGTCGCGGAGATGCGGTAATAATAGGTCATGCCCGGCGAGACGGTGGTATCATGATAAGATGTGCTGGTCGAATTCAATGCTGGCGACGGCGCGAGGGTGGTCCATGCTATATTGTCTACCGAGCGTTCGATCTTGTAGGTTGACGCGTCATTGACGGTCGTCCATGCCAGATTGATCTGTGTACCCGATGCGACCGAAGTGGTGAAACCGGTGGGCGGGGCCAGAAGCGTCGTGATCGTGGCGAGCGTTCCGGTCGCGGAGGTTCCCGACGCGTTGACGGCCGAAACGCGGTATTTATACAAGGTGTCGGCGGCAAGGCCGGTGTTGGCGTACGTGGTGTTCGCTTGCGTCGCAAGCGGCGTCCAGGTGGCGCCGCTATCGATGCTGGTTTCGACAATGTAGCTGGTGGCGCTGGCGGTCGGTGGCCAGGAGAGATCGACTTCGGTGGGAGAAACCGTGACGGCGGAGACGGTCGGGCCGGCGGGGACCGTCAAGGTCTGCACAACGCCGGCCGGAATCATGGTGCCGGCGCTGTTCGTCGCCGTAAGCCGGAAGTAGTAGGTTGTACCGGCGGCAAGGCCCGTGACGCTGTAAGAAACGCTGCCGCTCGTCAAGGGCGACATCGGCATCAGCGTCGTCCAGGTGTTTCCGTCGGGTGACTGCTCGATCTTATACGCTACGGCATTTGTTACCGGCGACCAGGCCAGGTTCACCTGTGTCGCGGAAGCCGGCGTCGCGGCGAGGTTGGTTGGATCGAGCAAGACGGTGCTGGTCGCGACGACGGCGCTGACAGTGGCTCCCGAAGCGTTGATAGCCGACACGCGGTATTTGTAAGGAGTGGCCGCGGTCAGCCCGGTGTTTGAATAGGTCGTACCGGCTTGGGTGACGGCGGTGGTCCACGTCACGCCGTTATCGGCCGAGCGCTCCAGCTTGTAGCTGGTCGCGGTGGCCGACGCGGTCCAGGAGAGATTGATCTGAGTGGTGGAAGTCGGGGTGGCGGTCAGGACGGAGGCGATGGGGAAACTGAGCCCGGTGACCGTGGCCGACGGGGCGGAAGTCCCGGCGCCCACCACGGCGCTGATGCGGTAGCTATAGGTTGCGCCCGGCGTAACGCCGGAGTCGGCGAAAGTGACGTTGGCGCCGGTGAGGGCGGGCGACGGAATTAAAGTAGTCCAGCTCGTCCCGCCCAATGATCGTTCGACTTTATAGGTGGTCGCGTTGGCGACGGCGGTCCATGTGAGGTCGATTTCGGTTGCCGACGCGGCCTTGGCTGCAAGATTTGTGGGGGAGGGAATCGAGGTGTTCACGGATTGGACCGCGCTGGCGGCGGAGGCGCCGCTGGCGTTGATCGCCGATACGCGGTACTTGTATACCAGATTCGGAGCAAGACCAGTGTTGGAATAAGTCTGACCCGCCTGGAGGACGAGCTGGGTCCAGGTATTGCCGCCGTCGGATGACGAGTCGAGCTTGTAGTTGGCGGCTCCGACGGAGGCCGTCCAGGATAGATTCACCTGTGAGGAAGAAAAGACGGTGGCGCTTAGGGTGGGAGCGGCGGATAAAGTGAGCGTTGAGGCCGAAACCGCCGGGGCGGAAGTGCCGTTGGCGTTGATGGCCGACACGCGATAGTAATAAGGTAGTCCGGGCGACAGTGTCGCGTCGGAATAAGTGACGCCGGACTGCGAGGCGGCCAGTGTGGTCCAGGTCGAACCGTTGACGGATTTCTCTACTTTATAGGTGACGGCATCGGGAACCGCATTCCACGCCAGATCGATCTCGACGGATGACGGAACGGACAAGGTTAGGCCGGTCGGCGCCGGTAGGAGCGTGATGCCCGTCGCGGCCGCGCTGACCAGCGACGCGTCGGAGCCGTTGAGGGCGGTCACGCGATAGCTGTAGCTTGTGTCGGCGGTAAGGCCGGTATTTGCATAGGTGGCGCCGGCTTGCGTGGCGACTAAAGTAGCCCACGACACTCCGCCGTCGGTCGATCGCTCGATCTTGTAGGCGGTGGCGCCGTGCGAAGCCGGCCACGCGAGATCAATTTCCGTGGCGGACTTGACGGTCGCAGTGACGACCGGCGCCGCGGGCAGCGTCGTCAGAATCGCGATCGGCGCCGTCGCGGAGAATCCAGCTCCGTTGCTCGAGGAGAGACGATAGTAGTAGCCGCTTCCGCTTGATAGTCCGGTGTCGGCATAGGAGGTACTGGCGGCGGTGAATGCGGTCACAGGCACGATCGCTGTCCAGGTCGTGTTGTCGGTGGAGCGCTCGATCTTGTAGGTCGTGGCGTCGAATTCCGGTGTCCAGGTAAGATCGATTTCGGTAGGCGAGACGACCGTGCCGGCGAAACCGGACGGCGCGACGAGGGGAGTGGAAGCCGAGGCGACGGCGCTGGGGACGGAGGTTCCGGTCGCGTTGACTGCGGTGACGCGATATTTGTAGGTTGAGTCGGCGGAGAGGCCGGTATTGGCGTAGGTGGTGGCCGTGGAGGCGGCGACGAGCGTTGACCAGGTTGCGCCGCCGTTGGCGCTGGATTCGAGTTTATATGTCGCGGCGCCGGTCAAAGCGCCCCAGCTGAGATTCACGGAGGTCGGCGTGGCGAGCGTCGCGGTGACGATCGGTTGGGCCGGTACGGTCAACGCCGATACGGCGGCGGTGGGGGCGGATGTGCCCTGCGCGTTCGCCGCGGAAATGCGGTAGTAGAAAATCGCGCCGGCGGTTGCGGTGGTGTCGGCGTAGTTGTCGCTGGCGCCGGCCTGGGCGGCGACGAGGGTGGTCCATGCCGTCCCGTTGATCGATCGCTCGATTTTGTACGAAGTTGCGTCGGCGATCGTCGTCCATGAGAGATCGATTTCGGTCGCCGACGCGACGGTCAGCGTAAAACCCGCCGGCGCGACGAGCGGCGTGGTGGCGGTTACGACGGCGCTTGGCGCGGAGAAGCCGGAATTGTTGAGGGCCGACACGCGATATTTGTAGCTTGTGTCGGCGGTAAGACCGGTGTTGGCATACGTGAGGGTGGTCGGGTTTGCCAGTGTGGTCCATGAGGCGCCGCCGTCGGTCGATCGTTCCACTCGATAGCTGGATGCACTGGTAATGGCGGCCCAGGAGAGATCGATTTCGGTGGTGGAGGCGGGGGTCGCCGTCGCCGTCGGCGCGACGGGCAAGGTGAAGGCGGAAGCGGTTGTGGCGGTGACCGACGTGCCGGCGGCGTCGATGGCGGAGATACGGTAGTAGTACATCGTGCCGGCGTTCAGCGTGGTGTCGTGGTAGGACGTGCTGGAGCCTACCAACGGCGTGCCCGGCACGATCGTTGTCCATGCGACGTTGTCGGTGGAGCGTTCGAGCTTGTAGGTTGTGGTGTCGGCGACGGCGATCCAGGAGAGGTCGATCTCGTTGGTGGCCGCGACGATTTCGGTAAAGCCGGTCGGGGCGTTGAGCAGGGTGGAATTGGTCACCGTCGCGCTAACCGCGCTCGCGCCGGCGGCGTTGATCGCCGATACGCGATATTTGTGCGACGTGTCGGCGGCGAGGCCGGTGTTGGCGAAGGTGTTGGCGGGCTGCGTGGCGAGAACGGTCCAGGTCGTGCCGCCGTCGACGGAGGTTTCAAGTTTATAGCTGAAGGCGCTTTGAACGGTCGTCCAGCTCAAGTCGATTTCCGACGCGGAGATCGTTGTGGCCGTGACCGTGGGCGCGATGGCGTAGGTGGAAGCGACGACCGCTCCGGCGGGAGACGAACTTGCCGTGCCGACAAGTGACGAAATGCGATAGTAGTAGGTTGTTCCGGCGGCGACGGTGGCGTCGGTTGTCGTGGCGCTTGAACCTGTCAACGGGGAAGATGGGGAGAATGCGGACCAACTGCCGCCGTTGAGCGAGCGTTCGATTTTGTAGCCGGTGGCGTCGGCGACGGCGGTCCAGGTGAGAGTCACGCTGGTGGGCGACGTGGCGGCGGCGGCGAAGTTCGTCGGGGCGGTGAGAAGCGTCGTGATCGTCGCGGTGTTGCTGGCGGCGGTGGCGACGGTGGGCGTGAATGCCGTCACGCGATATTTGTAAGACGTGTCGGCGGTGAGGCCGAAGGCGGAGTAGGATGTCGTCGCCGTTGACGTCAGCGTGGTCCAGGTCGTGCCGCCGTCGGTGGATCCTTCGACCTTATACGAGACGGCGGCGGTGACGGCGGTCCACGTCAGATCGATTTCCGACGATGAGGCGGCGGTGGCCGTGAGGGTCGGCGCGGCCGGAGGAGTGGGGGCGGATCCGACAAGCAGCGTCTCAAACGGGATCGGCGTGAAGCTTCCGCCTTCGCGGGTGATCTTCGTCGCGAACACGGTCTGCTGCTTGTCGATTTTCGCCTGAAACGCCTGGCTGTCGGGGAGCTTGTAATGGCGCACCGTCTTGGTGATCTGGGCGACGAAGGCAGTGATCGATTTTTGAATGGCCTGCTGGCGGCGCGCGGCGGCGGCGGCCTCCTTGGCTTGTTTGGCGGCCGCTTGCTGGGCGAGGCGTTCGGTGGGCGTCGTGGACGGCGCCTTGGCCTGCATCAGCGCGGCCGGCGCCGAGCGCATGGCGGCGTGAATGACCGTGTCGTGGAAAGCGGACGCCGACAACAGTTGCCGCGCTTCCAGGATTTCGATTCGCGCCGGACCGCCCGCAATCGGCTCCGACAAATTTTTCCGATGCCCGGAGCCTTGGATAAATTGCGCCATATCAATCCTCGATTTGCAAGTTCCTCGTGAATCCGTCCACCACCCGGCGAAGCTGAGTCCGCCTGCCCGTCACCCTGACCGGCGTGTCATCGTCGGATGTTCCGAGGGCGGCCATTACATCCGTCGCGGGCGCTGGCTATCCTTTTTTCTTAGGGGCGAAATGGGCTTTGGGCTCAAGAAAAACCGCCGTGCGTGCTGTCTGATAATCGAGGTGCATTCAGCGCTGGCGGCTGCGCAAAAATTGGCCATGCGCTCGCGCGCGCCAGTAGGTTCCGGTAACTTGAAAGTGATGTGCCGGAAGAAATTTCGCGCGAATTCGGCGCGAAACCGGCGGATTTTGAAAGGCGTGGAATGCAATCGTGGCGGCAATATTCCGCCATCCACCCACCGGCCGGGGGCGTCCTCCCCTTCCGCCCCCGGCCGGGTTGGCTTGCACTTCTCTCCTCATCTTCCCATATGCGGGATGGGACGCGGGCTGACAGAAAAATATGTAAATAATTGTTGTCCGACGCTTTGGGATGGCGTATTGCCGTCGGTCCGTGTTATATTCCTGTGGTGCGGCCATGCGGTCAACCGCGAATGGAACTAAGGGATTTTCGCGACTTATCCGGGGTTTAGCCATGTCCAACGAGCCAGCGGGAGATTTGTCGCAACCTTCGCCATCCACCGGCCACTCGCCGCAGCCCGGCGCGGGCCCGGCGGCGGAAAATGAGGCCGAATTTGACCCGGCCAAAACCCGCCCGTCGATTTTCGGTCGCATTCTTTCGGATGAAGGCGGCCGTCGCGAAATCGCGTGGCGCGAGTTTTACGATCGATACGTGCCGATCATTCGCGGCTTTGCCCGGAACATGGGCGTGGACGCCAACGACGCCGAAGACGTCGTGCAGGAAGTATTGATTGGCTTTTTCTCCGTCGGATCCAAGTTCGTGTATGATTCCGCCAAGGGTCGGTTTCGCGGTTACTTGCGGCGTGCGACGCTGAACGCGATTCGGGCGCGAGCCCGCCGCATTAAATTGCCGGCCGTGGACATCGACGGCATCAGCGTCGAGCAGCCGGGCACTGGCCTGAAGGATGTCGAAGAAGCGTGGGACGCCGAGTGGGAACGGCACACGCTCAGCCGCGCGATGGAGCGCGTGCGGGCGGAATACAAGGACAGCAGGACATTTCGCGCTTTCGAGCAATATGCCATTATGGGCTTGGGCGCCAGCGAGGTCGCCGAAAAACTGGAGATGACCCGCGAAAGCATCTATCAGGCCAAGACGAGAATCACCGAAGCGGTCCGCAACGCCGTGCGACAGATCGAAGCAGAGGAACCATGAGGAAACCAATATGAACGCAATTTATTCCCATGTCTCATCCTTGAGTCTTCCGCGGCGATGGGTCCTGGGATTGGCCGCGGTGCTGTCGGCGGCCTTTAGCTGCTGCTTCATCGCGCTGGGATGCAGTTCCGAATCGCACGGGCCGCTTCGGTGCGATTCGGGTTCGGTCTCCGCGCCGTCTTCCGGCGGCGCGACGCTGGACGACTGCAAGGCGGCGCTGGACGCTTTGATTGAAGAAGGCAAATTCGCCGTCAAACTGGACGCACAGAATCACGGCGATCACGGCGTGATGTGCCTGGCCGACGAATCGGGAAAACTAACGTTGCGGATTCTCAACAATGATCCGAAAGCGGCGCATGAATCGCTGGGAAAGGTCAAGGTTGCGCTGAGAAACAAGGGAAGCGTGCTGGTCCCTTATTTCAGGGATCTTGCGGAGATTCCGGGCGATTCGCCCAAAGAAGGCGAAGCGATCGCGGCGGGGGCGGTGCTGGCGGCGGCGCAACCGGCGGTGGCGCCGGTGTTCTGCGGCAGTTCCGCCCGCGGCGCGGGAATGTCGGAACTGGGCACCGTGGGTTGGAACGTGGTCTTTGAAGGTCAGGCGGTTTGCATCACCAATCATCATGTCTTATCCGACGGAGCCACGCCCGCGCTGAACCACGACGTTATTCTTGATGGCCGCACGGTCGCCAAGCTGTATCGATACCATGCCCTGCAGTTTTCCAGCGGCAATCAGACGCCGGTCAATTATTGGGACATCGCTCTGGCGAGCTACAACAGCAACTCGGCCGCCATCGCCGGTAATCTCGCTTGCGCGACGACCCATATCCCCTTCACCTATCCATACCTGATGGCGCCCTCGGGCACGGTGCAGCCGTTTCAGAGTTTTCATTTCGTCGGGTTGGCCAGCGGATGCGTAAGCCACTTTGTTCTTCAGGGCATCGGCCACGGGACGGTTAAATTGTTCGGCAAAAATGCCTACTTCGAGTGCCAGCTCCTATTCCCGCTGCAAACCGCACCGCGGGACTCGGGATCGCTGATCATCCGCGACGATCAGTATGCCGTGGGCCTGCATATGTATGAAGTGAAGGATTCGAGCACCAATATTCTTTATAGCATGGCCAATCCAATTTATCGGATTCCATGGAAGACCAACCCGCCCGCGCAACCGGCGGGCGCGCCGGCGTTATTGCCGGCGTTTTCGTCGGCCGCTCCCGTGGCGGCGCCGGACTGCATCAACGGGCCGCCGCTTCCGCAATAGCAGGGCTTTGTCGTGGCAGAAGATCAAGTCCCGGAATTTTCGTCGTTCCCCTCTTTTTTCGGCGAGGAAACCGTCGTTCGTCCCGTCGAAGAAGAAGCCGGCCCTTTCGTCCAATCTCCGTTGCTCGGGTCCGCCCGTCCCAAGCCGAGCGTGGCCGGTTATGAGGTCGACCGCATGCTCGGCGCCGGCGGCATGGGAACGGTCTGGCTCGCCCGCCAGCAAGGCACTTCGCGCGACGTCGCGCTGAAACTTCTTACCGATCGCCCGTCCGATCCGCGCGCCCCGGCTCGTTTTATTCGCGAAGTGGAACTGGCTTCGCGCCTCGATCACCCGAACATCGCCCGCGTATACGAAAGCGGCGTGCACCAGGGGAACTTTTATTATGCGATGGAGCTGGTCGACGGCGTACCGCTCAATCTCTACGTCCGGCAACAGAAGATGGACCAGCCGGCCATCTTGCGCCTGATGAAGATGATCTGCGACGCCGTGCAGCATGCCCACTTCAAGGGGATCATTCACCGCGATCTTAAGCCGTCGAATATCCTGGTGTGCTGCGACGGGCAACCGAGGCTGCTGGATTTCGGGCTTGCCCGGCCGATCACGCCGGGACGAAACGCGATCGTCAGCGATGAGCGGGGCGGCGTATCGGGTACGCCGTCGTATATGTCGCCGGAGCAGGCCGCCAGTCGGGCCGATCAAATCGACACCCGATCCGACGTCTACAGCCTCGGCAAGATTCTGTATGAGCTGGTGATCGGCCAACCGGCGCACGATCTGGAAGGAACGGAATACGACCTGTGGCGGCGGGTGGTCGAAGAAGAAGTTCGCCGACCGCGCGACGTGAAAGCGTCGATCGAGCCGGATCTTGAGGCGGTGCTGCTCAAGGCGCTGGATCGCGATCCGCGCCGACGCTACGCCTCGGCGGGGGATCTAGGCAACGATCTCGAGAACCTGCTGAATAACGATCCGGTTTCGGCCCGGCCGACGACGGTGAGGTATTTTCTCGGGAAAAAGCTGGCGCGGCATCGCGGGCCGGTCATGCTGGCGATCGGCGCTTTCATCGCGGCGCTGGCGCTGCTTATATTCACCGGCGTTCGGATCGCGCATGAACGAACGATCGCCGTCGCCGAGCGCAACCGCGCCGACACCGAGCGCGCCGGCGCCGACGCCGAACGGCTTCATGCCCTGCGCGAGGCGGCGATCGCCACCGCCATGAACGAGTTTTTCCAGAACGTCATGGACGCGCTGGACCCGCGGAACGCGCGCGGCGTCAACAACGTCAGCCACGATATGCTCGACCGCGCCGACCGCTCGCTGTCGGAAAGCTGCGCGGGCGATCCGCACACCGAAGCGACGGTGCGCGTGGCGCTGGGCCGGCATCTGCTGGCGTTCGGGCAGTTCGCCACCGCCGACAATCAATTGGGCCGGGCGGTGGCGCTGTTGACGTCGGCCGGTCCCGGTCAGCCGCCCGTGGCGGGCGAGCCGGAGATTTTGGCGGCGATGGACCTTCTTGCCCAGGTGCGCCGCGAGCGCGGGAATGTAGCCGGCGCGTTGGAATTGAGCGAGCATGTGCTCGACCGTTACAGGGCCCTGTTCGGTAATGCCGACGCGCGCACGCTTGGCGCCATGAATACGCTCAGCAACGTGATGAACGACATGGGACGGCGCGACCAGGCCGAAAAGATGGCGCGCGACGCGCTGCGGATGTCGGGCGGGATCGAGGTTCCTGACGATCTGAATGCCGACCGATCCAACCCGGCGTCATTGAATCTCGCCTCGACATTGACTCGGCATCTTCGCGACAGCGGCGATCCGACAAAGATCGTCGAAGCCGAGGGTTGGGCGCGGAAAGTGGCCGCGTTATGGGCCAAGCGAGCGCGTTCCGCGCCGCTGGCGGTAGGTAGCGGATCATCGGCCGACCTGCCGGGCGATCCGCAATCGCTCGAAGCGCTTCACGACCTGGCATCGGTGTTGAACCGCGAGGATCGGTGGGAAGACGCGATTCCGCTGCACCGATATGTCGTTAAAAAAGGGAGCGAGGTTCTGGGGGCGGATCATCCGGACCTGCTGATCTGGCAAAACGATCTGGCGACGGCGCTGGCCGGGCGCGGGGGATTTAAGGACCTGATGGAGGCGGCGGCGCTGTATCGCGCGATTTTGCCCGCGGCCACCGAAACCCGCGGATCGGGGCATCGATATACGGTCGTGATACTCGCCGAGTTGGCCGACGTGATGACCAGGCAAAATAAAACCGCCGACGCCGATGCGTACTATCGGCAAATGGAAATCTACGCGGCGCGGGCGCTGGACCGATTGACGCAGGAATTCGGCGCGGAAAATCCGCAGGCCCTCTGGTTTTTGGACGCGCAGGCGCAGGCGCAAAGCTATCTGCAAAAATTTGACGCCGCGGCCGCCGGTTATTCAAAGGCGTTGGAGATTCGCCGCAAGACGCTTGGCGAAACGCATCGCGATACGCTCACGACGGCGATGCATCTTGGCATGCTTTATCGAATGGCGGGCAAGCCCGAGATGGCCAGAGCGTCGCTTCAACGGACGCTCGAAGCATGCAGCCGAACGTTCGGAGAGGATGATCCACTGAGCCGGCGCGCGCGGGCGGCGCTGGGAGAGATCAAATGACGTTCACTTTGCCGCGACGGCAATGTGCTTGGGGAGGTTTTTCGACGCCACGCGGACATCGCGCTCCTGAATCACGGCGCGAACCGCTTTGGCTTGGGCCAGGTCTTCGCCGGCGGGCGTATCGACGGCGGCCAGCGCCGACAGCATGACGTCTTTGAATTTATCCCATTCGGATTGCGCCGCCCGCGGCGCCACGGGGGTTCCGATGGGGGTGAGGGATTCTGGAAGATAGCCGCTTTGTTTACCGACGCCGACGATGCTGATTCCGCCGCCGTTGTTCCCCGAACCGGGAGAAGGAGGCGTCGTCGGACCGCCAGGAGAGACTGGCGGCTTTTTGGCAAAGGGAACCACGCCAGGGCTATGACCCGCACCGCCGACCGAAGGAATGGCGAGCATGGCCATGCCGAGCGTCAATGCGACCAATCGGCCGGGGTGCGTACGCGGACGAACCGCATTCGTCGAGTGGATCGTCATGCATTTCATAAGTAACCACCATTCTGGGGACTCTTGAATCGCTCGTAGCATAGCCGTCTCAGCTGGGCTCTCAAAACTTTGCGAACTTGCGCGACGAGTCATTCTAGAGCAGTTCTCAGGTTGGTCGCGCGTTCCTGCGTTCATAATAAACGACGGCACCTTGCGAACGCTCTAAAACTGCAATGTTACGCCTATGCTGAACACATGCTGAGAATAACTGTAGAACGGAACATTCGATCCGTCACTGTTGAAATTATAGGTCAGATACGCCGTGGCTCGCGCCGCGATCGGCCGAACGAGGCCGAGGGTAATGGAATCGATCGGATCGCGGCGCCGGGTCAGCACGTCGATGCCGCTGTTATCGTTTTTATATTGCTCCAACGTCCTTGTATATGAAAGATCGGCGGAGATCTGACAGAAAAGCGGCGCCGTCACTCCCGCGAAAAACGAATTGCTTTCGTAATCGAAATCGCTTCCCTGGGCAAAATTCCACGCATGAAAATAGCCGACGCGGGTCTGCCATGAAGAATTCGGAACCGTCCAGTAAACGGCGGTACGAAGCAGATGATTTTCCGCGTCGCGGTCCAGCGGGCGGCCATATTCGGGCCGGGGATACGTCAGATATTCGATCGGCACGCGCGACAGGTAATCATCATGGACATATGAATACCCGATCTCCAGCCGAAGGTTGGGCTTCACGTCCCAGTCGCAGGTGGCGCCGGCGCCGATCTCATTGCGAAAATTGCCGTATCGCACCAGCGTGTAATCGTCGGAAACGCGCAGCGTCGCGCGAAGCGTCGGAGCGATTTGTCGCTCGACGTTGGCGCTGAAATCATTGTCGAGAAGATCGGCGCGAATCCTTTGCCGGGCGTAGGTGCGATCGAACATCCGGTAGGCGAGCCAGAAGGCGCCGTCGGGCTGGTTGTAGAACGCATAGCCGCTGTCGAGTCGGATCTCGGCGAACGCGGAAGGGTCGGCGGGGGAGTGATAGGCGAAGATTTCCGCGCTGTCGCCGCGGGCGGCCGAGTCATAGCCCGCGCCAAGCGAAAGGTTGAGCCACCAGGGCCGGTCGGAAGAAATCGGCGGCAGCGAGGTGGGCCGCGGACTGTCCGTGAGCACCAGGTCGGGCCGCAATATCGGCGTGAAACCCAGGGCGGGGTTGGATGTCGCGCTCAACGCCGGCAGAACCAATCTGGCGACGGCCTTCATCGTTTCGTCGGCGCCTTTCATGTCCCCGCGCGCCTCGGCCAGTCGCAACTGCGCGATCTGGACCGCCTCCTTCAAATCCTGATCGTCCGGCGCCAGCGCGATAGCGCGCTCGAATGCGGCCTGCGCCCGCGCGTAGTCTCTTTCGGCCAGATACGCGCGGCCCAAAAACAAGCTGGCCTGGGCGCGCTCGCCGGGATGCGCTTTCTCGTAAGCGGTAAGTTCGGCGATCGCGTTTGCCCAATCGTGCTGTAGGAGATAGCTCCATCCGAATTCAAACGAAAGATCCGGATTGTTTCCGCCCAGCGCGCGCGATCGGCGAAGCTCTCGCAACGCCGGCCCTCCGCGGGCGAGTCGATTCAAGGCGACACCCAGAAAAAACGGCGCTTCCGAGTCGTCGGCGTCCGCGGCGGCGGCTTGCTCGAATAACGCGGCCGCTTGCGTCAGCTCTTGTTTTTGAAGATGCCCCAAACCCTCGTCGATCAATTGGCTTGAGCGCGGCGACGCCGCGGCAAAGGCGGTGATCGAAACTATCGCCGCCAGCCACAACGCCGATCGAACGCCGAAAGACGAGCGAGGAATACAACGCCAATTCCTGAGTTTCATGCGCTCCTTATTTAATGTCCCGGCTTTTCCCGCTCCCGATGCGATGGCAACATTGTACGAATGGCGCCATCGCGGGCAACCTAAAACTTGCGTGTTTAATCGCGCATTCGGATACTGCAAGCCGTCGATTTAACGCAGGAACATTCATGCCAACCGATGCCATCGAACGTGATCGGATTTTTGCCGTCGTCCAAAGCGCTCTGGCGGCTCAGCCCATCACGGACCTTCATACGCATTTATATTCCCCCGGCTTCGGCACGCCCGTCGCCAACGCCGCCGGGCAAATCGATCCGGCGGGATTGATGCTCTGGGGCGTGGATGAACTGGTGACCTATCACTATCTGATCGCCGAAGTGTTTCGCGTTGTTCCGGCCACGGTCCTGCCGTACGACCGGTTTTTCAAGCTCGGCAAGCACGAGCAAGCCGACCATATCTGGCGGACGCTGTTTGTCGAGCGCACGCCGATCAGCGAGGCTTGCCGGGGAATACTGACGACATTGCAAAAGCTCGGACTCGATCCCAACGAAAAAACGCTGACGCCGTATCGGAAATATTTTTCGCGCCAGCGTCCGGGCGCCTTCGTCGATCGCGTGATGGGACTGGCGAACGTCAAATCGATCACGATGACCAACGCGGTTTTCGACGACAATGAAAGAGCGCGATGGCTCAACGATCCCGCGGCGTTGGCCGATCCGCGCTTTCGGTCGGTGTTACGGATCGATCCGCTGTTGCTCGACTACCCGTCAGCCGCCGAAAAAATGAGTTCGTGGGGATACGATGTTTCGCCGGAGATCGGCGAGCGCACGGTCGAAGAAGGCCGGCGTTTCCTTCGCGAGTGGATCGATCGGCAAAAGGCGATTTACGTCGCCGTCAGTCTTCCTCCGGAATTTAGATATCCAGCCGCCCCGGCGGACGCGATATCGAACGCTGGGCAGCGCATGCTGGAGAAAGTCGTTCTGCCGGTTTGCGCCGAAAGGGGATTGCCGTTCGCGATGATGATCGGCTCTCATCGCGGCGTGAATCCCGGCCTGCGCGACGCCGGCGACATGGGCGGGAAGGCCGACGTCGCGTCGGTGGTGAATCTTTGCCGGGCGTTTGCGGGCAATAAATTCATGGTCACGATGCTCGCGCGCGAAAACCAGCACGAGTTGTGCGTCGCGGCCAGAAAATTCGGGAATTTGATGATCTTTGGATGCTGGTGGTTTTTGAATAATCCGTCGCTGATCGAGGAAATCGAACGCATGCGATTCGAGTTGCTGGGAACCAGCTTTATTCCCCAGCATTCCGACGCCCGCGTGCTCGATCAACTGCTATACAAGTGGGAACACAGTCGGCGGATTATCGGAAAAGTGCTGGCCGAAAAATATGTCGATCTTTTTGATGCGGGCTGGCATGTCGCCCGCCATGCGATCGAGCGAGACGTTCATCTTCTGCTGGAAGGAAATTTTTCGGAATTTCTGTCGCGATAATGGCGGGCGCGCGAACAAACGAGGGGCCGGCACAACAATCTTTGAGTCGTTCACGCGCCTCGGATCGCCGGCGGACGGGGAGGCCGTCGGCAAATCGCACAGACGTGACGGATTTCACCTACCCACGCCGCGGCGGGTCATGTAGATTTCGGCGGCAGGTAAACCTTCCATGACGACTCCTTATCAATATCCCCCCGGCTTTTCCGGGTATCCCGATTATCCCCAGCGGCCCCGTTCCAACGGCGCGTTATCGTTTCTGCTGCTGATCGCCATGGCGGCGGCGGCTGGATTTTTCCTGGCACGTTGGTCGGCGCGCGGTACGCCGGACCTTCAGGCGCGCAGGGTAACGCCGCGCGGCGACCTGGGGGCCGACGAAAAATCCACCATCCAGATTTTCAAGCAAACAATCCCTTCCGTGGTCTTCATCACCACGCTTTCCGAAACATATGACGTCCGCACCGGCGACACCTCCGCCATCCCGCAAGGCACCGGGTCGGGTTTCATCTGGGATCAGGCCGGCGATATCGTCACGAATTTTCACGTCGTTCGCGAAACGTCGGCCGCCCGCGTTACCCTGTCCGATCACAGCAGCTATGCGGCGGATTTGGTCGGGGTGGCGCCGGAATATGATCTGGCCGTCGTGCGAATCCATGCCCCCAAAAACAAGCTGCGCCCGATTATCGTCGGCGCCAGTCACGATCTTCAGGTCGGGCAGAAGGTGTTCGCGATCGGCGATCCCTACGGCCTCGACCAAACCCTCACGTCGGGCATTATCTCCGCGGTCGGCCGATCGATTCGCAGCGTGACGGACGTGCCGATCGACAACATCATTCAGATCGACGCCGCCATCAATCCCGGCAATTCCGGCGGTCCGTTGCTCGACAGCGCCGGCCGGCTGATCGGCGTCAACACCGCGATCTACAGCCCGTCGGGATCAAACGCCGGGATCGGTTTTGCGATTCCGGTCGATACGATCAACCGCGTGATCCCCGAGCTGATCGCCAACGGCAAAATCGTCCGGCCCCGGCTCGGCCTGGTTCTCGACGACAATACCAGCGAGCAAGTGTCGGATCGCCTTGGCGTGCCGGGGCTGCTGGTGATGGGCGTGCAGCCGAATTCGCCCGCGGCCAACGCCGGCATCCGCGGAACGCAGATGGTCAACGGCGAGATTAATTTCGGCGACATCATCACGACGATCGACGGCAAGGCGATTCACACCACCGGCGATTTGCACGCCGCCATGAACGCGCACAAGGCCGGCGATACCGTCCATCTGACGATCTGGCGGAACGGGAAAACACTGGACGTGCAAGCTCACGTCTAAAGCGCGCCGCGGATATTCAGCTCCCGGCGATGACGCCGGTTTGACCGAACTCCTCAGCTCGATTGCGCGGCCGTCAGATCATTCACAAGCGTCGTTCTCGCGCTGGCGATGTTTGCCAGGTCGGTCGCGAACTGGGTCTGCGACGCCACCTCGACGGCGCTGAATTTGGCTGTGTCGGCCTCAAGATCGGCGCTGGCGCCCGTGTCGGCGTCCACGGCATCGACGATCGCAGTCGAGTCGGTCGAGATCGTGGTGTCGTCGGTCATTCGCGTCGCGATACGCGAATCAAGCCCGGCGATCAGATCGTTCTGCAGCGTAATTCGGTCGTTGCGGAGCTTTGCGTGATCGGCGGTTTCAGCGGTGGCGTTCTTGCGGTCAAGGATAATTTGGCGAATGTCCAACTTGATCGTCGACTCATCCGCGAAGGCGTTGGCCGATTCGGTCAGCCGATCCACCTTCAAGGCGGTCTGCATGGATTTGAGGTCCGCTTTGGCGGTCGCAAGCAACGGCGCGATCATGGGGACTTGATCCACCCCGTCTCGTGCCATCGCCTTGCCGTCGACCTTTAACTTGGCGGCGCAAACGGCCAGATCGATCCTGAATTTCAGCAGTTCCGCCCGGATCACGAGACGATCGACCTTGACTGGCGCATCGAACAACATGGGGGCCGCCGACATCAACGTGCGGAATTCCAAAACTTCGATAATTGACTGATTGACCACGAACGATCTCCAAAAAAGGGGACGCCAGCGTCCGGCGGAAATCGCCGGAGGCAAAATTCGAGCCCGAACAGTGGGTCTTGAACAGGCGGCGATGTGCTGTACCCGCCTCCGCGCTAACCATCCGATTCATATCACGGTCGCCTCAAATCCTTATTCTCTTCCGCGCGGAATTAATTTTAGCTCGTCACGGCGGGCTCACGCTAAGCGAGGATCGCCACTCCTGAACTCCAATAAAATCCGGCGATTGTCAAATTTCCCCCGCCTGCTTCAAACGGATGCCCCGCGCGTCGTCGGCGATTTCATCGAGCATTTGGCGTTCATCGAGCGATCCGACACGCGGTGTTTCACCGCCGCCTCATGGGTCAGCGGGATGGCGAAGCTCCACGTCATCCGCAAAATCCGTTGCGGCGTAAGAGGCGTGTTCGATTGCGGAAATCCGCTTCGGGTTAGTTTGGGGATTTTTTCCGGATCATTCCGAATCAAGTCCGTGGCGATCCACGGGCGAGTCATTTCATGGCGTTGACCGAATTGCCCACCGGAGCTTGGCCGATCGTGATCGGGGATTGGATTTTTGCTCGTCCTCGGTCACGGTGATCGGATCTGGGGAAATGGCCGAATACATTTCGGCGCGAAATCCTTCGCGAAAAGCATCCTTTACCCGCCGATCTTCCCCGCTGTGAAAGCTGATGATCGCAACAGCGCCGCCAGGATTCAGGCACATTGGGAGCACGCTCAATAGATGTTGCAGGTTCGCCAGTTCGCGATTGACCATGATGCGAAGGGCTTGAAATGTCCTGGCGGCCGGGTGCAGTTTCGCGCCGGCGGCGCGCTGGGTGGTAAAATCGCGCGCTTCGCAGACGATCGCCATAAGGTCGTCGGTGGTGGTGATCGGCTTCACCCGTCTGCGTTCCACGATCAGCCGGGCGATTTGGGGGGCATCGGTTTCATCGCCAAGTTTGAGCAGCGCGTCGGATAATTCACGCTCGGAGAGACGGTTGATCAGCGCCGACGCGGGTTGGCCGCGCGTGTTGTCCATCCGCATGTCCAAAGGTCCCGGCGCCCGGTAAGAGAATCCGCGGCTGGGATCGTCGATTTGCGGACTGGCCACGCCAAGATCGGCCAAAATCGCGTCCACCTTTGTGATTCCAGCCTGGTTGAGAATCGTCGCGACGGCGGCGAAGTTGGAATGGAACAGCTCAAAATTTCCGCCGACGCTAAGGAGTTTGCTCCGCGCGCGTTCGACGTTGGCCGGGTCGAAATCGATCGCGAGCAGTTTTCCGCCGGGCGAGATTCGCGACAATAACTCGGCGGAATGACCGCCAAGGCCGACGGTGCAGTCCACGACATTCATGCCGGGCCGCGGCTTCAGCGCCGCCATCACGGCGTCCAACAGCACCGGCACATGTCGAACGTCGCGACGCGTGCGGGAAGATCGAGAGTTCAAGTTCACGACCGGATCATAGCGACTTTATTCGTCGATCGTGTCTCATCGGCGGGCGCTTATGGAGCCGATTACGACGGCTTCCTTCGGTCACTGCCGTCAAACGTTTATGCGATCCGGACGTATAAGCGGGACGAGTTTCCCGGTTTTCCGATACAAAAATCTGCCGCGACAAAGGATTTGCACCATGACGATTGTTTCGCGCCGTTCACTGTGTCTCATGCTTGCCATTGCGGGCGTGAGTGTGCCGTACGTTTTACGCGGGGCCGCGCCTGCGCCGGCCACGGTTCCGGCGACTCAGCCGGAGGTGATCGGCGATATGAAGATGCGGTCGCCGGCCCAGACGATCGCCGCGCTTCAGATCGCGCCGGGATATCATCTTGAGGTCGTCGCGTCGGAGCCGGAGATTATTTCGCCGGTGGTTTGCGCCTGGGACGGCGACGGGCGCATGTATGTCGCGGAGATGCGCAGCTACATGCTCGACATCAATGGGAAGGATGAACACGATCCGATCAGCCGGGTTTCGCGGTGGGAGGATACGAAGAATGACGGAACGTACGACAAGCATACCGTATTCATCGATAAGATGATGTTGCCGCGGATGGTGTTGCCGCTGGACGATCGAGTGCTGGTTCGGGAGACGGATTCGAAGGATATTTATTCGTATCGCGATACCAAGGGCGCGGGGGTGGCCGATCAGAAGGAACTCTTTTACGCGGGCGGGAAAGCGGGGGGTAATCTGGAGCATCAGGCTTCGGGCCTTCTCTGGAATATCGACAACTGGGTCTATACGTCGGTCGAAAATACGCGCTATCGATTCACCGGTCCCAAGGTCGTGACCGAGCAGCTTGGATCGCATCAGATGGGGCAGTGGGGTTTGGCGTTTGACGACACCGGCCGGGTTTTCTGCAACACTGCGGGCGGCGAAAATCCCGGCTGGGGATTTCAGGTCAGCCCCGTGTATCAGGATATCCGCCTGAAGGGCGAATTGTCCGAGGGATTCGTCGCGGTTTATCCGCTGCTGAAGATGACCGACGTGCAGGGCGGCCCGGGACGACTATGGCCCGGCGGGGGCTTGAATCATTTCACCGGATGTGCCGGCGGCTCGATCTATCGCGGCGACGGACTTCCCGCCGACTTTTATGGCGATTACATATTGCCCGAGCCGGTGGGGCGGCTGATCCGCCGGGCGAAAGTCCTCAATGAAGACGGCAAGATCGTCTTGAAAAACGCCTATGACCACGATGAATTTATCCGCTCGGCCGATCCTAATTTCCGGCCCGTCTGGACGGCGACCGGGCCGGACGGCTGTCTTTATATTTGCGATATGTATCACGGCATCATTCAGGAATCCGGCTGGACCAAGGAAGGATCGTACCTTCGCCCGCAGATTCAAAAATATGGCCTGGACAGCCACATCAACGGCGGTCGAATTTATCGGCTGGTTCACGACGGCTACAAGCGCCGGCCGGCGCCGCGCATGCTCGAAGAGAAGACCATCGACCTCGTGAAACACCTGTCCGATCCGAACGGCTGGTGGCGCGACACCGCCCAAAAACTGATTGTTCTGCGAGCCGACAAATCCGTCGTCCCGGCATTGCAGGACCTTGCCCGGACGGGCGAAAATCCGATCGGCCGACTTCACGCGCTCTGGACGCTGGAAGGGCTCGACGCGATAGAGCCGGCGTTTCTTGTCGAGAAATTGAAGGATGCCGACCCCCGCGTTCGTTCGGCGGCGGTGAGGATCGCCGAGCCGTTGATCGCCAAGGGGGATAAGGCGACGGTGGCGGCGATTTCGTCGATGGCCGCCGACAAGGACCCGAACGTCGTCATTCAGTATTGCATGTCGGAGCTTCACGAGAAGATTCCCGGCGCCGCCGACATGTGCAAGGCGGCGGTCGCCGCTAATCCAACGCACCCGGCGATCGCGGAAGTCGTGACGGCTTATCAGAACGCCGTAAACACCGGGTTGCTTGAGGCGGCGCTGGGCCAGCAACTGATGCGTAAGGATCCGAAACTTGCCGCGACCTGGCTCAAGGGGCGCGAGTTGTTTCAGCAGACGTGCATCGTCTGTCATGGGCCGGACGGAAAAGGGACGCAGGTTCCCGGCGGCGTTGAGGGCGTGACGCTGGCGCCGCCGTTGCGCGGGTCGAAGCGATTGACGGGCAATAAGGAGATCACGCTGCGGGTTATCCTGCACGGGCTGGTTGGTCCCAATGACGGGAACAAGCTATATCCCGGCGAAATGGTCGGCTTCAAGTGGGCGGAAGACGCGTGGCTGGCAAGCGTCATCACATATGTCCGCAATGATTTCGGCAATCACGCCCCGGCCATCACCGCCGACGATCTGAAACATGTTCGTGAGGAAACGACCGACCGCAACAAGCCGTTCACGCTTGCGGAATTGAAAGCGATGCACTTGCCGGAGGAGCCGCCGGTCAAGGCGAAGAAAAAGTAACGGGCCGCGGCATCGCGGCCGGCGGATCATATGTAGCACAGCCGTCTCGGCGGTGACCTCTCACGGGAGGATGCCGCGGGGCGGCTGTGCTATTTTCTTAACTTCAACGCGCACGCGATCGCGAGTCGACACGGAATTTTTCAGCTTCGAGACGGAACAGTAACGCTGAATGTCCATCTTGGACCGTTGGCGCGAATTTCCCACAATTGGCTTCCCGCTCTTCTCGAGGCGGACTGAGAAAGGTTTCCTGCATGCAGGCGTCGAACAAGACCCGTCGTGTTCGCGATTTAGTCGCCGCCGTTGAAGCCCTCGAACTCCGCGTGCTGCTCAGTGCGGCGTTTGATATCACCGGCCTGACCACGCTGCGCAACAATCCGGCTTTCTCGAATATCACCGGACAGGGCGTCGGCATCGCGGTGCTGGATACCGGCGTGGATGCGCAAAATCCCGATCTCAGTTCGAATGTCGTCGCGTTCTATAACGCCGTCGAAGATCAGCCGGCCAACGCCAGCACCGCCGTGGCCGACGCCGTCGATAACGATGGGCATGGTTCGCACGTTTCGGGCATCGCCGCTTCATCGAACCCCGCCATCGGCGTCGCATATGGCGCCAAGCTGATCGACATCAAAGTCATCGCCGACGCCGGCGAATCGCAGCTTGGCGGCGATCCGCTGCTTCGCGGCCTGGACTGGGTCGCAATGAACTATCAGACCTACAACATCAAGGTCGTCAACATGTCGCTGGGCGATCCGGGGGTGAACGATAATACCGTGACGACCGCCGACGCGAAAAACGCGGAGGCCGTCGAGATCAAGACGTTGCAAAATCTCGGCATCACCGTTGTCAGCGCGTCGGGCAACAGCTACGCGAACGATCCGACGGCCGGCGAATCCTTCCCGGCGGTGGTCTCGACGATCGGCGTGGCCAATACCTGGGACGACGCCGGGCAGGCTTCGGATTTTGGCGTTCCCTACGGCGAAAGCGGAGACACGTATTACGCGATCGACAATTCCGCCACGCCCGATACGCTCGCCTCGACCAGCCAGCGGAGCACGCTCAATAACCAGCTTGCCGCCCCCGGCGAAGACATTTACAGCACATGGAACGGAACGCTCGATTCCAGCAACGGCAGTGATCTGCTGCACAATACCATCAGCGGCACCAGCATGGCCGCGCCGTTCGTATCGGGGGTGGTGGCGTTGATGCAGGATGCCGCCGAATATTTCGGCGGGCATTACATCTCCGATCCCAATGAGATCCTGACGATTCTCCAGCAGACGTCCGATACGATCGTCGACTCAAACAATCCAAATAACGCCCGCTACGATTCCACCAACGGCGCGACCTCGAACCTTCCCGAGACTGGCCTGAGCTTCAAACGGGTCGATGTCCTCAAGGCGATCGAAGCCGTCCAGCAGATCGTCACCGGCGGCGCCGCCATCACCACGACGCCCCAGCCCGGCCCCGACACCGACAACGCCACGACCACCGCCACTCCGGTGAACTCCATCGACGGCACCAACATCGATACCTTCACCGGCAATATCGGCGACGACGGACTGGTCCAGGTCGGCGTTAACGACGTCGATCTCTACAAACTTGCTGTCGTTTCGCCCGGCTCACTGACGGTCACGCTGACGCAGCCCACCAGCGGCACGGCCTTCGCGGCCTCGCTTCGCCTCTACGATAGCTCCGGCAATCTGGTCGCCAATGTCGACGGAACCGCCGGGAAATACCCCGTTCTCACGACCTCCGCCACGCCGTTGGGCATCGGAACCTATTACCTGGGCATCAGTAGCGTCGGCAATGAAAACTATACGATCAACGGAACCGGCGCCGCCGGCGGCACGAGCCAGGGCGATTACTCGGTTCAAATCCAACTGATCAATCCCGATCCCAACGGAACCATCCAGGGCGCCGTCGCCGTCGATCTGACCAATCCGGACTACAGCGCGCAGGACCCCAGCACCGGTCTCACCTACACCTACACCGATGAGCAAGGCGAGCTCGGCTCCGATCCGCCGCCGACCGGCAGCTCGACGCGAATCACCGTCGCCAGCGACGTGGATATGTTCGTCGTCACCGCCACCGACAACGGGAAGCTCGATCTGGATACGTATTCCGATACCTCCACCGGCGATCAAACTTTCGTGGAGGTCTTCGATTCGAATATGAAAGTGGTGGGATCGGCCGCCAACACCAATCGATTCACCGGCGACAATCCGCTTTCCGTGCCGATCGTCAGCGGTCAAACGTATTATGTGGCCGTCACCGTGCCGGGTAATTCCGGCTTTAATCCGACCAATCCTTTCCTGGGGCGCACCGCCGGCGCGACGCCGTCCAATCAGCCCTACGATCTGCAATTGCGATTCGATAACGGGGACGAGGACGGCATCGCCTTCAACGCCAACATCGTTAACGTCGGAACGGCCGTCAACGCCAACGTCGGAACCGACAACGGCGTGACGGTCGGCGCCGACGGTTCACAGGATGTGGATTGGTATACGTTCACCGCCAACAGCTACGGCCTGTTCGACGTGACGGCCGCGAGCGGGACGGCCAATTTCACGCCGGACCTGTCCCTCTGGCAGTACACGCAGGGCGGGCAGGACATCGTGAAGGTGGCCGATACCGCCTCGGCCAATTTGTTCGCTTCGCCGGCGAGTTTGTTTTCGCCGTCGAGCATTACGCCGCCCGGCGGGATGGGCACGGGCCATCTTATTTACGCGGTGACCGCGGGCGAAACGCTGTTCGTCGCCGTCACCGGACAGGGGAACAGCAATTTCGACTGGTATTCGCTGGCCAGCGGCTCCGGCGGTCAGACCGGCGGCTATTCCCTTACCACAAAGCTACAGCCGGCGAGCAACCTGTCCACCCTCAGCGACAATTCGATTGAAAACGCCACGCCTCAGTCCATCAGCGTCGGCCAGACCATCAACGGCGACATCGGTTCCGACGGCGTGCTGGTCGTCGGCGCGACCGACGTCGATATGTTTAAGCTTGTCGCGCCCGCCACCGAGACGCTGGACATCAAAACCTCGACCAACCAGGACGGCGACGCCGACACCGTATTGCGCGTCTTCGACGCCAGCGGCAATCAGCTCGCCGAAAATGACAACCTCAATTCCAGCACCACCGCCAGCGAGGCGCAGGTATCGGTTCAGCAGGGACAGACGTATTACATCGGCGTCGACGGCGCGGGGTCGGGCGCGCTGAATTACAATCCCGTGACCGGGGTTGGCGCCGGCGTGGGGAGCACCGGAAATTATGCGCTCACGGTGTCGGCCGAAGCGCCGGGATTTAACGTGCAGGCGCCGGCGCCGGTGACGGCGTTCGGGGGGAGCGTGGTGGTCTTCACCGTCTCGCTGGCGCAGCCGCTGAGCGCGGCGGCGACGGTCGATTACGCCACCTCCGACGGCACCGCCGCCGTCGGCGCCGACTACACCGCCGAGAGCGGCACGCTTACCTTCGCGCCGGGCGTAACGGTGCAGACGATATCGGTCCCCGTATTGGTCAACGCCGCCGCCGACCAGGGCACGCGAACCTTCACGCTGACGCTTTCCAACGCGAGCGGCGCCGCCATCGTTACCGCCACGGCCACCGCCACCATCGACGTCGTTCCCGTCACTACCCTGACGTTCGGCGCCGGCCAGATCGCCAACTATAAAGATTCCGCCGGCAAACCCGTCAAGCTGCTTCTTGCCGGCCCAGGGACCGGCCAGGCGATCTTCGTCAACGGCGCCGCCGATCCGTCGGAAATCGCGCTGAGCGATACGACCACCGCCTCGAGCTTCACGATCAAAGGGCCCGGCGCCACGATCGCCGACGTTCAGGCGACCGGATCGCTTTACGCCATCACCGGCGCCGCCGTCACCCTCTCCGGCGATCTGAACGTGGCCGGATCGCTGACAAAGCTCTCCCTCGGCAACGTCACCGGCGGCGCCAGCGGCGGCGCGATTTCCATCGGCGCCGGCGGCGCGCCCAGCATCATCACGCTCGGCCTGGTCAGCAACGAAAGCCTGACGACGGCAGGCGCCATCGCGCTTTTGACCGTGGGAGACTGGCTCGACAGCGGCGGGGCGCCGGTCCCGATTTCCGCCGCTTCCGTCGGCAATGTCACGTCCAAGGGAGACTTCGCCGGTTCCATCGCCGCCGCTTCCCTCGGCGTCGTCAAAGTGAACGGGTCCCTGACGAGCGGAACGTGGAACGTCAGCGGAGACGGCGCGGATATCACCGTCAACGGCGCCGTCGATCCCGGCTGGACCGCGACGTTCGGCGGCGATCTCAACGCCGTCAAGCTCGGAAGCGATTCAGGCGACCTGTCCGCCGGGTCCGTTAATTCGATCAAGATCGCCGGCGCCCTCACCAACGCCGACATTACGTTGACCGGCGGCGCTTCCACGCTGGGCGCTCTTACCGTTGGGCAGGCCGTCACGGAGTCGCAGATCGTCACCGCCGGGAACATCGGCAAGGTGAGCGTGGGATCGTTTTTGAGCAGCGCCCTTTTCGCGGGCGTCAGCGCTTCGGTTACCGGCCTGCCCACCGCCGTCGGCGATTTTACCGCCGACGATTCGATCGTCAGCTTCACCGTCAAGGCGAATAACAAGCCGTATTCCTTCGCCAATTCCGAAATCGCCGCCGCCTCGATCGGCACGGTTAGCGTGGCCCGCGTCAATCCCGACAACGGCGGCGTGAAGTTCGGCGTCGCCACCGAATCGCTCGCGGCATTTACCAATGTCGGCGTGCTGAAATGGAAGAGCGTGGAGACGGCGGCGACCCTGGCGCCGGACGGTGATTTGATCGTTAGCTTTCTGTGACACACATGCGATGTCCGATGATGGTGCGCGGGGGACACGCCGCGCGCCGGGCCTTCTATTCCTTGCCTCGGCATGGAATAATGAAGCAGCGACCCGAGCGGATTGAGCGGATCGGTTGTTTGAACGGCGTGGCGCCGGGGTCGATCATGGAGTTTTTCGCATGAGCACTGAGCGCGGCTCGGATGTTGGTTTTCATCGGCGTACGTTTCTGAAATTCGTCTCCGCCGCCGGCGCCGCGGCTGTCGTGCCCAATGATGTCTGGGCCAAAGATGAACCGGCGTCTCGACCCGCCGGCGCAGGCGTTCAGCAACTGGCCAAATTTCCGGAGAAGACGGATCTCCTTCTTTTGACCGATCGCCCGCCTCAGCTTGAAACGCCGCTCAAATATTTCAAGACCGATCTCACGCCGAACGACGCCATGTTCGTCCGATGGCATCTGGCCGGCATTCCGACCAGCGTGGATCTGGATACGTTTCGCCTGACCGTCGGCGGACACGTCGAGCGGCCGCTGAGCCTTTCGATGGCGGATTTGAAAATGTTCAAAGCCGTCTCGGTTGTCGCGGTGAATCAGTGCTCGGGCAATTCTCGCAGCTTGTTTGAGCCGCGCGTGCCGGGGGGCCAATGGCAAAACGGCGCGATGGGCAACGCCAACTGGACAGGCGTGCCCTTGCGCGATTTGCTGTCGGCGGCCAGGGTGAAGGGGGGCGCGGTCGAGGTGAGCTTTCAAGGGCTCGATCGGCCGCCGTTGCCGGTTACCCCGGCGTTCATCAAGGCCCTGGCGTTCGATCGCGCCAACGATGGCGAAGTGCTGGTCGCCTATGCGATGAACGATCAGCCGCTGCCGATGCTCAACGGATTTCCGTTGCGCCTGATCGTGCCCGGCTGGTACGCGACGTATTGGGTGAAAGCGCTGAACGAAATCAATGTGCTCGATCAAAAGTTCAAGGGATTCTGGATGGACAAAGCCTACCGCGTTCCGGACAACCCCGAATGCGAGGAATCGCCCGGAAAATTGGCGAAGGTGACTGTTCCGATTTCGAGCATGCTCGTTCGCGCCGTGTTCGTGACGGAAGACGGGCGACATTTCCCCGCCGGCGACGCGCCGGCGGAAGTGGAAGGAATCGCCTTCGACGGCGGGTCAGGAATCAAACAGGTCGATATTTCCGTCGACGGCGGAAAAAACTGGTCGCCGGCCCGGCTCGGCGAAGACCTGGGAAAATATTCCTGGCGCCGATTTAATTTCCCGCTGCGCGGCAAAGGGCGTTTGACGGTGATGGCCCGCGCGACGAGCAACTCGGGCCAGACGCAACGTGCAACGCAAAATTGGAACCGCAGCGGATATGCGCGGAACATCATCGAGACCATCGACGTTACAGTGGGATGAACGGTCGGCGAATTTGCAGAAATCAAAGAGGACTTGCGTGAATACTTCCAGAACTCGTTTTTATAGGCTTGCCGTCGGCGCCGTTACGCTTGTCGGCGCGCTCTCGTGCCAGGGCGGCGATCCCAGGAAACCCGCGCCGGCTCCGAGCGCGACGGTCCCGCCGATGGCCGCCGCGCCAAAGCTCGACATTCCGACGACCGGAGTGCGTTCCATTACCCTCCCGGCGACAGACATGCCCGCCATGCCCCCCGGCCCCGGCATGGCCACGTTCATGTCGGCGTGCGTTCTTTGCCATACGCCACGATATGTGCTCATGCAGCCGCCGTTCCCGAAGAAGACGTGGATGGCCGAGGTGGACAAAATGAAGAAGGTCTACGGCGCGCCCATTCTCGAGGATCAGGTTGAGCCGCTGGTCAGTTATCTTGTGGCCATCCGCGGGAACGGCCAGTAGGGCGAGCGCACAGATGCTCTAACTGAGAAGTGCTCCGAGAGAGCGAGTGAGCGGGAACGCCGCAGTCGCGATCGGCGCTTTTTATTCTTTCAACGTCTTCAATTCGAATTTCGGATTCAGCTCCAGCACGATATCTTGGAATCGCACTTCCGTCGGTCCACCGGCGTGAATCTGTAAGCCGGCAACGATTCGGACGACTCAATCGCAAGGGCCGAAAACAGCGAGACGGTAGCCCGTTTGAAGTCGCCGCCGCCATCGTTGCAACAGAGGAATCTCTTAAGGGCGATGACCCGATCTACGGCGACGGCATCAAGGAAACGTGGGAGTGGCTGACGGAGAATGAGCGAGACTCCGTCGATTTCGGCATCAACGCGTTTCAGGAAATCTGGAATAAACTGGACGAAACAAAACGCGGGATAATGCTTGCGCCATCTCCCAACGCTGCGGTACTGCTCCCCGCGCACCTGGACACGCTCTGTCAAACGTCACCTCAGCCTGAGCCTTCTCCGGATGTCAGTTTGTTCATTCACGGCGCGCAGCGAGACAATGCCGAAGTCAATGTGTGCTGGCGCGCCGACCTTGGAAGTACAAACGAATCGGGGCTTTGGCCAGACATCGTTCGTCTACTCCCGCCGACTTCCCCAGAGTGCATGACTGTGCCTCTGATTGCCGTTCGACGATGGATTGCCGGGGAGACCACGGCTGACCGGCGAGACGCTGATGTACCAGTGGACGCGGTTCCCGACGAAGAGGAGAAGAAGCGAAATGCGGCGGAGTCCCGGATTGTTCTTGTTTGGCGCGGCGGCAAAGACGCCAAGCCGACGAAAATCCCAAAGAACTTCGCCCGGGCGACACAGTGGTGATCCGCACCCAGGACTTCGGTTGGGAAGTTCTTGGGCATATTCCCGACGCCCCGACCCCAGCGGAATTGAAAGGGCTCCAAGGCAAGACCGGCGACGATGCCACAACCAAACGAGTGCAGATCAAGGAGCAGCGCGACGCGATCGACTGCGGCGAATGCGCAACAGGAATAGCACGGCGTCAGCTGGTGATCAGACTGCACCCGGCCTTTCCGGGCCGGGCCGAACTGCGCGCATTGCCGGCGCCGCAACTTCGTGAGGCACTCGTCGAGAAAGATAAGATCGAATCAGACTGGAAGACGGCGCGATTTGACCGGCATCCCTATCCCGGTGAGAAGGAAGAATCCTCCGAGCCATCGAACGAAGTGATAGTATTTGCACGTCTAATTGAACCAAAAAAGAAACTTGGGCTAACTCAAGGCCGGCGTGCCACCGAGCAAAACATCGCTGAGTTGAAAACGAAGCTAGGTATGCCGTTGGCGGAAGAGGGCGAGAGCGATTCCCTTAGCGAAACTGATTACCGTGTATCACTGGACGAACATTCAGAACATGTAATGGAAAAGGTGGACGCATCTGTCGCCAAGTTGGAACCCGAAAGCGGCAAGCGCCTTTTCCATTCGGCGGCCGACCTGCATGATCGAGGCAAGGCCGATTCCCGCTTCCAGGCGATGCTTGCGAGTATTACGCCGTACGAGGCGATGGAGCGCCCGGTGTTGCTGGCAAAAAGCGGAAGCCGCCGACTTACGGGGGAGGAACGCAACTTGATAGCGGAACGCGCACAGTATCCCGGCGGATTCCGACACGAGATGCTATCTACTCAGATCGTGCAGCATCGTTACGCGGAACTGGTTAATGACGCCATGATAGATCGAGAATTGCTTCTACACCTTGTCGCCGCCCATCATGGCCACGCCCGCCCCTTCGCGCCGGTAACGACCGACGAACCTCAGTCCGAAGAATTGCTCGGCGTTAAGGTTCGTCTACTAGAAATCCCCCCGACGGTGCGCAAACAGTGGGTGCCGTTGCACCGCCTAGATTCTGGCGTGGCAGAGCGCTTCTGGACTCTTACTCGAAGGCACGGCTGGTGGGGGCTGGCCTATCTCGAATCAATTCTTCGCCTTGCCGACCAACAGGCAAGCGCCGCCGAGCAAGACAAGAAGGAAGGAGCGACGTGATGAAAGAGCAAAAATCCGATGGAGTTCTCATGGCCGGACTCGATGGTTCGAATCCGTTGGCATTCATTGCCGCGCTCGGAACTTTGAGAATCCTCTCCAAAAAGGCTCCGGAAAAACGCCCCCGGCTAGCTTGGGAAGTGACGCAGGGGGCATGGCGTCCGAGAATTTCGGGATTTAGTCAAGCTGCCGACTTGCTGTCCGTTCTCACTCAGAATCTCATTCGGGACCGCAAAAATCATCCCACGGAATTTGTCGGGGAGGAGAATATCGTGGCCGAATTTTATACGGCGGTGCGCAACGAGATACCGCTCGAATTTGACGACAGTTATTGGTTTGCATCCCTCGCGAACGACGTACACACGAATGCTACAAGTCAGTTGCAGTTAACGCGAAGAGACTATTTTGCTGGAAACTTGGACGTAATTTTACGAGAGACTACCCCCGGCACTTGGAAAAGGCACTTTTCGAAACTTGGAGGTATGACGACGGCCTTTCGGGAAGGTCACTCCACCTCTTGCCCACTGAAGATCGTCGTCATGCATATCAGTGGCACAAGCCGAACGGTGATCCAACGCGAAATAGCCAGGGCAACATGCTCGGAGCCAATCGTTTGGCGATAGAGGCACTCCCACTCTTTTTGGGACTACCCTCAAGCAATCCAGACCGCTTGCGGGTGACCTGCTGGTCTGGTGTACGGTCGGATGATTCGCGTTGGACTTGGCCCATCTGGCAGTATCCGCTTCCGATCGACATTGTGCGCAGCGTACTGAGCTTGCCGCAACTACAGACCGATAAGGTCGATTCGAAAACTTTGCGTGCGGCTGGTATCTGTGCCGCATTTCGATGCCGCCGCATTCTTGTAGAACAAACGCCCAATCTAACGCCTTCGCTGGCTCTTTGGTAAACAAAAATGGCAGCCATCTTAGCAGATTCCACCCCCTCCGCATGCTCAACGAGTATGCCTATTGCCCCCGGCTGTTTCACTTCATGCATGTCGAAGGGCGGTGGGCCGACAACGAATACACCGTCGAAGGACGGCATGCGCATCGGCGGGTCGATGAATTGGATCATCTGCTGCCCGAGGCGCCGGAAGGGGAGGGGAAGGGAAAAAGAAGAAGGAATATCGTGAGCTATGACATCTCCGACGACAAACGTCGCGGGAAAGTCTTCGACCACCTCGAAGGCCGGGGCGATCACGCGCAGTTTTCGGTTTTCTTCTGCCAGCCATGGGATCCCCATTTTCCGCCTCGCGAGCGGCGGCGTGGTAAGCAAAACGCGGCAACCCCGCGAGCTCATTGGCAATTAGAGCGTTTCTCAGGTTGCTGTCTCGCCATATCCGCAATGTTCGAAAAATCCGTCGCAGTCCTCCGGCGTCACCGCCAACAGCGCATCGCGAACTGCATCGACTAACGCTTCGTACGTGCGAGCGCCTGTCTTGCGCA
>DASZME010000054.1:0-19650 GCA_035551995.1 Tepidisphaeraceae bacterium
TCGTGAATTTACCACGGGCTTTACCGCCGTCCGATAGATTATTCATTCTTCCCACTCGCACAGCGACTCGACGTACGCCGCCGATCCGTCGCGAAGCCATCCGTCCAGCTGCGCCTGATCTTTAAGCTGCTGGCCGCGCGCCCGCGGTACGACGGCATAACCCGATTCCACCTCCGGCAGCGCGCTCATGTCGCCCCATAATTTTTCAAACTGCGCGACTGGAAACACATCCTCCTGCCCATGCCCCCATCGTTTCTTGACATCCTTCAGCGTGATGTACGTCGGCATCCTGTTGCCGACAACCCGAATGGCGCCGGCGACGCGCTGGGCGTCGGACAGCGTCGTTCGATCAAGCTCGAAAATGGCCAGCAATTGATCGATGTCGATCCAGGTCGTCATCGTGTTGTAGTACGAGAGATTGAACTCGTCTTGTTCGCGCGGAATCGCAAGACTTTCAACAAGTCGCACCTTCTCGTTCACGCGCGCCAAGCCGCCGCCGCGATCGTCGATCCGGCGGTGGATCACTTCAAACGTCAATGCCGACCCCCGCGCGATGTGAAAACCCAGCAAAAGCGGATCGACGTCGGCGCCCACCGTATCGATGTTGTGTAACATGAGATACTTTAGTTGCGGGCGCTCGCGGAGAAGCCTTTCCAATACGCCGTTGCGCAAAAGATTCGGCACTTCAAACCAGTGGCCGACCGGATGAAGACACTGCGACGGCACGTTGTCGATGTAGTCGCTTGCTTCGCCGGTGCTCCTGGCCCAGCCGATCAGGGCGGTATGCAGGCTCTCGCGCACCTTCTGCTGCTGCTCATCCAAAATGCGTTGCGGCAATTCTTCCCAGGCGAATCGCAGGTCGCGCTCCATCGGTACCATGCGGAGCCCGACCGATTTCCCCGACGACAGTCGAAGGGGCCCTTCGTAGCCATAATTGCTCCTGGCCCGAAGGAAATCCGTGATCGGCTGATGCGTGAGATAACTGGTCGCGATAATGTGCGGCAGGGGGGCGCCGAACATTCGCCCCACCTTGCGGCTCTTGGCGAGATGCGTCTCGATAAACGTGCGATGCTTGCCGCCCAGTTTGCAAAACGGATGCAGCGCCTTGACGACGCCTGCCCCCTGCGTCCACCGGCTTCCCGCGCCGGCGGCCAAAGATATCACGCCGACCGCGCCCGCTCGCAGCGCGTCGGCGCCCAATGCCGTCCACTCCCTGAGCTGCGTCGAATTTCGACGCGTAAACGCCGCCGCGTCCGACAAATCCGCCACGTCCCCCGCTTCGACGTCTTCGATCACCGTGCTGGCGGGAAGTCGATTCTGCGCCAATCCCGTCCGCCCGCCCTTGAGGTCCAAGCGAATTTGCTCGTGCAGTTCGCCGTCGAATCCGAATTCGTCGAGCATGATCAGCAGATTTTGCCCGCTGGAACTTCCGGCGCGTCCGCGCGGGATCAGACGATCAAAGAGCGTTTCGACCATGCCGCCCAGGGCCGGATCGGTGCGGCAGGCCGCCCCGAATCGATCCAGTTCCGCGCGCCGGGCGGGCGTCAGTTGCCGCGGATCGGTCCGCAACCATTGCGGCGCCATGAACGCGTAATACGACGCCGGAAGCAACGCGCATTCGCCCGGCGCCAGGTCGGCGAAGGTGCCGTGCGGATTGATGGCGAAGTCATAGACGACCGGCTCCATCGCGAACGGCAACGCGCTTTGCAGTTCGCGTTTCACCGCGCTCATGGTCTCCTGAAGAAAACGCTGCGCCTCGGCCTTGCGCGCCGGAGCGAAGATGAAACCCATTCCGCCGCCGGACATTCCCCCAAGCATCCAGAATCCCCAGAAATCGCCGGCGAATTTTTCTTTCACGCGAGTGATCAGCGTTTCGGTGTAGTAGGTGCTCGCCCATGGGATGATGGTTTGAATCGGCCCGAAAAAGTTCCGCGTGGTGGCGGCGCCGATGGCTTTCACGTCATCGGTCTTGAGCGCCGCGAGAATGGTTTCCAGAATCCCGATGGCCTGGCCGCGGGCCTCCCACTCCTTTTCGCTGCGCAGCAGGTATTTCTCGGTGACCATTTCCAAAATAGGCCCGACATTCTGCGCCATCCCGCCGTGGACGAGCACCAGGCTTTCTTGCAAATGTTTGCGGACGGATTCGGGAGCGTCGGCGTTGTCGAGAATTTTGTGCGTCGGGAGCAGCCGCCCCCGGCTCACGCCGAACTCCGGATCGCCTTCTTCCGCGGGCGAGCCTTTGATGAGTTTCATCCCCGGCCAGATGCCGCCGGAGTCCTGCCACCCGCCGCCCGATCCGCCAATCCATTCGCCGAGAATCGCCCGGGCGGCGACCAATCGGCGCTCGTCCTCGCGCAGCGGTCCGGTAAGGCTCTTGGCTTGCCCCGTCGCCCGCATGCAGGCGGAAATCAACGATCCGAGCAAGTTGGTCGAAACCGCCAGCCGTGATCCCTTGGGAATGTTGTTCACGCTGCTGACGATCTCCAGACCCAGCCCCGGCCCGACGACCCGGCTCAGCAACTCCGCCAGAGTTCGTCCCGATCCCTCCACGCCCGGCGGAACGATTCCCGCCGCGATCACCGCCGCCTTGAGCAACCCAAGATAATCGCGCGCAAAATCAAACACTTCCGGCAAGCTGGATATCGTCGCCTGCGTCGCCAGATCGACGCTCACCAGCCGCAACACCGGCTCATCGATCACGCGCAGATACGCCTCGACCGGCGGCTTGGGCGCCGCGTCGCGCCCATGCACGGCCAGGTCGATCGACACGTTCAGCACCCGCGCGCCTTGCGGGAAATCCATCCCCAGGAAAAAGATATCGCTCCAGGCGCTGTGCGTCAGGTCCATTCGCACCGGCGTCTTTTCCGCAAGAATCGGAAATGAACCGTCCGCGCTCCGCCGGAGCAGCTCCGGACAAATCCGCAACGGCTGATCCGCCGGGTGCCCGATGCGAAACATCCACTGATTTCCCCGCACGCTCCGCACGCTTCGGCGGACTTGGTTGGCCAGCGTTTGAAACGCTAGATCGTGAAACGCCCCGGCCAGCGCGCTGCTGATGGCGTCGCTGGGTCCGTCCTGCGTCTGAACCTCGAGAAAAGTCTCGATCGCTTCTTCGAATCGCCGGGTGAGCAGGTTGTTGTATCCCTCGAAGGGGACATGTCCGCCGGGCTTCATGCCCGGCTTGTTGGGCAGGTGAAAACGGTGAATGGCATAGAGAAAAAACAGGGCGCGAACGCGTTGATAGAGGTTGTCGCTCTTGCGTCGAAACGCGTCGAGCGCGTCGCACTCGGACATGAGTTGATCGACCGAGGCGGCGCGTGCAAAAGCGTCCAGCGAAAGATCGCGCACGGTCGGATCGGCGGACGTGATAATGCGAATCAGCTCGGTTTCCATAGCGTTGACGTCAAGTTTCTCGCACACGTTCCGATTGACCGTCCCGTGATTGGATTTGTTTATTGATAGCGGCCCCGCTCGCGGGGGCGCATGGTCTGCATGTTCGACGAATTATCGACTTCGCGCGCCTTACAGTGCCCCGCAAGCGGGTCCGCTAAACGTTGACGCATGTTTTTTACCGGAACATCACCTTCCCACCGTGGCCTCTCCGCGCTCGCGGGCGGCCAGAAGCTCGATCATCTGGGCGAGAATTTCGTCGCGATCCGAGCCGTCCAGTCCCAAGGCGAGCTGCGCGTAGAGCAATCCGTAACGAACGCCGATGTTGTAACGCAGCCCTTGCGCCTCCAGCGCCAAATATCGTTCCTTGGCGGCCAGTCGCGCCAGCGCCGGGGAAAGCTGCACCATCTTTCCTTCTTTCTGATTGCGGACGTCGTCGTCCAGCAATTGCATCACGGCCGGCGTCAAGACATGCATGCCGAAAAAGCAGAGGTAATAGCCGGCACGCAATCCCGGCACGATAAGGGTCTGTTCGGCTTCCGTCGGCGTCGGCTTTTCGACCACGTTTTCCACTTCATACAGCCGATTCTCGGCCGGCACGCGGCGGCCGCCCACGACGCCGTATTGCGTGAGTAAATTCTCCCGCGTCGGTTGCACCGCCGACACGCTGCACGCTTGCGCCTCGGCCACCTCCACAAGCTGCCGGGCGCACCGCACGCTGCCCCGGCTCACATACAGATGATCGCTGACCAGGTGCAGGAACGGATCGTCGCCGACGTACGATTTGGCGCAGTGAAGGGCATGGCCATATCCCAGGGGCTTTGGCTGTTCGACGAAATGAATCCGCCCGGAAAGATCGCCCGCCGCCTCGGCGTAAGAACGCTCGTGGCCGGGGCTCACGACCAGGCAGACGCTTTCGACGCCGGCGCTGAGCGCCTCGTCAAGAATGATCTGCATGGCGGTCTTCTGAACCCCATCCCGATCCACCAGCGTCTGCAACGGCAGCCCATGCTGCCCCCGAGCGGCGGCGGTTATCACTGCTTTGCGGACTTTCATTTGCGACAGCCTCCAGGAAGCGCACGAGCATGGCACATTAGAGATCGGATTTCAACGCGTGCGAGCATCTACGAAACCGCCCGCCGCTCGCTATAATGCCCCGAACAGATGCCGGACCTTCGCGAACATTTGCAGAATCTTTTCGGGCTTGATGACTTCCGCGTCGCGCAGCGCGAGGTAATCGAAGACGTCTTGCGCGGGCGCGACGTGATGTGCGTCATGCCGACGGGAGCGGGAAAAAGCCTGTGCTATCAGCTTCCCGCCGCCATCGACGAGGGATTGACGCTGGTGGTTTCGCCGCTCATTTCGCTGATGGAGGATCAGGTTCAGCAGCTTCGCGACGCGGGTATCAGAGCGGCGTATCTCAACAGCACGCTGAGCGCCGGACTGCGCCGAGAGATCATGGCCGAAGTGGAGCGGGGATTCGACGGCTTGCTCTATGTGGCGCCCGAACGATTCTTCGCGGCGGATTTTCAGGAACTGATGCCGCGATTGCGGCCGAAGTTTTTCGCCATCGACGAGGCACACTGCGTCAGCCAATGGGGACACGATTTTCGTCCGGAGTATTCACGGCTCGGCGAGGTTCGCGAAAAACTCGGCTCCCCGCCCTGCATCGCCCTGACGGCCACCGCCACCGAAGACGTTCGAACGGACATCATCCACCAGCTTCGGCTCAATGAGCCGACAATCGTCATCACGGGGTTTGATCGCACGAACCTGTCTTATCAGTGCCGCCGGATGTCGAAGAACGCGGAGAAAGGCGCGGAGTTGATGTCGCTGTTGCGCGGGGAGCCGGGCGGGTCGATCGTCTATTGCGCGACGCGAAAAGCGGTGGATGAAGTGACGTCGCTCCTGTCGTCGAACCTGCGCGACCGGCCGATTTTTGCCTACCACGGCGGGATGGATCTGGCGGCGCGAACCGCCAATCAGGAACGCTTCATGAATACGCCACGCGCGGTGGCGGTCGCCACGAACGCGTTTGGGATGGGAATCAATAAACCCGATATTCGCCTGGTCGTTCATTATAATATCCCCGGCACGCTTGAGGCCTATTACCAGGAAGCGGGGCGGGCGGGACGCGATGGATTGCCGTCCACTTGCGTGTTGCTGTTCAGCTATCAGGACCGTTACACGCAGCAATTTTTTATCGACAAGATCGGCGAAGACCGGGAAAACGCCGACCCTCGCGTCATTCAGGATTTGAAGGACCATGCCACCGTTAAGTTGGACTTGATGATCCGCTACGCGCAAACGCACAGTTGCCGCCGGCGGATGATTCTGAGCTATTTCGGCGACGAATCGGACGTGATCGCCTGCGTGTGCGATGTCTGCCGGCGCGGGCGTCCGATGTCCGCGGGCCAGGAATCGACGAACGTGCAGGCCGTCATCGGCGATGAAGCGATCCTGCTCTGCCGGCAACTGTTGTCGGCCATCGCGAGATTGAACGGAAAGTTCGGCGTCGGCGTGGTCGCCGAGGTGCTGGCCGGCAGCGAAAATGAAAAATCGCAGCGGTGGGAGTTCAATAAGCTGTCGGTCTTCGGGCTTCTTAAGGCTCATCCGATCAAGCGGATCGTGGCGATGCTGCATCGCCTGATGGAAGCGGGATTGGCTCGCCAGCGCGATCCGGAGGGGATGAAATTCCGTCCGGTGGTGGAATTGACCGGCGCCGGGGTGGCGGTCATGAAAGGCGAACAGTTGCCCCCGGCGTCGCTGGCCGACTTGCTGCCGCGGCGGGTTGAAGCGAGGCCGAGCGCGCCGTCCTCATTTCGGCGGATCGTACCCGCTGGGCGCGACGAAGCCGAAAGCGCCGATTCGCTTTCGCCCGACGCGATGCGGCGATTCGACCGATTGCGCGCCATGCGGCTGCAGATTTCGCGAGATAAAAAGCTGCCGCCCTATTGCATCTGTCACGACGCGACCTTGAAGTTGATCGCCCATCATTCGCCGGGAAGCGTCGCGGCTCTGGAACAGGTAAAAGGGATGGGACCATACAAGGTAAAAATGTACGGCGACGCGTTGCTTGGGGCGCTGCGGGAGGAATAACCGCGCACCCCAACCCGGTTGACGCGCGCGACGGTTCGTGCGACATTTAACTTGGATGGATCGGCCCGGAGGGAACCCATGAATTCGAATTTATCCCAAGCGAAAAATCGATTGAGTGAAGTGCTGACGCTCGCCGACGTTGAGGCTCAAACAATTGTTCGACGCGATCGCACGTATGTCCTGATGACGGCGGACGAGTACAGAAAATTAAAGGGCGATGAACCAACCTTTACGGAGTTTTTGATCGAGAGCGGCCCAAGATTCGATGAACTGGCGCCGATGAAGCGCAGCTCGAAGCGCCGTGAGATCGAAGCGTGGCTCGCTGTGGCGAAGGCAAAGGACGTCGCCTACCTCCCCAGGACGGATTGATCGCCGCCACGTCGATACGCCACGGTTTGCACCTGGTGACCAGGAACGTCAAAGATTTTGAATGGACCGGCGCGCTTCTCATCAATCCGTGGGAACCGTGATGCCCAAGCCAACCGCAGTCGGCCGCTATGAGGGGGCACGAGCGGCGAGTAACCGCCGGGCGCACGCCTCGCAAGAGACCTTCCACCCGGCGTTCACCTTGGCGATTTCACCTGGTATTCCATCTGCTGGGCGGCGCCTTGATACCACGCGGGCGGCGCATGCGTGAAGGGGTGAAAGCCGTTTATCAGCGTCAGCAGACCGATCACGCCGAAAAACATGGCGATCAGCCACGGGCCCTTGCTCTTGGCGCCGCTGGCGATCGTGCAGAGCACCACGCCCAGTTGAAGTGCCGTGAACGATATTTCGAACCAGAACCCGCGCTCGACCATCCGATTGCGGTTGGCCTCGAATCCTTTTGCGTTTGCAAATTCCCGATCCTTCTTCTGCGATTCGTGAAGCGCCTCGGCGTCGAGCGTCTTCATCAGCTTGTCCATGGCCGCCGCGTTGGACTTCTCGCCGGACGATGTGTCGCGCAACGCGGCGGCCAGTTCGCGGATCTGACCGGCGGCGTGCTCCTTCATGCTATCGGACTGATAATACGCCCAGGTATCGTTCACTTTTCCCTGTTCGAGAATGGCTTGCAGGTTCGATGCCCCCCATCTGCCGCTGGACAAAGCGGCGATGACCGCCAAAATCGCGGTGGTGCGGGTCGCCCAATCGAGCCAGCCGGGAGAGGATGCCTTGGTCGGCGGTGAAGTTTCTGTCATTGATACGTTCTATCGCAAGCGGGTGAGTTTCGTCAAAAATGCCTTGCGCCGCCAAGCCCGAAAGACATCGCGGCGAGCGTCGCCGAATTTCCGTGGTCTGCTTGACAGAACCCCGCTTTATCTCTAACGTACCCCTCTTTCGCCACGGCGGACGCTTCGTTCGTCGGCATCCGTTATTTGCGCCACGGACCTGAATATGGGCCGCCAGGTGAGCGGCCTTGGAGTGGTGTGCGCAAAGGAGTTTGATTTCATGCTTCCAGTTCAACGACACAGCAAATCCCGCAAACGCAAGCGCCGCTCGCACCAGGCGCTGAAGCCGATTCATTACGTTCGTTGCCCGCAATGCGGCAGCAGCAAGTTGCCGCACTGTGCCTGCGATAACTGCGGGTACGTCAACCCCAAGCTCTCGCTGCAAATGGATACCGAGACGGCTTAAGACGCTCCCGTGATCAGGCGGAGGATTGTTCGTGCGCGCTGCGGTCGACATCATGGGCGGCGATAAGGGTCCGGTGGCCATTCTTAAAGGCTGCTGGGAGGCCGCGCCGCTGCTTTCCGCCGACGACGTGATTTTCCTTGTCGGCGACCAAACCATCATTCGCGAGGGGATCGATTCCAGCGAACTCTCCAGTGAGCGGAAATCGTTCTACAAGATCGTCCATTCGACGCAAATCGTCGAGATGGACGATTCGCCCGTCGAGGCGATCCGGGCCAAGCCCGATAGCTCCATCGCCGTCATGTGCAAGCTGGCCGCCAAGGGGGAGGCGGATGTCGTCATTTCGGCCGGCAACACCGGCGCGTGCGTGGCGGCGGCGCAGTTGCGCATGCGGAACCTGCCGGGCGTAAGCCGGCCGGGAATCGCCGTCATGTTGCCGACGTTTTACGGGCCGGTGGTCATCTGCGACGTCGGGGCCAATATCGCGCCGCAGCCCCGGCATTTGCAGCAATATGGCATCATGGCCGGCGCCTATGCGTCGGCGGTGGCCGGTATTCAAAATCCGCGCGTCGGCCTGCTGTCGATCGGCGAAGAGGACGCCAAGGGTACTCAAACCGTTAAAGACGCCCGCAGGCTCTTGCGCGACGAGCCGCTGATTAATTTTGTCGGCAACGTCGAAGGCCGCGATTTATTCAAGGGCGTGGTCGATGTCGTCGTGTGCGACGGATTCGTCGGCAACACCATCCTGAAAACGACCGAAGGCCTGGCCGAAGGATTGTTCCAGATGATCGTCTCGGAATTGCAATCCAACTATCCGGAATTGGTCGAACAGTTTAAGCCGGTCTTAAAAAAGATTCATCAGCAGCACGATTTTCAGGAATATGGCGGCGCCCCCTTGCTCGGCGTCGGTGGTTATTGTCTGATCTGCCACGGTCGCTCGGATTCCAAAGCGATCAAAAACGCCATACGCGTCGGCAAGCAACTGGTCGGCAGCGGCGTGAACCAAAAAATAGTCGAGCAGATCGCGGCGAGCATCCCGGAAGTTCAGGAATAAGTCGCCGGTTTTTCGTTGCCGGTTGCCAGTAAAGGATCAGACTACTGAGCCAACGGAATAACTATGAAAAGCCTATTCTCCTCACTGGCAACTGACAACTGACAACTGGCGACTCATCCGCATTTTCCCAATGTCCAATTACGCAGCCATCATCGTGGGGACCGGAAGCTTCCTGCCGGAGAAGCGGCTCACCAACGCCGAGCTTTCCAAAACGGTGGAGACCAACGACGAATGGATCGTGCAGCGCACCGGCATTCGCGAACGGCGAATCGCGTCCGAGGGCGAAACCACCGCGATGCTCGCCACCGGCGCCGCCCGCAAAGCCCTCGAAGCGGCGGGGCTTACGCCGGCCGATCTCGATCTGATCGTCTGCGGCACCATCTCCGGCGAAATGGTTTTCCCGTCGACCGCCTGCTTCGTGGCGGCGGCGCTGGGGTTGCATTCCACGCCGGCCTTTGACGTCAGCGCCGCGTGCAGCGGCTTTTTGTACACGCTCCAAACCGGGGCGGCTTTCGTTAAATCCGGACTGTACAAAAACGTGCTGGTGCTCGGCGCCGAGACGCTGAGCCGGATTACCGATTATACCGACCGCGGTAGTTGCATTTTGTTCGGCGACGGCGCCGGTGCGGTCATTTTGCAACGCGGCCAGGACATGACCAAAGGGCTGATTTACAGCAGTCTTCATGCCGACGGGCATGGATGGGAAATGCTCTGCTGCAAGCCCGGCAGTCGATTTCCGATCGGCGAATCGCTGTTGGCCGATCGCAATCAGTACATGAAGATCAAGGGGCGTGAAGTCTACAAATTTGCGGTGCAGCGGTTCGAGGAATTGATCGTCGACGCGATGCGCAAGTGCGAGTTGACCGCAAGCGACGTGAAGTTAATTGTGCCGCACCAGGTGAATCAGCGGATCATCGACTCGGCCATGGACAAGCTGGGACTCGGGATGGACAAGGCTTATATCAACATCGACCGCTACGGCAACACGTCGGCGGCATCGATCCCCATCGCGCTGGACGAAGCGACGCGGGAGGGGAAAATCCTCCCCGGCGACGTCATTCTAATGGTGGCTTTCGGCGCGGGACTGACGTGGGCGAATGCCGTGGTGCGGATGTGAGCCTCAAGATTTGAGTTTGAAATTTGAAATTTGGAATTTCAAATTACGAGTTTTGGATACCCTGTACCACAGCCGTCTTGGCAGTGATTTGCCGGCGGGGACACAGGCGGGAAGCTTGCGCTACTCGGACTCGAAAATTTCGTTCGCCGGTATGCTGAATTATGCCGAGTAACACCTTCATTCTCTGTCCCGGTCAAGGCGCCCAGACGATCGCCATGGGCAAGGATTTGTGTGGCGCCGCGCGGGCCGCCGCGGAAGTTTTTGCGTTGGCGGACAGGATACTGGGCCATAGCCTTTCTTCGATCTGCTTTGATGGCCCTGAAGAACGATTGAATCAAACCGACATCAGCCAACCCGCGCTCTACACCGCGGGCGTCGCCAGTTTTCGCGCGGCCGAACACGCCGGCGTGCTCGATCCGTCCGTCGTGACCGCATACGCCGGTCTGAGCTTGGGCGAATACACGGCCCTTCACCTGGCCGGCGTGTTCAGTTTTGAAGACGGTCTGAAACTGGTCGCCGCGCGAGGACGGTATATGCAAGAAGCCGCCGTCGGGACGCCCGGCGGGATGGTCGCGATTCTTGGCGCCGATGAGAACGCCATCGACGCGCTGTGCGCCGCGGCCGCGGATGGCGAAGTGCTCGTGCCGGCCAACCTGAACGCGCCGGGCCAGATCGTCGTCAGCGGATCGAAAGGCGCCTGCGATCGCGTGCTGAAGGCCGCCGAGACGGCTGGTTTTAAGGCGATGGCGCTGAAGGTGGCGGGGGCGTTTCATAGCCCCTTGATGCAGAGCGCGGCGGATCGCATGGGCGATGAGTTGGCGGCGGTTACTTTTTCCGCTCCCAACGTTACTGTTTTTTCAAATGTAACCGCGCTGCCGCATGGGGATGTTGCATCGATTAAACAACGGCTGGTCGAGCAGATCGTTTCGCCGGTGCAGTGGGAGCGAACGATGAAAGGTTTGATCGCGATCGACGAGCAGGCGCGATTCGTCGAACTATGCCCAGGTCGCACGCTGGCCGGGCTGGCAAAACGTATCAGTCGGCGATTGCCCATCGAAAGCGTCGCGACGGCCGAGGCGCTGGTTGTCAAAAACGCGAATCCGGCGTAAATGCGATGCGCGGGGCGCGGATACGCATGCGTGCGACGCGCCCTTTATCGTTTAGCGAACCCGCTTGCGGGGCGCGCCCGGATGCGTGATTCATCGAACGCGTTTTTCGACCGCCAGCGCCGCTGAATCGCCCCACAAGCGGGGCCGCTAAACGATGAAGAGTGCTTCGCACGCGAATGAGAAAATTGGGTTTCATCGCGTCCGTCGGATCAGAAAAAAGTGGAGTCGCCAATGATGGAAAAACGTGTAGCGATCGTGACGGGCGGCTCCCGCGGTATTGGGGCGGCCATCGTCAAGCGACTGGCTCAGGACGGCCTGCATGTCGTGGCCATCGCGCGGAATATCGAAAAATTGCAGCAGGTTTGCGATGAAGCGTCCGTTGACGGAGCGTCGGCCGAACCCGTCGTTTGCGACATCGCCGATCCCAAGGCACTGGCGGCGGCGATCGAGCAGGTGGCCGATAAGCATGGCCGCATCGACGTGCTGGTGAACAACGCCGGGATCACGCGCGACGATCTGATTCTCCGGATGGAAGACGAGGCGTTCGACGAGGTGATCAACACGAACTTAAAGAGCGCCTTCGTCGCGATTCGCTCGGCGGCACGATTGATCATGCGGTCCAAGACGGGCAGGATCGTGAATATCGGCAGCGTGGCGGGCGTGGCGGGCAACGCGGGCCAGACGAACTACGCCGCGAGCAAGGCGGGGCTGATCGGGTTGTCCAAGTCGGTGGCCCGCGAACTGGCCCGCAAGGGCGTGACGTGCAACGTGGTTGCCCCCGGCTTTATCGCGACGGACATGACGCAGGGGTTGCCGGACGAATTGAAGGAGACCGTGAAGAACAACATTCCGCTTCGCCGATTCGGCGAGGCGCCGGAAATCGCGGCGGCGGTAAGCTTCTTCGCCAGTCCGCAAGCCGCGTATGTGACGGGACAGGTGCTCTGCGTGGACGGCGGAATGGTGATGTGAGGACGGGGATGAGTTGCCGGTTGTTAGTTGCCAGTTGCCAGTGCAGAATCGGAATGAAGCCTTGGATGCCGTTGCGTCGCTCCCGTACTGACAACTGACAACCAACAACTGGCAACTAACAACTAATTCTCCTTCCATTTGCAAAACCGAAAGCGACCGCTATAGTTTTTCCTCTCTCGGGCCGCGTGGTCCGGGTGGGTAACGAGTCAGGGTAGGTGGATAAAAACATGGAAGACATCGAGCAGAAGGTCATTGAAATCGTCAGCGAGCAAATGGGCGTCGATAAGAGCGAAATTACGCGCGAGACCCATTTCATCAACGACCTCAACGCCGACTCTCTGGACACCGTTGAACTGGTGATGGAGTTCGAGGACGAGTTCGAGCTTTCGATTCCCGACGAAGAGGCGGAAAAAATTCAGACCGTCGGGCAAGCGATCGACTACATCAAGGAACACTCCGGCAAGTAGGCTATGATCGGGGTGGAATGGCGGTTGGGATTTATTTCGTTAGAGGTTGAGGTTCAATGGCCAGGCGTCGCGTCGTTATCACTGGATTGGGAGTGGTTACCTCGCTGGGAGAAACCCACGAGAAAATGTGGGAAGCGATTTGCGCCGGCAAAAGCGGGATCACCACGCTTCGCCGTTGGAACACCGAAAAATATCCCGTCAAGATCGGCGGCGAATGCCTGAATTTTGACATCGATCATTATAAGGATCGCGCCGCCAGGTTCACCGAAGACCGCCTCACGCCGCGCCGCATCGACCGTTTTGGCTTGTTCGGCGTCGCCGCTTCTCTGTCGGCCGTCGAAGACGCCAATCTCGATTTCGAACAGGAAGACCGCACGCGCTGCGGCGTGATCATCGGCACCGGCATCGGCGGGATCGAAACCATCGAAGAACAATACAAGATTCTGATGGAGCGCGGCGTGAGCCGGGTCAGCCCCTTTACCGTCCCCCGCCTGATGCCCAACGCCGCCAGCGGAAACGTGTCGATCGTCTTCCGCCTGCACGGCCCCAACACCGCCGTCTCGACCGCCTGCGCCACCGGCAGCAACGCCATCGGCGACGCCGGTCGCCTGATCCAGCATGACGAAGCGGATATCATGATCGCCGGCGGATCGGAAGCGGCTTTGTGCGAACTGGGGATGGCGACCTTCTGTGCCGCCCGCGCCTTGTCCACCAGCAACGAAGAGCCGACCAAAGCCAGCCGGCCATGGGACAAAGGCCGCGACGGATTCGTCATGGCCGAAGGGGCCGGCGTGGTCATCTTGGAGGAATACGAGCACGCCAAGAAACGCGGCGCCCGCATCTACGCCGAACTTGTCGGCTACGGAATGAGCGGCGACGGGTATCACATTACCGCCCCCGACGCCGAAGGGCGCGGCGCCACGATGGCGATGAACCTCGCCCTCAAAGACGCCGCCGTCTCGGCCGACGTGGTCGATTACGTCAACGCCCACGGCACCAGCACGCCCCTGGGTGATCTCGCCGAGACCAAAGCCGTCAAAGCCAGTTTCGGCGCCCACGCCAAAAAGGTTTCCCTCAGTTCCACCAAGAGCCAACTCGGCCACCTCCTCGGCGCCAGCGGCGGCGTGGAAGCGGTCATCAGTTGTCTTGCGGTGCAGCGAAATCTGATCCCGCCGACAATTAATCTCGACGATCCCGATCCAGACTGCGACCTCGACTACACGCCGCTCAAGGCCAAGGAAAAGCGCATCACTTACGCCATGAGCAACAGCTTCGGATTTGGCGGGCATAATGCGTCGTTGCTGTTCAAGAAGCCGGGATGAGATCACTCTAACTAATCCATTTTAATGGTGGTCAGACAATCCTTCGCTTCCTCATAGAGGTCTACTGTTCGGTTGACAAGCATTTCTACGGGCGACGATCCTCGACATTACGTTATTTGCGTCAATAATTTCGCGAGATGCGAAAGCTTCGTTCACTTGATTCGCTTTTTCCCAAAACTCGCCGGGGAATTCTGGCCGCTGGCGGCATATTTTGATGGCTGCCGGATGAAGCGCAACGACTGCGAGTACGACTTCGCGGGGGGCGTGAGCGACACCGACGCGGACGGTCTGCTTAAACCTTTCGGCAATTCGCAATTGACGCCGAAGCGTGGGTCAAGGCGCATCACCCGCAACTGGGATGAGCACGCTTTTTTAGTCGCCCAAATCGTGAAGGTGCGATTGCTTCGCCGTCGTTCTACCGATAACCTGTTCAAGAGGATCATTGAGGTTTTCATGGCTGTCTTACGCGCCGATCAATCTCAGGACGCCAATTCGCCGGGCGAGTTGTCCCGCATCCTGCGCATGGAAGTGCCGGTCATCGTCAAGCTCGGCGAGCGAAAGCTCATGCTTTCGGAAGTCATGCGGCTTGGGGTCGGCGCCATTATCGAATTTTCCAAGCGCAACGAAGAGCCGCTCGAACTGCTCATCAATAACAAAACCATCGCCCTCGGCGAAACCGTCAAAGTCGGCGAAAACTTCGGCCTCCGCATCACCCAGGTCGGCGATATTCGCAATACCATTCAGTCCCTCGCCGGCGCTAACCGCCAATGAACGACGCCACCCTCGCCAAACTCACCCAGCGCGTTCTGGCTCATCGCGATGAAAGAAGCTGGGGGCAATTTCACACGCCAAAAGAATTGGCCGTTTCCCTCTGCGTCGAATCAGCCGAATTGCTGGCCCTGATGCAATGGAAAACCGGCGAGGCTCTCGATCAGTATTTAGCCGCGAGGCGCCAGGACGTGCGCGATGAACTGGCCGATTGCCTGCATTCGCTGTTGCTGTTGGCCGACCATATCAAAGTCGATCTTGGCGAGGCGCTGGAAGAGAAACTGAAAAAAGACGCGATGAAATATCCCATCGAAAAAGCGCGGGGGCGGGCCGAGAAGTATACCGAACTTTAGTTGAGCGCGTTTCTGATATCGTGTACCGAGACCCGGTCGCCAATAACAGGCCCCGCAAGCGACTGGACGCCGAACGCATTATAACAAAAACGACGAAAAATCCGGCCCTTGAATCGTTGTGGTCGGGGGGGATGGCTTGGGGCGGGGAAACGATTTGATCTTCTTGCGCCGCGCGAAAATTTCCGCCGCGATCGTCGCCGCCCGGGTTTGGTCGGCCGATCGAACGTAGAGAACGATTTCACGGTCGGCGATCTTGCCGTCGTCGCCTTCATGAAATGGAATTTGCGCTTTCTCAAACGCGCGCATGATCGCCTGGGCGGCGGCTAGTTCGGTAGTTCGCGTCAAGGGCGCGTCGAATTCGACCGGTACGGCCTTCATCGGCCCGGCGGGCGCCGCCGGCAATGCGGGACGCGGGTCGGATCGACCTTTTGGATTCCAGTAATTGATTGGATCAGGCATCACTCACCGATCAAGTCGAGCATCTTCGAGGCCGAGGTCAATTCTCGCGACAATCCGTCGATCAGATCGTTCGGCCCCGCGCCCGGCAAGACCTCCCAAGTATAGGTCTCCACTTCCAGATGCGGGGCATAGGACAATTTCGCCACCGCTCCAAGAGCATTTTTCAAATCGGGTCGCGTCGTGGCCAAAGGCCCAAGCCGATCCGCGTCGATCGGCACATGGAAATGAATTCGCCAGGCGGGAGCGTCCGCGAAACCTTCGCCGGGATCGGCAATCAGCGCCTCGTTCAGATCCGTCTGGCGGACGATCTTTCCGTCCAAGCCGCGGGCGATGGTTTGATGGAGATAGCGCGGCTCGATATAGCGACGCAGGGCGGCGCGGCCCTCGGGATTGCCGGCGGGCTGGTCCAGTTGAATCGCGCAACTCAAATGGAGCTTGTTGATGCGCACCCCGGCGCCATCAAGCGCCTGAATGGATCGCGCCACATCTTCAAATTCAACGGCTTGATGGCACACGTCGTAACAAAGCCCAATGTGCGTTCGGACGGCCTCTTCGGCTCCGGCCTTCCTCGCGACATCGCACAGCTCGGAGAAAAATCTGACGGCTTCCGCGGTCGTCTCCAGCACGCAAAGCGGCTCGGGCTCGATGGCCAGCCGGATGAGCTTCCCGGTCTGTTCGTGCAATCCGCGCAGCCCCACGGCCAGGCCGATCAAGTTCGCGATGGTATCGCCGCAAAAACTCGGCGATCGGGAAAGTCCCTTAAAACCAAGGGGGAGCGTCGAAATGCTTCCCTCGGGCGTGTCGCCAAGAAGAATCGCCAGAACCTTGGCGCACCCCATCGTGTATAGAAAACGCTGATCCGTCGTCCAATCCGGGAGATAGACTTTTTCCTTCACGCGCACGTCATGAAAATCGCCGTATGGAAATGCGTTGAGCGTGTGACAGGTCAGGCCGCGATTCGCCAGCGAGCGGGCAAAGCGATCAACCCCGTCGGAAGTGGAAAAAAGTTCATCGATCACCGGTTTGGCTAACCACAATCCAGCCGCCAGCGGGTTCGCGAAGCGCGTGCGAATGGGAACGGTAAATCGGTCCAGACCGGCCTCGATCTCGGCTACCGATCGGCCTGGGTGAACGTTGGTGCAATAACTGAGTGGTAGTTCGCTGAGTGACATGAATTCGTTCCGCCGGGAGGAGCCGAGATTTTCAATACACGACTGAAGCATATTCTTCCCGGGCCTCAATCTCTACTGACGCATTGGGGTCCCCTCCGCTTCCTGCGTATTTTTCGGGGCAGGAAAATGGGGCTTAGCGCGCCTGAGGACTTTTCGATCGACAGTTCAGCGGTCGCGTGGGGGGCGCTTTTCCGGGAATGACGTGTGTTCTGCGTGTCGCGAACGCGCCCCGCAAGCGAGACCGGCAAAAGACGGAATGAGCATCTAATCACGGATGCCGAATCACAACGATGCCGCCGGCGTCAACTGCTCAACTCCCGTCGAAACTGCATCGACGGATTTCGCCGCGGCAACATTATCCGCCGCCGCGACGTGGGCGGCCCAGAAGCTCTCGAACGCGTGAGCCCGCGAATAGCGCGCCATTCGCAACGGGGCGGTGCGCGCCATCCGCTGGCGGAGCGGAGCGTCGTCCAAGAGATCGGCCATCGCACGGCTCCATGCGGCCGCGTCGGCGCCGGGCAGCACGAGGCCTGACAAGCCGTCGTCCATCATTTCCCGGGGCCCGCCCTCATCGCTGACAAGGACCGGAAGGCCGCAGGCTTGTGCTTCCATGACCACCTGGCCAAGCGTGTCGGTGCGCGACGGGAACGCGAAAAGATCGCTGCTGGCGTAGAGAACGCGCAGCGATGCGTCATCCTGAAATCCAAGGAAGTAAGCCGGCAATCCCGCCAGCGCGTCGCGCATTTTGCAAAGGTATGGGCCATCGCCGACGATGACCAGCGCCGCGTCGCGTCGCGTGGCGCACAGGAGCTTGAATGATTCGACCAGCAGCGGCAAATTTTTCTCGGCGCTCACCCGGCCGACATACAAAATTCGGTACGCCTCTTTCACGCCAAGCTTCAACCACGAACCCGCGTCGCGACAATCGGGGTTGAATCGATCGCTGTCCACCGAGGGCGGGAGCAGGCGCAGCTTTCCGTTTTCGACGCCGCGTTTTTCCAGCGTCTTGAGATACGATCGGCTGCGCGAGAAGACGACGGCGGCCTGCGCGTAAAACCACTGCATGTATGCCGTGGCGGCCGAAGTCAGGCGGTAGTCGCCGGTCAGGCGCTCGACGTACAGCGGAAAATCGGTGTGGTACACGCCGAGCACCGGAATCCGCAGCATCTTGGCCACCAGCCAGCCCATCATTCCCATCGGGCCGGGCGTGCTGAGGTGGATGGCGTCAAACTGTTGCCGATCGGCCCATTCCAATACGTCGAGGATCGGCGGGAGCGTCAGGGTAAGCCGTTCGTACATCGGCATCGGAAGCGACACCAGCGGCTCAAAATTCTTCCGCCACGCGGGAGATTCGAGCGGCGATTTGTTGCAGGTATGAACGGTCAGGCTGGCGCCGTGAAGTTGGGCCTGACCAGCCATGACGCGGATAAATCTGCCGACGCCATTGATTTCGTCGAGGGTATCGGTGAAGAGTCCGACGCGCAGGCCACGGCCGCGCGGGCGGGCATGGCCGGTGACGCGCTCCAGGACATGTCGCTCGCGGTTCTGGTGGAACAGCGCGAAGTAGTAGGGAATCATGACAAACTGGTGGGCGGCGACCGCGGAGATGGCGTCGAACACCGGACCGACGCAGCCGTCTTTCAGCGCGACGGCGACCGCCTGGCGAATTCCCTCGGCCACGTCGCGATTGACGCCGGAAACCAGGTTGAACATAGCCGCGTGTTCGGCCAGCGGCGCGGCGCGGTTTTTCATGGCGGCTTTCAAGACGGGCGATTCGCCCAGCCGTTGAAAGATCGATTTGCCGAGGATGTCGAATAAGAGCGCAGTCCCGGCGGGGGCGTGTATGCGTCCGGTGAGAGCCCGGACGATCTTCGAGCATTTGTCGGTGGTCCACGCCTGGACCGCGGCCACGGCGATCACGAACCGCGAAGGATGTTCGCCGGTCAGCATGCCGAGCAATTTGGCCGGCGCCGATTCGGGGCCGGCGATTTGCCGGGCGTAATAGCGAATGCCGACGCCAAAAAAATTGTGCGCCAGTTTCATCGACGAACCCGCTTCGCCGGCGGGTTGACAGCGGGCTTCGCGGATACATTGCAGTATCGCCGGCACGGTCGAGGCGTCGGCGGGGAATTCGGTCCAGGTGCGGCCGACGTTGAACAGCCCGTGATCGTCGCTGCCGGCCGTGCGCGCCTTGATCCAAGGCTCGGGCCAGCGCGGCGAGAGATTGTGCCGCCGCGAAAGCGTTTCGATATATTGCGGCGTAAGGGAATCGACAAACGGCTCCAGCGCTTCGCGATGCAGCGCGCTATGGGCGCCGTTAAGACATTCAAAACCCTTGAACATCAGGGCCAGACGCTCGAGGTGCCATCGCTCGAGAACATCGTTTTGCCGATAAACCGGGTGCGCCACGGAATGAGCAAGATTCCGCGATTCGATATGCTCTGCGACCTGATAAATATCGTTGGCGACCGCCTGAATCTCGGCGTGTTGAATTGAGTCCAGTCCCCACACCAGCAGGTGGATCTTGCAATGATCCTCGGGGAAATAGCAGGTGACTTCTTCGCCGACGATCACGTCCGAACCGCCCGAGAGTTTCAGCACGCCCTCGAGGGAGTCGTGATCGGTGATCGTGACGAAATCCATGCCGCGTTGTTTGGCCTGGCGATAAACGTCGCTTGGCTCGCTGTAGCTTTCGGGGCAATTCATCGCATTGAGGACGGCTTCGTCCGCCTCATTGCTGGCGTTGCTGTGGCAGTGAAG
>DASZME010000055.1:0-29024 GCA_035551995.1 Tepidisphaeraceae bacterium
GCCGAACATTGGGAGTACAGATCGAACCTACCACAAGTCGCGGAAAGAACCGCCGGCCGAGCAACGAAATCGGCGGGACGCTTGTGGCGCGTCCAAAGCGAACGAAATTCATGCGGCAAGATTACGTGAAACATTCGCTTGTTTAAGGGCTAGTGGGGACGTGCCTACATACAACCCGCCTACCTTTTACCAGCCAAGATCCTGCATATTAACAGCGACCGTGTGTACCGGCTTGTGCTCGGTGAACTCAATTTGCTGACCCGGCAAAATTCGCGAGCATATTCGAATAGAATTTCCTAACTTTCGGAGCTACCAGTTGAGCAAAGACATTGATGATTGCATGCGCGATCTTGTACGGATTTGTTTACAGTGCTTGCGGGGGGTGGCGATATCAATAGGTCGCCGACTGGAAGTATAAAGCGTTTCAACACCCGCAAAAAAATCACCGGCACATAGTTGTTAGCAATTCCCTACCATTGCAATTCGGTCATGGGTCCAACGGTGACGACCCGATCCGCCATCAGGCCATATTTGTCGCCGATCGGAGTATATAATCGAAACACTGTACCCTCAACGCCGAGGCGAAGCCAGCGCTATGGAGTCCAGCGCCGCTTGGCCGTGGCGTGAGGTAATCACCCATGTCAGTGGAACCGCGACTTGTGTCGTTGTCGCTGACGGTACTCACGCAGCGTCGCAGCGACGCGCTGTGGGATGTTGCGACGTTCGACTCGCCACTTCATTCCGCAGCTCTTAGCGGCGTAAGGTTTTGTATCATGGGAACGATGCGATCAACTGCACCACCTCATCCAGCCCCTTATGCCACAGCGCTTCGTCGATATTAATCGGCGGCGCCAGGCGGATGACTTTCTTCGCCGTGAGGTTGACGATGATGCCGCGGGCGAGGGATTTTTCGGCGAACTTTTCGGGAGGGTCTTTTAGCTCAATGCCAAGGAAAAGGCCTTTGCCGCGCACGTCGGCGATCTTTTGTTTGATCGACGATTCGTTTTTCAGGCGGGCGATGGAAAGTTCGCCGAGTGCGGCGGCGTGGTCGGTGAGGTTGTCGCGAGCGATCACGTCAAAGATCGTGCGGGCGACGGCGGTGCAGATGGCGTTGCCGCCGAGGGTGCAGCCGTGCTTGCCGGGGGTGAAGAGGGCGGCGATTTGGGGTTTGGCGTACATGACGCCGACGGGGAGTCCGCCGCCGATGGCTTTGCCGAGGGTCATGATGTCGGGTTCGATGGGCTTGCCGTTGGCGTCGAGATAGTGTTGGTGGCCGAACCATTTGCCGGTGCGGCCGCAGCCGGTCCAGACTTCGTCGAAAATCAGCGTGAGTCCTTTTTCGTCGCAGAGCTGGCGGACTTTTTGGATATAGCCTTCGGGGTAGAAATTGATGCCGCCTTCGCCCTGGATGGGTTCGAGGAGGATGCCGCCGGTTTGTTCGTCGACGGCGTTTTCTAGGGCGTCGAAATCGCCGGCCTCGACCTGGAAGAAGCCGGGGACGTCGGGCTCGAAGCCTTGGCGGACCGCGGGGTTGCCGGTGGCGGCGATCATTGCCAGTGTGCGGCCGTGGAAGCTGTGCGTGAGGGAGATGATTTTCCAGCGGTGGGGATTGCGCGACGAGCCGCGAAGACGGGAGAGCTTGCAGGCGGCTTCGTTGGCCTCGGCGCCGCTGTGGCAGAAGAAGGCCTGGCCGGGGAAGGCGTGGGCGCGGAGGCGCTCGGCTAATTCGATTTGGGGTGGAGAATAGAAGCTGTTGCCGACGTGCCAGAGCGTTTTGGCTTGTTCGGTGGCGGCGGCGACGAGTTCGGGATGGCAGTGGCCGAGGATGCCGCCGCCGAAGCCGGCGAAGAGGTCGAGATAGCGTTTGCCGTCGGCGTCCCAAACGTAAGAGCCTTCGCCGCGCACCATGGTGATGGGGTTGCGGGCATAGTTTTGAATGAGGGATTGTTGGCCGCGGGAGACCCATTGTTGGTTGGACAGATTGGGAGTGGTCATTGAAACATCCTTCACTGGAGTCGCGTCGGTCGTTTGTCGTGTTGGAATATTAGGGCGCTGCGATTCTAGTTGAACGAGCATGCTCTTAACGAGAGGCCATCGCGGGTCACCGGAGGTGACCCGGCCGACCTGCTCACTCGATGTTGATCAACACATGATCAAAGACGTGGCGCGGCGTCTCCCAGACCCACCGGGCGCGGCTTTCGTCCGACTTGCGTGCTGAAACTCTGGAGATACGAAATCCACATCATCGAAAGACCGTATGTATAGGCGCCTTGAATGATCAAATCCATGTAGTGTTGCGTGGGGGGAATGTGGTATCGGTCGACGCCAACGCCATGGTAAGTGACGGCTTTCACCGGCTCGCCTTTTCCGAGCGGGGCGACTTTTACCTCCAGGCGGCCATAGATCCCGATTTCCTTACCTTGTGAATCGAGCTTGCGGCCGACCTTCTGATCCAGCACGCTGATCTCAAGTTCGGTCAAATCAAAAAGAACGCCCATGACGTATTTGCCGGGGTCGTAGACGATGTCCGCGGTGCCACCGCCCCAGTAATCGCTGTAGATGGGAAAGCCGAGGCGGTAATTATCGAGAACGGCGGGCTTTCCGGTCTTCAGCGTGGGTTGCCGATGACTGTAATGCCGACACCACTCCGACACGGCGCGGGAGTTGAGATTGGAACCGTAAGCAAAATACCACATTGCGCAATCGTTTCTTCCAGTGAGGCATTCTTGCGCAAATCGTCGGGAAAGGCAAAAGTGATGATTAATTGAGACTCGGCTTACTGGAGTGAAATCCGACCGACGGAGGCACGGCGCGGGTGGTCTCGAACGCCGAAATTGTTCGTTTAACGCGGCGAAGCACGTCGCCGTCCGATAAAAGGGACTGTTTCAGGGGAATATCATCCAGAAAATTAAATGCAATTAGATCGGCGATGTCGGCGGTGGACAACGAACTGCTGAGCAATTGGCGGAATTGGCGGCCGATGACCGTCGCCAAAAGCGAGCCGTTATCGAAAACCGAAATCAACCGATGACGATCTTCAGCCAGCTTGGCTTCGGAAACCGGCTTCTGTTCGAGCGGTTTCAGGTGGCTCAGGCGATACGAACGGTCTCCATGTTCCTCGACGACGCGCGCGCGGGTGTGTCCCTGGAGAAGGAAATTGTATTTGCCGTCGGGAAGCAGTTCGTGTGTGAGGATGGTTCCGACGCAGACGATCGGCTCAATCTCCGGGTGACGGTGATAGTCCTTTTCCCAGCCGGGCTTGAGCAGCGCCATCGCAATTTGCCGATCACCGCGCAAGGCAGCGGCGGTCATGTCGCGATAGCGATCTTCAAAGATATGCAACGGCAGAACTGCGCAGGGAAATAAGACCACGTTGGGCAACGGGAACAGCGGGATGGCGGAAAAGTCCAGAAGATCGGGGGTTGGCGCCGCCATATGCCTTTCTACGGGCAAGACAGCGCGCGTGGTTCGCCTGAAAAGCGAATTGGCGCAAAAAGAATTAAAGCCGTCGAACCGAGGGATCCGCTCGGTCCGGCGACGAACAATCCTGGGGCGAAGCGCTCAAATTGAGCGAAGCTGCCGCTCGGCTGCGATCCAGTTGTCGAACTCGCTGCCGCCGCTCTGTTTCCAGATAAAATACGCGCTGAGGGCGATGGCGTCATACGTCGGCGCCGCTTTGGTTTTTGCCGGAGCCGGCGCGGCGGCCGGTACGGTTTTGGGGGGAACGGCGCTGTTGCGGACCGGCGTCACTTCGACGGCTGGAGCCGCAACGGGGGTCGCCGCGGCCTTTTTAGAGGCGGCGGACGAGGTGGTCTTCTTAGCCATGACAATACTCCTTTACGAACAAAATACATCCTTGGAGGCGGTGTCTTCCGGGCCGACGAGATAACATCTCCCGATCCGACCCTTCAGGAATTATCAGATTTATCGGACACGAGCAAATGTTTTCTTCTGAATTTCTTTGGGCATACTTACATTGCCTCCCGTCACAATGGCGATAGGAACAGCCACCCGCGGCTCGCTTGATATACGCAAAGCCGACAGCTTCAATTCCCCAATGGACAAATTTGTCAACGAAATTCCACTCGCGCATTGCGACGCGATCCACCGGGCGCTGCTTACGGGCCTGCTGGCCAATGTCGGGTCGAAGAGCGAGGGCCACGAATATAATGGCGCGCGAGGCGCCAAGTTCAGCATTTTTCCCGGCTCATCGCTTTTCAAGAAAAACCCGCCGTGGGTGATGGCCGGCGAAGTGGTCGAAACGACCAGGCTCTACGCTCGCACGTTGGCGCCGACTAATCCGGATTGGATCGAGCGGGCGGCGCCGCACCTGATCCGCCGAATCTACTCCGAACCGACGTGGAACCCGCAATCGGCACACGTCGTCGCGAACGAAAAGGTGAGTCTCTACAGTCTGGTGCTTGTCCCGGCGAGGCGGGTGCATTACGGCCCGATCGATCCGCGCACCAGCCGCGAAATTTTTATCGAGCATGCGCTGGCCCTTGGCGAATTTCGCACCGGCGCCGAGTTTTTTAAGCACAACCTGGATCTGCGCGAGCAGGTCGAGCGGATGGAAGCCAAAGCCCGGCGAAAAAATATGCTCGCGGATGAACGCCGGCGATATCAGTTCTTCGACGCCCGAATCCCGCAGGGTATTTATAACGGCCCGCTATTCGAACGCTGGCGCAAAGAGGCCGAGCTGGAAAATCCCAGGCTGCTGTTCATGCAACTCGCCGACATGCTGGCGCCCGACGCCGCGCCTGCCCCGCCGGCGCTTTATCCGGATGAAATCGCGCTGGATGGAATGACGCTTCAACTCGATTACCGTCATGACACCGGCTCCCCCGCCGACGGCGTCACCGTCAACATCCCCATCGCGGCGCTCGGCCAGGTTCCCGCCGAGCGATTTGAATGGCTGATACCGGGATATTTGCCGGAGCGAATCGAGGAGTTGATCCGATCGCTTCCCAAGGAACTGCGAAAGACCTTTATTCCCATCGGCGACGCCGCCCGTGAAGCGGCCGCGACCCTTACGTTCGGTCAGGGATCATTGTTGGACGCGCTCGCGCTGTTTCTCGGTAAACGAGCGGGAATTCGCATCCCGCCCGAAGCGTTCAACGAAGCGTCGCTGGCGCCCTGTCTGCGGATGAATTTTCGCGCGCTCGACGCCGCCGGCAAGCAGATCGGCGTCGGCCGCGATCTGGCCAAGCTGCGCGGCGACCTTCAGGTCGAAGTTCGCGGTAGCTTCGCCAACTCGCCCCGCTCCGAACACGATCGCGATAATCTCACCCACTGGAATTTCGGCGATCTGCCCGAGCGCGTCCCCGTGAAACGTCACGGCATGACGCTCTGGGGCTATCCCTCCCTGATCGACCGCGGGACAAGCGCGTCGATTCGATTATTGGAATCGCGGGAGGCTTCCCATCTGGCGACCCGCGCCGGCGCCCGGCGGCTGTTCATGATCCAGCTTCAAAAAGAGATCGAATATCTTTCGCGCAATATTCCGAATCTCGACAAGATGTGCCTGAATTATTCCACCGTCGGAAGTTGCGATGAATTGCGCCGGGATCTGCTGAGCGCGATTGTCGATCGGGCGTTATTTTACGACGGCGAGCCGGTGCTTTCGCAGGTGGAATTTATCCGCCGGGCGACCGACGGTTGGCGACGACTGACCAAAACCGCCGATGAAATGAGCACGCTGGCCGGCGAAATTCTCGTGGAATTTCAAGCGATTCAGCGCGAGATCGGCCGCGCGTTTCCGCCGTTGATGCAACCGGCGGCGCGCGACATGCGAGACCAGTTGGCTCATCTGGTGTATCGCGGATTCCTCACCGCCACTCCGTTTGATTGGCTGCGGCATATGCCGCGCTACATCCGCGGGATCGCCATGCGCCACAAGAAGCTGCTCAACGCCGGTTTGGCGCGCGACGTCCAGGCAAGCGAGCAGGTGGAGGGCTGGTGGGAAGCGTACAAGCGGCGGGCGGAGGAATTCCGCCGCCTGGGGCGTCACGACGCGACGCTGATCCAATTTCGCTGGATGATCGAGGAACTTCGCATATCCAGCTTCGCTCAGGAATTAAAGACCGCCGTTCCCGTTTCGGTTCAGCGGTTGGAACGATTGTGGGACCAGATTCCGGCCCGTTAATTAAAGCGATTCCCTGAATCGCGCCGAACGTCTTTTTTCCCTTCTTCTTCCGGCGCCCCGGCGCTCGATTCAAAACGGATTCACGTGAGGGCGAAACTCTACTTCGCCTCCAGCGCCACCACCGCGCCGTCGGAGAGGCCGACGATCAATTTGCCGTTCATCCACGCCATATCGTCCACGTCATTTTCCAAAACCTGCGTTGACCTGGCGGCTCCGGCGCCGTCCACGATCTGAACGGTTCCGCCCCAATAGCCCAGCGCCGTCAGCCCATTGGCCTTGGCGACTTTCTTCAGCACGCGGCCGGGGAGAAGCGCTTTGGCCAATTCAGGGGCAACCGTCGGGGTAGCCGTCGCCGACGCCTCGACAGACTGCGCCGATTGGCCGCTGGATTTTATTTTTCCGGCGGCGTCTATGTCGATGGAAGATCCATCGTCAGTCGTGACATGGACGACATCGCCTGCGATCGTCACTGCGTTCACGCGATCGGGGGCGAAAGCGGTCCAGGCGATCGCCGCCTCGGGGACCGTGGTTCGCACGGAGGCGGGCGTAACCGCCGCCGGCGCGGGCAAGGCGAATTTCGTCAGCGGATCGATCCCCGCGACCGCCTCGTAAAGCGAGCCGACCGCTTCTTCGATCCCCGCCGGGTCATAGCCGATGACGGTGACCGATTCGGCGCCGTAGCTCACCGCGTCGCGCTGCCACGCGATATAGCCGCGGCCACGGCCGGGAAAATCGTGGGCATCGGCCGGTCCCTTTTTCGCTGGTTTCCTGGGGTCTTGCTTCGCCGATACCGCGTACGGAAGAAACCCGTGCTCCTCGGCGAATTTGATGATCGCGTTGTCGTCCGGCGTGCCGATCAAAATCGACGGGCCGCGAACTTCAAAGCCCAGTTGAGAGGCGTTGGGATTTTTCAAATTCACCCGGCCGAATCCCAATCCCGACCACGTCCTGGCGGCTTCTTCCGACGGGATATGAATCTTCACGTCGGCGGCCTTCATCAGCTTACACTCGATGCCCCACGGCTTAAGCGTTTCGGTGATGCGCTGGACGGCCGCGTCGTAATCGCCGGCGCCGACGATGACGGTGAAATCCTGGTGGGTGCGAAACAATTTGAAAATGTGATCCGCGTCATCGCCGAAGGAGACGGCCCGGTGCGTCGCCCCGGCGACGGCGGCGCATTGCCCCGCCGGGCGATAATCAAACGCCGCGGCGCCTTCCTTCCCGGAAAGCAGTTCACGAACATGCAGCGTCCATTTTCCCGCCGGGTCGTTGGCGGCCAGCGGAAGATCGATCCGCAGCGATCCGCGATCGGTCGCGCGATACAGGTCATAGCGCACCTGCCCGAGCGGATCGATCAGCCGAATGCGCATCGGCGCCGACCCGGCGATGACGCCGTGTCGATCGTCGAGCAACGACGCGGCGGTTTCGACGCGGATCGGATTTTCCCCGAGGGTGAAATCGCGGAACAACACCGGCGCCGACACCCCGACCGCTTCGATCGGGCGGGCCGTGCGAGCGAACACGCGCATGGCGCCGGCGCCGAAATGGATCTTCGCCGACAACTGCTCGCCGTGCGGGATAAATTCGCCGGCGATCGCGCCGCGAAGCGCGTCATATACGGGGCGCCCGTCCGCGGCGACGCTGAGCGTGGCGTCCGCGGCTTGGATTTGAATTTTCGGATCGTCCGCCTTGGGCGTGGCGTTTACGGCAAACAAATATTCGATGTCGCCCTGCGCCTGGCGTTGCGTGATGACGCTTGATGAATCGGCATTCAACGCCGGCCTGATTCCCAGTGCGGAAATCTTCGCCTCGATCGCCTTGGCGAACGGTTCGACTTCTTTCAGCCAGTATTCAACCCGCCGCAGTCGTTGCGATTTTTTCTGATCCGTGCTCCATGAACTGCTTACCTCGTTGTACAGCTTGTCCGGCGCCTCGACCCCAAGCTTGACCGCGCCGGGAATTTTCACCTGCGAATCATCGCTCACCAGCACCATCCCCCCCGCCGCAATGTATCCCTGCAACGCCGCGATGACGTTGGGCTCGAGATAGTCGATCCCCGCGATCAGCACCGCCTTGTGATTGGCCGCCAGCGATCCATCCAGCACGTCTTCCTCGACGATCGGCCAGAACGGCGTATGAATCATCTTCCCGGCCAGGTACGCGGCGAGCATTTTTGCCCGGACATGGCCTCCCCCTTCGTATGCGGCCAGATTGATCTTTTTCGGATCCTGCATGTCGCGAACTTCCGCGTGCAGGTCCTGCGAAATCGAATAGAGCATCGCCACGGGCGGCCGCGTCGGCCGCATCGTGGTGAAGACCGTGCCGATGCGGGCCATGAGCTTGTTGGATTCGACAATGCCGGCGGCGTCCTTTGTCTTGTCCGGATGCTGGATCTGCATATCCGGCGGGGTATCCATCCCCTGAAGGTCCGTCATGAACGAAAGATACTGTTCGAGCCGAAATTGATCCGACGTCTCTCCATACCACGTCGGCAGATACCACACCGGCTTATTCACGTCGCGAATTCGCCCCATCTCGTGGAAGAACGACGGCTGAAAATACGTGGCGCACCCGTCGTCGTATCCGCCATGCCCGCTGATCACCGGCAGATGCCGGGCGACGTTGAAATAATATCCGTCGGCATACGCCATCCATCCATACTGCGTTTGGTTGCAGGAGATCAGATTCGGGCTGACCTGCGCCACCCCGAACGCGGCGTACTTCCATGCCGCTTCCAGAAAGGATTCCTTCCATCGGTTCATTTCATCCCACCGGGCGACGGCCCTGGCGTCGTCGGGCTTCACGTCGCTCCAGTGCGGCGGCGCCTGGCCGAACGCGCCGGCGTACGACCGATCTTGCGGGGGAAGGTTGAAGGGAACCATCACGTTCCCGTTTTTCGGGTCCTTCCACCAGGAAAGGCCCGGCTCGTCGTAAAAGTGCACGCCGGCGCAATTCGGATAGACGCGTTCCTGCAACGCCTGATTGACCACGCGCGCCTCCCCGCCCTGGAGGACATAGGGATCCGACCAATCGCATTCCTGCCGGAGATCCATCTGGTGGCCGCCGCTCATGGTGCAGTTGCGCATGAAGTCGGCGCCGCCGCGGATCATGTCGTCGGGGCTCAGCTCGGCCGACCGGAAGATGAGGTTGAATCCCATCCCGTCTTCGCCCATGACTTCCTGCTCTTTTCCCCTGGCCGACGATCCCCAATCGATCAGCTTGAAATCACTTCGGCGAATATGGCTGTAGATTTCGATGTTCGCCTGAGCCGACGCCCCGTCGCACGCGGCCTCGACGACATACTTTCCCGGCCGCAGCAGCCGCCCGTCGAGATGAAGATGTTCCGTTCGGCGCGCCTCGTTTTTTTCCACGTCGGCGGCGTTTACCGCAAAGCGGAAGGCGAGTTTGCTGGCGTCGTCGCCGGTGAGGGTCAATTCGAGATTTCCCGCGGCCAAGGCGCCGGCGTCGGATCGCACCACCGATACGTCGATCCACTCGTTGGTCTGATAGGCCGTGCGATTCAACGGCAGGAGGATCGTCACGTTTGCGCCGAAGCTGTCGGTGGCCATCGCCGACACTCCAGCCATGGCGCCCAGCAGGAACATCCTTCGGTGGAAATTGCGAGCCGTGGTCATAGGTTTTCCTTCAAGTTTCCGAATGAATGAAATCTGGCGATACGCTCCGCCGCCCCTCCCGTTTTGTTTGCCGCGAGGCGGCGGGAGGAGGGTAACTATTGGTACATGATGAGGCGGAATCGCGTTGATTGGCCGCGGCAATTCCGCGCAGGCCCCGCGGATTCAAACCGCCGGCGACGGGGCCGACGCCGATGTTTCGCACAGATCGCAGTTTAACGTGTCGCACGGCTCGATATGGGCCGTCGCGTTGCCCGTCCCGATCGCCCGCTCGATTTCATACTCGATCGCGCTGGCGACGTCGTGGGCGCGTTGGACGTCCCACTTGGGCGGCACCATCACATGAAAATCAACCCAATGATATCGCCCGCTATGGCGATGGCGCAGCTTATGATAACTGCAGACGCGCGGCTCGGCGCCTTGCGGTCCCAGGTGGGCGTCGAGAATCGATTTCAAGAGTTTGTCGTCGCTCTCGTCCTGTTCGTCCATCAGGCCCCCGACGGCGACGCGCATCAGCTTGAGTCCCATGAAACCAATGTATGCCGCCACGAGCAGCGCGGCGATCGGATCGGCGTAGTTCCAACGAGTCAGGCGGACGACGACCAGACCTGCGATGGCCGCGACGCTGGTGATGGCGTCGCTCATGAGATGGCGTCCGTCGGCCAGCAGCGCCGCCGAGCCCACGTGCCGGCCCACGCGCGCAAGCGTAAACCCGACCGACCCGTTGACAAGCAGCGCCACGGCCAAAAGCGCCAGGCCCACGCCAAGATATTCAGTGTGAATATCCGCTCGATGCAATAACGCGTCACACGCCCTGAGCACGGCCACCAGGGCCGCGGTCAAAATCATGCTTCCCTCAAACCCCGCGGAAAGAAACTCGATCTTGCCGTGGCCGTATGGATGATCGCTGTCGGCCGGGCGATGGGCCATGTGCAACGCATACAGCGCAAAGCCCGCGGCCGCGACGTTGGCGATGGATTCCAGGGCGTCGGAGAAGATCGCCGAGGAATTGGTTAGGAAATAGGCGACGAACTTGAGGAGCAGCAGGAGAATCGCCGCCGAAAAGGAGGTGAGGGCCGCGCGGGCCTCGATTCGCGGAACGTGACGGAGAAAATGAAGCATGAATCAACGCCCGGACTGAAGCTGAGATTGGCGACCGCCGCCATCATAGACCCGCGGCGAGCGGGATTCGAGAGAAGGCGGCGCGATTTGTTTCGATCTTGAAATAAAATCGGTAAAACTCCCTTTATAAAAGATAAATGAATAGCAAAATACCGCCGTAACAGTTAAATACGACGATAAGGGTTTAGGATCGGATACGGCTTATGCGTACAGACTCGCGCCATGATCCTGTCTGCATCAAGTTTCACGCCCTCTCGCGATGGACGGCGCGGCAGTTGGGCGATATCGCCCACGAACGCCGGGTGGCGGCCATCGCGTCGTCCCTTTTCGATTTAACGAGTTCCCTTCACGGCTTGTCCGGGGCGGATCGGCGCCTGTTGCGGATGGCGGCGATCGTGCACGACGTCGGCCGCTCGATCGACGAAGAAACCCATCCTCAGCATGGCGCCCGCATGGTTCGCGAACAGCGCGATCTTCCCTTGAGCGGGGGCGAACGCCGTTGGCTGGCGTACCTGACGCGATATCATCGTGGGCGCGTGCCGGCGGTAAGGTCCGATAGCATTCTCCGCGGCCGGGACGACCACGGCCGCCTGAGGACGCTGCTTGCGTTGCTGCGCGCGGCCGACGGGCTTGATAGCCGGGCGGCGGAAACGCCCCGCCTTCGCTTCAGCCTCGAAGGACGCCGTCTCCGGATCGACTGCCAACTGGAACAAAACACGCCAAAAGCGCGCCGCGTCTATACGCGCCGCAAAAAGTTTCGCCTCCTTGAGCAGGTGCTCGGCTGCCGGGTTCAGGTTTCTGTCACGCGGGCCAGGCCGATGCGTCTGGTCGCGTAAATGGTATCCCCGCCGACGCCTGCCCTTGCGATCACGGCCGTTCGGCCGGCCTATTTCCCGTCTTCAGCCAAGCTCCTCGTCGCCCGATAGATTCGTCGGAGGGACACTGAGGAGACTCAAATGACGTCTGGCGGGAGCCGATGGTTAATGACGATTCATGGTCCGACGGTGGAGTTGGAATGCACGGTTCCTTCCCTTGAACCTTCTCTTGACGTTCTGCTTGACGACTTCTGCATCGACCGCTTTCCCAAGGGGTCGCTCCCCGCTACCGGGATCATTCATCCTTACGAGCAGCATGAGGTCGCCGCCGCTCTCTCCCCGACTGCCAGACATATTGGGCGGTCGGCTGACCAAACCGATCTATACGAGGACCCCGAGGCGCCCGACTGTTTCTGGATCGTCGACGACCGCTGGGGAATTTCGCGAATCGATTTACGATTGAGTCAGTGGCGCAGTTGGATCATCCCGCAGCCGACGATCGATCTTCTTCGCGTGGCGGAGTTATCGGTCGTGCGGCCGATGGCCGAGCTTCTGCGCCCGCGCGGTTTACAACTGGCGCCGGTCATCTCGGCGGTGCGCGACGGATTTGCCGTTCTGATCGTCTGCCCCTTCGGCATTGAGCCGGAACTGACGGCGATGATCGCCGACAACTACAAAATCATCGGCCAGCGCTGGACGGCCCTGCGCGAGGAGGACGGCCGGGTCGCGTTGCTGCGGATGCCGGGCCGCATCGAGCGCTCCGTCGCCCCCCGCCTTCGATTCGGCGCCGACGAATGGGATCACTGGATCGACGTCACCAGGGGCTACCCCGGATCCAGCCAGAGCCACGCATTCTGCGACGCCGTGGTGGTCATCGAGTCCGGACGCCGGCACAAGGCTCATCTTCGCGAGAAAACGCCGCCGCAGGCGCCGGACCTATTGCGGCAACAATGGCCGATGACGGAATTGAACACGGTCGGCCTTCCCGGCGGTATTGTCGCGGCGCTGGTGGATAGTTGCCGGTGTTATGAACTGCAGCTCTCGCGGAATTCCAAGGATCTGCTTGCGCTGCTGAATTCAATGCGTAGCGCCGCCGTGCGGCCGCAGGAGCGGTCCGCCGCGGCATAATCGCGCGTCCCCCCGTCGGCGGAAAGCGCCGCGGGCCGTCCCCGTTCATGGGGACCGCAGGCGCCGGCGTCTTGCAATACGGCTATAACAGTGAATCATTTCGCCATGGAGCCCGATTTACTTTCGATCCGTCAATTTCAAAAGCACATCTCCGATCGCTACGAAAAAGCCGACCGCGCCCGCGGTACGCCGGGAACATGGCTGCATTTTTCCGAGGAGATAGGGGAACTGGCCCGGGCGCTGGCTCGGGAGGATCGGGCCAATCTCGAAGAAGAGTTCGCCGACGTCGCGGCGTGGCTCTGTACCCTGGCGAACATCAATGACGTCGATCTGGCCGGCGCGATCGCACGAAAATATCTTGGTTCCGATGCGCCGCGAGGAACGAAGTAAGCGGCGACGATTTACCAGCATACTTGCGCCGCTCCCATGGTCGCGAATGACGCCCGGGCTTACACCTTCAACCGTTCCTTCCACTCCGCTAGGCGCTGCGCGTACGGTGCGCCGCCGGCCGCTCCGGGGCTGCGATAGCGTTTGACGACGTTTCGCGAGCCCAGCGCCTCGTAAACGTCCTGGCCGATCACCGCGCCGTTCACTCCCGCCACATCGGCCGCGCCCGCGAAGTCGGCGACCGTCAGTTGCGCCAGCGCGGTCTTTCCTTCGGCTTCGCACCGGGCCACCAGGGAACCGACGATATGATGCGCGGTGCGAAACGCGATCCCCTTGGTCACCAGATAATCGGCCAGGCTGGTGGCGTCGAGAAATCCGCGCTCCAACGTCGGCTCGATCTTGTCGCGCAGAAAATTGGACGCCGACACAATGGCGGCGGCCATCGTCACGCATGAACTGACCGTGTCGTACGCGCGGAAAATCACCCGCTTGTCTTCCTGGAGGTCGCGGTTGTAGCCGATCGGCAATCCCTTGCAGATCGTCAGCAGCGAGACCAGATCGCCGTAGACCGTGCCGCAGCGGCCGCGGATCAATTCGAGCATGTCGGGGTTTCGCTTCTGCGGCATCATCGATGAGCCGGTCGTATATCGGTCCGCGGTTTTGATGAACGAAAATTCCGTCGTGGAATAAATGATCCACTGCTCGGCCCAGCGCGATAAATGCATGGAGGCCATCGCGAGAGAGAACAAGAATTCCAATCCCTGATCGCGGCTTGCCGTCTGCTCGATGCTGCTCATGGGCGGCTGCTCGTATCCGAGCAATCGGGCGGTCAGCGCCGAATCGATGGGCAGCGACGTCCCGGCGATCGCCCCGCCGCCAAGCGGAATGTCGTGTACGCCGGTGAACTGAAACGCGGTGGCGCACCGGTCTGCGTCGCGCCAGAACATCGTGCACCACGCGAGGCATTCGGCGCCGGCCATGATCGGCTGGGCGCGCTGCATGTGCGTGTACGACGGCATGACGATGTCGCCGCTGCGCTCGGCGAGTGCCACATGGGCCCGGCACAGATCGCGCAGCTTCTTGCCGATCTCCAGGGCCGCGTCGCGGACCCATAGCGACAGATCGAGGGCGACCTGATCGTTGCGGCTTCGTCCGGTGTGCAATTTGCGCCCGGGGTCGCCGACGCGGTCGATCAGCGCCTTCTCGACGACCATGTGAATGTCTTCAAGGCTTTGGTCGAATACGAAATTTTCCGATTCGATATCGCGGCCGATTCCCGCCAGGCCTTCGATGATGGCGTCGCGCTCGGCGAGCGACAGAAGCCCGGCTTGTTCGAGCATCGTCGCGTGGGCGACGGAGCCGGCGATGTCTTGCTTATAAAGTCGCCGGTCGTAGGAGATCGACTCGACGAACGATTGCGCCAGCGCGTCGGTCGCTTCGCCGATGCGCGCCTGCCAGGACTTCTGTTCTGCCATAGGGCGAACATTGTAGAAATGCGCCGGAAGAAAGACAGACATTCAGCCAGAGAGACAAATCAAGTCGAATGAAGTACCCTAAACAGGGTATTCGCCAAACGCGAGCCGAGCGGTTTTGCAAGTCTAAAGTTGAGATGAGGAATCAGGCCATGGACGGAAAGAAAGGCCGCCGATCCAAGCTTCCGCGGCTGGGAGACGCGGGCGCGATGATGAAGCTGGTGGCCGGATTGGGCGCCGGCGACGGGTCAACGATCGACTCGCCGGCGATGAAGCGTCAGATGGTCGCCGATTGGTGCCGATTGCTCGGATCGCAGATCGACGGATCGTCGGCAAAAATTCAGAAGATCGCCGCTGTTCCACAATCGCCGCCGGCGCCCGCCCCCGAGCCGGGCGATGGCCTGGCGCCGCGCGTTCGCCAGACGCTGCAGCGCCTGCTGGCCGGCGATTCCGAGAAGCAGATCGCTCGCCACTTGCAGGTCAGTCCGCACACCGTGCACGTTTACGTCAAAGCCATTTACAGATTTTTTAACGTGAACAGCCGCGGCGAATTGCTCGCCCGTTTTGTCGCGCCCCCGCGACACGACAGCGGCACAAGTCCATCGATTCCGTAGGGTTTTCTCTCGCTGGCCGTGCCTTATCTCACGCCGTATCACCTGTTTAGGTGATATATACTCCATCGAAATTAGTCGATATGTAGTGCCGGACGTCCAACAGACGCGAGGCAAATGGATCGACTGGCGACTATCAAAACTTCCGAAGCGCGAATCTTGCTGCGGCTGGCCAACGCTCTGCACGAGACGCCGACCCCGCTAAGCCGAAAACGGCTTCTGATCGAGGGACTATGCGAACTCATCGACGCAGCGGCGGGATCGTGCGTGGTTAGACATTTGGATCCCGCGTCACAAAAAATCACGATCGTCTCGGCCATCGCATACCGATACGCGCCATCGGGCGAATCCGTTTCCATCGGCGAGTTCAGCGCCGTCGGCGGCGATTGGACCGAGCCGCCCACGCTGGTCGCCCAGGCAAACTCCCTTACCTCGACGATGCAGATTCCCGGATCGGCTGTTTCTGCCACGCTCAATCTTATTTTCGCGCCCTACCGGCGCTCGCGCGCGACGGCGCGCGAACGGCGCCTCGTCGACCTGTTTCATTCGGAGATGACCTGGATGTACCAGCCCGACGTACTCTTGACGTCGCCCAGCGCGCTTTCCCTCTCGCGGCGAGAGCGCCAGACCCTTGAACATTTACTCGAGGGGCTCAGCGAAAAACAGATCGCCTCGAAGCTCAGTCTCAGCCAGAACACGGTTCATCATTACGTGAAATCGATCCACAAACATTTCGACGTGTCCAGCCGCAGCGAACTGCTGGCGCGATGGGTGGGGAAATGAGTCGCCTAATGTTTTGGGACGAACAGCCCCGCGAACGCCGCGAAACCGCGCGTCTGTTTTGCAAAACGAGCGTCGAGGTCGGCGTCGATCAACTGTCCCTGGGCGTCCAATTTATTCTGCACGTGCGGGACGAAAATCCGTCCCGGATAAACATGCGCGTTCCGATAGCCGACCACCATCTGCATTTGTTCGACCGCCCTCAAGCCGCCCCACTGGCCGTTGGCGACGCCCACGAACGCGGCGGGTTTTCGATCGAAGCTCTCGGGGAATTTCAGCATGTCGATGAAATGTTTGAGCACGCCCGGGAACGATCCGTTGTATTCGGGAATGATCAGGTGAAGCCCCGCCGCCGCGATGACCCGGTCCTGAAGGCGCTCGAAATCCGGCGGCTTTCTGCCATACGCCTCGGGCGAAAAAATCTCCGGCGGAAGATCCGCGAGGCTGAACAGTTCGGTCTTCACCCCCGCCCCGGCATAGTGTGCCTCGACCACGCGGGCGATCCGCAACGTGTTGGAGACCGGACGGTTGGTGCCGCTGACGATGAAGATCGAGTGGTGCTCCATCATGCGATCAAGTCGAGCGCGGCTTCGATTTCCTGGCGAGCATGGTTATCGCCCTTCTTTTTCGACGCTTCGATTCCCTCGAGATATGCAGACCGGGCGGCCGGGAGGTTGTCCCTTGATTCGTAGATCAGCCCTTTTTGGTGATACGCATAACAATAGCCCGAATCGAGTCCAATAACCCGGTCGAGATATTCGATCGCGTGAACCGGATCATCGGCCTTCTTGTATTCGAGCGCCAAGCCGTAAAGCAGAAACGTATCGGCAGGCTCTTTTTCCAGCAGCAGCTGAAGTTGGCGCATTCGCGGGGTGCAGGGTTCGGACATGTGTGAGGTTTTACCATCGCACGGGTCGATCGCACAATGCCCCGCGCTCGCCGCGAAACGTTGGGCAAACGTCGCCGCATGATAATTGCGTCCGATGAAATGACCGATGAAATCGGGGCCGGTCCCGGTAGAGACCGGATCGACGGCAGGAGCAACTCCGCGATGGGTTTTGGATATCAACGTGCTTTGGAAAGTGCCGGCGCGATTCGGCGCGCGCTCGCCCATCGCCTGGCCCGGGCGATCGCGCCGCTCAATCATGGACCCCCGCCGCAGCGGGTGATCGTCCACGAGCTGGACAATCGCCAATTTCTTGAACAAATCGCGCGCCACGAACCCCTGCCCAATATTCTTAAACACCTGGTCGACATGATCCAGCGGCAGAACCGCCGCCTGCACGGGTGTTTCGTCCTCTTGAACAACGGGCATGTGCGTTATGCCGTCGCCCCCACGCTCGGCGGGGAGTTCGCTTCGTCGGTCGAGCATGTGGCGACGACCCTCCAGCGGCAGATCATCAATCTCCCCCCCTATGCGCCGACTGCGGCTTCGACCGCGCCCGTGGCCACCGAGTTGGCCGGCGAACCTGCATGGACCGAGCATCTGCCCGCCGCCACGCGGCTTGGATTGGTCGTCTGCCATTCGCTTCCCATTCGTTCCCAGGGGGACGCTCTCGGAAATCTTCTGGTATTTTCGTCGAACTGCCAGGCGCTGACTCCAAATGACGTCGAACTGCTCCAGACCATCGCCCACCGTGCGGCAATCGCCATCGAGCACCAGGCATTGCTCGAGCGCCTGGCCCATCAATCCTTGTACGATCCGCTCACGTCTCTTCCCAATCGCACGTTGATGGATGACCGGCTCCAGCACGCTTTGGCCCGGGCGCGGCGCGACGGCGCCCAGATTGGGCTGTTCCTGATCGACATCGATCGCTTCAAAGCCATCAACGACGCGATGGGCCATCCCAGCGGCGACGAAGTGCTTCGACAACTTGCCGAGCGGTTGCGGGTGAATATGCGCGCCAGCGATACCGTCGCCCGTGTGGGCGCGGATGAATTCGCGGTGGTCGCTCCGGAATTGCAAACGCGCGAGGGCGCGGTCGCCGTCGCGCAGAAATTGGTGACGCTGTTGTCCGAGCCGGCGCTGGTCGCGGGTCGCGAGCTGGCTCTGACCGCCAGCGTCGGCGCGGCCGTTTTTCCGTCGGACGGCGCCGACCCGTCGTCGCTTCACCAAGCGGCGGATCGCGCGCTGGGCCGGGCTAAAACGCTTGGGCGCAATCGCTTTGCCTTTTACGATTACGCGCTGGGGCTGGCGCCAAGCGAACGCAACGAGTTGGAGATGGAAAGTTTGTTGCGTTGTGCGATCAGGAACAACGAGCTGTCGGTGCAATATCAGCCGCAGCTTGACGCCGCCGGGCGCGTGATCGGCGTCGAGGCGCTACTGCGATGGGAAAACCCGCGCCTGGGCCGGATATCGCCGTCGCAATTCATTCCCGTCGCAGAGCAAACGGGTTTGATCGTTCCGATCGGCGAATGGGTCTTGCGGGAAGCGTGCCGACGGGCGCGATCCTGGATCGTCCGCGGCGAATGGCCGATCGTGCGGATGGCGGTAAACGTGTCGGCCCTGCAATTCGCCCAGCCGCAGTTCCTGAGCACGGTACAGGACATTTTGCGCGAATCGAAGCTGGAGCCGCGCTGGCTCGAAGTGGAATTGACCGAAAGCCTGCTGATGCAGAACACGCAGGACACCGCCGCCAAGCTCTCGGCGCTGCGCGACCTGGGCGTGGCGGCGGCGATCGACGATTTCGGCACCGGCTATTCCTCGCTGGCTTATTTGCGCCGCCTGCCGATCGACACGCTGAAGATCGATCGCTCGTTTGTTTCCGACATCAATCTCAGCGCCGCCGACGACAGCGCCACCGCCGTCATCCGGGCGATCTTATCGATGGCGCGAAGCCTGGGGTTGCACGTGGTCGCCGAGGGCGTCGAAACGGAAATCCAGCGCGAGTTTCTGATCCGCAACGGCTGTCCGCTGATGCAGGGTTTTTTGTTCAGCCGTCCGCTTTCCGCCGGCGACATCGAGAAATTCCTCGCTAAGTCCGCCCCCCCTTCGACCGGAACGGCGCTCGCGCTATCGGCTTAAGAGCCGAAACGCTGGGCGCGATCGCGTACGGCGCGTCCTTCGCGTCAACACCCGCTACACGCCGGGAGACCGGCAACGATTCCCCGCCGCGCCCCTATAACAAGAGTGAGCGCTTCGTGCGCCCAACAAGTCGGAAGTATTCGGGTTCGCTTCGTCGCACAGTTGAACAGGAGTGCCGGATCGGCGCACGATTATGAGCCGAAGAGAAACAACGCCAATCCTCGCGACAATGTTGGTTCTGGGGCTATTCGCCGCGGTTAAAGGCGCGACGGCCGAACCCGGCGATCTGCGCGTCGAGCCGCGCGGCATCGTGCTGACTCATCCGCGCCGGCCGTTTTCGCTGGTGGTCAATACGACGACCGCCGACGGCCTGACCGTCGATCTATCGCGCAAGGCCGCTTACGAATCCGCCGACGTGACGATCGCGACCGTGGACGCCGACGGCTGGATCAAACCGGTCGCCGGCGGCAAGACGCAAATCACGGTTTCCGTCGAGGGAAAATCCCAGCGCGTCGACGTCGAAGTGAAACTGCCGCCGGGCGACGTTCCCGTCAGTTTTCGCCACGATATCGAGCCGGTGATTTCCAAGGCCGGCTGCAATATGGGCGCGTGCCACGGATATTCGCTCGGTAAGAACGGGTTTAAACTATCGCTTCGCGGCGCCGACGCCGGTCAGGATTACGAGTGGCTGACGAATGAGTTCTTCGAGCGGCGGGTGAATCGGCAGGATCCGCCGGCCAGTTTGATTCTGCAAAAGCCGCTGGCCGAAGTGAAGCATGAGGGGGGATTGCGGTTTAAGTCCGGAAGCTTATCGCACCGTCTGCTGCTTCAGTGGATCGGCGAAGGAGCCAAAAGCGATCTGGACGACGCGGTGAAGCTGGAAGGGATTGAGATTTATCCGAAGACCGTCGTGCTTTCTCCCGGCGCCGAGCACCGGCTGCAGCTGGTCGCCAGTTACTCCGACGGATCGCGCCGCGACGTAACGCCGCTGGCGATTTTCACCGCCAATAACGAGAATATCGTGACGGTCAGCGACGAAGGTTTGGTGACGTCGCGCATGTTGGGGGAGACGGCGGTGGTGGCGCGATTCGAGCGGATTTTCGCCACCTCCACGCTGATCGTTCTCCAGCCCGATCCCAACTTCAAGCCCACGCCCGTGCCGGCGGACAATTTCGTCGACGCGCAGGTGATCCGCAAGCTGAACGATCTTCGGGTGACGCCGTCGGACATCGCCGATGACGCCACGTTTTTGCGGCGGGTCTATATCGATTTGATCGGAATTCAGCCCAAGCCCGATGAGGTGGAAGCGTTCCTGAATAACAACGATCCGGATAAACGCGCCGGGACGGTGGACGCGCTGTTTCTGCGGCCGGAGTTTGTCGATTGGTGGTCGCTGAAGTGGGGAGACTTGCTTCAGAATTCCCGATCGCGGGTGAGCCCGCAGGCGATGTACGCATTTCGCGAATGGATTCGCTCGTCGGTCAGTTCCAATAAGCCGCTCGATCAATTGACCCGCGAGCTTCTGACCGGCGGCGGCGGATATCTCGAAGACCCCACCAGCGCCTACCTTGCCAGCAGCAAGGACACCGACGATACCATCCAACGCGCCACCGAAGTGTTTTGCGGCGTGCGGATGCTCTGCGCCAAGTGCCATGCCCATCCGTTCGAGAACTGGACGCAGGCCGACTATTACGGCCTGCATTCGTTTTTCAACCAGGTATCGTCGAAAATCGACACCCGCCTTCCCAACGTTCAAAACGCCCGGAGCCTGGTCTTGAACCGCGAGGCCGGCTTTACGATCAATCCGCGCTCCGGCCAGCTTCAGCCGCCGCGATTTCTTGGCGGCGTCGAGCCCAAACTGGAAAAGGGAATCGACCGGCGGCGGGTTTATGCGGATTGGCTGACTTCGCCGGAAAATCCATATTTCGCCAGGAGCCTGGCCAATCGTTTCTGGAGCTATTTTTTTAATCGCGGCATCATCGAGCCGGTCGACGATATCCGCACGACCAATCCGCCGATCAATCCCGAACTGCTGGCGGCGCTGACGAAAGATTTTGTCGATTCAAAGTTCGACGTGCGGCGCCTAATGCGGACGATCGTGCTTTCGCGGACCTATCAGCGGAGCGGCGTTCCCAACGCCACCAACACGCACGACGACGCCAATTTCTCGCGCGCCGTGCCGCGAAGGATGCCGGCCGAGGCCCTTCTCGATTCGCTGGTGCAAGCGACCGGCGTCGCCGAAACCATCATCGGCGCCCCGGCGGGATTCAACGCCGCCCAACTTCCCGATCCGCAGGTGGAGAGCGAATTCCTTTCGCTGTTTGGAAAGCCGTCGCGCGCCGAGGCATGTGAATGCGAGCGCGAATCCGGCTCCAACATGCTCCAGGCCCTGACGTTCATCAACGGCAAGTCGATCATCGGCAAAGTGTCGGCGCCCAACGGACTGCCGGCGCAGCTTGTCAATAAGAAGCTGAATGACGACCAAGCGGTCAGGCAGCTTTACCTCGCCACGCTGGCCAGGCCCGCCACCGATAAAGAGCGCGAGCTCGGCGAAAAATTCATCACGTCATACGAGAGCAAAGACCGTCTGCAGGCGGTTCAGGACTTGATGTGGGCGTTATTGAACAGTCGGGATTTTATGATGGTGAATTAGGAGCGTTTTTCCTGTTGATGGCGTGGGCTTTGGTCGCGAGAGACGCCCCGCAAGCGGGGCCGCTAATGCAAAAACGCTACAGAAACTCCAAAGGTGCTTTAGTTGTTTCGTCTCGTTTGAAAGTGGCCGGGCGCAAAGTTCAAGCGCCAGATTGACGCGTGGAGATTTTCGAGATGATGCCGCGTTCGAGAGTGAATAATTCTCCCTTATGCCGGTCCTCGTCCGTGGAGGGAGCGGGAGCCGAAGGCGCTGGTCGCCGATCGAACGTGGTGTGGAAAAGGACGCTCGCATGGGCCGGCTTTTTTCTCGCCATGGCAAACTTCTTCCCGCGGCCGTCGTTTGCCGCGCCGAGTTTTGAACGCGATGTTTTTCCCATTCTTCGGGAAAATTGCTCGGGATGTCATTCCAAGGCGGAAAAGAAAGCCAAAGGCGGCCTGAGTCTCGACACGCGAGAGCAGATGCTGAACGGCGGGGAAGACGGCCCCCTGTTCGTGGCCGGGAAACCGAACGAAAGCCAACTGCTGAAAATGATCGAAGGCGACAAGCCCGAGATGCCCAAGAAGCAGACGCCGTTGCGTACAGAGCAAATCAAGCTGCTTCGGGAATGGGTGTCGGCGGGGGCGGCGATCGACGTTTGGCCGGTGGTGATCGATCGCAAAGTCGTCATTCCGGCGGTCTATCGATTCGCTCCGCCGATCGACAGCGTCGCTTTCAGCCCCGATGGAACAACGGTTGCCGCGGCGTGCCGAAGCGAGATCGCGCTGGCGCCGATCGATGACTCCCCTACCCGGCGCCTCGCGACCGATTGCGATCAAATAACCTGCGTGCAGTTCAGCCCCGACGGCACAATGCTGGCGGCGTCGGGCGGATCGCCCGCCCGGTTTGGCGAAGTCTGTTTTTTCGATCCCGGCGACGGCCGGATCATCTCCACCCGCCGCCTCACGCGCGATACGCTTTTCCGCGGCGATTTCGCGCCCGACGGCAAATGCTTTGCCGTGGGCGCGGCGGACGGCGCGGTCTATCTCGTGCCGACCGATTCGACGGCGGCGGTTCGCTCCTCGGAACTTCACAGCGACTGGGTCCTCTCCGTCGCTTATAGTCCCGACGGAAAATGGATCGTCAGCGGCGGGCGCGATAAGGCGACGAAAGTCTCCCTCGCACAAACCGGCAGCCTTCTGGCGACGGTCGATATGTCCGGCGATATGGTGACGGCGGTCGCGTCGGACGCGCTGGGCGCCATCGCCCTGAGCCGCAAGGGGGACTTGATCGGCTACGACTACAAAATCGCCCTCAGCGGCGTCGAGGTCAACGGGTCGGGCAACGGCGCCGTTCCGGTCGATAAGCGCGGACAATATGCGCGAAATTATGAAACCCAGGGGATCGATTCGCTCGCCATGGCGATCAGCGGCGATCGCAAGACGATCGCCGTCGCCACGGCCGCCGGTGAAATTCGCGCGTATCGGGTGGCGGATCGCGTGCGCGTGGCGACGATCGCCAAATCGCCGGCCCCGGTCTATAGCCTCGCGCTGAACATGAATGGATCGCGCGTCGCGGCGGGATCGAAGTCCGGCACGCTAAGCATCTACGCGCTCCCGACCGGAGAGCGCATCAAATCGCTGACGCCGGTTCCGGTGATGCAAGCAAAGAAATAATAAAATGCCGCCTAATCCCCAAGGCGCATATGCTCGACCATAAAACATCGGTCCTGGACAAAATCGATTCCCGCCTCGCCGGCGATATCTTTGGCGTCGCGGCTGACGATACCGCTCTGGAGCCATACGCCCTTGGCGCCGACGTTTATCGCCGACGTCACGATCTCCGGACAAAACTCTGACCTGCGGAATACGTTCACCACGTCAATCGGGCCAACGATGTCTTCGAGGGTCGCATGGCATTCGATCCCCAGGATGTTCCGGCAGTTCGGATTCACCGGAACGATCTCTTTGCCGACCGATCGGAGATAGCTCGCGACGCGAAACGACGCGCGCCCCGGATCGTCGCTCAGACCGACCACGGCGATTCGCGTGGCGTTCAGCATGCGTCGCACTTGGGCCGCGGGACTCATCGATCGAAACCCCAGCGGGGTTTTTCCGTAGTAGCTCATGCGGAATTGTAGGCATCGACGATCGATTGCCGGATCAGAGGTCGAACAGTACAGTAAAGCGGCACGATTAGACCCCCGTGCCAAGATTTAGTGCGCCATGGCCAAAAAAAGAGACTATTACGATATCCTCGGCGTTTCGAAAAAAGCCACCGCCGATGAAATTCGCAAATCGCATCGAAAGCTCGTGCTCAAGTTCCACCCGGACAAGAATCCCGGCAATAAAAGCGCCGAGGAAAAGTTCAAGGAAATTCAAGAAGCGTATGACGTGCTGAGCGACGAGTCCAAGCGCAAGAAGTATGACGAGTTTGGTCATGCCGCGGTGGCCCAGGGGGCGCCGCAGGGTGAGGAATACGAGGCGTTTCGTCGCGCGCAGCAGAATGCCGGCCGAACGCAATGGCGAGCGAGCCCCGGCGTGAGCGTCGAGGATTTTGACGTCAATTCGGGGGATATGGGGAGCATTTTCGATCAGTTGTTCGGCGGGCAACAGGGGCGCGCCGGCGGCGCGGGAATGAATTTCGGCGGGTCGCGGGGCCGGGCAAGAAGCGCTCCGCCGCCGCGCGGGCAGGACATCGAACATCCGGTGACGCTGACATTCGAGCAAGCCGCACGCGGCGTTACCCTGCCGCTGCAAATCAGCCGCGGGGGAAACGTCGAAACGATCGACGTGAAGATCCCCGCCGGCGTGAAGGATGGGAGCCGGGTTCGAATCAAAGGCAAAGGGGAACAGGGGGGCGGCGAGCCTGGGGATATTTATATCATCACGGCCATCACGCCTCATGCCTATTTCCGCCGTGAGGGGCTGGACATTTATCTGGATGTTCCACTGAGCATGTACGAGGCGCTTCTTGGCGCGAAGGTCACTGTGCCGACCTTGGACGGAAGACTGACCGTCACCATCCCCCCCGGCGCCAGCAGCGGAACCCGGCTGCGGCTGAAGGGCCATGGAATCGAGCGCGCGGGCGAAAAAGGGGATCAATACGTGGTCGTCAAAGTGATCGTGCCGAAGGGGCTTGACGAGGAAGATAAAACCGAACTGGCGAAGATAGCGGCCAAGCATCCCATCGATGCGCGAGCCGATGTCGGATGGTGACGGCCTGATAAGCCGCGTGGCCGCGGATTGCGGATGAGCGAGGCCGTCGGGAGGTCTTATGCGAATGTTCCGCGGCGGATCTCTACCCGCGATCGATCGGCGTCGGCGGCGCCGACGCCCGGCGCGTTCGATCGTGGCCGTGCTGATTTACCTGGTGGGGTTTGTCATCCTGCTCGTGATGGTTTCGCATTACTATCTCGTTCCCGCCATCGAGGCGACGCGCGACGCGACGCATCTCCAGCGAAAAGCGCTTTCCGCATATGCCACGCTCGTTCTCATGCTGGTCCTGTTCGTCCTGCTCATCGGCTTGCTGCTGACATTTAAGATCGGCCGTTTTTTTCGGCCGCGCCCGCTGCAGCCTCGAAAGCCCACCCGCTATGTCGATGCCTGGGAAGAATCCGGACGCCGACTCAAACTGCCTGAAAAAGATGAGTAGACCGTTGAGGAGTCGGCCTATCATTGATCGACGTTAACCGGCGACGTTTCCTGATTTGATCCGTCGCGCGCCAACTCGACAATTCAGAGGCCGATTTATGACTCATCCTCGCCCCGCCACCGTTGGACAACTCAAAGACACCGGCTATCGCCCCAGCTCGGTAAAAGATGAAATGCGCCGCAACCTTATCGCCAAGCTCAAAAACGGCGAAGAGCTTTTCCCCGGAATCATCGGCTATCGCGACAGCGTCATTCCGCAGATCATCAACGGCATTCTTTCCAGGCATGATCTACTGTTTCTCGGTCTGCGCGGGCAGGCAAAAACGCGGATACTGCGAATGCTGCCGGAATTGCTCGACGAATGGATGCCGGTGCTGTCCGGAGTCGACATCAACGACGATCCGCTGGAACCCGGCACGCGCGGCGGCAAGCGGATCATCGCCGAGCAGGGGGACGACGCGAAGATCGAATGGGTGAAACGTTCGGATCGCTATCACGAAAAACTCGCGACGCCCGACGTGACGATCGCCGACTTGATCGGCGAAGTGGATTTGGTGAAGCATGCCGAGGGGCGTTACTTGTCGGACGAATCGACGATGCATTTCGGCTTGATCCCGCGGTCGAATCGCGGCATTTTCGCGATCAACGAACTGCCCGATCTGGCGCCGCGAATTCAGGTCGGGCTTTTCAACGTTTTGGAAGAGCGCGACGTGCAAATTCGCGGCTATCCGATCCGCCTCGACCTCGACGTCTGCCTGGTCTTCAGCGCCAACCCCGAGGACTACACCAATCGCGGGCGAATCGTGACGCCGCTGAAGGATCGAATCGGCTCGGTCATTCGCACGCATTATCCGGAAACGGTCGACGAAGGAATCAAGATCGCCGAGCAGAACGCGTGGGTCTCCCGCGGCGACGGAACGTGCGGCAGCGGCGTGCAGGTTGAAGTGCCGCGATTCATGTCGGAGATCATCGAACAGACGGTACGCCTCGCGCGGTCCAGCCCGCACGTCAGCCAGGCGTCGGGCGTTTCGGTGCGGACGAGCATCGCGAATCTGGAGACGCTCATCAGCAACGCCGAGCGGCGCGGAATTCGCACCGGGGAAAAGCGGGTGGTTCCGCGTATCTGCGATTTGACTTTCCTGATCGCCAGTTGCCGCGGAAAAATCGAAATGACGTTGGCCGAGGAAGAAGGCGCCGAGGACAAGCTCATTCGCTCGCTGGTCGGCGAAGCCGTGAAGGCGGTCTTCGATCGCTATGACGATCCGGACGCCCATGACGCGATCACCGAACAATTCCGCGGCAATCTCACGTTTCCGGCCGGCGACGATCTGTCGGCCGACGAATTCGTGGCGAACATGAAGGCGATAAAGAGCCTGCCGCAACCGGCCAATGCGCTCGCTCGCGAGCTGGGGCTCGATCCGTCCGATCCGGCGGCATTGGCGACGGCGGGAGAATTCCTGCTGGAAGGGCTATACGTCAACAATCGCCTGAGCAAATTCAACGCGAAGGGCAAGACGTTTTTCAAGAAGTGAGCGCGCGTTCTCGCCCGCCGGCGATTATGCGGTCTCACATGTACTATGGCGCTCGGTCATGTACTTAACGCCGAACTTATCGGGTGGGACGCGTTTTCCGTTTCGCTCCGCGAAGGCGCGGGTAAACGCCGTCCCGAAAAAGATGATCGCCGAAGAGAGATACACCCATATCAAAAGCGCCGCCAGCGACCCGGCCGCGCCGAACGGGCGGATCGAGACGAAGCGAAAATAAAGCACCAGCGCATACTTGCCCGCCACGAAGAGCACCGCGCTCATCGCCGCCCCGAGCCACACGTCGGTCCATTTAACTTCGACGCTGGGGAGAAGTTTATAAGCGCATGCGAACAACAGCCCCGCGATCGCCACCGAAAGCGCGATTTCGCCCACGAACGACGCCCATGAAAGCCATGCCGGCAAATGTTGCGTGACCACGGTCAGCGCCCAGCTTGCGGCGAACGACGCAAGCAACATTGCCCCGGCCGCGAATAACACCACGACCGATATGAGCCGCGGCCAAAGGAACGCCTTGAGGCCCGCGTCGCGGCGCGGCCTGACGTCCCAGATGTCGTTCATGGCCTCCTGCATGTTCACGAACAGGCTGCTGCCGCTGGCCAGCGCGACGACGAAGCTGATGATGGTCGCGATCACGCCGTGCGCGCCTTGGCGGGTGATGGCCGCGAGGATTTCACCGGCAACCTCGCCGCCGGCGTTTCCTAAAACAAAATTCGCGCGGTCTTGAATTTTTCCCTGCACGTCGTGCTTCACGACCACGCTCAGCACGGTGAGGGCGACGACGAGCATCGGCGCCAGCGACAACATCGTGTAAAACGCCATCGCCGCCGCCAGCCGCAGGGAATTGTGACTGGACCACTCGCAGTACGCGCGCCGCAGTAAAGCGAAGGTTGGCGATGACATATCAGGTTGCTTCTCCCGGATTCGCGTCGGTTCGATATTCCAAACCATAGCGAGTGTGGGGCGCCGTCTCCACATCGGCGCATGGCAATGAATTGCAAAAACGCGAAACTCGCCGGCCCGCGAGCGCGAGTCAGTTTCGTTCCGGTGGGACGGTCTGCCGGTATTCGTCGGCTTGTAGCCCTATCTTTTCCGTATGGATGGGTCGAAAGCCCACGCTCCAAACCGGCGAGGTGACGGCCGGGCGAAAATCCAGCTTTTCCGGCGCCGTCAGCTGGGCATCGCCTTCGGTGAAATTGTCTTTGATCAGGAATGTTTTTGCGTCGCAGTTGGCCGGCAACTCGATCCACTTGCCGCCCTGGAAGACGTTGTGTTCGATTTTGTTGCCCTTGGGAACCGCCGGCTCATCGCTCAGCAGCGCCGCCAACTCCGGGTATCGCCGGGCATAGGGCGGTTCGTCGGCATGTACTTTTTTCAAGCGATCGAACAAGACGGTTTCGGTCCCGTCGAAAAACGACTTCATCCATCCCAGCCCGCGAGCGTCGATGAAGACGGCGGGGTTGCAGTCGATGAACAGATTGTTGTCGATCGTGTTATCGCGGCCCCCGCCGATGAGAACGCCGAACCCGCACTGATAGACGATATTGCCGAACACCAGCGCGCCCGACGCACAGTCGTCGAGATAAATGGCGGTCACGTTGCTGGAAAAGGCGCCGGCGTTCCCGCACTGGCGGATGAGATTGAAGCGGATGACGTTTCCCCGCTCGGTATAATCGCGGCCCATGTAGATGGCGCCGCAGTCGGCGGTTTCCGTACAGACGCGGGCGATCTCGTTGTATTCGACGATGTGGTCGTTTCCGCTCATCAGGATGCCGACGTGGGGCGCGTCGGTGATGCGATTGTGGGAGACGCGGTTTCCAACGCCGTAAACAAAAATTCCAGGGCGATACGTTCGGACCCAGCGGGCGTAATCGACGATCGAGTTATTCGTGGCGAAGTTGTTCGCGGGCGTCAGCGATTTTCGGTCGCCGCCGCCGAGAATGATGCCGCCTTCGCCGGTGTGGCGGATATCGCATCCGATGACGCCGTTGTCGGCGCCGGCGTCGGTGTCGAGCGTGGGGTCTTTGTACAGATCATCGGTGAGATGCGCGCTATGGTTGCCGACGCTGACCGCGAACGAC
>DASZME010000056.1:0-5313 GCA_035551995.1 Tepidisphaeraceae bacterium
CGTCCGGTTCTATCAAAACGGCGCGATACTCTTGGGCGGTGATCAGGTTGGCCGAGTTGCTGTAGGTAAGGCCGTCATGGGCGCCAAACTCGACGCACCATTTATCTCTTACAGGCAGCAACCGAAGTGCCTGCTCGAGTATCCCGTCTTCCCCAAATTGGGAATAGACGTTTCGCGCGTACTGGTTCAGCCAGCCATTGGGCCGACCATTAAGGGGAAGATTGTTTTGATTGTTTGGTGATGTCACGCCAGTCGGCCACTCCGTTTTGCCGTTGATGCTCGATAATGGTGATGTTGGATTGTGTCGGTTTCTTTTGTTTCTTCAACTCTGGCTTCATGGGCGCCGGCACGGCTCATCAACGTATCTCGGCAGCGCAATAGGCGCCGGATTGGGGTGGTAAAATAGCATAAAATGTTCGAGCTTGCCGTCATATGACACGACGCGCGATGAAACCAACTCATCTTTTCCATACTGATTCCCGAGCTGGCGTATCAACGACCCGTGCCGCGGTACGATCAGATCAATATAGTCCGCGGAATCTTCGTGCGGCCGAACACAAAGTTTTCGGAAAGAGACCAGTTGCTCAAAAATATAGGTATCGCGATCGTAATAGGGAACCACGCCGGCGGCGAAGGTTTCGAGGCGCGCTGGACGGTCGGCCGACAAGGCTCGGCGACGCCAGTCGTCGCGCATTTCATCCGCCTGCGTTCGCAGGACGGCAAGCATCTTATCGTAGTCGCGCACGCTCTCGTGCGAATATTCGGCAACGAAGCTTGGGTTGATGCTGCGAATGTACATAAATGTCGCGAGTGAGGCGTTCAGCAGGAGCATGCCGCACGCCGGCATGAAGGGCGATGGGAGGGGACGTTTTTTGGGGCCACTCGCGTCCGTTGCCGCCAAGAGATCGAATCCGGCCAGCGCCGCGGTAGGAATGAAAGGGACCAGCAGTCGATAGGCGAACATCATATGAACAGTGCATGCCGTCAGCGCATAGCCGAAAAAGAGCGCGAGGCCGGCGTAGACGCCCCAGGCCCGGTTGAATGCGTTTGGTAGCGACCGTGTCTTATTTTCCCTCCATCTTACGACGATCAACGCGGCTAGGGGCGCCAGGCCGGACACTATCGAAAATTGTAACAAATATATTTCATCCTTGATGAGATGGCGAAGACCGAATTCAGGTCGTTTCACATAGAACGACGTCGGTAAAATATCGTGATAATAGATTTTGGAAAAGAGCAACCACGCCGCGGCGATTATCGCTCCGGGAAGAAGCGAGAGAATCGACCGCCGAGTCGATTTCCCTCGAACAAGAAGAGAACACCCGACCGGAATCGAATACGTGAGGGTGTCGAAGCGGGCGAGAAAGCCCAGGCCGATAAGGAGTCCTGCGAGCAAAATTCGGCCGGCGCCGAACGGCGCTGAATCTTTGGACCGGGCCGCGAGGGTGAGCATTGTCATGAGGAGCAGGACGAACGGCGTTTCAAGTCCGCCGACGGTCCAGAGCGCGATAAAAGGAGAAGGTACGATCATCGCCGCGCAAAGGACGACGGAAAAGGTATTGGCCCGCAACGCCCAGAGCGTGGCCGCCAGCGCCGCCGCGGTCGCCAGAAGAGAGGCGGGTTTCGACCACGACAGCGCGTTTCCCGAAAGTGCGGCCAGCGCCGCGCTCAGCAGCGCGTGCAGCGGCGAGGTCAATGCGCAGATGCGCTCGCCGAGGTTGTAGGTCAATTCTCCGTGGCGCGCCAGATTTTCCGCATAGCGCGCGACGATATAAGCGTCTTCGGCGGTGAACCGCCAAAACGTGCCCAGAATTCCCGCGAGCAACAGCGCGCTGGCGAAGACCGTCAGCGGCGCCGAGCGTCTTTCCCGGCACATGCCGTTAATATCCGTGGCGACGTTTTTCATTGGCTTGCGGGAGCGGATTTCGATCGCGACGCGGACGGTGTTTTGCCTGGTTCGACCAACGCTTTGCGGAGGATGAACAGGTAGTTGAACCCGCGCAAGTAAAAATTTCCCTCGTCGGCGGCTTTGCGATAGTTGCCCATCTCCAGCGTCTTGTTATGCCGTACGACCGAGACGATATCGACCGGCGTAAATTGTTTCCGCAGCCGCTCGAACAGCTCAAAACCGATCGGATAAAAGCCCTTGCCTTTCACGTAGGAATCGCTCACGTACAACGCCAGGTGACGATCGGGCTTCAGCACGCGGTGGATCTCGCAAAAGACCTGATCCATCGCGTCATAGTACGCCGTTCCGGCGGCATCGAGCTTGCCGATGTCGCGCGGGTCCGGTCCGTAATCCAGATGCGTGGAATAAGGGGGATCGACGAAAACAAAATCCGCCTTTCCCGTCAATTCCGGCGGAAGCTTTCGGGCATCGACGCGGAAAATATCCTTGCGCGTCGGATGCACGTCGTACCCCAGCGCCCGGCGATCGAGGTCGCGCGCCACGTCCAGCGTGGTGCCGCTCCCGGCACATGGATCGATCACCAGGTCTTTTGGCTTGGTATATCGTTGCAGCAAGTTCCAGATAATATAGCTGGGCGTGGCGCCACGATAATTCGCGTCGCCCTGGATGCCCTCTCCGTAGTGTTGCGAAGGATAATCCCAAAGCGTGGTCACTTGCGGCCGCAACGGCGGCTTTTTGAACGTATGCCCCGCGGGGCGTCGCTTCTCCATGCGTTCCATCATACCGGGCACGTTTGCTTTTGGTGATCCCGGGCGTCGCCGTAAAAAGTAAGCGCTTCGTCAACGAAAACCGGCGCGACCTGTTTCCAGATCGCGCCGGCGGGAAGGGAAGGAGTCTATTTCGCCGCGTGTCGGATCACACGTTCGCGGCAACCATTCCGGTAAAGGCCGCAAGCGCCTGGGCGGCGGTGACGGTCACATAACCGTTGCCCGTTCCGTCGGCGCCCACGCCCCACGGATTTCGGAGAGTCAGGCTCGTCACCGCGCCCGACGCGCTCGTGCCGACGCTGATCACCGTGTAGGCATGGTCTTCGATCAAACCGGAGCCGGCCGGAGCAGCGTCGGTCGCATATGTGACGCCTTGGCCGGCGGTCAAATCTTTCTGAATGAGCGTCAACAGGCTCGTCGCACTTGAAGCGGCGTAGGTCGACGTGACCTTCGCGGCGCCGAGTGCGGAGTAGGCTTCGTCCATCCAGCCGGCGTCGATCGCGTCATAGCTGGCGGCGTTCGTGCGGACATACGTCCAGGCCTTTTCCATCAGGCCGACCCATGTGCTGTTCTGGGCGCCGAGGCCGGCATACGCCAGCGAGCCGTCGGAGTAAACCGGCAGGCTTTCGTCTTCATGAACGTAAACGGACTTGCCGTTTTGATTGAGTTGCACGATCACCGTTCCATCGCCCAGATCGAGCACGCTCTGTTGAATTCGGGCCGGATCAACCTTGGCGGTCGAAGACAACACGGCCAGGAAGTAGCAGTCGCCGACTTCGCCCTGAAAGACGTCATTGGCCGAGGGGCCGGCGGCGGCGAAAATCGGATCGTTCGAAAAACTGGTATAAGAGACGCCCGCGTCAACCGCCGGTTCGGCGATGTTCGTCGTGGCGACGACGGCTTTGGTTTTGGCGTTTTTCTTCGCATTCACGACCGGAGCGTTGACATACCCGCCGACGCGATGAACCGCCCCGCTGTTGGCGTCAGCGGCCGAGACGTTCTGAATTTTTTCGGCCGAGCTGTTATCGGTCCAGAAGCTGTCGAGTCCCGCGCCGCCGACCAGAGTGTCGGAGGTCGAGCCGATGCTGACCAGCGTATCGTTACCGGCGCCGGCCTTGAGGACGTTCTTTCCCGTTCCGCCGTAGAGGGTATCGTTACCGCTGCCGGCGACGAGCGAGTCGTTCACGCCGCCGCCGAAGACGGTTGCGTTAATCGTGACGCTGGGGTCGATAATAACCGAGTTGTTGCCCGCTTGGCCGTTGATCCAGAGGCTGTTGAACGAGCCGGCGACCGTTTTGGTCCACGTTCCGTTGGCGACCGTAAGCCCGCTTGCGGTTTGCTTGACGGTGATCTGGTCATTGCCGGTCGTTCCGGTGATGCGGAGTTGGGTTCCGCCTTCGAAGGGCATCTGGCTGATTCCCAGAGCCGCCGACATGAGGGTCCGTGTTTCCAGGGTTTCGATGACGGCTTGATTGTTTTGTTTCACACGGCTCATCTTCCCAGCTCCTTCTTGTTCCCATTCCAGTGTTGCGGCTCGTTGCCGCCGACAAGAAGGATGTCGAATACAATTTCGGCGAATGCAAATTTCGGAAAAAAGTTCGCTCTCGACAGACGCCGGGTCTCGGATATAATCCCCGACAGCGACGCCCAGGTGGCGGAATTGGCAGACGCACTACTTTGAGGTGGTAGCGAGGCAACTCGTGCAGGTTCAACTCCTGTCCTGGGCATAAGACCCGTCGAAAGACGGGTCTTTTTATGCGCCTAACTCCTGATTCTGCCAGCGATAATGCTATTCCATCCAACTAACCCCAAAGCCGACTAACCCCGAAACTAACCCCGAATGAAAACCGGATGGCTTGATCCGGGGGCGGGAACGCGTTAGAAAGCGACTAACCCGTTGCGGGAATTAAACCCATGTCGCGCAAGCTCGAACTATCATGGATCGCCTCTCTCAAGCAGTGGCGAAAACGTCGAATGGTCGATGGAAAGACCAAGACGTTTTACCTCGGCACGGGCACTGGCAAGGCTGATCTCGATTCGTATGAGCGCGCACTTGCAAAATGGAACGAAATCGAGCGCGGCATCAACGTCGCGAACGAGGAAAACCGTTATGCCGCATGGCACGACCAAATCAGTAAGAGCCACCCGCATCTCTTCCTTCCGAAGACTCGGGTGAAGTGAAGTCGATGAGTCTGCAGGATGTTTCAATCCACGCCCGCGTGAACGGGCGACTCGTTAATCGATTCGATCATCACGACGTTGCGTGGTTTCAATCCACGCCCGCGTGAACGGGCGACATCAACGAGAGTGCCGACGTTCCAGCACGGCGAGGTTTCAATCCACGCCCGCGTGAACGGGCGACGCTTCACGCGGGCGTGGATTGAAACCCTTGGATGTCGTAAGTCGGCGGTTTCCATTCATGTCGCCCGTTCACGCGGGCGTGGATTGAAACAAGATCACCGTCAACGGCGCCCAAACGTTCGCCCGTTCACGCGGGCGTGGATTGAAACCAGGTGGTTGAACTCCAGAATGCCGATCGGGACGTCGCCCGTTCACGCGGGCGTGGATTGAAACCGCCTTGGGCCGCCTGGACGGTCACTTCGATGGGGTCGCCCGTTCACGCGGGCGTGGATTGAA
>DASZME010000057.1:0-31949 GCA_035551995.1 Tepidisphaeraceae bacterium
CCGGAGGCGGAGCAGTTGATGTTGCTGGAGAAATTAGGGCTGACGCTGCCGGCTCAGCCGCCGCCTCGGATCCGGGGAGGAAAGCTGCTGACGCCAGAGCCGAACGACGAGGCGCCATCGGCGTAAAAGCATCGGCGTGTGCTGGAGACTTTCGTCGATTTTCCTCGATTGGATCAAAATAACGAGCGTCGGCGGTCGAAACTGCGAAAGTCAGGATGGCGCTGGGCTGTTTGACTCAGTTGGCCGTCGGTGCGATCACGGTGAAGGTGACATCGGTCGTGTCGCCAATGGCGTTTCCGGTTGATGGGTCGGCTAGCCAGGCTTCCATCTCGAATGTTCCGGCCTCGGCCCGCTGCTATGGTCGTTTCCGCCGCCAGCGGTGACGACATTGGCGCCGTTACCGAGCGTGAGCGTGTCATTGCCGGAGCCGACAGTGATGGTGTTATTGCCGCATTGCCGCCTATCCGATTCGCGGCGCACCTTTTCGCATCATTTACGGCGAAACTATGGGGCGCGCCACACTGATGCGGCCTTTCAAGTTGCGCTTTCCCACTCCCGATGCCGCCGATTGTGCGAAATTCGATCGTGCGGCAGAAGTCTTACGCGGTCAGCCGACCAGTGCGATGTCCCGCATCATTCAAACCGTACATTGTTCAGGCTCAGGTCAAGGAGGTTCAATGCCGTGCGGCTAAAGAAGTGTTCCCGTATCGCTAAAACGTCAGGCCATCTGGCGCCGAACACCTCAACCCAATGCGATTCCCGCTCGGCCATCACGTCGGGATCAAATGCGAATCGCTCAACCTCTTTTTCAGTATACGCCGCCACAAAGTCGAGAAGAAACGGCGGCGCCACAATGGTCATCTCGATCGCTCGCAACTCGTCATCATGATCGATCAGCCGCGGTACATGATGTCCATTCACTTCGTCAACGCCGGCTTCCTCCAATATTCGATATGCCCGAAGCTCCCGGTTATAATTATCGATGTCGTAGAGAAATTTGACGGCTGTGTCGCGATCGCTACTCAAAACGATTCCGTCCTTGCCGTCACCCAGTTTATTGAGGAGGCGGAGCTTATGCTTCCGCACATATCCTTTCATGGAGTCATCCAGCATGGACGCATCACCACCAATCTTTCCCCGACTAAACCGGGGTCACTCCGCGACGGTGCAAATGTGGCTGCATAACAATGGCCAATCCTATCCTGTCGTTCAAGCAGGCGATAAAGCAATTAAATTGCGAGACGACACACGACTGACAACCGGCCCGGCTTCACTAGAAGTCGTGATAGACGGAAAATCACGTCAAACAAAAGTGACCGTCTTGCCTAAGGGCGACCAGCGTTGGATTCAGATCACCCGATCTCAATAAGACGAGGCCCGAAGTTTTTACCATTGGCATCCTAATGTCCCAAGGTCGTAGGCCTGTGGATCCGCATTTTGCTCTTGAAGACTTTTAGCCCGGTGCGTGGGAGACCGGATAAAAAGGAGTAGTTCGACGCAACGGCGCCCTACGTCCTCGCGCGGACAAATGTGTCTTCAAAACCACGAACACGGAAGTCGGAAAAAATTGGTCGCCGTTCCGCGCTCATCCAAGCGCGGCCCCATTGAAGCTATTTGATCGAAGGAAGATTTTTTCTCGATCGCACCTATTTCCGCGCTTCTCGAAGCGCGGCCCCCTTTGCAACCTGTCGCGCCCAATAAAATGTTCGGCTTTTGGCCGGTATCCTGTTAGGCTCTGCGAAAATTATTGTCGGGGCCGCTGACACACCGTTGTCACTGGCCTCTGCAAGAATTTACGTGACTGGGGCGAGCCTGAGAAACGAATGCTCAATGCCGCGCGGCACGGGGTTCTGAAATCTCGGATCGAACAATTTTTTGTGATAGGACGGAAAATCATGAGCGAAAGCATCACTGAGGTAGCGCCGCTGACTTACGATATTCTGAAGGGAGCGGTGGCCGGGGTCGCCGCTGCGATCCGATGCCGATTGATTCTGCAACCGGCGGCCGGTGAGGGAACAAAAGTGTTCCCGCCTACGCATTCGGGAGGTGTATATGCGACCGAACAACGACGGTTGCCCGTCAAAAACAAACCGGTGAAACGCAAGTTATCGACTGTGTTCTTCTCGACTCGGTCCAAAGTCAGGCGAACCGCATCGAAGACGCCCTGCAACAGGCGATTGACGACGGGAAACTCGCCATGCTGTCAACGCCGGCGTGAAAACCAACCAAACTGGCCGATTTGAAAGTGCGCTCGCCATGGAGGTTGATCAGGCGGTGCAGCGAAGCGCACGACCCCGCCAGCCTCGTTCTCTGAGCACCAGGGCTTATCCAGGCAAGAAGACAAGAATGGAAGAAGACGTTGTGAGAGAATCTGGGAAGAAGATCCGGCCAAGGATCGTCGGTTTTCAAACCGGCCAGTTTCGTCGAGTTTCGGATCGGCGATGACACCATGCCATTGATCGTGGTGAACTTCGGTAATTCCGTCGCCGACATACAGTGTGTCACCAGCCTGCAGGCCCCGCACCGTGCTGCCGATGCGATTCTGCGCGACAGCCTGACGGACCAAAGAGATGAGAAAGGCAAACCGCTCCCCTTCCGCAAATCCGATGTTGGAAAGGCCATCACCGACAGCAGCCTCGCAAACGCTACGGGTTTATTTCGATATTGCCCGCATGCGCTATTCTTGGGCGTATGGGATTCTACAGGTCCCAAAGGTGGTCTCGGGGCGAAGTTCGCGCGGGCGCTGGTCAGTGAAATTGTCGGAATTAATGCAGCCTACGGCGTGCGCACCGCTAGTCGAATTGATCCTTTGCAGATCGCAAAACAAGCCGGCCCACTGTTCCGGCGCCCCGACGGAACCTGGACACTTGCTGCAAGCGAAGCTATTCAGGAGGTGGACAAGGGCAAACCGACCGGGAAAGCGCTTCTGTATAAAAAGGTAGGCAAGAAGGACGTGTTTTTTGATCCCGTTAAGCAGGCTGGCGAGGTGCCTGATGCAGGAAAGCCTTCTGCTGCGAATCATGGAAATGTGACACCTGATCTTGTAAAGTACGATGACGCACACAAAGCCCCTAATCCGCTTCTCGCGGGAGCGAACTCAATTAGATATCGCTTTCAGCAAGACGACAATTGCCTTTCGATTCAATCAAATACAGAAGCCGCCGAGCAGCAGACAATCAAGTCGGGTCAAATCGCCGCTGGCGGCGTCACTATATCCCATGCCGATCACACCGCTGTTCTATCGCTACCACAGCTTCGACGGTTACGGTTTCCGCTCAATGGTATGCTCGATAAAGACCCGAAGAAGCAGTTCGAGATCGATACCGCCGCGCGCTCGGTCCTCGCCGCTCTTGCGCTAGTCGGTCTGACACTCTCGCTTGAGCGCGGCAGCGATCTGCGCTCACGCTGCCTGCTTTTTCCTGACGGCCCGCTACGTTTTGAATTGCTTGAAACCCCCGGCAAACCAACGCCGATCTCGCTTGATTCGAAGCAGGCGATCGCCATCTACACCGACGCCGTTGAAGCCGCGAAGAAACTTGGCCTTCCATGGGAAAGTGCGCCAATTAAACTTACGGCATCGCCGGATCTGATTGCGTTGGTAAAGAAGAGTCAGGAACTGGCCGCAGTGGGGGTTGATAATGAGAAAGGGGAAGCGTAATGAAATCCTTTTCGCTCGTCATTGAATATTTGACCGGCTATGCCGTCGCAACCGATCCGGCTAACCGCGAGCAGGCCGAATGGCCCCCACATCCGGCGCGCGTGTTCATGGCGCTGGCGGCGGCGCACTTCGAAACAGACGGGCCGTCGGAACAAAAACGAGCGGAACGGGATGCGCTTGAATGGCTTGCGGACCTTGAGCCGCCGGACATGACTGTGCCGCAGCATACGCTGCGCGAGGTACTAACGGTCTATGTGCCGGTAAACGATCAGACATCGGCGGAGGCGCTAATTAAGCGGTCGCGGCAGCCGCGCGTTTTCCCGCGTGTTCACGTTGGGGATGAAACGCTCCGGCTCACATGGCACGTTCTTGAAGGTCACGACAAGCACATTGACGCTTTGGAATTAGTTTGCAAGAACGTCACACGGATCGGGCATTCGTCGTCGCTGGTTTGGGCGCGCGTCGAACGCAATGCGGTTACTTCGCCCACCCATGTACCCGACGAATACGCCTTAAATCGCGGGTATCGCATCGCGCAGAGCGGAGCAGTGGCGCGCCTGGAGCAGTCGTACAACCGAAAGCCGTCGATGCCTACGCCGCCATCGACAGCCAGATGGCCGAGGCCAAGGGGACGGCCAAGAAAAAGTTGCAACAGCGGCGCGACGAGCAATTCCCCAATGGCAAGCCCGTGACACAACGGCCAGTGATGTCGATCACTCGTGGATACCGAGAAGCCGTCGCGCTAGCCCTAGATGTCCCATCTTCAATATTCGATTCCAATTTTATTGTTTTGTGCGAAAGCGAGGATTCCAGACAGACGTTTGGACTGGAATCAACCGCGCAACTCGCGGCGGCGCTTCGCAACGTCATCATGCGAGATTCCGGCGTTCAGCCGGTGCCCGCTTGGGTGAGCGGCCATGAGCCAGACGGACGAAGACTCGAATCGTCATCTCATCTCGCGATCGTGCCGATGGCTTTCGTTGATAATAAATACGCGGACGGTCACTTGCTCGGCCTGGCCGTACTTGTGCCCCGATCAGTAACTTATGGCGAGCGGGCAAAGATGTTGTCTCCAGTCCTATTCGACAAAGACAACGAACCGCGAAAACTAAGGCTCACGCTTGCGAAGGTCGGCGAATGGAATATCGAGCGAGAAGGAGGCTTTTCGCCGAAAGCCAGCCTGCGCCCGCTGACTTACACCCAGAAAAATTGTTTGTGGGCGTCGGTCACTCCCGTAGTTCTCGACCGAATGCCAAAATCAGATCGGGCGAGATCGCCAATTCATTGGCGTGAAGAAGTAGCGGGCATTGTGGCGCAGTCATGCCGGAATGTGGGGCTACCACAGCCGCTGGCGGTGCGCGTGGAAAAGACGCCGTTTTTTAGGGGTTCGTTACGGGCGATGCCGGGGCAGGGCGGATTTCCGCTGCTGCGTGAAGGAAGCTACCAAGGGCATGTTTGCATCGAGTTCGAGCAAGATGTCGCCGGACCGGTGTTGATCGGCGCTGGACGTTTCCGAGGATATGGGCTGATGCGCCCGTGGAAGTGCGAGGTGGGGCAATGAATCTCAAAATCTCACATTTTGACGAATTTTTCGGCGCTCTCTACCAGGATTCAGAAGGCGCTCAACTGGTTCCTTTCCCTTGGCAAACTCGCCTCGCGCAACAGGTCTTCAGTACCGGTTGGCCGAGCTGCATCGACCTTCCCACCGCCAGCGGAAAGACAACTTGCATCGACATCGCGGTTTTCGTCTTGGCCTGCCAGGCGCAGCGCCTGGCCAATGAACGAACGGTTGGTCGGCGAATATTCTTCGCTGTCAATCGTCGAGTGATTGTCGATGAAGCGTTCGACCGCGCATTCAAGATTGCCGAAAAGCTGCTGGAGGCAAAAGACGGCATCCTGAAGGAGGTCGCCGAGGCGCTCCCGATCTCTCAATGAAGATCCGAAGTCGCTCCCGCTTGATGTTTCGCAATTGCGCGGCGGCATCTATCGCGATACTTCCTGGGCGCGGAGCATGACTCAACCAATGGTGGTTTGTACCACCGCCGACCAACTCGGCTCGCGACTACTCTTCCGGGGCTATGGCGTGAGCGATTCGATGAAGCCGATCCATGCGGCCCTGACGGCGTGCGATTCGCTCGTATTGCTTGACGAAGCCCATGTGACAAAAGCTTTCTCGCAGACGATGCAGTTGCTTTCGCGATATCAACAACTGCACGAAGGAACGCCACCCCTGCGTTTCGTCCAAATGACGGCTACGCCAGCCGATGTGCCGGAGGAAAAACGGTTTAGTCTGGGAGGGGAAAATTGGAACGATGAACGCAATGCAAAGCTAAATGACCGCCGCGATGCTTCTAAGCCAGCAGGATTGATCAAGCTGGAAAAGAAAAAATCACTCGTTCCCGAGATGATGCGGCTGGCGTTTGAATTCCTTTCTGACACGCGGAAAGCGATCGGCATCATCGTAAATCGGGTGCAAACGGCGCGCGATATCGCCGCGGCGATTCAGGATGAGGTGAAGAACCTGGGCATGGATGATGCCGAGGTTCATTTAGTGATTGGCCGCATGCGCCCATTAGACCGTGACAAGTTGCAAGAGAAGCTGCGTTGCCTCGTGGGTCCTGATCGTCCCAATTCGCTTTCAAAACCAGTTTTTGTAATCGCCACACAATGCCTTGAGGTCGGCGCGGACTATGACTTTGACGCAATGTTGACGGAATGCGCCAGCATCGACGCGATCCGAACATTCCGGTCTGGGGGATATTGCCGATTTCTTCATCGACGCACAGCTTGCCGTTGATGGCGGTCCTGACCCTGGTTCCCACGGCCAGCACTTCATAGGTGTTCCACTCCTCCGGCTTGACGACCTGCTCGCCGGACTTATTTTTTCCGATGACTTTGTCCCCGAAATTTTCGCCGTAGAGTTGGCCCCACCATCCCTTGCCGGCGTCGGCTTGCGGGCCGCTCATTTCATTGTTGTGAAATTGCGTCGAATGAAACTGAATCCCGCATTGCGGATGTGCGGCGATTTCTGCTCGGCGACGGCCGAAGAAGCGGGCGGTTTGGGATCGGCCGCCGGAGCCAATGACGTCACACCCAGCAGGGAAACCGCGAACAAAGCGGTGCGAGCGTTCAGCATGGGAGTTCATCTTTTCTTATGGGACGATTGCGGATGAAAACATGGCGCCTGCGATCGCGAACATGAGCGAGCGTCACTGTAATGGATGTTGGCGGTCGTTGCAGTCGCGAACCGTCGAGCCCGGATTTGCCGCCCTGGCCTTTTGTATTGTAGCTATTGGTCATTGAAGTCCGCCTGGGCGCAAATGAGGCACGAGGCGGATGACCGTCGAACAATCTGAACTGGAGACCCTGATGCTAGCGACCGTGAATGCAAAAATCGAAAAGTCGGCCAACCTTCACATTCCCCGCCCGGAGTCGGCGCCGCCGTGGCCGGCGGGGGTGGAGTTAATACTGACGGCCATCGAAGCGGGCCAGTTTTCGGCATCGGAACGGCGCCGCTCGCCGCGGGCGTCGTATCGCGTGCAGGCGATGTTGCAGTTGTTCAGCGACCTGCCCGGACTTCCGCCGCGCGACATCTACACCCGCGACGCCAACGAGCGCGGCCTCGGTTTCATCACGCCGCACCGCTTGCCGCTGGGCTATGGCGGAATGCTTGAAATCGTCCGCCCCGACGGCGAGCGGCGAACCATTCAATGCACCTTGCTCCGCTGCCGCGAGGCGGCGCCGGATTGGTACGAAGGATCGTTGTATTTCAATCGGCAGCAGATGGAATTTTCGGCCTAAAACATTTTTCAGGTTGCTGTAGCGGCCCCGCTTGCGGGGCGTGATTCACGACACGAGGTCCTCTCGCCAACATCACAAATGTTCTAGAGCGTTTTTCGGATTGCTGGCGCGTCCAACATGCGTGGGAACTAGTTTCATCGCCCGACGCCGGTTCTGAGGTACTCCGAACAGCCGGATGGAAGCGTCGCGGAATCCGGCTGTTCGGAGTGCGTCAGAACCGGCGTCACCACCAAACGCTCCGCCACGCGATCTTTAACAAAACGTCGCAGGTGCTACCAAACTGAAAAACGCTCTAAGTGGCGTCAGTCCTTCGGCGGAGATAGACTTCATCCAGCCGTATGCGGTTCACCTAAGATGAACCGAGTTAACGCCAGGCGCAAACGCGCCGAGAGGACACGACACAACGGAGAATCGGCATCTGAAATTCGCGGACGCGATCAACCCGCGGCGATTGTTCTTCTCTCGGCGGCTGGACGTTTAACTTGACTCATTAAGTGAACCGCATTGGGCCTTAACCCGGAGGTTGCACGATGAGTCGTTTCGCCCTGGCATTGACGTTAATCGTATCAGGTTGGATAGGTCTGCCGCAGGCGCTTGCCGACGCGAAAAAAGGGAAGCTGCCGCATGTGGAATTCGATCCGCGGACACATCAGGTTCGCGTTGAATGCGAAGCGCTGAACGTCGATGCGCCGCTGGAATTCTTCTGCTGCGAGGCCGGCACCAACGAGCATGAATCGGTCCTGCGCACGTCGGCCAAGCCATCGGATATTCATATCGGCTTGCTCGCCATCGGGCTCAAGCCGGGAAAGCCGATCACCTATAGCGAGGCCACCAACAAGTGGACGCCGCCGCAAGGTCCGCCGCTGCATCTGAGCGTTGAATACGAGAAGGACGGCAAGACCGTCACCTATCCCGCCAACCGCTGGCTGCTGAACGTAAAGACGCATAAATCGCCGCCGGCGTTTACCTGGGTCTTCACCGGCTCGCGAACGATGCCCGACGGGAAATTCGCGGCGGACGTGACCGGGTACGTCGTGAGCATCTGCAATTTCGACCTGTCGCTGATTGACGTGCCGGAATTGGTGAGCAGCGCAAACGAGACGCTGGAGTGGCAGCGCAATGCCGAGTTGATGCCAAAGACCGGGACCAAGGTCTGGATGATCATCGAGCCCGTCGGCGTCAATATTCCGAATGATCCCGCGCCGCCGGCGCCGAAATCCGAAACGCCGACGCCGAAATCTCAAGCGCCGGCGTGGGACACCGGCGTGCAACTGGCGTCGTTCACCGCCGCGCCCGCCCGTCGCGCCCAATGTGCCGAGCCCGCGACGCCGACTCCCGCGACGCCCGTTCCGGCGACGGCGCCTCCCGCGACGGGGCCCGCCGATCATCCGCTTTCCGATGTACATCTCGATCAGAAAGAAGTGGACAATCTCGAAAAATATTGGCAACAGAAGGTATCGCCCCACGTGGCCGCCCTGCGCGAGGCGGCTCAGGCGCACTACAAGGTCATCGCCGAGCTGCGCCGCGAGCAACAGCGTCTCATCGACGAAGCCGACCGCATTCAGCGGGCCATCGATAAGCTGGAAAAAGAGTACCAGGACATGACCACGCCCCGCCCCGAAGAGGGGAAGTAAACGGCATGGCCCGTCACGAAGCCGCTGAGGGGCGGCGGTCTGTTTTGCCGGGCCGCTCGCGGCGCGCCAGGGTGAGGCGTGAAACGACGCAAGGCGTTTTCATTCATATGACGCCAATTCCCCACACTCATCGCCGTTTGAGCGTCTTCCTGTTGCACGCGCTGATTCCGTTGGGCTTCTCGTCGCTCGTCGGATGGGCGTGCTACGCGGTCAGCGGCGTTTCGCTCGGACTGTTCTTCGGCCCGATTCTGCTGGTGACATTTCTCGTGCCGTCTTTGGCGTTAGCCGACGAAGATCCGATCGCGCGCCTGGTGGCATGCGGCGCCGTGACGCTCGGAATCGCGGCGGTCTGGTTGATATCGGCGAACCTTTCCTTGTTCGACCTGTTGCGCTGCGTCGGAGTGTTCGGGGCATACGTTTTCGCTCTTGGTGGTTGCGCGGTATTGTTGTCGCGAGTCAAAATCGGCTCCACTTACGCCGCCGCCATCGTGGTCGTCGCGGGTTTTGCGTGGCTGACTTGGCCGGTCTGGCTCTCTCCATGGCTTTACGGTTCGCATGCCGAGACCATCGTGCACTGGCTTTCGGCCGCACATCCGCTGATGGCGATCAATGGCGTTCTTTTCGAGCGGTTTAATTTCTGGGACCGCTACACTCTGAGCTATCAGCAGCTGACAACGCTCAACCAAGACGTTTTTTATACTCTCCCCAAAACGGTGATTTGGATGATTCTGGTTCACGGCGCATTCGCCGCGGCGGGGTTGGCGCCGTCGAGTCGAACACTCAGCGGAAAATTGAGGCAGCCGCGGATTGGACCAGCGGCGATTCAGTAGTGGTCGAGAACAACTTGTCGGCTGTTGGCCGAAGTCATGCTGGCTTTTGGGTTAAGGAGGCGCCCTTATAACTTCACCTTGACCCGAAAAAATTCATCCTTTCGCGTCGCGATGAAATGGGCGGTGATGTTGTCGTCGAAGATCACCCGCGTTTCGGGAACCGCCGACGTGTAGGGGCCGGCTACTTCCGCGCCGTCTATGACCAGGTAGGTCTTGCCTTCGCGAATGCGGAGAAACGCGACGTGTTTGCTGTCGGGACTGAATGAGACGGGGCCGACATAGTCGGCCGTGACGGACTCGACGCCGTCGATAACCATCGTCGGGCTCTTGCCGTTGGCGGCCCGATAGGCGACCCGCTGGCTGTTGGGGCTGAAAATCTGAATGGAGGGCGGCTCGATGAAGTCGTACGGTTTTCCTTCGACGCCGTCGACGACAAACCTCCATTTGCCGTCGCGCTTGGCGCCGAAGGCCACGCGCTTGGAGTCGGGGCTGAAGAGGGGCGTGCCGACCAGAATTCCCTCGTACGGTTTTTGCGGAACGCCGTCCAGCACGACGAAATCCGGACCATTCGTCACCGTTCCGGCGACGTACGCGATCCGCCTGGAATCAGGGCTGAAACTCATCGCGTTGGCGCTGATATGGTCGAACGGGGGATTCTCGACGCCGTCGATGACCGCCAATTGTTTTTCCCCCTTCTTGACGGCGTACGCGATTCGCTTGCCGTCGGGGCTGAGGACAAAATCGCCGGCCACCATCTTCTCGTACGGCTCGCTCTCTCGGCCATTGACCAGCACGATCAATTTATTCGCCTGGGCGACCACGGCCACCAGCCGCGCGCCATCGACGCTAAATCCCGGCCCCAGTTTCACCGAATCGTAAATTTTTCCTTCCTGGCCATCCAGGACAAGAAGGCACTTCCCGTTGGCGATGGCTTCGTAACTGAGATGTTTGGAATTGGGACTGAACGTCAGGCGTCCGACGGCTTCATATGCCTTCTGTTCCTGCCCGTCGACGACGACGAACTGCTGCTTGGCGCGGCGGGCGACGTACGCGATCCGTTTTGAATCGGGGCTGAAGAGCGGCGCATCGATAAAATCGAATTTCGCTCCCGGCACGCCGTCCACCACGATGGCGGCGCCGCCGCCTTGCAGTTGGACGCCCATGGCGGTTCGCTTGCCGTCGGGACTCCAGAAGATTTGATTGCGATCGACGGTGTAATAGCCTTTGCCGGGCTGTCCGTCGATGACGGGCTGTGTTTCGGTGGAGCTTTGGATGAGGTATGCGATATGGGCGCCGTCGGGGCCGTTGCTGACGCTTTCGGGGATGATCCATTCAAACGCGGGGCCCGGTTTTCCGTCGAGAACGATGACCTGTTTTTTCCCGCTGATGCCGAGGAATACCAGGTGGTTTTCGTCACTGGTCATGGCGATGCCGCGGATCGAGTCATAGCCGACGACGGCGCCGAGGCTCTTTTCCTCGACGGTCCAGGCGGGCCCGGCGGCGCGCGTCGAAACGACCGCCGCCATCACCAGCATTAGCGCGACGGCGATTTGCCGTCGGCATTCATACAAGCGCGAAGTGGAATGATCCACGCGGGAGACGAACGCCGCGAAGGAAGGGGGATGACATCCGTTTCTCTTCGCGTCCTTCGTGTTCTTCGTGGATATCATCTCTTCCATTCCGCTTGCAAAGTTGTCCGTTCGTTTGTGATCGAGAGTACGCAAGAGATCTCCTGAAACAGCTAGAATTCGGCGCGCTCATGTTTCTCGTCCGAGCTTACTTTTCCAAATTGAATTTGCCGCCGGCGACGACGATTCGCTTCGCGCCTTTGTAGCGATCGTACACGTTCTGCATCTGCGTGACATCATCGAACCATCCGATGCAATACGCGGCCCCGAAACTTTCGCCGGCGTTCACATGCCGGCGGTGCAATTCCTCGATAAAGCAGACGTACCCCCGCTCATGGCACCATGCCTCGGATGTTTCGGCCGGGTCGAGCGTCATCCCGGCCAGCCACGGGCCCGGCTTTCCGTCCAGCTTCACTTGATACGCGCGGATCATCCGCCGCGGAATGGCGTCGTCGCGGCGCCGATAGAGGAATTTTTCGTCAGGGCCAAAATTTTCCGAAAACGCCGACGCGGGAATCATCTTATCGAGATAACTGAGATAAACCTGCTCGAAGGTATCGGCGCCCTTGTGCTTGATGTGGCCGGGCATGTCCAGGCGATAAAAAAGATCGTCGGCGTCGTTGACCGACGTGATTCGTTCCGCGCTGAGAAAATACCGCACGCCGGGCTGAAAAATCAGCGTCTGCTCCCAGGTCGAACCGGCTTTGAATCCCGGGCCCGGTTTCGTATAAGTGTAGCCAAGCAGCACGGCGGCGAATCCTTCGCCGCGAATCACTTTAGCCGTCACCACTTTGGCTTGGGTGCAGAGTTGGGGGCCTTCGACGATGTGCTTGGGAAGATTGCCGTGGAGTTTTGGATCGCGGGGATAGCCGTCCTCGCGCCAGCCCGGCGCCATCAGCCAATCCTGAATATGCAGCCCAAATCCGAGATCGTGGGCGCCGGTCTTCTTGTCGATGAAACTGCCGGCTTTAACGCCGCTCACATATCCCGTCTTGCGAATGATGGCCGAGAGGGCGTCGGTTTCGATCGTAATGGCGTCGTCGGTTTCGGTCACGCCGACTTTTTGTTCCGCCCGGGCGGTCAGCGGGCAAAAAGCGAGAAGAAGGACGATCGCGATCGTGAATCGGGAATTGGCGGATGTGGGCATGGCGATGTCTTCCTTTGGCTTCAATGTCGGGCGATAAATCCAGATCGAAAATTTACCCGCCCGGCCTGACAGTGTCACGACGCGAAGGTATGTTGTCCATCATGGACGATATCGAACCCATCAGACAGCGCGTGCGCGAGGCGCCCGTCGGCGATCCGCCGCCACCCTGGACGCCAATGGGCCTGGCGAGCATCACCGGCATCACCGAGGTTGGCTTTGCCGAAGATTCGGAGCTGCTCCTGGTTTTGTCCGGCCACAGTAGAGAGATCATCGATTGCGGCGCCGGCGTCGTCGTGGCGCGCGATACTTCCGTCGAACATCGCTCGAGCTGGTACGGGCCGCACGATCTGATCGGGGCCGGATTTGGCCCACTGAACGGTCGCAAGATTGCGTTGGCCGGCCCCACCGGCGGCGGTCTGCCCGCGTTCACCCGCGACGGCTGGGGCGCGGTTCGTCTGCCGATCGACTGGCCCGACGAATATCTCGTTTTGATGGCGCCATACCACAGCATTTATCAACCCGCCGCTCCGTTCTGGAAGCTCGGCGTGGCCAGGGAGCCGGCGGCGTGGGGATTCTCTTTCACCGGGAATTCGCTGGTCGCGGCGACGGGCGAGGGGGTTTCGGTTTTCGTTCGAGGTCGCTAAGGTGGAAATCGAAGGGCCGATCGCGGAGCGTGTGGAACGGCGGAAAATGGCGGTCGCCTAAGCGTTTTTGTGAGCGATGAGGAGTAAGCATCATGGCTGAAGAACCGATGTCGTTGCATATTGATACCGACTGGAAAAAGCAGGCCCAGGAAGAAAAGCGCCGCCTTGCCGAAGAGCAGGAAAAGCAGCGCGCCGCCCAGGCCCAAGCCCGCGCCGCCGCCCCCGCCCAACCAGGAATAGCCCCCGTCGCCGGCGCGCCCCCGGCGACGAGAGACGCCGCCGGCCGGCGCACCGGGCGCGAAACCCTGCAGGCGAGCTTTGGCTCCGTGGTGAACTCGATCCTGACCCAGGCCATGCTTTACCTCGGCGAGATCGCGCCGCAGGGTCAGGAGCCGACGGTCAATCTCGACATGGCCAAATATCAGGTCGACGTGCTCGCCATCCTCGAAGACAAAACCAAAAACAACCTCACCGGCGAAGAGCAACACCTTCTCGATTCCGCCTTGTACGACGTGCGCACGCGCTTCATCAACACGGCTTCGCAGTACATTTAGATTGCGATGCCGTTCGATCCGGGAGCATTTCCCAAGTCGCGGTAGAGCCGCTGCGTTTATTAATGGCGGTCCCGCTTGAGAAGTATTTTTCGGTCACCTCATGCAGGACACGAACGCGAAAACTGCGATAACCCGCTCAACACGCGCCGGCGCCCGCCGCGTCGGACGACGAAATATCGAATCCGCTCAAGTTATTCCTTGCGTTTAGCCGACCGATGTTTATTATCGGACGCACCGAATCGGCAATGGATTGCCGATTCAACTACCGCGGATTGAGTAGGGTGCGGTGTGAAAGGCATGGATGCCATGGCGTCGCGTCACGCACAAAGCCAATTGGCCCAGCTCTGGCAGCTTCCGCTGCTGGTGGCGGCGCTAGGCTTGTTCGGATACGCCGCCTACCGTTTCATCGATCCCAAACCCGCCATCACCAACGCCCAGCGCCTTGAATCCGCCCAATCATATTTGAAGAAGGGGCAATTCGATCAGGCGATCGCGCAGGCCAATAAACTTCTAAATCTGGACAAGCTTAAGCCCGAGCAGGAAGGCGCTCTGCATCTTCTGCTGGCCCAGACGCTGGAAGCCGCCCAGAAGCAAAGGCATCTCAGGAACCGGGCCAACTATCAAAGCATTATCGATCAGACAAGATTGGCGCTGGCGGACGGAGTAAAACCCGACGCGGACATCTATCGGCGGGTGGCCGAGAGCGACGAGGGACTGGGAAAACTGTCCGAGGCGCTGGAGGCGTATCGACAGTCGTTGGCGGCCGACCCCGATCGCCCGCTGGCGCTACAGCGAAAAATCATCGAGATGCAACTCGCGCAGAACGAGTCGCCCTCCGCGGAAAAATCGATCGAACAATACCTCACCGACAAACGGCTTGGCGCCGTCGATCGCGCCTGGGCGATGCTGGAGCAGGCGCAGGCCATGGCCCAGCGCGGCCAATATACCGATGCCCAAGCGCTCCTGGAAAAGGCGCTCGCGCTGGATTTATCTCCGGTTTCACAAGGGCAGGGGCATTATTGGCTGGGATATTGCCTTCAGAAGCTGGGCAAACGGGACGAGGCCGAGCGTGTCTTGCGGGTGGCTCGCGATCAGCTCCGCAACGGTCATCCGCTCGATCCTGAAGCCGCCTATCTCATCGGAAAAATCCGGCAGGAAGAAAATGATCCTCGCCAGGCGATTTCGTTTTTTGAAACGATCCTGGTGAATTATCCGCAGTCGCGTCCCGTTCCGCTGGCGCGGCTTGGCCGGGCGCTGTGCCGAATCGCGCTGGGCCAGGACGACGCGGCTCTCAGCGACATTCACGATCTTGTTCTCGAACTGACCGGCAAGAAAAACCGCGACGCCCTGAAGCCCGAAGCCATCTCCGGTCTTAAGCGTGCGTCGGCGGCGCTGGCCGCGAATGACAATCTGAAGGCGGCGTTGGAAGTGATGGCGGACGAGCAGTCGCTGGACGCCGACCCGCCGCCCGATTTTTTCGGCCGGCTTGGGAGCATCCTGCAACGCCGCGCCGTTCAGGTCCAGGCAAGCGTGGCCCTCGCCGGGGGCGCCGCCGAGAAAAACAAGCGTCATCGGCAGGCCATGAAGCTTGAGGCCGAGGCCGGCGATTCGTATATGGCGCTGGCCAACGGTCTGACGCTCGTTGACGACCATGGCCAAGCCGAGGCGATCTTGAAGGCGGTCGATCTATTCGACGGCGCCGGCGCAAGCCAGCAGGCCATTTCCGCGCTGGAACTCTATGCGTCGCAGCGTCCCGACGACGGGCAGACGCCCGACGCCATCCTGCGGCTTGGACGCCTCTTTCAGTCAACCGGCCGATTCGACAGGGCGATCGCCGCCTTTCAAAAAATTCAGTTCCGCTATCCCCAGAGTTTCGCGGCCAGCAGGTCCGGCGTGCCGTTGGCCGAATGCCTGATCGCCAAGGGTCCGGCCTTCGACGCCAAAGCCGAAAGAGTTCTGCGGGGGATGTTGGAAGACAATCCGATTTTGACGCCCGAGGCGGAAGAATTTCGGCTGGCGCTGATCGAATTGGCGCAGCTGTATTACCGCACCGGACGCTATGAGGACGCCATCGTGCGGCTCGAAGAGACGACGCAGCGCTATCCGCAGGACCCGCGAACCCCGGACCTGCTTTTCCTGATGGCCGACAGCTATCGCAAGAGCGCCGCGTTGCTGCTGGCGGGACAAAACGCGGCCGTGACGCAGGCGACCGACGCCGCCGTGCTCACCGCCGCCGCCAAGGCCGAAGCGATCACGGCGCGCAACGATCGGCTTCAAAAGGCGCGCGATCTTTTCGCCCGCGTCATCGAGGCGATGCACGATCGGCCGCCGACGGGCGAATTGGGCAGGCTCTATCAAAAGCTGAGTTTTTTTTACCGCGCGGATTGCGCCTACGACCTGCATGACTATGAGGAGGCGCTTCATCTTTACGATGCCGCCACGCTTCGCTATCCCGACGACCCATGTTCGGTGGCCGCGTATGTGCAGATCATCAACGCGTACCTGGCTCTGGGCCGACCGAACGACGCCCGGACCGCCAATGAGCGCGCCAAGTGGCTGTTGCGACGGATGACGCCGCAGGCGTTTGACGAAGCGAAATCGTTAATGTCGAAGGAAAACTGGGATCAATGGCTGCGCGAGACCGACGATTCGGGAATGTACGCCAAGAAGTGACGCGGTGCGCGTCCGAGCTTTTATCGAGGCAATGCCCATGGAATCCGACCCCACTATCGAAGCGCTCGCCGAGCAGGTGGCCTGTTATACGCGCCTCGCGAAGCTGGCGCTCGTGCAGCACCAGCACATCCAGAATTCACGGACGGAGGAATTGTTGTCGGTGCTGACCAGCCGTCAGGAAGTGCTCGATCAGCTGGGCGCGTTGGAAAAAGTGATCGGGCCGACCAAACGGCGATGGGCTGAATATGTCGCCGGCATCGGGCCCGAGAGCCGGAGACGGGCCGAAGCGCTGCTGGCCGAGACCAAGGCGCTGCTGGAAAAGATTACCAGCGCCGATCGCAATGACGTGCTGGTGCTTCAACAGCGGAAGTTGAACCTCGGCCGCAAGATTCAGCAGACGACCGTCGCCAAGCAGGTTAACCGCAATTATGCGGCGGCGGCGTACGGAACGCCAAAACCACGGATGGATTTGCAGACTTAATCGCGCCTCCTCCGGCTCCCGCTCCCCAAAGGCAAGAGGGGCAGAACAGCATGGAAGCAGATTCATTCATTCTCGATCGTCCCGCGCGAGCGGCTTTTCCCGCTCCGCAGCCGGACTACGCGCGGCGCATCGACGAACTCGGGCAGATCATCGAAACTTATAACGATATCACCAACCGCCTTCAGAAATCCCACGAGCAATTGAACGATACCGTCCACCGCCTTCGCGCCGAGTTGAGCGAAAAGAATCGGCTTCTCGAACGCCGAAATCGTCTGGCCGCGCTGGGCGAAATGGCGGCGGGAATGGCCCATGAGATTCGCAACCCCTTGGGCGGAATCCAGCTTTACGCATCCTTGCTGGCCAAGGACGTGGCCGATCGGCGCGACTCGCTCGAATTGGTCCGCAAAATATCCGGCGGCGTCAAACGCCTGGAAAGCATCGTCGGACAAGTCCTCCAGTTCACCCGGGAATTGCACGTTCACCCGCAGGACATCGATCTTGCCGCCGTGATCGATCAGGCGGTGGAATATGCCGCCCCGGCGATGCTCGATCGAAACGTGCGCTGCACCGTCACGGGGCCGCGCCCGATGCCGGCGAAAGTGGACGGGTTGTTATTCGGGCAGGCGGTTCTGAATCTTCTGCTGAACGCCGCCGAGGCGATCGCCCGCGACGGAGAAATTCGTCTGAGCTTTGGCGCCCCGCCGGAAAGTTCCGACGCGGCGCAATTTCATTTATCGGTCGTCGACAGCGGCCCGGGCATTCCGCCGAACGTGCTCGATCGCATTTTCAACCCATTTTTCACGACCCGCGACACGGGCACCGGGCTTGGCCTGGCGATCGTGCATCGCGTGATCGAAGGCCACGACGGCGCCATCGTCGCCCAGAACGTACCCGGCGGCGGAGCGCGGTTTGAGATTCGAATCTGAAAGGAAGTCATGGCAAGAATTCTCGTCGTCGATGACCAGGAAATGATGCGTGATTCGCTCGCGGCGACCCTCGTGCGCGAAGGCCACGAAGTCATTGCCGCCGGCGACGGGCCGATGGCGGTATCGCGCCTTTCGGGTCCGGGCCGGGTCGATCTGCTGATTACCGATTTGAAGATGCCGCGCATGACCGGATTGGAATTGCTCGCCGAGTCCAGGCGCATTCGCCCCGATACGCCGGTGGTTTTGATGACGGCGTTCGCCACCGTCGCGACGGCCGTTGAGGCGATGAAACTCGGCGCCTACGACTACATTCAAAAGCCGTTCGACGGGGAAGAGATCAAGCTGTTGATCGACCGTACGCTGGAGCACAGCCGGTTGATCCGCGAAAATCAGGCCCTGCGCACGATGACCGAGCAGAGCGTGCCGCGGCCAATGATCGGGTCGGGCGCGTTGATGGCCGAGATTCGCAAGAAAATGGATCTGGTCGCCAAAAGCAGCGCGACCGTCCTCGTAAGGGGCGAAAGCGGAACGGGCAAGGAGATAGTCGCTCGCGGGATTCATGCGGCCTCGCCGCGGCGCGAACGGCCGTTTCTGGCGGTGAATTGTGCGGCCCTGTCGGAAAACCTCCTGGAATCGGAACTGTTCGGCCACGAAAAAGGCGCCTTCACCGGCGCCGACAAAACCCGCCGGGGCCGCTTCGAGCTTGCCGACGGCGGCACCTTGTTGCTCGACGAAATCAGCGAAATCGCGCCGGCGTTGCAGGCCAAGCTCCTGCGCGTCCTGCAGGAGAGCACCTTCGAGCGCGTCGGCAGCGGCATCAGCCAGCAGGTGGACGTTCGTGTGGTCGCGACCACCAACCGCGATCTGGAAGCGTCGGTGCGCGACGGAAAATTTCGCGAGGATCTGTTTTATCGCTTGAACGTGGTACCGATCGAACTTCCCGCGCTTCGGCATCGATCCGACGACGTGCCGGAATTATGTCGGCATTTTCTCCACCAAATCGCCAAGCGCGAAAACGCGGCGTTTCGACATATCGAGTCCGAAGCCGTTCGATTGATGCAACGCTATAGCTGGCCGGGAAACGTGCGGGAATTGCAGAATATCGTCGAGCGGGCGTGCGTGCTGGAAGCCGAGCCCGGCATCATTCGGGCGGTAACGATCGAACCCTGGCTGCGCGGGCGGCCGGCGACGGCGGGCGCAGTCGATGACCTGGCGGGAAAGCCGCTGGCCGACATCGAAAAGCAGGTCATCCTCAGCACGCTTCAGCAGTTTAAGGGCCATCGAATCAAAACAGCCGGCGCGCTGGGCATCGGCGTTCGTACACTCGGGATGAAACTCAAGCGCTGGAAAGAAGACGGCGAACTGGTGGAAGCGGAAAGTATGTAAACAGGCTGGTACCAGATTTTCCGCGATCGCAAGTCATGGGAATCTTGAACAAGGCGAGACGCGCAACCAATGCGCGGTCCGCGCGGGATTTGCCGAACAAGTAGTCTTCTGCCCGATAATCAGTCCGCAAAACCCGTTGTTTTTGGAGCGATTGAATGGCATGGGGTTTGATAGGGAAAGGTAAAACGTGTTCGAGCGATTGCTGAATCAAAGTAGTGAGCCGGTTCTGGAGAAGATGCTCCAGTTCACGGCCGCGCGCCATAACTTGATCGCCGAGAACGTCATTAACATCTCTACGCCAAACTATAAGCAAAAGGACCTGTCGCTGGACAAATTCCAGGAGATGCTCGGCGAGCGGATTTCGCGACGCGACGACGCGCCCCTCGGCGAAACGTCGTTCGACGATATTTCCGCCGAGCTGGAAAATCCGCAGCGGGGAATTTTGTTTCACGACGGCGTGAATCGATCGATGGAACAGCTCATGAGCGATCAGGCCAAGAACGCCATGATGCACAATTTCATCGTCGAGTTGCTCCGCAAGCAGTATCAGACGATGGAACTATCGCTGAAGGATCGTCCGGGATAAATCCTGACCATGAGCGGCGCTCGCGGTTTGGGCCGCGATCTCCTGTCAGAACACGCCACAAATCGGCGTATGCAGTATTGGAAGCGTATCGAAGGGCAGGCGACGTCCCGGCCGCATCGGAGGATAAATGTTTGACGCATTGGACATGGGCGCGAGCGGATTGCAGGCTCAGCGCGCGCGGATGGACACGATCGCCGGGAATGTTTTGCACGTGAATACCACGCGAAACGAGCGTGGAGAAAAGATTCCGTACAAACGGCGTTTCGTGGTCTTTGCGCCGGGGCGTGCGGATGATACAAGCAAGCCGGGCGTGCATGTGGCGGAGGTTGGTCTCGATCAGTCGCCGCCGTTGCGAAAATATGAGCCGGGCCATCCGGACGCCGACGCGAGCGGGTATGTCAGTTATCCGAACATCGACACCGCGATCGAATATGTAAACGCGATGGAAGCCTCGCGAGCCTATGACGCGAATATCACGATGATGGAAGATACGAAGTCGATGATTAATTCCAGTTTGAGGATAATTGCCTAGGAAGTTGTTGTTGCTACTTGTTCGTTGCTAGCGAAGATAAGGTCGCTGACGTAAACGTCGGATTTTCTTCCCGCAAACAATCGGCGACGAGCGACTGGCAACTAGCGATTAACCGCCATGATCGACGCTTTGACGAACAATCCGAGCATCGGCACGCTGGCTGGAGCCGGCGATATCGGGACTGCGCATTCGACGGGGCCGACGGGCGGGACCAGTTTCGCCGACACGTTAAAAAACAGCATCGACGAGGTTTCCCGCCTCCAGCAGGACGCGAGCAAGGCCGTCGAGGACGTGGCGACGGGTAAGACGGACAATGTCGATCATGTGATGACCGCCGTCGAGAAATCGGACCTGGCGTTTAAGACGCTGCTGGCGATTCGCGCGAAATTGATGGACGCTTACGATGAAATCAAGGGAATCGCGATCTAGGAGAGTTGCTAGTTGTCAGTTGCGAGTTGTCAGTTGTCAGTTGTTAGTGAAGACAAAGGCAAATGGGTCGCCGTCTTCCTTTTTTACTAGCAACTAGCAACTAGCAACTGACAACTGACAACTTATTTCCCATCCGACAGAGCCAAGGAGGGCTACGTCATGGACTTTTTCAAAGCGCAGTTCGATCGGATTACCCAGCAGTTGGCGTCATTGACGCCAAGTCAGAAAATGCTGACCGCCGCGATGGTGGCGATCATGGTGATGACGCTGGTGTGGTGGGGGCGGTACGCGGGGGAGCCGGAGATGGAGCCGTTGTTGCCGCAGGCGATATCGGCCGATGAATTGCCGCGCGTCGAGATGGAGCTTGAGGCCAGGGGCATCCGGCATGCCATGTCGGGGGATAAGCTCCTGGTTCCGTCGGATCGGAAGCTGGAAGCGGTGGCGGGATTGATGTACTCGCACGCGTTGCCACGCAACGCGCGGGACGGGTTTGAAGATGTTCTGAAAAACATCAACCCGTTCATGTCCGAATCCGAAGCGAGCAATCTCTGGAACCGCGGAAAGCAAACGACCGTCTCGCAAATTATCGCCGATTTTCCGGATGTCGCCAATGCGCAGGTGATTATCGATCCCATGCGGGAAGTGCGGATCGGCGGCGGGATCGAACCGTCGGCCACCGTCACCATTTCCATGCGATCGGGGATCAAGGCGTCGCAGCAATTGGTGGATGCGGCGGCCGACGTGGTGCAGGGGGCGCAGTCGTCTCTGTCGCGCAACAAAATCAAAGTGGTCGTGGACGGCTCGCCTCGCCGTCTTCGTCAGGACAGCTCCGACGGCGGGCTGTTTGCCGACGATCAACAGGAGGCGATTCAGCACGAAGAAGTTCGCCTCGAAGACAAGATCAAAAACCAACTTAGTTACATCCCCGGCCTGATGGCTTCGGTGACGGTGAAGCTGAACACGATGCATCTCGTGGAAAACATCACGGCGTTCGATCCGAAAGCCTCCCTTCAAAAAGAGAGCCAAACCACCAATAAGACGCAGGAAACCACCGGCGCCTCCAGCGGCGGCGGGGAGCCTGGCGTGGGCGCCAATGCCCCGTTGTCGGTCAACGGCGGGCCGGCCGTCGCGCTGCCGGGCGCGACGAGCAATACCGAGGAAAACACCGCGCATTTCGAAAACTTCGTCGGCCATACGGTGACGCAGCGCACCAACGCCGGCGGCGATACGACGCCGGTGGCCGCGGCGGTGCGGGTGCCGTTGACCTATTTCGCGGCCATCTACACCCGGCAGAATCCCACCGTCAAGGACCCTACCGAAAAGCAGATGCGCGGCCTCATCGACGAACAACTGCTAAAGATTCGCCATGACGTGATGGCCTGCACGGCCTTGAAGCAGGATACCGACGTGGCGGTGGAGACGTACATTGATCCGACGGCGCTCGGCGCTCCGCCGCAAGTGGTGGCGGCGGGGGGCGGCATGTGGCTGGCGATGCTGGGCGGCGGGCATATCAAGGAAGGGGTGCTTGGCGCCATGGCGCTGCTGAGCCTATTCATGGTGTCGATGATGGTGAAGAAGGGCGCGATCGTTCCGGTCGTCGCGACGCCCGTCTCGGCCGGCGCCGCCGCAGGTGGGCCGGTCGTTCCCGAGCGGGCGGGCTTCAAGGTGATTCCGGAAGATGTCGGCGAGGCCGGCGAGGGCAACGCGACCCTCGACGGAATGGAACTCGACGACGATACCGTCCGCACCCAACAGATGCTCGAGCAGGTCTCGAACCTCGTGAAAGAAGATCCGGAAAGCGCCGCCAAGATGGTCAAGCGCTGGATGAACCGGGCATAAAAAATGACAATCGGAACCTCAGCTTCAAATGAAATCAGCGGCGTCCGCAAAGCGGCGATCCTGCTGCTGTCGCTTCCGCAGGACGAAGCGGCCGAAATCCTCCGGCGCCTGCCGCCCGACGCCGTCGAGGAAGTTATGCGCGAAATCGCCGGCCTCGGCGAGATTACCCTCAGCCTGCGCGGGAAAATTTTCAACGAATTTTACAATATCGCCCTGGCCAACAACTATCTCTCGGAGGGCGGTCTGGAATACGCCAAGTTGCTTCTCCGCAAGGCGCTTCCGGCGGGGGACGCCGACAAGGCGATCCTGCAGGTGACCCAGCAGGTGCAGACCACCCCATTTTCTTTCCTGCAAAAGGCCGAGAGCGAAAACCTGCTGACGTTCATTCAGGACGAGCACCCGCAGACGATCGCGCTGATTCTGGCGCATCTTCCGCCGCAAAAGGCGTCGGAGATTCTGGTCGGCTTGCCCAGCCAGAAGCAGATCGAGGTGGTCAAGCGCGTGGCGAACATGGAGCAGACCAACCCGGAAGTGATCAAAGAAGTGGAGCGCGGGCTGGAGTATCGTCTGTCGGATATCGTCAGCCAGACATTCGAAAAGGCCGGCGGGGTCGATACGGTGGCGGAGATATTGAATCTCGCCGACCGGTCCACGGAGAAGGGAATCATGGAGGGGCTGGAAGCGGAAGACCCGGATCTGGTCGAGCAGATTCGCCGGCTCATGTTCGTCTTCGAGGATATTCTTCTGGTCAACGACAAGGGAATCCAATCGGTGCTCAAGGAAGTCGACAACGAAGAACTGTCGCTGGCGTTGAAGACCGCGAGCCAGGAACTCAAAGACAAGATTTTCAAGAACATGTCCGAGCGGGCCGCGCAGCTTATTCAGGAAGACATGCAATACATGGGGCCCGTCCGCGTAAGCGACGTGGAATCGGCCCAGCAGAAAATCGTGGATATCGTTCGGCGCCTGGAAGACGCGGGAGAAATTATCATCGCCGGGCGCGGGGGGGAGAAGGAGATGGTGGTGTGAGGGGGTTGGGACCGGGGGACGGGCGACCGGATCGGGTGACAAGTGACAGGGTGACAAGGTGATTTGTGAGGGAGGGATTTGCGTTTGGTTGGCGCGGGCGGCGGGTTTGTGAGAAGCGTTATGGGTTTGATCAAATCTTCAACAACGCCTCTTACCGCGTCGCCGTTTTCATTGGCGGACATCGAAGACGCAGCCAAGCGCGTCTTGCTGCGCGCTCGCCAGCAGGCGGATCAGCTGCTTGCCGCTGCCCAGTCCGAGGCCACTCAGTTGAAAGCGACAGCGAAGGTTCTCGGGCTTGCCGAAGGCGTGCGCGAAGGGACCGCTCGGGGTTTGGAGCAAGGTCATAAAGCGGGAGAGCAGCAGGCCCTCAAGGAAAACGCCGTCCAATTGCAAAATGCCATCGCGGCGCTCAGCAAGGCGGCGACGGTTCTGGACCAAACCCGCTGCGAACTGGAAGCGTCGGCTTTGGCCGAAGTCGTGAAGCTGGCCATCGCCATCGCTCGCCGGGTGACCAAACGCCAGGGATTGATCGAACCGGAGGTGTTTACCGCAAATCTTGAAGAAGCGATGAAACTGGTCGTGCAGCAGGTCGATCTGAGGATCGCCATTCATCCGTCGCAGCGTAAAACGCTGGATGCGGCCCTGCCGGCGCTGGGGCTGAAATGGCCGAGCCTAAAGCATCTGGAGATCGTCGAAGAGCCGGCCATCGAGCCGGGCGGATGCCGAATCTCGACACGCCATGGATCGATCGACGCCGACCTGAATGTGCAACTGGATCGGGTGGCGGCTGATCTGCTTCCCATTCCGCGGGAGGCGTCGGGATGAGCATTCTCGAAGCTCAACTTGACGCGGTCGATACCTCGATGCCCTTCGCCATCGACGGGCAGGTGACGGCTGTCGCGGGCATGACGATCGAGGCGATCGATCTGACGTTGCCGCTGGGAAGCCTGTGCAAAATTCACAGCTTCGGCGGCAAGAGCGGCATCGCGGAGGTGATCGGCTTTCGGCGCGATCGCACGTTGCTGATGCCGCTCTCAACGACCGCGGGCGTGACGCGCGGCGATCGCATCGAAAGCATGACGACGGCGCCGCGAATCTGGTGTTCGGAGCAGTTGCTTGGGCGGGTGTTGAACGGATTCGGCGAGCCGATCGACGGCAAGGGCGATCTTCGGCTGAGCGAATCGCGGCGGATCGATCAGCGGAGTCCGTTGCCGATGGATCGCGAGAATATCCGCCACCCGATATCGACCAGCGTCCGCGCGATCGACGGATTGCTGAGTTGCGGCCTGGGCCAGCGGATGGGGATTTTTTCCGGTCCCGGCGTGGGGAAAAGCACCCTGTTGTCTCAGATCGCCAGGAACACGAGCGCCGATATTTCGGTTGTGGCGCTGATCGGCGAGCGTGGCCGCGAGGTGCAGGAATTTTTGGATAACAGCCTCGGGCCGGACGGGTTGAAGCGTTGCGTGGTGATCGTTTCGACGTCGGATGAGGCGCCGTTGCTTCGTGTGCGGGCGGCGAAGGTGGCGTGTACGGTGGCGGAGTTTTTTCGCGATCGGGGGAAAAACGTGCTGCTGTTGATGGACTCCATCACCCGTCTTTGTCAGGCGCAGCGGCAGATCGGATTGGCGGCTCACGAGCCGCCGGCCACCAAGGGATTTCCGCCGAGCGTTTTTTCTCTTTTGCCTGAGATATTGGAGCGCGCCGGGAAAACAAAGAAAGGATCGATCACGGGTTTTTACACGGTTCTCGTGGAAGGGGACGATTTTAACGAGCCGATTCCCGACGCCGTGAAGGGGATCACCGACGGTCACATGTGGCTGAGCCGCGCGCTGGCCAACCGCAATCATTTTCCCGCCATCGACGTGATTCAGAGCATCAGCCGGGTGCGCGGCGACGTGACGGACAAGGATCATCTGCGGGCGGCCAAGCGCGTGACGGCGTTGTGGGCGGTGTATCAGGATATCGAGGATTTGGTGAATATCGGCGCGTATGTGCCGGGCGTCAACGCCGAGTTTGATCTGGCGGTTCAGATGCGGCCGCAGATTCAGCAATATCTCCAGCAGGATTCGCGTGCGCCGGTGACGATGGAACAGGCAAGAAAGCAGTTGCTCGATCTGACGGCGGTGGTCGATCATTTCGAGAAACTACTGAAGGCGCAGGTTCAGGCGAAAGCGCGGGTGGGGGTGAAAGGGTGAGAGGGTGACAAGGTGAGGGGGTGAAAGGGTGACAAGGTGAGGGGGTGAAAGGGTGACAAGGTGAGGGGGTGAAAGGGTGACAAGGTGAGGGGGTGAGAGGGTGACAAGGTGATCGAGTGAAAGGGTGACAAGGTGAGGGGGTGAGAGGGTGACAAGGTGAGGGGGTGAAAGGGTGACAAGGTGAGGGGGTGAGAGGGTGACAAGGTGATCGAGTGAAAGGGTGGCTGGCCTCAATCGCATCACTCTCAGTCTCTCATCCTGTCACCCCTTCACCCTGTCACCCTGTCACCTTGTCACCCTTTCACCCCTTCACCCTCTCACCCCCTCACCCTGTCACGCCCCCACCCCCTCACCCCCAAACGGAGCGAAGAAATGCCTCAATTCCACTTCCCCCTCGCCGGCGTGTTGCGGCATCGGGAGCATTTGGAGCAAGAGTGCCAGCGCAATGTCGCGGGTATTCAACAGCGGATGCGCGAGGCGCAGGATGCCCTGCGCGAATTGGATCAGTCGATGCAGCGCAATATCGCCGAGGTGCGCGAAAATCGGCTCGTGGGCCGGCTTGATATGGGATTTCTGGCGGCGCATCGCCGATATATCGCTTCAGTGCAACGCAAGGGAACGATGATGGCCCAGAAAATGGCCTTGATGCAACGTGAACTGGACACCGCTCGCGCGGCGCTGTCCGAAGCGGCCAAGCAACGAAAAATTATCGAGAAGCTCCGCGAGAAACAGATGCACCGGTGGCAGCAGGAGCGTGATCGAAAGGAATCCGCCGAGCTGGATGAGATGAGCATGCGGCTCTTCGCCAGCCAGTCCGGCGAACGAATCGTGTATGAAGACGGCATGGCGGGCGAGCTATAAATCGGCTTCTTTCCGGCCATGACAGAAACGCGGGTCGCCATGAAAAAGATTTTCGACACCCTCGTCCTGCTGCTGGCGATCAATTTTCTCGCGCTCGCCGGCGTTGTCGCATGGCTGTATCAGTCGGGTCATCTCGATCACGATCGCGTTCAGGCGATCAAGGCCGTGGTCTTCCCGGCGCCCGTGGTCGAGGTCCCGGCGACGCAGCCGGCCGGGGCGGATGCGCCCGTGCCGGCGTCACAGCGGCTCGCGGAATTGCTGGCCAAACGCTCCACCGGGCAAACCTCCGCGGACAAGGTCGAATCGGTTCAGCAGGCGTTTGACGTGGCGTTCGCGCAGCTCGATCGACGCGAGCGCGAGGCGGCCGATCGCGAACAGCAGGTGTCACGCGCCAACGCCAAGCTGAGCGAGGATCGCAAGGTACTGGAGGAAGACCGCCAGCGATTGATCGACCAGGGGAAGCAGGCGGATAAGCTGGCCGGAGACAAGGGTTTTCAGGATACGCTTGCCTTGTACGGCACGATGGGGAGCAAACAAGTCAAGTCGATATTTATGTCGATGGACGAAACGGCGGCGGCCGAATATCTGGACGCGATGACGCCCCGGCTGGCGGCAAAGATCCTGAAAGAATTCAAGACTGCGGCCGAAACTGACCGAGTTAAGCGCATCCTCGACAAGATGCGTCATCCGCCCGGAGCGGCCGACGCGGCGCCTCAGGACTCGAAGGAAAACACCGATGCCCCAAGCCGTTAGTCTCTTTCCCGCCCCGCCGCCTCAACCAAAACCTCCCGCCGCGAACCCATCCGCCGCCGACGCGCCGTCGTCGCGATTTGACGATGCGCTCAGCGATGCACAGCAGAAGGACGCACCCACTCCGCCATCATCGCCGACCGCGGCCGCGAATTCGACTGACGATGTCTCGAGGCCTTCCAAGACTAAAGGGAGCAAGTCATCGAGCGCCAAGTCGGCCGATACGACTCGAGGCGTCAAGCCGAAGGATGATCCCGCGATCGCTTCAGCTGACGAGGACGCAAAAGCTCCGGCGCCGGCGGCGGCGGCCGCTTCGCCCGTTTCGGAAATTACCGACGCGCCCGCCAAGCCCAAAGGCAAAAATGCGGCCAAGCCCGAGCATGCGGAAACAGCGGCGCCGGCCGATCCGGCGGCGAATCAGCAGATCGTTTTGCCGCTGAAAAAGTCGCCGGATTCATCGGCGGATCAGTCCGCGCCCAAAGGAGATCAGCCGCCTGCGAAGGGCCCGGCGCCGGTTGAAGCGATCGATGCCGCCAGCGACGCGGCCGATCCGCAAGACGCCGGCGATGCGGATTCGTCGTCGCCGTCGGCGGCAGGAGCACGGCGCGCGACGGCGGCCAAGCCTGCACGGCCGAACCTGAACGGCGCCGCCAACGACCAGGCGCCGCAAAGCGCGGTCGGCGTCCAGCCGACTGCGACGGCCGGCGCCAACGGCGTAGCGCCGGCGGGTGAAGACGTCTCGGCCTCGTCGGCGTCCGACGACCCCACGGCGGCGCCGGTCGAAGTCGCGGCGGTCGATGCCAAACCGGCGGCGCCGCAGCCGTCGGCCGATCATGGTTTCGCGGGGATTTTTTCCGTCGCCCAGAATCCGGCGCCCGCGCCGTCGGCATCGGCGCCGCCGGCGGTTCATGTCGCCGTCCCTGTCGCCCGGTCAACGCCCGACGCTCAGTTCGCCGACTCAAACCATCCGACGATCGTCACCAGCGTTCACAGCACGCTTTTGCCCAACGGCGGCACGATGCGAATCCGGCTTGATCCGCCGGACCTGGGAGCGATGGACATTTCCGTACAGATGCGAAACGGCACGATGACCGCCACGTTCGATACGTCCAACGACCAGGCATCGCGGATGCTCAGTCACAGTCTGGGCCAGCTCAAGACGGCGCTGGAAGCTCAAGGCGTCAGCGTCGGCGGCCTTCATGTGCAGCAGTCTCCTCGCAATTCCGAAACGGGCTCTAATTCGCGCCAAGGCGAAGGGCAAAACCAGGGGGCCGCCGGTGATGCGTCGGCGCAGCAGCAGGAGCAGCAACGCAAGGACATGCTGAAGCGAATGTGGAACAAGTTGAACGGCGTCGAGGATCCGCTGGATTTGGTGGCATAGGGGGTGAGGGGTGAAGGGGTGACAAGGTGAGGGGGTGACGGGGTGAGGGGGTGACAGGGTGAGGGGGTGACGGGGTGAGAAGGGGTGTTGTTTGGAATGGTTTTGATTGTGTCATCGTGCAACGTCGTTTACGGTTTGGCGGGAATCGGCAATTTTGGCGCGGGGGAGGCGCACGGGTTGCAGGGGCTGAAATTACCGGGTTGGAATATTCATTTTGTGCAATTGGGTCTGCCGAAGCATTCAACATGTCAACCCCTACATCTCCAATCGGAAGCACCGTCCCGACGCCGCCGGTGACCGCCCCCGTGGCTACCAATGCGGCGGCAGCCAGTCTGACGCCGACCGATTTTCTCAACATGATGGTGACGCAGCTTCAAAATCAGGATCCGCTCAATCCGACGTCCAGCAGCGATTTGTTGGCGCAGATGAGCCAGATCGGGCAGCTTCAATCGTCCACGACGTTGCAAAGCTCGCTCACCAGCTTTGGCCTTCAGACGTCGATCGGCACTGCGTCGTCGATGATCGGAAAAACCGTCCAGGGGCTCGACGTCAACAGCAATCCCATCTCCGGCGTGGTCACGTCCGTGCAGGTTCAAAACGGAAACGTCTCCCTCGGATTAGATAGCGGCGGAAGCATGGCGCTGTCCAACGTGTCGTCGATTACGCCGGCGCCGGCGACCGCCGCGACGCATTGAAACGGGTCAAGACGCGTTGGAGACGCCGTGAAACATCCGGCGCGGGTCGAGGCAGGCGAAAAACCGAACAGGAAAGATCATGGGTTTAACCGACGCGCTGTTTACGGGTTTGTCCGGCCTGGACGTCAATACCACGCAGATGAACGTGGTGGGCAACAACATCGCCAACGCCAACACCACCGCGTTCAAGGCCAGCCGGGCCCTTTTCACTCCGCAATTTTATGTTACCGACGCCGCGGGAACGCCTCCGACGTCGACGACCGGCGGTTCCAATCCGAGCCAAACGGGCCTGGGCGCTTCGGTGGCCAGCGTCCAGCAGGATTTTACCCCCGGCGCCATTCAAACCACCGGCGTGGATACCGACCTGGCGATCGACGGCTCGGGATTTTTCATCACGAAATCCGCTGGAAATCAGCAATATACGCGAGACGGCGCGTTCACGCTGAATTCAAACAACCAGCTCGTTACCGGCTCCGGCGCGTTTCTACAGGGATTTGCCGCCAATCCGAATGGCACGATCGTGACAGGTCAACTCACCAACATCACCATTCCCCTGGGCACCAGTTCCCTCTCCACGCCCACGACGGTGGCCGCGCTAAAGGGAAACCTCAACGCCTCGGGTCAACCCGCCGCCGGCGCGAGCATTTTGACAAGCCAGAGCATTACCACCGTGGGCGGCGCCGCTGCGCCGACGGCGGCGACGCTCTTGTCCACCGTCTCGGCCACATCGGCCAACACCGTACCTCTGTTTAACGTCGGCGACGTGCTGACGCTTACCGGAAGTAAGGCCGGCGCCACGCTGCCCGCGCAGACGCTCACGGTCACCGCCGCCACCACTGTCGGCGACTTGTCGAGCTTTTACGAGCAATCGCTGGGCATCGATACCAACGTGCCGGCCAACCCCCTGGTGCCCGCGCCCGGCGTCACGCTCGACGCAGACCCGGCCAACCCCAATTCCGTCATTCTCGATATCACCGGGAACGAGGGCGGCGCCAACAAGCTCGAAGTTCCCGGCAGCGCCTTCGTCAATCAACTCGGCCTCTCGCCCCTGACCGTCAACGACGGCACAAACCCCGCCGGTGTCATCAGCGATCCGGCGGGCGAAAGCGTCGAGACAAGCATGACCACCTACGATTCACTGGGGAATCCGGTCAACGTCAACCTGACGGCCGTCCTCGAAAGCACCAGCAACACCGGAAACACCTGGCGATTCTTCGCGACCAGCGCGGATAACGTCGGCGGCGCCGGTACGGTGCTTGGCAACGGCACGCTCACCTTCGACGCCCAGGGAAACCTCAAGTCGAGCACCGGGACCGCGCTGAACATCAGCCGCGCCGGAACCGGCGCCCGATCGCCGATGTCCGTGAACCTTGATTTTTCTCAGATGACCGAACTGGCCAGCAGCGGATCGACGCTCGTTTTGGGCAGCCAGGACGGCCTGCCCCCCGGCACCCTCACCTCGTTCTCGATCGGCACCGACGGCACCATCACCGGCAGCTATTCCAACGGCGTCAAGCAATCGATCGGCCAGATCGCGATGGCGAGTTTCGCCAATCCCGATGGCTTGAATAATCTGGGCGGCAACGTCTACACCGAAGGCGCCAACAGCGGCGTTGCCGCCATCTCGGCGCCGGGGCAGCTTGGCACGGGGCAGATTCGGGCCGGAGCGCTTGAACTGAGTAACGTGGACCTGTCGAAGGAGTTTACTAATTTGATCATCGCCTCGACGGGATTTTCCGCGTCGAGCCGGGTGATCAGCACCAGCGATCAGCTGATTCAAGATTTGTTGAACAGCGCGCATTGATATATCGGAGGATCCGATGATTTCGCTTACTCGCTTAAATGGCCAGATGTTTGTGATGAACGCCGAGAAAATTCGCTATGTAGAGTCGACGCCGGACACGGTGGTCTGCTGCGACACCGGCGAAAAGATGATGGTTCGCGAACCGCTGCACGAAGTGATGCGGCGGGCGATCGAATATGCGCGGATCATTCGCAAACCGATTACGGATTGAAATAATCCAGGCCGGCCGCCCGAACTCGGATGAATCCCGTAACCGCAAATATAGAGCGTTTTTCAGTTTGGTAGCGCGTGCGACGATTTGTTAACGATCGTGTGGCTGAGCGTTTGGTGGTGACGCCGGTTCTGAGGTACTCCGAAGAGCCGGATCGAAGCGCCGCGGAATCCGGCTCTTCGGAGTACCTCAGAACCGGCGTCACCACCAAACGCTCAGCCACACGATCGTTAACAAATCGTCGCACGCGCTACCCAACTGAAAAACGCTCTATA